>DATCDN010000072.1:0-3309 GCA_036510675.1 Allostellaceae bacterium
TTTCGAGGTCAACCGCGCCGCCAAGGACCGGCCGAAGGCCGAGGCGCCGCAGGGGCCGACCCTGGTCCCGGCCGAAATCACCACCGCCCGTCCCGCGCCGTCGAGCGCGCAGGACGTGTTCGGCGAATTGGCGACGCCGAAGCCGCGCGAGGAGGAAAAGATCGACGTCGACGCGGTGTTCGGCAAGCTCAAGGAACTCAAGAAGGTCGAGTAATACCAACGGCCTTGGCAACCAACGGCCGTCTTGACCGGGCTTGTCCCGGTCATCCATCGAACTACCACTCGGTTTCCATAAGGAAATGAGGCGGAGGCGTTAAACGCCGTCCTTCGCGGGAGCGGAACGGCGTGGATACCCCGGACAAGCCCTACCGCATGCACACATCTTTTGGTTGCGTTGAGTAGGAAAATTTGATTCGCTTTCGGTCTGACGAATCGGAGCGCGAGGGATGCTACAGACCCTGGGTCACTTTGGCGACCTGCGACTGGAAAAAGGGGGGCGTTCATTCTGGAGCGCCTGCTGACGGTTGGGCAATCTGGGGTGCGGGTGCGCCCATTGGGGGGCGATCGCGCCGGAGAAGTTCGGATCAGCCGCTTCCTGCGCAATCGACGTGTGACGCCCGCGGCCATTTTCGCGACCGCCGCAGCACATACGCTGCCGCGCGTGGCCGGGCGTCACATCTTGGCGTTGCAGGACACCACCAGCCTGCGCGACGACGGCGACAAATGCAATCTGCAACTGCATCCAGAGATCGTCGTCGATGCGGCCGACGGAGCCCTGCTGGGCCTTGTGCACGCTGAGTTCTTGCGTCGGAACGGTGAGGCCAGGCCGCATAGCAACAAACGCGCCCTGGCCGAGAAAGACAGCCAGCGCTGGATCACGGCGACGGCCAAGGCCGAAAGCCTGATCGAGGCCGGCGCGGCGAGTGTGACGGTCGTGGCTGACCGTGAGGGCGACATCTATGAGGAATTCGCCTGCCGGCCGCCGAGGGTGGAGGTCCTGATCCGCGCCCATCATGACCGCCTCCTGGCGGATGGGCGGCGGCTCTATAGCTGCACCGAGGAACTGGCCGATCTCGGCCGCGAGACGATCGATCTGCCCGCCATCCCCGGGCGCGCGGCGCGGCAGGCGCGCATCGCGCTGCGCGCCTGCCCGGTCGAGATCAAGCGGCCCAAGCGTCATTCCGTCGCGCTGACGACCGGATTGCCGCCAAGCGTCAGGTTGTTCCTGGTCGAGGCCTATGAGGTGGACCCGCCGGCCGAGGCCGCGCCCATCCACTGGCGTCTTTTGACCACTCACACCGTCGCCAGCTCCGCCGACGCCAAGCGGATCACGGACTTCTATCGGCAGCGCTGGACAATCGAGCAGTTATTCCGGGTGATGAAGACCAGGGGCTTCAACATCGAGGCGCTGCGCATCGGCGACGCCGAACCCTTCGAAAATCTCGCCGCCGCCACCCTGATCGCCGCCATCGCGGTGTTGCAGATGGTGCGCGACCGTGACGGTCAGGCTGGCCGGCCCGCCACCGACATCATCGACGCCGCTGAGGCGCCCGCGCTCGAAGCCATCAGCAAAAGCCTCGAAGGCAAGACCCAGAAGCAGAAGAACCCGCATCGACCGGGTTCTCTGGCCTTCATCTCCTGGATCTGCGCCCGACTCGGCGGGTGGACGGGTTACTACGGCAAACCAGGACCCATCGTTCTGCTCAACGGACACCTGCAGCTCAAAACCATGCTCAAAGCATGGGCACTCCTGCGAGATGTGTGAATCCGGTAGGGCTTGTCCCGGCCATCCACGTCGTTGAGCTTTCGCCTGGTTCCCATAGGGAACCGAGGAGCTAAACGCTGTCCTTCGCGAGCAGCGGCGCGACGTGGATATCAGGGACAAGCCCGCGCATGACGAGGCCGCGCCGCTGCCGCGAGGCGTCAGAAATTGTCCTTGCGCCGGCGGATTTCGGCGAACACCTGCGCGGGATCGGCGCCAGCGAGGCCGACCGCCTTTTGCACCGCCGGAATCTCGGCGCGCAGGAACGGATTGGTCGCCAGCTCCAGCGCGATCGTCGTCGGCAAAGTCGGCCGCCCTTGCGCGCGCAACGCCTTCACCGCCTCGGCGCGGGCGACCAGGTCGGCGTTGCCGGGCTCGATGGTGAGCGCGAAGCGGGCGTTGGATTCGGTGTATTCATGGCCGCAGTAGATCTGCGTCTCGCCCGGCAAGGACGCCAGCTTGACCAGCGAGTTCCACATCACCGCCATCGGCGTCTCGAACACCCGGCCGCAACCGAGCGAGAACAGAGTGTCGCCGGTGAAGGCGATCTCGTCCTCGTCGAAGATATAGGAAATCTCGCCGGCGGTATGGCCGGGCGTCTCGATGACGCGCGCCGTCAGCCCGCCAATGGTGACGAAATCGCCCTCTCGGACTTCCAGGTCGAGGCCGCCGATGCGCGCCGCCTCGTTGGCGGGGCCGACGACGCGCAGGTCTGGAAAGGCCTGGCGCACCGCCGCGATCCCCTGCGTGTGGTCGGCGTGGTGATGGGTGACCAGGAGATCGGTCAGCCGCCAGTCCTGGCCTTTGGCGGCCGCAACTACCGCCTCGCCGTCCGGCGCGTCGATCGCCGCGGTGCGGCCGGAGCCGGAATCGTGGATCAGCGCGCCGTAATTGTCTTTCAGGCAGGGAAACTGAAACACATGCGTCGTCATAACCGCTCCTCTTGCGTCGCGCCGGCTTGATAGCGTGTCGGGACGCGACAGGCTATGCTGGCGCGGCGAAATCCTGCGCCCCGGATCATGACGCTCGACGTCCACGAACTCAACACCTTCTACGCCTCGCCGCTCGGGGAGACCTCGCGCCGGCTGATCGGGCGCGTGCTGAGCGCGCGCTGGGAGAGCTGCGCCGGCCTGTCGGTGATGGGTCTGGGTTATTGCGGACCCTATCTCGACCGCTTCCGCGACGAGGCGCAGCGCACGCTGGCGCTCGCGCCGGCCGAACAGGGGGCCTCGCTGTGGCCGCAGGAGGGGCGCTCGGCGACCGCGCTGGTCGTCGATGACATGCTGCCGCTGCCCGACGGCTGCATCGACCGCGCCCTCGTCGCCCACGCCCTGGAAACGGCGGAGTATCCGAGCGCGGTGATGGAGGAGGTGTGGCGGGTGCTGGCGCCGGAGGGGCGGGCGATCATCGTCGCGCCGTCGCGGCGCGGCGTCTGGGCGCGGGTCGACGGCACGCCGTTCGGCCACGGCCAGCCGTTCTCGCGCGGGCAATTGCGCGATCTCGTGCGCGACGCCGCATTCTCGACGGTGTTCTGGGGCGAGGCGCTT
>DATCDN010000073.1:0-13192 GCA_036510675.1 Allostellaceae bacterium
CCGCAACACGTTCCCTCAGATCATTCGAATAGGCTCTCGCCATCCCATGCTGACCTCCACCACAGCCAGCATCTTGAATCAGAATTCGATGCCCCGGGGAATCCCCAATCGATTCCTTCCACACGAATCAGACTCTAGCGCCCCGACGCCCATCGCTTAAAACCGATTTTAGACGAAGCGCCGGTGCAGCGAATTTCCTGCGATCACGCGTTCTCTGACGCCGTGCGCGGGGCGCGGCGCCGTCCCTATAAAACATGATTTAATACCCCCGCGCCTGGCCCATCGGCAGTCTACCGCTCGAATTGATCGAGACGAAGGACGAGAAACCATGCGCCGCATTCTTCTGATTTTGGCTGGAGCGACATTGGTCACCGCCTGCGGCGTTACGGCGCCGGCCCCGGCGTATGCCGGGGAGATGGATGCCGCCCGCGGCGCCTGCGCGGCGATGGGCTTGAACCCCAGCGAGGGGCCGTTCGCCAAATGCGTCATCAGCCTGCGGGAATCGGCGCCGCGCCGGCCCTATGCCCAGGCGGCGGTCTTGAGCCGGACCGATGCCGGCATGGCTGGTACCAGTATGCATTATGGTAGTGGTGCCGAGGGCGCCTGTGCCGCCATCGGCCTCAATCCGGCCAGCGCGCGCTATGCCTATTGCGTCAGCAATCTGCGGGCCACCATCGACCAGGCCAACAATATCGGCGCGCGCTAAGTTACCGGCGCCAGGCGCCGTTTTCGACGGCGCTGAAAAAATCGCCGATTGCGTGATTGAACGCCGCCGGCTCTTCGAGATTGATGGCGTGTCCGGTGCGCGGCACCATCCACAGGCCGGCGGTGGCGATGACGCCTTTCAGCCAGATGTTGGTCGCGACGCACGGCTCGTCCTCGTCGCCGCACGCCAGCAGCACCGGCATGCGCAACTGCGCCAGCGCCGCGCCGAACTCTTCGAGCGACGGCCGCTTGCCCTGATAATTGCGCCCGGTCAGTGCCATGCCGATGTTGGAATGGGCGCCCAGATGCGCGAGGAATTCGGCATAGCCGCGCGGGTCCTTAGCCTGAAGCTGAATCCGGGTCGGGCTGATGCCGACGCTTTCCGCCGCCTTGGCGCTGCCCTCGCGGTAATAAATTTCCGCCATGGCCAGCGTGTTCTTGACGAAGTCGGCGCGGAGCGCGGGGGGCGAGCCGGAGCCGACGCCCGCCACCACCAGCGCCTTCGCCATGTCGGGATAGCGCATGCCGAATTGCAACGTCGCATACGCCCCCATGCTCAGCCCGACAATATAGGCCTGGGCGATGCCGAGATGGTTCAGCACGGCGGCGATATCGTCACGGCTATGCTCATAGCCGTAGTCGGCATCGGTCTGCGGCACGTCGGACGGCGGATAGCCGCGCGCGCTGAAGGCGATACAGCGATAGCGCCGCGAAAAATGCCGGACCTGGCCTTCCCATTCGCGATGATCGGCCGCGTATTCATGGACGAAGATGATGGGAAAGCCGGTCCCGGTCTCCTCGTAATAGAGCTTGATCTGGCCGGCGGGGGCGTGGGGCATCGCGGCTACTCCGCCGGTACCGGCTCGCGCGCCTTATCGGCGTGGAAGAAATTGCCCGAACGGACATGGACCGTCGCCTTTTCGGGATCGAAGCTGACGCCGGCCGGATCGCCGCCGTCCCGCACCAGCTTAATCTGTTGTTCGAGGAACCGGCGCTGTAACGCGACCCCCCGGTCGCTGGTGGCGAGATGCTCCTCCGAATGTAACGAGATCGTGCCTTGCCCGACCTGGGCCTCATAGTCGCTCGGCACGTCCTGCTTTTCTTCGATGGTGCGGTTCTTCCACAGCTTGCCGTCGATCGGCAGCTCGAATACCCGCTTCTCGCGCACCTTCTGCACGAAGACCTGGAAATAGCTTTCATCGTCCGCCGGCACGACCCAGCTCATGCCGGTTGAGGGGCCGGCATCCATGCGAATGCTCGGCACGCTCATGATGTTGGGGCTGATCCAATGCGAGATGCGGTCCATCTCGCGGCCATCGTCGAGCTTGCGATTAGCCGAGTAATAGACGCCATCCTCGACCGAGGCGAAATCCACGGTCGGCATGACTTTGAACTCGGCGACGAACTGCACGACGGTGAAGGTCGAGTGCAGGACCTGAACATGGAACGGGTCGAGCACATTGTCGTTCATGTGCAGCCAGCTATAGGGCAGCACCTCATATGTGTCGTCGCCGGTCGCGCCTTGACCGCCGATCACCTGCTGCAGCATTTCGCCCGGCGCCCGGTTTTCCAGGACGTCGTAGCGCGGCAGGATCGGCTTCTTCTCCGGCGGGCCGAGATAGGCGAAGACGAGGCCGTAGCGCTCCTCGACCGGATACCAGGGCTGGCGCGCGACCTCGCGATGGAGGCCATGCTCCGGCTCGCACGGCTGGTCGAGGCAGGTGCCATCGACGCCGAACAGCCAGCCATGATAGCAGCAGCGAATCCCTTCATCCTCGACCTTGCCGTAGAACAGGCTGGTGCCGCGATGCATGCAGCGCGGATAGACCAGGCCCGGCCGGCCCTTGCGGTCGCGGAACAGGATCAAATCCTCGCCCAGGACCTTGACCTTCTTCGGCCGGGTCGTCGCCTGTTCCGACAGCGCCACCGGCTGCCAATAGCGCCGCATCAGCTCGCCCATCGGCTTGCCCGGCCCGACTTCCGTCAACAGCCGGTTGGATTGGGCGGGCTTCCGACCATAGGCGGTGCCTTGATCGATGTCGTTCCTGGTGGCGGTCATCGCATTCTCCGAACCATCATAGCTTTGCCCGATTGGAGGCGATCACCGGCCCCCAAATCAAGCGGAAATGTCGCATGGCTGGATTTTGGTGCGTCACGCCCCCCAGGAGGGGGAAGGAATTATCCTTACCGGCGAAGGCCGGTATCCATGGTTGGCATGGGCCCCGGCTTCCGCCGGGGGGGCGTGAAGGGGTTATATGTGCGGCTCACATCCCGAACATTTCGATCGGCAGGTGGAAATGGGCGCGCGCGATGGGCGCGGCGAAGTTGAGGATCTGCGCCGAGATGTGGCTGCGATACATGCCGACATCGCGGTAATACCGCTCGATCTTCTGGCCCGTCTTGGTGGAGGCCGAACTGGCGTTGGCGAATATGATATCGACCGCCTCGCCGGCCAGCCGCCCGGCATGCTGTACCATGCCCCAGAGGCGCAAATCGTCCTCGATATTGATCGGCGTGCCGGTCTGCTGCCAGTGCCGGCATTGCCACATGTATTTGTCGCCGGCCGCGATCAGGATGCCTTCCGCCGCGTCGGCCAGCGTCGTCGCCTGGCCCCAAGTGCGCTGAAAATCCGGATGCTTATAGCGCGGCACGCCGGGCGGAAAGCGCGCCTCGCGCCGGGTGATGATGTCCTCGAATTCGTCGATGGCGGCGCGCGCGGCGCCGAGAATCGGCGTCACCAGCGACATGTGATAGGGGCCCGAGGTGCGGCCGAGATACATCGGGTTGCCATGGAGTCGCGTGCCGGGCGTGCCTTTCGCCGTCGTCTCCTCATGCCGCCACAGCGCATAGCCATAGGTGGTGTGCGCCTGGGGGATGAACGCGTCCTCGACCTTGACGCTGAACGAGCCCGAGGCGCGCATGCCCAGCGTCTTGTCGCCACCCCAATCCTTGATGATGGTCAGCTTGCTCTTCGGCACCATTAGGGTCAGCGTCGCGCCCGGGTCGGTGCTGCCGCCGTCGCGCGCCACCGCGACGAAATGAGTGGCGTGCGGGATGCCCGAGCAATAATCCCATTGGCCGGTGAGGCGATAGCCGCCGGGAACCGGCGTCGCAAGGCCGGTCGGCGGCGCGCGGTGCGGCGCCGAGAAATTGCCGTCGGGACCGAACAGCTCGCGCTGGCCCTGTTCCTCCCAATGCGAGCCCAGCACCCAGGCATGGGACGCGCACAGCGTCAGGCACCAGCCGGCGCCGGGATGGCCGGTCGAAATCTCCAGCATGGTGCGATAGAAGGTGGTGATGTCGAATTCATAGCCGCCGAACATGCGTGGCTGAAGGATGCGATAGAATCCCGCTTTCAGAAATTCCTGGTGCATGCCCTCGGTATAGCCGCCGGCTTCTTCGGCCTCGGCCTGCTCGGCGCGCAGCCGCGCCCGCAATGCCTTGGCGCGCGCGATCATGTCCTCGGGCGTGAGGTCGGGTTCGGGCACGGGATAAACGCTCGCGTGCGGCTTCAACGCTCTCGCCATGCTGACCTCACAGAAAAAAATTATACCAATGCCGGCGCCTCGAGCACGCGCCACTCCGGCGAGATGTGCAGCTTCGCTTCCGTTACCGCCTGCAAACCGGCGAAATCGAGCTCGGGAATGGTCTCGCGCACCACCAGCCCGTCATGCGTGACATCGATCACCGCGAGGCTGGTATAGATCACCTTGACGCAATGCGCCGCCGTCAGCGGATAGCGGCACTGGCTCAGGATGCGCGGCTTGCCGTCCTTGGTGGTGTGCTCCATCAGCACGCGGATCGCCTTGGCGCCGACCGCGAGGTCCATGGCGCCGCCGACCGCGGGCGCGGTGCCGGGATCGCCGGTATTCCAATTGGCGAGATCGCCCTTCGCCGAGACCTCGAACGCACCCAGCATGGCGAGATCGAGATGGCCGCCGCGGATCATCAAGAACGAATCGGTATGGCTGAAGGTCGAGCCGCCGGGCAGGAACGAGGTCGGCTGGACGCTGGCGTTGAAGATGTCGGGATCGGCATCCTCGGGCTTCGGCGTCGGCCCCATGCCGATGATGCCAACCTCGGCCTGCAGCACGATCTCGAGGCCTTGCGGGATGTAATTCGGGATCAGGCTCGGGATGCCGACGCCCAGATTGACATAGGCGCCGTCCCACATGTCTTGCGCGGCGCGCCACGCGATTTGTTGGCGATTGAGCGGAATCATGCTTGCGCGTTCCAATGCTCGCGAGCGGGATCGACCACGACGATGCGGTCGACGAAAATGCCCTGGGTGTGAACCTGGTCGGGATGGAAATGGCCCAGCGGCACCATCTCGATGATCTGCGCCACCGCGACCGTCGCGGCCATCGCCATCACCGGGTTGAAGTTGCGCCGCGAGTGCCGCATCACGAGATTGCCCCAGCGGTCGGCCTGATACGCGCCGATCAGCGCGAGGTCGCCCTTGATCGGATGCTCGAAGACGTAAGGCTCGCCGTCGATGATCCGCGTCTCCTTGCCTTCGCCCAAGAGCGTGCCGGCCGAGACACGGGTATAGAAGCCGCCCAGCCCCGCCGCCGCGGCGCGCAGCCGCTCGCTGATCGTGCCCTGGGGCACCACTTCCAGCGCGATCTCGCCGGATTTATAGGCGGCGCCGAACGCCATGCCGCCGACGAAGCGCGGATAGGAGCACACGATCTTGCGCACCCGGTGCTCGCGGATCAGCGCGGCGATACCTCGGCTCTGCCCGCCAACGCCATTGGCGACGATGGTCAAATCGCGCGCCCCGGTGGTCAGCAGCGCCTCGGTCAGCGCCACCGGCTCATCGCCAGCGGAAAACCCGCCGACCAGCACGGTCGCGCCATCCGTCACCCCCGCCACGGCCTCCGCCAGCGACCCGACCTGCTTATCGATCATGGAAAATACCCGACAACCATTCCTCCCGAATTTTCCGCAGCCTAACCGCCAAGGCGCCAAGACGCCAAGGAAGAATGATATGTTTGGAAAGGATGGTGCAGGACTATCGCTGCCACTGCGTCGAAAAGCGAAGGGCACGAAGCATGGCGAACGTATCGCAGCATGTGACCCCAACACTTAAGCAGACATCCGGAATACGTCTATTGGCCCTTTGCACTCGCGTTTTTGAGACCTCCGTCGTGACGACGCAACGGTCGGCCGGCGACCGAAGGGCATGCGCGACTAGGAAGGGGTCTTGACCAACCTGCTCAATTTCATCGTCAGTGAGATCGCGCGCGTAGCCTGCGGCCATTACCTGTTGAACGAGATCCGGTTGCACTTCCTCGTCGAACAAAATTGATCGCCTGTGGCTATCGTCCTGGACCCATAAAAAAAGCGGATCGCCATGGCCGCCGTCCCTGACTTCCTCAAAAGTTTCTATTGGCATTTTTATGTCGCCCATACCGCACTTGTGCGTCAGCCATTCCCAGAACTCGGGAACAGCGTCGAGCGGGTAGTAGGAATTATTAGCCGTGATAAGAACATTTGCATCCAGCAAATAGAGCATCACGCAACCTCCCCGACGGGGAGAGCTGCACCTTTCAACAGGGGAGCCACGCTGCGCGGCTTAACTCCGAGCACCTTGCCTGCCTTGGTCGGGGTCAAGCTGCCTTCGCTCATATTGCGCGCAACAAACTGGAGCAAAGCACCGCCTAATCGATGTCTCCGCACGACATAATAATTGGGGCCGCCCTCTTGCTCCTTGCTTCGCTCCCTCTGATCAGCCCGTGTTTGACGCCATTCCGATTCAAATTGATCGGCCAATGCTCTCCATGTGGCCTCAAAAAGCATTCCCGCCCGAAATAGGCGATAAGCAACCATCGATCGGCCTAACAATCGATCTCCGGCGAACCGGCCGATTAGGGTCGCTGCGGACTGAAGGTTAGTGCGACGATCGACGCCTACCAAATCGAGTTCACTAGTGGGGAGCAAGAAATTGCTGGCGACATCATTGCAAAAGCGTTCGATTTGGCCGTCCGCAAATGAACCACTGACGCCCGTGGTACCAAGCCACAAATGAGTCAATTCGTGAATCAATGTAAATGACCAGGCAGACTTAGCATCTTGGTCATTGATGACGATAAACGGAGCGATCCGGTCTGCAAGCGCAAACCCTCGGAATGCAGAGACATCAATTGCGGTATGGTGACTTCCTAAATTGCCGATGAGCAGCACGAACACGCCAGCCGTTTCGACTTGATTGCGAAGCAAAGTAAACGCGCCTTCGACCGAGCCCTGCATTCGGAAATTCGGAAGACTGAATTGCAGCGTCTGTCGAATGGAAGCGAGCACTGCTCCGATGCCATCATTGATGTTCATAGAACCGATGAATGGTAGTGGCTCCGTCTCGTCGTCGTCCTCAAGGATCGCATGCACCATCGATTGGCGAGCCTTTATGTCTCGTACCAATGCGTCAACCAATGGCTCCGCATCAGAGTGACGTTGCGGGACATTACGGAAATCCTCGCCACGGTCTCCCTTTGGAGGTGGCCCGTTCATGTAGAAGACCAACATAGGACGTCGATAGAGCTTGGCCATCTTCGCTAGGATTGATCTACGCGGAGCCTCGTTGCCGCTCTCTAATGCCGCTAGCCGTTCGGCCGCCGTTACGCCCCGCGCCTCTCTAATGCCAAGTTTCCTCGAGGCCTCATCAATCGAAAGGCCGGCCGTCTCCCTTGCCCACGATAGTATTTCGGCGTTCACGGCGGGCATTGGCGCTTCTTCGCTTCGCTCCAGTTCGCTGCGGGCACTCGTAATCCTCAGATTAACCCATACCCCAAAAATTAGGAATTTATCCCAACAATCAAAACGGCCGCATCTGGCCCGGCCAGACGTCGAACTTGGCGCGGCGGTATTGGATTGGGTAGGCGGCGTCGGCGCCTAGCGTCTTGGCCGCGTGCCAGGCCCAGCGCGGATCGTCGAGCAGGCCGCGTGCCAGCGCCACCATGTCGGCGGCGCCGTCGGCGATGATCTCTTCCGCCTGTTGCGGGGTGATGATCATGCCGACCGCGCGCGTCATGATACCGGCCTCTTGGCGGATGCGCTTCGCGAATGGCACCTGATAGAGCGGGCCGACCTCGATCTTCTGCGCCGGGGTCGAGCCGCTCGACGAGACGCAGACGAAATCGCAACCCGCATCCTTGAGCGCGCGCGCGAAGATCACGGCTTCCTCGATGGTCCAGCCGCCCTCGGCCCAGTCGGTGGCGTTGATGCGCGCGCCCAGCGGCATTGCGTCGGGAATCGCGGCCCGCACGGCGGCGAAAACCTCCAGCGGAAATTTCATCCGCCCCTTGAGGGTGCCGCCATACGCGTCGGTGCGGTGGTTGGAGAGCGGCGAGAGGAACTGCTGCATCAGATAGCCATGCGCCATGTGCAGCTCGATCTCGTCGAGACCGAGCCGCACCGCGCGTTTCGCCGCCGTGACGAATTCGTCCCGCACCTGGGCGAGGCCGCCCTCATCCAGCGCCAGCGGCGTGTGCCAATTGCTGTAGGGCAGCGCCGAGGCCGACACTGTTTGCCAGGCGCCATCCTCCCTGCTCAAAGCGCCCATGCCCTTGTTGCTGCCGGGCGGATAGGTCGAGGCCTTGCGGCCGGCATGCGCGAGCTGGATGCCGATGGGTGCCGCGCCGAACCGCCGCGCCGCCGCCAGCGCATGGCCCAGCGCCTTCTCATTATCGTCGGAATAGAGGCCGAGACACGCCGGCGTGATGCGGCCCACCGCCGACACGCCGCTGGCCTCGATGACCACGAGGCCGACGCCACCCAGCGCGAACTGGGTCAGGTGCATCAGGTGCCAGTCGCTGGCGCTGCCCTCGACCGCGCTGTACTGGCACATCGGCGCCACCACGATCCGGTTCGGCAGCGTCAGGCCGCGCAGCCGGATCGGCTCGAATAATTTGCTGGTCATGTCGGTTCGGCCCCCTTGTTCATCCCCTCGGTCGTCATGCCCGGGCTTGCCCCGGGCATCCATCGCTGGGGATGGACCCACGGGTCAAGCCCGTGGGTGACGGGGAAATGTTTGCGACGAAAAATTACTCAACCACTTTGCGTGCGCGCAGATCGGCAATGGCGGCTTCATCGTAACCGAGCGCGGTCAGCACCTCGTCCGTGTGCTCGCCCTTTTCCGGTGGCACCGAATGCAGCACCCATGGCGTGCGGCTGAGCTTGATCGGTTGGGCCAGATATTCGGTGCGGCCCTTCTTAGGATGGTCGAACGGCGCCGCCATTTGCAGATGTTGGACCTGCGGGTCGGCGAATACCTCGGCGATATTATAGATCGGGCCGGCCGGCACGCTCGCCTCGCTGAACAGCGCGATCCATTCGGCGGAGGTCTTGGTCTTGGTGATTTCCTCGATCGCGGCATTGAGCTTGTCGCGATTCTTGAACCGTGTGCGGTTGTCGGCAAACAGCGGGTCGGTGAACAGGCCCGGCGCGGCGATGGCATCGCAGAAGCGGTGATAGATAGCCTGGCCCGTCGTCGCGATATTGATATGCCCGTCCTTGGTCGCGAACACGCCGGTCGGCGCGCCGGAGGGGTGATTGTTGCCGGCCTGGCCCGGCACCTGGCGATCCATCAGCCAGCGCGCCGCCTGGAAATCCAGCATGAAGATCTGCGCCGCCAGCAGCGATGATTGTACCCATTGCCCCTCGCCGGAGCGCTCGCGCTCCAGGAGGGCCAGCAGAATGCCCTGCGCCGCGAAGATGCCGGCGGTGAGATCGGCGATCGGAATGCCGGCGCGCACCGGGCCCTGGCCCGGCAGACCGGTCACCGACATGATGCCGCCCATGCCCTGCGCGATCTGGTCGAAGCCCGGCCGCTCGCGATAGGGGCCATCCTCGCCGAAGCCCGAGATGCTGGCATAGACGAGGCGCGGATTGACCGCGCGCAGCGTCTCGTAGTCGATGCCGAGCCGGTGCTTCACATCGGGGCGATAATTCTCCACCAGCACATCGGCCTCGCGCACCAGCTTTTTCAGGATCGCGACGCCCTCCGGACTCTTGAGGTCGAGCGCCATGGCGCGCTTGTTGCGGTGGAGATTCTGAAAGTCCGAGCCGTCACGCGCACCCGCCAGCGCCTCCTCGCCGGTCGCCTCGACCTTGATAACATCGGCGCCCCAATCCGCGAGCTGGCGCACGCAGGTCGGGCCGGAGCGCACGCGGGTCAGATCGACGACCTTGTAAGGAGAGAGCGGAAGACCAGCCATGACTTACTCCCAGGAAATTAGCGCGTCTCGCCGATCAACAGCCCGGCGCCGAAGCCGAGCATCACCGTACCGGCCGCGCCGTCAAGCCCGCGCATCACGCCGGGCCGGCGAAGGAGGCGCGCCGCCGTCCGTACCGCCCGGGTCAGCAGCCAGAACCATAGAAGGCCCTCGGCGACATGGATCGCGGCCAGCGCCATGCTGAACAGAGTGACGTTGACGCCGGCCGGCACGAACAGCGGCAGGAACGTCACATAGAATATGCCGACCTTGGGATTGAGGAGGTTGGTCAACAGGCCGCGCAGGAAGGCGGGGCGCGTCGTGTTTGTCAGTCTCGTGTCGGCTGGCGGGCGCGGCGAGAGCACGCCGCGCCACATCGCGATTCCGATATAGATCAAATAACAGGCGCCGATGATGCGGAGCAAATTGTATGCAAGCTGTGACACCGCCAGCAGCGCGCCCAGCCCGACCGACGCGGCCAGACCCCAGCACAGACACCCGGCACCGACGCCGAGCGCCGCGATCATGCCGCGCCGCGATCCCTCGATGGCGGCGGTGCGCAGCACCAGCGCCGTGTCCAGCCCCGGCGTGATGGTCAGCACCCCCGCCGCCAGGGTGAAGGTTAGGAGCGCATCGAGGATGGTCATCGCTCTTGGCTATCAACGAAAAGAACAGAATCGCCAAGGCGCCAAGATAAGGCGCCTTACCGGCGAAAGCCGGTATCCATGGCGGGGATGGGCTCCGGCTTCCGCCGGAGAGGCGCGGTTTTTATATCGGAATGAACTTGGCGTCTTGGCGTCTTGGTGGTTCAAATTTTCCCTTTTACCCGCGCGGCAGTTGGCGCCAGTCGGCGTCGGCCGGAATCGTTTCCGCGAACGAGCGCACGATGCCCCAATCGATCGCTGGGTTGAACTCCGGCCCCTTGTCGCCCTTCTTCGCCGCGTTCATCAGGGCGCGGCGGGCGCGGACGATGGCGATGTCGCTCGAGGCGAGGAACTCCTTGCTACGGTCGGCGATCACGCCTTGCGCCACGGCGACGGCGTAATCCTCGTGCCGCAGCACCTTGAAGCCCGACCATTTGCCAGCCTTCACCATCTCCCGGTCCTGGCCGAAGCGCTTGTCGGCGCCGCCCAGCATCGCCGTCATGTCGCTGATCTTGGTCTGGTTCGGCCAGTTGCTCTCGGTCAGCGGCCGCACGAGGTTATAGCGCACATCCCATTGGATCGACGTCTCGTCATCGACCGGCACCGAGATGGTGAGGAGCTGTACGCCCTCGCGCCCGCCATGCTGCGGAATATAGGAGTACCAGGGCATCACGAATTCGCGCACCCGGACGTAATGCTGGCCGTCCGGCATGTTGCGCACCGCCGCCTCGCGGAAGCCATAGGGCTGTTCCTCGAACTCGAAGCGCGGCGCTAGGTCGAGCGTGGTGTTGTCGATATTGCTCTGGCCGAACCTCGATGGGTCCTTGCTCGCCCAATCCTGGTGCAGGATACCGACATGGGCGCTGTCGAGCTGGCCTTCGAGGCCGTTCAGCCAGTTGGCCTTGACCTTGCCGAGGCCGAACCGGATATGGCTTTGCGGCAGGTCGAACCAATTATAGTTGGGGAACGGCGCCGGCGCCTCCTTGCCCAGCCACACCCACAGGATGCCGCCAGCTTCATGGGTCGGATAATGGTTGACCTTGACGCGCGCGGCGAAGGCGGCGCGGCGCTCCGGCGGCTCGGCCGGGACATCGACCACCTTGCCGGAGACGTCGATCTTCCAGCCGTGGAAGATGCAGGTCAGCGCGCAATCGGCGTTACGGGCCAGGGCCAGCGACACGCCGCGATGCGGACAGCCCTCGTCCAGGAACCCGACGCGGCCGTCGGTGGCGCGGAAGGCGACGAAATCCTCGCCCAGGATACGCACGCGCTCGGGATCGCCATCGGGTTCCAGCCCCGCCGCCGGCATCACCGGCACCCAGAATTGACGCATGAAATTGCCCATCGGCGTGCCCGGCCCGACCCGGCACAGCAGTTCGTTCTCTTCCTTCAGCATCTGGCGTCTCCCGAATCGGCGCTATCTCACCGTAGCCTCGTAGGATAAGCCTATGATTGGCAGAGCGGAACAAGCAAGCACGCATGGGAGATGCGCCATGATTCTGGTGACGGGCGGATTGGGGTTCATCGGCAGCCACACGGTCGCAAGCCTGCTGCGGGCGGGGCACGAAGTCGTCGCGACCCAGTTCCGCACCACGCGGATTCCGTCGTTCCTCGCGGATGCGCTCGATAAGAAGCTGCATCTCGAGAGCGTCGATGTCGCCAGCCCGCATGCCGTGACCGAAATGGTGCTGCGGCGCCAGATCACCAGCATCGTCCATCTGGTGGTGACGCCGCTGGGGCGCCTCTCGCCGGCGGAGGATTACCGGCTCAACATGTCGGGCCTCATCAATGTGCTGGAGGCCGGGCGGATCGCCGGGGTGACCCGGGTCTCGCTGGCCAGCTCCAACGCCGTCTATGCCGGCCAGCCGCACGGTCCGTTCCGCGAGGACATGGATTTGCGGCTGCGCGCCGGCTTCCCGACCGAGGCCTTCAAGAAAGCCTTCGAGGTGCTTGGCCTGCATTTCGCCGATCGCACCGGCATGAGCGTCGCGTGTCTGCGCATCAGCAATGTCTGGGGTCCTCTCTATCACTCCATGAGCAACCTGCCGAGCCGGCTCGCGCACGCGGCGGTCGCGGGCAAGCCGGCGCCGCGCCCCCGGCCCGGCGGGCGCCCGGACTTCGCCGAGGATGCCGCCGATTCGGCTTATGTGAAGGACGTGGTGGAGGGCATCCGCCTCGTGCATACGGCGCCGGCGCTCGACCACGCGGCCTATAATATCGGCGCCGGCCGCGCCGTGTCGGGGGCCGATTTCGCGGCCGCGGTGATGAAGGCGGTGCCGGGCGCGGCGGTGACGCTGCAACCGGGGCGAGGGCCGGACTATCGGCCCGACACCGCGATGGATTTGACGCGGGCCGCGGCGCTCGGTTATCGCCCGGCTTTCGGCGTGGATGAGGGCATGGCGGACTATGTCGCCTGGCTGCGCGCGGGCAATCCGTTCTAAACGGCCAAGCCGCCGCCAAGGCAACCCAATAACGCGCCCTTACCGGCGAAAGCCGGCGACTGTGTTGGGTGTCAAGCATGAAGGTGGTTGGGTTGGAATGTTTGGTCGCTTTTGGCGAGGGTATTCGCGACGATCAAGAGTTTTCGAGCGGCGGCGATGATCGCTACCTTCGCGGGTTTGCCGGCTTGGC
>DATCDN010000074.1:0-8277 GCA_036510675.1 Allostellaceae bacterium
GCCGCAACACGTTCCCTCAGATCATTCGAATAGGCTCTCGCCATCCCATGCTGACCTCCACCACAGCCAGCATCTTGAATCAGAATTCGATGCCCCGGGGAATCCCCAATCGATTCCTTCCACACGAATCAGACTCTAGGCGCCGCGCCTCTTTTGCAGAAACCGCCGTACCGCCGGATCGGCTTCGAGGCCGATGGCGCGCAGATAGGCGTCGTCCGCCGCCGCGCGCTCGCCCGCCAGCGCGGACATGCCCGCCCGCGCCGCCCAATAGGGCTGATACTCCGCGAGGCGCGGATCGCCCGCAACGGCATCGAGCGCGACCAGCGCCGCGCGCGGCCCGTGCAGTTCGCTGATCGCGACGGCGCGGTTGATCGCCACCACCGGCGATTGGGTGAGACGCAGCAGCGCGTCGTAGAGTTCGAGGATCGCCAGCCAATCGGCGCGCCCGGTGCGGCGCCGCACGGCATGGGCCGATTGCACGGCGGCCTCCAGTTGAAAACGGCCGATCGTGCCCATGGCGCTGGCGCGGCGCAAAATGGTTTCGGCCTCGTCGATCAGGCCGGCATCCCAGCGCGACACATCCTGTTCGTCCAGCGGCACGAATTCGCCGTCCTCGTCGCGCCGCGCCGCGCGACGTGCCTCGGCGTGCAGCATCAGCGCCAGAAGGCCCAGCGCCTCGGGCGCGTCGGGCTGGAGCATGACCACCAGCCGGCCGAGCCAGATCGCCTCGTCGGCGAAATGGCGGCTGCGCGCCACCGTGCCGGCGGGGTCGGCCCAGCCCGCGGCGAAGGCGGCATAGATCGCATCGAGCACGGCATCCAGCCGCTCCGGCAATTCATCACGCTCCGGCAGGCGAAAGGGAATCCCCGCCGCGCTGATCTTGCGCTTGGCGCGCACCAGCCGCTGCCCCATGGTCGCGGGCGAGACCAGAAACGCCGAGGCGATGGCGGCGGCGTCGAGGCCGAGCACCGCCTGCAGGATCAGCGGCGCGCGCGCCGCCTCCTCGATCGCGGGGTGGGCGCATACGAACATCAGCCGCAGCCGTTCGTCGGGGATCGCCGCGTCGCTGTCGCCGTGTGCCGTGATTTCCTCCGCCAGCATCAGCAGGACCGTCCCCGCATGCTGGTGGGTGCGGCGGCGGCGCGCCCGATCGATCGATTTGCGCCGGGCCACTGCCAGCAGCCAAGCTTCCGGGGCGCGCGGGATGCCTTGCTCCGGCCAAGCCGCCAGCGCGGCGGCGAAGGCCTCGGACAAGGAATCCTCGGCCCCCGCCACATCGCCGGTGCGCGCCGCCAGATAGGCGACGAGCTTGCCGTAGGAATGGCGCGCCGCCGCCTCTACGGCGCGTCCGGTAGCATCGCCCGCCGCCGCCATTACATGGCGAGAATGGGCCGGACCTCCATCACCCCATACTGAGCATTGGGGCAGCGCGCCGCCCAGCTCAGCGCGGCGTCGAGGTCCTTGGCTTCGATGATGTAATAGCCGCCGAGCTGTTCCTTGGCCTCGGCATAGGGGCCGTTCAGCACCTTGGTCTTGCCGTTCTCGGTGCGGACCGTGGTGCCGTTGGCGGAGCGATCGAGCCGGTCGCCGCCGACGAGCACGCCAGCATCCTGCATCGCCTTGGTGTAGGCGCCATAAGCGCCCATCATCTCGGTGATATCTTGTTCCCGGGCTTGGGCCATCCCGGCCTCGTTCTGGTAGATCAGCAGCATATATTGCATCGCGCACTCCCTGGTTCGAAGGCGGCGCCGCTCGCGCCGTCATGCCAAAGACGTTCGAGCCGATACGATTTCGACATCCGGCAAAAAAATTACGCCAAGTCCAAGCCCTCTGGCTCGGCGGGCGCCTCGTCGGAGGGATCATAGATATGGTCGGCCACTAGGCTCTCGCAGAATTGGGCGGGATCGACGCCTTCCGGGAGATGCTCGGTCAGGGCCAGCAGATCGCTCCAATCATTGTCGCCGGGCGCGCGCACCACGCCGCGCGGATCGCGGCCGGCCGCGACCTCCGCCATGCCTTCGAGCAGCAAGCGGCGCGCCCGCGCGATCGCCATGTCGGAGGTGGCGAGATGCTCGTTGCGGTGATTGTGGATCGTGCCTTGCGATTCCGTGACGAAGAGATCGTGCACCGGGAAATAGGTGCCCATGCCGAGATAGGACCAGTCCATCTCCTGGCGGTTTTGCAGCCAGCGATTCTCGGGATTGCGCTTGGCCTGATAGCCGTCGGCGCGCTCGGTGTCGATGCGCCGCTCCATCGCCGCGTGGTCGAAGGTCTCGCGCGGATGCGAGAAGAATTCGAACCGCCAGTGATGGGTATCGTCGATCGGCACATGCCACAGCATGGTGCAGGAGCCGCGCGTGCCGGAGCCGATCGCCGAATTGTTCGGCATCACGAAATTGGTGACGCGCAGCACCTTCTCGCCCGGCGCCATGGTGCGCTCGGCGAAGATGCGCACGCCGAAGCGGGTCTCCATGATCGACAAGGTCGGCCGCGAGTTGCCGACATAGACCGCCTGCAACGCGCGGCGCCCGGCGCCCTCCTGCTTCTCGGGATCGAAGCGGTGGAGATAGGAGGTGTGCACCGGATCGATATTGCCCTCGCTGCCCTGGAGGAAATTGCAGTTCGACAGCCAGCGATTGGCGACCCGGTGTTCCGCCGACACCAGGAACGGCGGATAATTGGGAAACAGCGGCGCCGGCGCCGGCCCCAGATAGGCGAAGACCGCGCCGCCGCGCTCGACCACGGGATAGGCCAGCTGGTGCACCTGGTCACGATGAAGGCCGCCCTCGGGCTCGCCGGGCTGCTCAAGACAGTGGCCGTCGATGTCGAACAGCCAGCCATGATAGATGCAGCGCAGGCCGCCATCCTCGACCCGGCCGTAACTCAGATCGGCGCAGCGATGCGCGCATTGCCGCCCCAGCAGCCCAAACCGGCCCTTATCGTCGCGGAACAGCACCAGATCCTCGCTCATGATCCGGACATGAAGCGGCGGACAGCCGGCCGCGACATCGCGGGCAAGCGCGATCGGCTGCCAATAGCGGCGCAACAGATCGCCGCAGGGCGTACCGGGACCGGTGTGGGTCAAAAGTTCGGCTTGATGCTGCCCCTCTGGGGATTCGCTCATGGATGCCTCGCGGAAAACTGAATTGCCTCACTTTAGTGGAACCGCGATAGAATGCGGAATCCCAATCCACCGGAGGAAACGATGATCAAGCTCTATGCGGGCGGCAGCCCCAATGTGGTGAAAATCTATCTGGCGCTGGAAGAGATGGAATTGCCCTACGAGGCGATCTCGGTCGATATTTTCGCCGGCCATCAATTCTCGGACGAGTTCAAGCGGCTTAATCCCGCCGCCAAGATCCCGGTCATCGTCGATGAGGATGGGCCGGGCGGCAAGCCGATCACCTTGTTCGAGTCCGGCGCCATCCTGCTCTATCTCGCCGACAAGACCGGCCGGTTCCTGTCGAAGGACGCGGCGATCCGCGCCCACACCATCGAATGGATGATGGTGCAGATGACCGGCATCGGCCCGATGTTCGGCCAGTATGTCCACTTCATGCGCTTCGCGCCCAAGGGCAACGAGTATTCTCTCGACCGCTATCGCACCCAGATGCATCGCTTTCTCGCGGTGATCGAAGGCCGGCTGGCGCAGGCGCCCTATCTCGGCGGCGACGATTATTCCATCGCCGACATCGCCACCTGGCCGTGGGCGCGGCTCGCGCCGGCGCTCGCGGGCGCCGAAGCGGCGACGCAATATCCCAAGCTTGCGGCCTGGGCGGCGAAGATCGGCGAGCACCCGGCCGCGAAGCGCGCCCTGGCGGCGGTGGACGAGATTCGCACCAAGGCGACGCCGTTCGACAAGGCGCCGGCGGAAACCCTCGACCGCGTGTTCGGCCGCGGCGCGCACGCGGCGGCATAGGGCGTTTACGATCGCGGGCGCTTGGACTAAGCGCCCGCCCCCCCCGGGCCCATTGACAGGCAAGACAGCAATCCCTACTGTGAGATTATGAAAAATATCACAGTAGCTGTGGATGATGACACCTATCGCCGGGCGCGCATCACGGCCGCCGAACGCGACACATCGGTCTCGGCGCTGGTGAAGGCGTTTCTGAGCACGCTGGCGGGCGAAAGCGAATTCGAGCGCCTCCGGCGTCTGGAACTTCGGTTGCGGGAACAGATTCCGCAAAATTTCAGGGCATCGGACCGCCTGCCGCGAGCAGAGCTCTACAATCGCAAGGCGTGATGGCAACACGTTTCTTCGACACCAACATCCTGATCTATGCGATAAGCCGTCATCCCGACGAGGTTCTAAAACAGAAGCGCGCAACCGAGCTGCTGGCGAGCAGCGACGGTGCGATTTCCGTTCAGGTGCTGCAGGAATTTTATTTCCAGGTCACGCGCCCGACGCGGCCCGGCTTCCTCTCGCACGAACTTGCCTGCGGCTTCATCGAGAGTTGGCGTCGCTTCGCGGTACAGGAAATCAATCTCGCCATTCTCGATACGGCCTTGGAAATCTGCCGGAGACGTCGTTTCTCCTATTGGGACAGCGCCATCATCGCGGCCGCCCGCGCCTTGGGTTGCCGCGAGCTTTATACCGAGGATTTGTCTCATGGTCGCGAGGTCGAGGGCGTAATCATCATTAATCCCTTCCGGTGAGATTGTCCTTCTATTCGCTCTGCGAAAATTGTGGATTCCCGGATGCTTGCAACCGGCTTCCATATGTCTATAAATTCGCCCGCCGGCCCCGCCCGCGGCCATCAACCTTCCCGATGGAATTGAATGCCTGAGAAGCAGACCGTACCCTTTCGCGCCGATCATGTCGGCAGCCTGTTGCGCACCAAGGAACAGTTGCGCGCGCGCGATGACGCGAAGGCGGGCCGCATCTCGGCGGCCGCGCTGAAGGGGATCGAGGATGATGCCGTCCGCGACGTGGTGCGGATGCAGGAGGCGCTGGGTCTTCAGGGCATCACCGACGGCGAACTGCGCCGCCAGGCGTGGCACATGGATTTTCTCTATCAGTTCGGCGGCGTCACGAAACAGCAAGACCCGCTGACCATCCGCTTTCACAGCGAAGCGGGCGATGTCGAGTTTCAGCCGGCGTCGCTGCGCGTCACCGGCAAGCTGACACTGGAAAAGACGATCTTCGGCGAGGAATTCAAGTTCCTCCAATCGTGCGTCACCAAGGGCACGCCGAAACTCACCATCCCGTCGCCCTGCATGATGACCTACCGCGGCGGCACCGACGTGATCGACCGCGCCGTCTATCCCGACATGGAGGAATTCCGCCACGACCTCGCGCGCGTCTATCGCGAGGAAATCGCGGCGCTGGCGCGGCTCGGCTGCGCCTATCTCCAGATCGACGACACCAGCTTCGCCTATCTCAACGACCCGGCACAGCGCGCCTATGTCGCCGAGCATGGCGGCGACCCGACCAACCAGCATCTGATCAATCTGCGCCTGTTCAACGCGGCGGTTCAGAACAAGCCCCAGGGCATGAGCATCTGCGTCCATATGTGCCGCGGCAATCACCGCTCCTCGTGGGTGGCGTCAGGCGGCTATGACTACGTCGCCGACACAATCTTCAACCAGCTCGATGTCGACGGCTATTTCCTCGAATATGACGATGCCCGGTCGGGCTCGTTCGAGCCGCTGCGTTTCGTGCCGAAGGGCAAGCGCATCGTGCTCGGCATTCTGTCGTCGAAGCGCAGCGCGCTCGAAACCGAGGACTATGTGCGGCGGCGGGTCGAGGAAGCGGCGAAATATGTGCCGCTGGATCAGCTGTGCCTTTCGCCGCAATGCGGCTTCTCCTCGACCGAGGCCGGCAACGTCCTCACCGTCGAGCAGCAGAATGCCAAGCTGGCCCTAATCGTCGAGCTGGCCAAGGAAATTTGGGGATGAGCGGCCCCTAAGGAATTCGACCGCATCGACAGGACGGGCCGCCGCGGCCCCGAACGGCAAACCTTCAATTCATCGTGGGAGACGCGTAATGGCTGGCAAAAATTTGGAAGAAATCGTGAAGTCGGTAAACCCCGTGGAGATGCTGCGCAACTCGCAGCTCGGCGCCTATGTCTATCCGGTGGTGCCGTCGGAATTCACCAACTGGCGCGACGAGCAGATGGCGTGGCGCAAGACGGCCGTGCTGTTCGACCAATCCCACCACATGGCGGAGATGATGGTCACCGGTCCCGATGCGTTCAAGTTCATGAACTATCTGACCATCAACAGCTTCGCCAATTTCCCGGTCAATCGCGCCAAGCAATTCGTGCCGTGCTCCTATGACGGCTATGTCATCGGCGACGGCATCCTGTTCAATCTCGCCGAGAACCAGCTCAACTTCGTCGGCCGCGCGCC
Organism: Allostellaceae bacterium; assembly: GCA_036510675.1. Taxonomy (GTDB): domain Bacteria; phylum Pseudomonadota; class Alphaproteobacteria; order ATCC43930; family CGMCC-115725; genus JAATGI01. The sequence goes on from DATCDN010000074.1 coordinate 6,352, forward strand.
AACCGTCGATTGGATCGAGTTCCACGGCGAGACCGGCAAATTCAACATCAAGATGGAGCGCGACGACCGCTCACCCTCGCGTCCGGGCGCCAAGCCGGTCTCGCGCCGGCATTATCGCTATCAGATTCAGGGGCCGAACGCGGCGAAGATCCTGAACAAGCTGAACGGCGCGACCATGCCCGACGTCAAGTTCTTCACCATGGACGTGATCAACATCGCGGGCCGCAAGGTGCGCTGTCTGCGCCACGGCATGGCCGGCGAGCCGGGCCTCGAAGTCTGGGGTCCGTGGGCCGAGGGCGACGAGGTTCGCAACGCCATTCTCGAGGCCGGCAAGGAATTCGGCATCGTGCCGGTCGGCAGCCGCGCCTATGCCACCAACACGCTGGAATCGGGGTGGATTCCGTCGCCGCTGCCCGCCGTCTATACCGGCGACCAGCAGAAGCCGTTCCGCGAATGGTCGAAGCCGGATTCCTATGCCGCCACCGGCTCGATCGCCGGAAGTTTCGTCTCGACCAAGATCGAGGATTATTATTCGACGCCGTACGAGCTGGGCTATGGCCCGTTCATCAAGTTCGACCACGACTTCATCGGCCGCGACGCGCTGGAGAAGATGAAGGACAAGCCGCATCGCCGCAAAGTGACGCTGGCGTGGAACGCCGACGATGTCGCCAAGGTGATGCGCTCCTATCTCGAGCCGGGCATCGACAATGGCAAGTTCATCGACCTGCCGCTGTCGAATTACGGCTCGGCGACGTTCGACGCGCTGAAGAGCGGCGGCAAGACCGTCGGCCTCTCGATGTTCGGCGGCATGAGCTGGAACGAGCGGCAAATGCTGTCGCTGGGCGTCGTCGATCCCGACATCAAGCAGGACGATGTCCTGACCCTGATCTGGGGCGAGGAAAACGGCGGCACCAAAAAGACCACCGTCGAGCGTCATGCGAAACAGTTCGAGATTCGCGCGAAAGTGTCGCCGGTTCCGTATGCCCGTGACGCGCGCGAGGGTTACGGCGGCGGCTGGCGTCTGCGCCAGTCTTAAACCGAGCCGGTCTCAAACAGCCCCCACCCCGACCCTCCCCCGTTTCACGGGGGGAGGGAAGAAATGCGACGCATTTCGGGTGGGGGCTTTCTCTTTTCAGGAGGAACGTGACATGGCCCGCCTGCCTTATCTCCAGCAAGCCGATCTAGCGCCCGAGGATCGCGATCTTCTGGGCGGCACGGTTCCTCTCGAAGGCAAGATTCCCGACCTCTACCGCGTGCTGGCGCATGCGCCGAAGGCGATGCGCAAGCTCAACGCCTTCGCCATGCATATTCGCCACGACAGCAAGCTCGACCCGCGCCTGCGCGAATTGGCGATCCTGCAGGTCGGCTATTCCGCCAAATCACGTTACGAATATTCCCACCACATCAAGCTCGGCCTGCAATTCGGCGTGACCGAGGACGATATCCGCGCCATCGCGCTGGAAACCGCCGGCAAGCCCAGCAGTCTCGACCCGCTGGCGAAGCTGGTGCTGCGCGCCGCGCGCGAGATCACCGACAAGATCGCGCTGTCCGACGCGACCTTTGCCGCGCTGCACCGCGAATTCGACAATGAGCTGCTGATGGAGCTGGTGCTCGCCATCGCACAGTACAATGCGGTGGTCCGCATCCTCGGCACCTTCCAGATCGACGTGGAAGGCCCGTATCTGCAGTACCTAGAGAAATTCCCGCTATAGTAACGGTTTCGAGTGGGCCTCTCAGAATCTTGGATCGTCATTTCCCTGCTCGACTCCATCCACCGTCGCACCTCCCCGGCTTTCGAGCGTGTGAAGGATTCCCAATTTTATTGGGATGTGATTCTCTTTGCGGGAGCGGAGGGGGTGGCGATGTGTGGTGGTGCGCGGGTGTTGCAGGCGAACCGGTCACGGTTGTCGTGGGATTTAGTGGATT
>DATCDN010000075.1:0-15720 GCA_036510675.1 Allostellaceae bacterium
GGTCAGAGTTGCGTGTTGCAACCCAACACTACTCGGGATCGCCGCGGTGGCCGCTAACCGGCCCGCCTGCGCCAGACTCGTGGCGGTCGCTCCGGCGGGCCGGTCAGCGGCCTCCTACACCACCACCAGGGACACGACCATACGGACCGGCTGGGCACGTCTCAGCGACGAACAACGATTTAGTTTTTACAACGCTGAAGAGGATTCGATCTGCGCTTGGATACGCCAGCGCGGCTGGACGCTCGTTGGTGGAAGTCAATCGAGGGAACGGAAGTGATCAATCCAAAGCGGCGATCCCGCGCTCCAAATGGCCTATCAAACGCTCCGCGAAGTCTCGTTCGAGCGGGATTTCGGCCACCAGTCCTCCTGGCTGAGGTTTGCCTGCCGTCGTCACCGAATGCCGGAGCAATTCTGCATGCTCGCGCGGCATTTTTTTGTCCCCGATCAGTTCGGGCGAATCGGCAAGACGTTGAAGTAATTCGGCTATTTTACGCGCGAAGGAAGGCATGAGGGCTATGTTCAGCGACCTCCCTTCAATCGTCGTCAACTTGATTTCAATGGAACCGCCGCTTGTGCCGCGGCCGGTCGCGCCAATTGTCACTGATTGTTTTCGCCATCTTTCGCCCCACCAATCTGAATTTAACGGCGCCTCACTATGGCGCGCGCCGGTCAGACGGAAGCGGTCGTTAGAAAATGGCCCGCGATCCGCTGACGCTCGATCTGTTGAATTGGGAGCCGCCCGATGTGGCGAGCGGCTCGGATCATCATCTCGGCGGCCGCGCTTCCCTCGATCATAAAATTGCTCGCCTCGTCTCCCGCGCGCTGCAGCAGGCGCGCGAGGAAAAGCGGGTGAGCCGTCACGACGTGGTCAATGCCATGTCGAGCTATCTAGGCCGGCGTCTTTCCGTACAGATGCTGGAGAAATGGGCGTCCGAAGGCTCGGAATCGCACCGCATTCCGCTCGATGTCTTCGCAGCGTTGATCGACGCCACCGAATATCGCGATCTGATCGGCTTCGTTCCGTCCCTCTTCGGCCACATCGCCGTGCGGCGCCGCTATGGCGAGATCATCGAACTGCATCTGATCGAGGAACACGAGCGGGATATCGCGGAGCGGAAGCGCGCGCTGCCCCTTAGATGGCGAGGGCGCTGACGCAGCATGTCGGGGGGAGCCAAAGGCTGGTTGAGCGCCGCCGAGATCGCCGATCTTGCGCTCAAGGGCCTGCCGATCGGCAAGCGCCAGGTCAATGACATTGCAATCCAGAAGGGATGGAATTCTAACGAAGGGCAGTGCCGGCGCCGCGCTAACCGCGGCGGCGGACGCGAATATCACATCACGCTGCTGCCGGAAGACGCCCGCCTCGATTATCAAATACGCATGCTGCGCGTCGATAAGGACGGAGCGGACCTTATCTCCGAGGCGGTATCACACCCGGATGCGTGGCAGCTCTCGGCCGGCGCGTCGGTGGCACGCGACGCCCGGCTCCTGATTCTCGATGCATCGCGCACGATGGGACGACAATCGGGATTGTCGGCCGCCGCCGCCGATCGCGCCTTCGCGGCGCTCTACAATGCCGGGCAAATAGACCTGGCCGCATGGATCAAGACGCAAGTGCCGCGCGTATCGGTGCGCACGCTGGCGCGATGGCGATCACTCGCGCGGGCCGACCGGAGCAATCGCCTCGGATATGATTCCTCATCAGCGCGGAGGGGCAAAGGTCTTCTGGAGGTCGCCAATGGCGGCGAGGTCCAGACCCATATGCTCGGAGTGATCGTATTTCAGCCGCATCTGTCCGCCGAGGCGATCCGCAATCTGGTCATCGCGAAATTTGGTGAAACGATCCACGATCAAAATGGCGAAGTCCGCGCGATCCCACCGTTGCGCACCTTTCAGCACCATTTGAAGGCGCTGAAAGCGACTCGCAAAGTAGAGCTGGTCGCGCTCACCAATCCCGACCTATTCCGCGGCAAGTACAAGGCCTCCGGCCTTGGCACCTTTGCCTGGGTAAGGCACGTCAACCAGCTCTGGCAGATCGACGCTTCGCCGGCCGACGTGCTGTGCGTCGATGGGCGTTACAGCATTTATCTGCTGATCGATATCTGGACGCGGCGCATCATCATCTATGTATCGCGGACTCCGCGCGCGCAGGCGGTGGCGATGCTGATCCGAAAGGGCATCCTTGCCTGGGGCGCGCCGCGCGCAGTCAAAACGGATCGGCTCCGATTTTGTCGCCAATGCGACGCGGGCGCTATTCGCCGCGCTCGATATCGAGGCCATGCGGTCGAGACCCTACGAGCCGACCGAGAAGGCGCATGTCGAGCGTGCGATAGGCATCTTCCAGCACCAATTGACGCCGCTGCTACCGGGCTTCACAGGCCACAACGTCGCCGACCGGAAGAAGATCGAGGAGCGTCGCAGCTTCGCGGCTCGGCTCGGCACGAGCGACGAGGAAGCCTTTTGCGTCCAATTAACGACCACGAGCCTGCAAAAACACCGTGACGCTTGGGCCGAGGATATTTATCAGCACCACGCGCACGAAGGCTTGGGAGGCGCCTCCCCATTTCAGGTCGCGGCCCAGTCGCCCGATGCGATCCGCACCGTCGAAGTCCGCGCGCTCGATATGCTGGTGGCGCCGCTGGTCGGCCGCGACGGCTATCGCACCGTTACTAAGTCGGGCATCAGGGTCGATGGCGCGCATTACCTCATCGGCCATGTGCTGCCGGAGACGCGCGTGTTCTGCCGCCAGGACCCGGCCGATCTCGGGCGCCTCCTGGTATTCGATGCGGCGGCACAGACCTATCTCGGCGAGGCGGTCTGTCCCGCGCTGGCCGGCCTTGATCCTGTCGAGACGGTCAAGATCGCGAAGGCCGAACAGAAGCGCGTCATCGACGAAGGCACGGCCGCGATCCGCCGCGAGGTGAAGCGGATCGCGACAGGACCGGCGCTCGCCAATCTGATCCGCCGCGTGGCCGCTCGCGATGCGACCAACGTGCTCGAATTTCCGAAGACCGAAGTTCCACATGAAACACCGCAAATCGCCGCGGCGCTCGATGCCGTGACGCCTCGCGCGCCGGCCGCACTCTCACCCGAGCAGGCAGCGGCGCACGAAAAGCTCAAAGCGGAATTCGAAACGGCATCGCAGCCGCCGGCACAGGTGATTGAGCGCTTTCCCGACCAACCAAAAAAATGCGCTTCCGGCGCGCGGAAGAGCTGCGGCGCCTGATCGATGCGGGAGTGCCGATCGATCCCGCACAGCTCGACTGGCTCCTGCACTACGAAAAAAGCGCCGAATGCAAAGGCTTTCGCGACGTCTTCGGTTGAGGTTCTCATGGACACGACAACGCCCCCCGCGCCACTCCGTAACGTCACGCTCTTCGCGGCCCTCGTGCGCGAGTTGCACGATCGCGACCCGCCCGATCTTCCTGGCCTCGGCGTGTACTACGGCGTCTCGGGGCTCGGCAAGACGAGGCCAGCATCTGGGCCGCGAACCGGCACCGCGCGATCTATGTCGAGGTCGGGCCGTACATCACCGCACGCGGCTTGATGAAGAAAATCCTGATGGAGCTGGGGGTCGCGACCCCGCATGGCTCTGTCGACGACATGATCGCCGAGGCGGCGACCCTGATTGCATCCGATCGCAAGCGACCCTTGCTGATCGATGAGGCGCACTGGCTGGCGGAGAAACGCTTCATCCACATCGTGCGCGAATTGCACGACAAGAGCATGGGCACGATCATCCTGACCGGCGAAGAGACGCTGCGCACGCAAATCAGGGCGTTCTCCCGCGTCGACAATTGCGTGCTGCGCGACGCCGAGGCGCTGGCCTGCGATCTCGATGACGCGCGGGAATTGCGCAAGACGGTCTGTCCCGCGATCGGCGTCGCGGATGAACTGCTGAAGGCGATCCTATCGACGTCCGGCGGCAATAGCGGCGCATCGTCGTTCATCTCGCCCAAATCCGTCAGGAGGCGTTGAAGCGCGGCATCAAATCGATCTCGTTGGCCGAATTCCCGATCGAGCCGGCGCCCGCGAGGCGCAAATGAGCCGTCAGCGCGGAACGCCAGATCACATCGTCGCCAAGCTGCGATTGACGCGCGGCTATGAATTTTTCTGGCAGGTAATCCGCGATCTCGACAGGCGTGGCCCCTGGACGGCGTCCGATGTTGAGGCCCGCAGCAGTGCCGATCATTCGACCGTCCACGAATATGTGCGGCGCCTCGCCAAGGGTGGTTTCGTTGAGGCCCAAGGCAAGCGGCCTGGCAGCCACCCCGGCTACGCGGCTCCCCTCTATAGGCTCGTTCGCGACGGCCGTGAGGCACCGCGTCTGCGCAGCGATGGCACAGTGCTACCGGAGCCCGGTCAGGAAACGATCTGGCGCGCGGCAAAGATGCTCAAATCGTTCACTTTGGTGGAACTCCATACGTCCTGCGGCGGTGCATCGAACGCCGTCTCTTATGCGGCGGTACGTCGCTACGCGCGGCACCTCGCCGACGCCGGCATCTTCTCGGAGCTAAGGCGCGGTGGGCGCCCCCAGCAAGCAAAATATTTGGTGGCGCGCAATCTCGGCGGGAAGGCGCCGCAGATACTGCGCGCGCACATCGTCTTCGATCCGAATTCCAATCAGGTCATCGGCATTGCCGAGGCGAGCGAGACGCCATGACATGCGGACCGAAAAAGGGCGCCACCTCGCAAAAGGACTTTGTTGCGTCGGCAGAGGCGGCGTGGGGCGTCGACATGCCCGATTGGGTACTGGTGATGGCCGAAGAGGCGACGCGCACCAGCGGGGCCGCACTGGCCAAGCGGCTGGGCTATTCCAGCTCTGTCGTGAGCCAGGTGCTGAACCACCGCTATTCGCTGGGCGATCTCGACCGCGTGGAGGCCGCGGTGCGCGGCGCGCTGATGGGCGTGACTGTGGTTTGTCCGGTGCTCGGCGAGATCGGACGCGATCACTGCCTCATGGAACGGCGCGAGCCCCATCGCGCGACCAGCGCCATGCGTGCCCAGCTTTTCCACGCCTGCAAGACCTGCAGCCACCGGCGGGCACCGCGATGATCGACGAGCGTCGTCATTTCCGCATCGGCGACGCGGTCGAATTCGCGGCCGGCAAGGACCTGGTCGTTGGCACTGTCTCGACCTTTCGTCTGACGCCGAGACCGCACGGCGAGATGCAGACGCTTTCGGTCACCACTGTTGATGGCCGGATTTATCACGGCATCGACGCCACGACGGTACGGCCGATCGCTGGGCGAGCAACGCAAGGCATCATGCGCGCCGAGGTGCGTTCGCCCGACCATATCGACGCGCGCGCGGTGGCCCGTCGCGCCGTGACGCCGCGCGGCGCGGTGGGTGTCTCCGTCCATGAAATCCGAGCGCTCGCGGCCGACTATCTCGCCCTCCTCGAACTCACGGAGACCTCATGACGGAACCCTTGCGGCTGCCCCAGCGCAGCCTTGGCGCGCGGCGCACGCTCTTTGACGGCACGCGCTTCGTGCCGTCGTTGCGCATTGTCGCAATGGGCGGCGCCATCGCTCGGCCGGCGCCGCGTCCGCGCCGGCTCGCGAGGCGGATCAAGCAATTGCTTGGGCGCGCCTGATGGCGTCCCCCAAAAACAGGCAGGCGTGAAAGCCGTCGCGATGTGGGCGCCGGCTAGCGCCGACGAGGCCGACACCGCGATCGCCGAAATCGGCGAGCTGCAGCGCCAGCGTACCGTCATCGAGACCGACCTCAACGAAGCGCTCGCGGCACTCAAGATCGTCGCCGAAGATGAGGCCGCGCCGGTCAACGCGCGGCTGAAGGAGCTGACCGAGGGCGTGCATGCATTCTGCGCCGCGAACCGGGCCACGCTGACCGACGACGGCGCGACCAAGACGCACAAATTTGGCAACGGCGAGGTCTCCTGGCGCCAACGTCCGCCGAAGGTGACGATCGGCCATATCGAGACAGTCATCGCCTCGATCAAGGCGCTGCGGCTCAAGCAGTTCCTGCGCATCAAGGAGGAAATCAACAAGGAGGCAATGCTCGCCCAGCCGGAATTGGCTATCTCCATTCCGCGCGTCTCGATCGGGAGCGCCGGCGAAAATTTCATCATCAAGCCATTTTCAACGGACTTGGAAGTGGTGTCGTGACGGGCGCCATGATTCCGCCGCCGCGTTTTGAGATCGATCGCCAGCGCCAGCTCATCGTGCACATCGGCACCGAGGCTCATTCGCTGGGCATCTACCCGCCGAAAGACTCGAAGCAAGCCTCGGCAATGTTGATGCGAATATTTTTTCTGGGCGCCCGCGCGAAGCGACAGGAGATGGCTTCCGTTCTCGCAGGCACAGAAGATCAAGAGTTGTTGGAAATATAGCGATGGGCGCGAACACCAAAATTGAATGGGCGCATCACACCTTCAATCCGTGGGTCGGTTGTACGCGTATTTCGCCAGCATGCGATCACTGCTACGCCGCTACTTGGGCGATTCGGACTGGGCATCCCGCGTTATGGGAAGGAGAGCGGCGCCGGACGAGTTCCGCCAACTGGCAGCAACCGCTGAAATGGGATCATGCCGCTGTTGCGGCTGGCAAACGGCTCCGCGTGTTCTGCGGTTCACTTATGGATTTCGCCGACAATCAGGTCCCGAGCCGCTGGCGCGACGATGCGTGGCACCGGATAGACCAGTGCCGAAATCTCGACTGGATGATCCTGTCGAAGCGTCCGCAGAACTATTTGAAGATGCTGCCCGACCGGCGTGCCGGGTTGCCCGAGTGGGGCAATCACGGATGGCCGCATGTCTGGTTGGGGACGACGGTCGAAGATCGTTCCCGGCTGCGCAATATCGATCACCTGCGGACAGTGCCGGCCTGCATTAGATTTCTATCGATCGAGCCATACTTGAGGATTTGGGGACCCTGGATCTGGCGTGCATCGATTTGGTCATCGCCGGCGGCGAATCCGGGCCGCACGCGAGGCCCGCACATCCCGATTGGTTCCGTTCGATCCGTGATCAATGCAACGCAAGATTTTACCACCGCCGAACACGCCCGAAGGATTGCGGCCGGAGAAGCATTCAACACTCGTGCGGTTGAGGTTGATGACGACGCATTATCCGAGTTCTACGCCACGCTCAATCGCAGCGACGGCCCTGAAAATCCCCTGGGCTACCAGTGGATGTACCGCGCCGGCAAGAAGCTCGCGGGCCGGCTTCTGGATGGCCGTCTGCATGATGATATGCCGGGCATCAAGGACAACTGATGGATCGGCGCAAGGCTCTCTCGCTGATCCACATCGCGCGCAAGGATTTGGCGCTCGACGACGGCACTTATCGCGCGCTGCTGGAGCGGGTGACGAAGCATCGGTCGGCTGCGGATTGCGGCGATGCCCAGCTCATGACCGTGCTCGACGAATTCAAGCGGCTCGGCTGGCAGCCAGTATCGAAGGCTAAGCGGTCAGGAGCCACGCCGTGCCACAACTCGCCGCTCGCGGGGAAAATCCGGGCGCTGCGGCGGTCGCTCTATTACCTCGGCGAGCTGCGCGATTCAAGCGAGCAAGCGTTGGCCCATTTCGTCGACCACACGACAGGCGTTGCGCGGCTCGAATGGCTCACGCCCAAGCACGCGGATCAGGCGATTGACGCGCTGAAGGGCTGGTGCAAACGCGTCGGCTTTGTCGAACCGGACGCGGCGCGGCTACGCGCGATCAATTTCGGCCGCCGGGGCGCCGGCCTGGCCGAGGCCAGCGGCGGACATGCAGCGAAGATCACGCTGGTCGAACGGCAGTGGGAATTGCTGATCGAGCTGGGCGCGATGCGCTACGGCGGTTTCGCGAACATCGGCACGTTCCTGATGCGGAACCACGGCTGCAGCGCAGCGCGCTGGCTCGACGCCGCTAACGCCGATCGCTGCATCGAGCGGCTGGGCGCCTGGATTCGCACCACGAAGTCCAACAGCAAATCGAATAACGGGAGTGACTCCAGGGGGCACGTCGACCGTCCCAGCGAACCAAGTCCGGCTGCCTCGGGCCCTCCCGTCGGTGACAACCCGAAGCCGGATACGTCGACGCCCAATTCCGATAGCGGCGCACTATGAGCGCTGGTTATATGCCGGGACAGGTCCCGCGCGAAGTAAAGCCCTACATCGATGCTATCGGCGCGGATGCGACGTTGCGCGTCCTGCTGCATTTGGGTGGCGCGCCGCTTTATTTCAGCGACACGCCCACGGAACGGTCCAGGCTCGTGCGCGTCATCGGCATCGACAAGGCCAAGGCGCTGGGAAAGGCGCTGGGTCGTGGGCATCAACGCGTGCCCAGTGCGCGCCGGTGGATCGCCATCCAGCTCCACGATCGCGGTGAGCCGGTCCTGGAAATCGCGCGTAGACTGCATTGCAACGATACGACAGTCCGCCGCTATGTCAGCCGCGAGCGTCACCACAGGCAGCCCGACCTGTTCGATGCCCTGGATCGCTAGATTGCGTGACCTCCCGAATTCCGGGATTTGACTTAGACCGGGGCGCATGGACGCCCCTTCATCCAATAACGTCGATAAAGCGACCCCGTTGCCCGCGTGGTACGCCGAAGCCCAACGTCTCATGGGCGTGGCGGAAGCGCCCGGCAGTGCGAACAACGGCACCATCATCGGCTGGGCAAAGTCGCTCGACGGTTGGATAGCGTCGTTCTTCGTTGCCGATTCCATCCCGTGGTGCGGCCTCTTTGTCGCGCATTGCATGCGGGTCGCGCTCCCGGCCGAACCTCAGCCCGTGAATCCGCTCGGCGCGCTGAACTGGCGCACCTTCGGCGTGCCACTGACGAAGCCCGCGATCGGCGCCGTGCAGGTCTTTCAGCGGCCCGGCGGTGGTCATGTCGGCTTTTACGCCGGCGAGGATGCCGCCGCATTCGTCGTCCTCGGCGGCAATGCATTCGACCGATGTGAAAAACACGCATTTACACCTCGTTGGTTGAGAGACGCCGATCCGCGGCGACGGCGGGATTGGATAGAGCCGGCGAGCCGGAAGCGGCCGTTGGCAGCAATACGGTCTTCGGCCAGCGCATGGCGACCAAGCGTGCCTTGGCGACACGCGCCAGGCAGACGCGATCGGATTGAATCGGGGGCTGGTCCCTGCTCTTCACATTCCTGACCGGGACTTATGCGTTCGCGGCGGTGGCCGTGCCGGCATCGTCGGCATTTCAGGACATCGTGGCGGATGTGATCATGGGCGCCGTCGCCGCCGTGATCGCGTATGGCGTCAAGCTCCTGCGCGACAAGACCGGCGTGGACGTGCAAGCGCAGGTCCTCGCGATCGAGGCGGCGCATCGAGACGCGCTGCATAGCGCGGCCGAGACGGCCGCCAATCTGGCCCTCGGCGAAATCACCAAGGGCGCGTCCAGTTCGGCGGCGATTTCGACCGGACTGAGCTGGCTGGAGACCGGGGCGTCCGACGCCATCAAGTTCTTCAATCTCGACCCGTCGAGCCTGGAGACGCTCGTGCAGTCGAAGCTGGCTGGACTTCTCGGCGTGGCCGCGCCGACCGTCGCGCCGGCGCCAACCGTTGGAGCGAAGTCATGAGGCGCGCGGTCGAATTTGCGGCGGTCGCGCTGCTCGCCACTTCCCTCGGCGCCTGCGGCATCTTGAGCGGTGCCGCATCGAGCGTCGTCTCCGTTGTCGCAAATGACGGGCCGGCAGACGTTGCGGCGGCCGAGGTGGCGCTGACCACGGTGGAGCGGCTCGTCGTGAGATACGAGCAGCTTCCGTCCTGCGGCAGCACCGGCGCAACGGGCTTGTGTGCCGATCCCACCATCGTCGCCGAGATCAAGACCGCCGACGCCAAAGCTTTCAACGCGGTGATGGCCGCGAAGAAAACGTTGGCGGCCGGCGATGTCCAGGTCGCGCTCTCCGCCATCTCGGCGCTGCAATCGCTCGTCCCCAACATTTCGGGAGCCAATTGATGGACACCCCCACGGATACCGCATCGCCCGCGGCAAGCGGCACGTCCGCGCTCGATACGGTGGAAAACGCCGTCGCGGAGGTCGCCCAAGTCGCGGCGGAACTCGATCCGATCATCGAAGCCGTGGCCGGGTTGATGCCCGGCGCCGATACCATCATCGCGATCTTCAAGGCGGCGCTCCCGCTGCTGGAGGATGTCCCGGCGATCATCTCCGGGGTCAAGACGGCTATCGGTCTCGTGCAGAGCGGGACCGCGCCCTCTGCCGACCAGCAGGCGTCAATCGACGCCGCGCTGCAGGCCGCGCATCAAGCGGTGCAGGCGGCTTAATTCCGTGAGCGCCGAGACCATCATCCTCTTTGCGTCCTTGGTGGTCTCGGCGATCTCCCTAGTCGTAACGGGCTTGTCGCTGCGACATCGCGTCAAGCGCGATGAGCTGGCCGATGTCGATAAGCGATTGCAGCGTCTTGACGGCGAGATCACAGCCGTCGGCGACTGTGCCAAAGAGGCCGCCGATCGGCGCGAGGGCAAGATCGACGATATCCACGATCGGCTGGTGAAGGTGGAATCGCAGATCGAACACATGCCGAGCGGGGACATGGTGCACAAGCTGGAGACGCAGATGGCCCGCGTCGAAGGCGCGGTCTCCGCCCTCGGGGAAAATCTCAACGCGATCACGGCAAGCGTGCGTCGGATCGACGAATACCTGATGCGTAGGGCGGAACTGGGCAAATGAACGATTTTGCGGATTACCAGGCCGAGGATGCGCGCCTCGTCATCCTGAAGGAGCTGCATCGGCAGCTCGACGGCAGGCTCAACGAAGGCGTTTTGACGCGCGTGCTCGAAAGCTTCGGGCATCACCATTCGCGCGAATGGGTCCGCACCCAGCTCCGCAAGCTGGAGGAGCTGGGCGCGATCACCATCATCGAGATCGGCAGCGTGTTCGTCGCACAGATCACGCGGGCCGGCCGCGACCACGTCGAGCTGCGCTCCGCCATCGAGGGCGCGGCGCGGCCGGCCTAAGGACGCTCCCAATGTCAGGACGGGGCCGCCTCTCGTCGCTCGACCTGCTTCCCGATGAGGCGCAGGACGACATTATCTGGGCGTGCCAGGAACTATCTAAGCGACGGCGCACGCAGGAGGATATCCGGTTCGAGCTGAACGATCGGCTCGAAGCGCGGGGCCTCGAAGGCGTTTCCAAGTCGGCCTTCAATCGGAAAGCCACGCGGCTCGCGGCGATTCAGCGCCGCATGCAAGACGCGCGCGAGATATTCCAGGGCCTCACCCCGCAATTGACCCCCGAGAAGGTCGATGAAAACACCATCGCGCTTGGCGAAATGATCAAGACGCTCATCCAGGAACTGATGGATGACGATCACGATACGAAGCAGACGATGGAGCTGGCGCGCGCGTTTCAAGCCACCGTCCAGGCGCAAAAGATTTCGTCGGATCGGCGCCGCAAGCTGGAGGACGAGATGACGGCGCGTGCCTCCAAGGCGGTCGATACCGTCGCCAAGGCCAAGGGCCTATCGGCCGAAACCGCCGAGCAGATCAAGGCGCAGATTCTCGGCATCGCGACCGAGAGAAGGCCATGAGCCGCAACAAAGCCCTCAAGCAGGCGATCCGTGACCTGCTGGATGCATATCGTGAATTGGAAGATGCCAGAAAAGCGCTCCGCGAAGCGAAACCCGAAGAATGGTCCGGTCGATACGAAGGTTTGATGGAAGCCGCGCGAACGGCGGGACGCGCCGAAATTGCGGCGGAACTGCTTATTGGTCCCATAAGAAAATCATGATCGGTCCCATTTCTCAGTCTGAATGGGCAGAGCTGCGCCGCGCCAGCGCGTCGGTGCCGCCGACCGTCATCGAGAAGGTGGGGCTGCCGGCGGTGCTGCTACCCTATCAGCAGTTCGCGGTTTCCCTGGCCGAAACGGTTGCGCGCGTCCTGATCATCGAAAAGTCGCGCCGGATCGGTCTCACTTGGGCGCTCGCGTCGCTCGCCGTGCTTCGCGCCGGCCGTGCGCGCGGGGCCGGCGGCATGGACGCGATGTACATCTCCTATAGCCAGGAGATGACCCGCGAGTTCGTCGACGCCTGCGCCATGTGGGCGCGGGCGTTCAACACGGCCGCGATGGCGGCCGAGGAATTCCTGCTAACGGCGATCATTCGATCCACGCCTTCCGCATCCGCTTTGCCTCTGGGTTCGAGGTCCTGGCGCCGTCGTCGGCGCCGCGAACCCTGCGCGGCAAGCAGGGCCTCGTCATCATCGACGAAGCGGCCTTCGTCGAATCGCTGAAGGAATTGCTGAAGGCCGCGCTCGCGTTCCTGATGCGGGGCGGTCAGGTCTTCGTCTGCTCGACGCACAACGGCGCCGAGAACGATTTCAATGTGCCGGTCCAGGATGTGCTGGGCGGGCGCTTGCCCTATCACCATCTGCACATCGATTTCGACAAGGCCCTCCAGGAAGGACTTTACCAGCGCATCTGTCTCGTCACCGGGCAGGAATGGTCCCCCGAAACCGAGGCGCGCTGGCGCCAGGAAATCATCGATTTCTACGGCGATGGTGCCGATGAAGAGCTGTTCTGTGTTCCCTCGCTCGGCTCCGGCGCGTGGCTGCCGGGACCGCTGATCGAGGCGCGCATGACGGCGGACGCGCCGATCTTGCGATGGGAATTGCCGCCGGACTTCCTGCAAGAGGTTGAGCTGATCCGCCTCCGCCGTGTCGCCCTGTTCATGGCGGATGTGATCGAGGCCCTGAAGATGCTCGATCCAAATTGCCAGCACGGGTTGGGTTTCGATTTTGCGCGTGTCGCCGATCTGTCGGTCCTATGGCTGTTCGCGCTGGACAAGATGATGCGCCGGCGCACCGCGCTGGTGATCGAGATGCGGCGTATCCCGTACCGTGAGCAGAGCTGGTCACGAAGATAGTGATCGAGAATATGCCGCGACCGATTGGCGCCGCGTTCGACGCGACGGGCGCCGGCGCCGAAGTGGCGGAAGAGATGCAACGGCTCTTCGGCGCGGCCGAGCCCGATGGTCAAGGCGGCGGCCTGGTCGCCGCGATCAAGCTGTCGCAGGATTGGTATCGTTTCAACATGTCGCCGGTGAAAACGGCGTTTGAAGACGATTCGATCTCGATCCCCAAGGATGATGAAACCGCCTCCGATCTGCGCATCGTGAAGGTCATTCGCGGCATTCCGCTGATACCCGATCTGCGGACCGGGGCCGCCAGGAAGAAGCGCCACGGGATGCGGCGGTCGCGATCGCGCTCGGCTATTTCGCGACCCGGATGGTGGCCGAGCTGTTCGATTACCTCGCGGTTGCGCCACCGGCGGTCATCAATACGAACCGTCCCGATGACGACGACGATATCGGCGATCGCGCCCCCTATCGGTCGCCCTTGGGCGCGGGCTTGCGCGGGAGCATTTGATGGCGAATCTATCCCCGATCCTCGGCCCCGACGGCTATCCGATCGAGCGGCAAACGCTCACCGAGGAAATCGCGCAACCGACGCTGACCGGCGTTCGCTCGATCCTCACCGGCTATCCGGCCGACGGTCTCAATCCGAGCCGCCTCGCGCGCATCCTGCACGAGGCCGACCAGGGCGACTGGCTGCGCTATTTGGAGCTGGCGGAACAGATCGAGGAACGCGATCTGCACTATGTGGGTGTGCTGGGCACCCGGAAGCGTTCGGTCGCGCAGCTCGAAATTCAAGTCGACGCGGGGTCCGACGATCCCGAGCATGTGAGGCACGCCGACACGATCCGCGCCTGGCTCGACCGCGATACGCTGCAGGAGGAAATCTTCGATATCCTGGACGCGATCGGCAAGGGCGTCTCCTTCACGGAAATTTTGTGGGACACATCCGAGGGTCAGTGGCTGCCGGCCCGGCTCGAATGGCGCGATCCGCGGTGGTTCGTTCCCGATCCCGCCGACGGCAAGACGCCACTGCTCCGCACCGATATCGGTTTTGTGCCCATTCCCGGCTTCAAGTTTATTTGCGCCTCGATCCGCGCGAAGTCCGGCCTGCCGATCCGGTCGGGCCTCGCGCGCATCGCCTGCTGGGCCTGGATGTTCAAAGCCTTCACCTTGCGCGATTGGGCGACAGGTCTCGAAAGCAGTGCTCGGGCAGACCGCGACGACCGACGCGATTGCCGGCGGTCACGCGGCCGGGCCAGGAACACCGCCAAGTCCAGGAGGATATCGAGCGGGCCGATGCGCGCGCCATGGCGGCGGTGCGCAACCGCGATCTCGCACGTCCCTGGATCATTCTAGAGTTCGGCGCGCAGGACAAATACCCGCGCATCCGCATCGGCCGTCAGGACCAAAAGGACATTGCCTCCACCGCGCTGGCGCTGACCCAGCTCGTCCCGCTGGGCCTCAAGGTTCAGATGAGCGAGGCGCGCGATATGTTGGGTTTCGCCGATCCCGATCCTGACGCCGAACTCTTGTCCGCGCCTGCCGCGCCCGCGCCGGTCAATCCGACGATCCTGACGCCGGCGATGCAGGCCGCGATCGCGCGACGGCTGGAGGCGCCATCAGGGCCGGCCAAGCCCGACGCGGTGGACGCGGCGATCGACGCGATGCTGGCGCAGGAGGGATGGGAGCCGCTGATCGGTCCGATGATCGCTGACCTCGATCAAAAGCTGGCCAAAGCAGTCTCGATCGAGGAAGCGACACAGATCCTCGCCCTGCAGCTCCAGGGCATGGATATGTCCGCGCTCGCCGAGAAACTGGCGCGCGCTGGCTTCGCCGCGCGCATCGCCGGCGTCGCGCAAGAACCGCTCTCGACCGAGGAATAGCGCGCCGTGGCCGAGCCGGTATTGCAGCCGCTCGCGCCGGCCGCCGCGATCGCGGCGCTGACGAATCGCGGCGCCAATCTCTCGCCGACCTTCGCATGGCAAGACGCCTGGCAGGACGAGCATGCGGCGATGTTCACCGTCGCTAAATCCGCCGGCTTCGACATTCTCGGCGATATCCATGCGGCACTGATCGACGGGCTCGCCAATGGCAAGACGCTGCCGCGGCTCGCGGCCAACCTCGTCCCGATCCTGCAGGAAAAGGGATGGTGGGGTCGCCAGGCCGTGATCGATCCACAGACCGGCGAGACCAAGATCGCGCAGCTCGGCTCGACGCGCCGGCTGCGCACCATCTTCGACGTCAACATGCGCGTCTCATACGCGACCGGCCATTGGGGAGAATTCGAGCGAACCAAAGCGACGCGGCCGTATCTGCGCTATGTCGCCATCATGGATGGCCGCACGCGGCCCGCGCACGCGGCACGGAACAATCTCACGCTGCCGGTGGACGATCCCTATTGGGATTACTGGGCGCCGCCGTGCGGCTGGAATTGCCGTTGCACGCTCCAAT
This sequence comes from Allostellaceae bacterium, assembly GCA_036510675.1. GTDB lineage: Bacteria > Pseudomonadota > Alphaproteobacteria > ATCC43930 > CGMCC-115725 > JAATGI01. The sequence goes on from DATCDN010000075.1 coordinate 15,284, forward strand.
CCCTCAGTGAGCGCGATTTTCAGAATCTCAAAGGCAATCTCAAGACCACGCCGCCGGCGCTCGATTTTCGAAAGTACATCAACAAGAGCACCGGCGAAGTGGTGCGGGTGCCGAACGGCATCGATCCAGGGTGGGGATATAATCCGGGGCGAGCCGGTCATCTCGCCGCGCCGGCGGCCGACGCCTTGGTTGCGGCGCCGGCGCCGCTCGCCGCCGCCGCGACCGCCGATCCGGCATGGCCCGCCGCGCGGCTCGCCGACGAATTCAGCCAGTGGGTCGACAACGTGATGGCGGCCAAGCCGGCGACTGTGTTGGGTGTCAAGCATGAAGGTGGTTGGGTTGGAATGTTTGGTCGCTTTTGGCGAGGGTATTCGCGACGATCAAGAGTTTTCGAGCGGCGGCGATGATCGCTACCTTCGCGGGTTTGCCGGCTTGGC
>DATCDN010000076.1:0-14248 GCA_036510675.1 Allostellaceae bacterium
GGTCAGAGTTGCGTGTTGCAACCCAACACTACTCGGGATCGCCGCGGTGGCCGCTAACCGGCCCGCCTGCGCCAGACTCGTGGCGGTCGCTCCGGCGGGCCGGTCAGCGGCCTCCTACACCACCACCAGGGACACGACCCATGGAATCGAACGAGCGATTCTCCAACATGAGCACCACGACGTGCTCGATTCCTTCCTGGGCTCCCATTGGTATCTCTCCTGTCGGCGCCCGCGGCACCAGCCGAAGTCAGGGATGGTCTAGAAATTGCGTCTTATGGTGAGAGGTGACGACGTAGCCGCAATGCACCCGTTGCCTCGGGGTCCAAGTGCCAAGTCGTGTCGGGAAATTCTTTGGCCGACAAAGATTCACTCAAGAACTCGGTAATTAAGCCCGTGCGATCCCCAACGGTGTTGATTTCGCGCCAATGCTTGAGAAAGGCTTTATTGCTTTCGTCGTCGGGCTTTATGCGCCGGTGGACCATGACGACGTGCAGGGTAATCTCCCGATTACGAATGATTATGAAGTTGGTGCCGGTGAAGGGACTCGAACCCCCACTCCCTCGCGAGAAACGGATTTTCATACCACTCCGGCTTTCGCCGGCCCGAAGGTTCGTGGTCTGGACTGTCCCTTCGCCATAGCGGCCGAAGCCACTTTAGGTGCTGCCCGTCCAGTCTCTACACCTTCCCGATCGCTCGGGCTTGGCTCGGGATTAGCATCAGCATGGCCTGTCAGCCTTCCCCGACTTTGAGCAGTTCTACTCCCGGCGTTTCCACCGAGGCACTCAACTTTCCTCTGAGTCCGTCGCGTCTACCATTCCGCCACACCGGCACGGGTCGATGGTTAGCACACCATCTCCGGCGCGCCAACCCGGAACCGGCCGATGCTAGGCGTGTGCGTCATTTCTGGGCTTTCCGGCTCGGCGCCTTGCCGGACATTGATCGCGGCGGCATCAAGCGTGTTTTTGACGTGCGAGGCGTAGTATTTCTCGGGGCAAAAGTCCCATAACTGTGTAACGACTATGTAAGTCGATAATTTCCTTTATCTTATTGGTTTATTTGATGTTTTCGAGAGGCGAGGGTTCGGATTACGATTTTGAGTCCGTCGCGTCTACCATTCCGCCACACCGGCCGCGGTCGATGGTCAGCACAGCAGGCGCGGAACGCCAACCCCGCGACACGCGCGCGCATTACGCGTAATGATGAAAAATTCCGGCCGGATCGACGGTCCGAATTGACAAGCCGGCGCGGCTTATACCAATTTAGTTGAACACCTGGGCATGCAAGTCTCGGGGCGGTTACGCGGCGAAAGCGTCGCGGGGGGAAACGTACATTGCAGCGGTATATCGAAATTCAGGCGCCGCATCGCGCCGTCATGGGCCGCGCCGCCGTGCCCGTGCCCGCCCCGGACGAGGCCGTCGTCGAAACCCATCTCTCCCGGTATTAGGTAGCAAACGCACCTAGCCCAGCCGGGATTAGCCGGGATATAGAGGGACCTGCCGGGATACGCGCCGAAATCGCGAAAAGAGGCGCCGGTTGGCCTTACGCCAAAAGGCATCCCTTTACCCTAGCGCCTGTGTCTGCAAGCGAGAGGCGGATAAAGCCGGGGATAGAGGGACGCGCAACGGGCAGTAGGGAGGGGCTATGGTTTCCGTGTGCGCTTGGCGATGATGTTATCGGCTATTGCCTTTTGAATCCCGGCATCAAGGATTCGGCGCGCGACTTCGGACGTGTCGTCCCCACAAGTTCCGGTGTCGAACAAGTCCTGCAAATAATCGAGCGTGATCTGGGGCACGCGGAATTGCAGTTTGGGGTTTGCCATGCCGGATTATTAGCATAGCGTGTCATCCAAATGTCATCCAAATGGATGACACAAAATGCTTGACGAATCCGTCCGATATAGCACAGAATCTTGTGGTGAAAAGAAAGGGGCGGCCAAAAGACCGCCCCAAGTTTGCGAATACAAGATCACCGGATGGGTCGGTTGATCAGGTGGCCCGAAGTTCAGGGCCCACCAGCCAACAAAACCTTCTCAGAGTTACGGCTCGTATCCTTGGCGGGGCGAGCCGCCCCATCTTGTCGGCCGGGCGAGGGTGATTGATGCCCATGGTGCCCGTCAACTAGATTTTGTGTATCGCCCAAATTATTCCCCACATATTGCGACTGGAGCGGATTTTCCTTGCAATAAGTCCGAGGGTGCTCATGCAAAATCACGCGTAATGAGCGCCCATTTCCGAGGAAAACCTGTCGCAGTGACGGTCTCGCCGGCCCAGGTACGAAACAGGTTGCGGATGCCGTGTTCCAGGTGATAGAGCGCCACCTTATCCGGTCCCGTGACGCCTTTCCGCAAGAGGCATGCTAGAGCGATTTCCTTGACCGTCAGAGGCTCGGCGGTCTCGCGTAGGGTCTGATAGACCGCTTGGCCGATCTCGCCCCGCTTGAACGTCAGGATGCGGCGGCGACGCCTTCTGTTGGCGATCATCGCCATGTCACCGTCCGGCGCCACCAGCTTGATAACCGCCTCAACGTGCTGGATCGCCTTGCGAAGGCGAAGAACCTCTTTGGTCGCGGTTTGCATCTCGCGCGATAGCTCGGCATGGAGCCGGTCGAGGCCGGAGCGGAGAATGTCGCCTTGCGGCATGATCTATTCCCCGAGGTGGCGTTGCCAGTACCCGCACCACTTGGCGGAAACGGCATGCTTGGCGGCGGCGCTTGCCGCCAACAGGTATTGCTCGCCATTCGAGACGCGGCGGTTATCCTCGCGCCAATCCATTTCGGCGGCGTAGGCCGCGAGGTACGGGCCGGCAATGTGGTGGTGCGTGCCGATCTCGGCGCGCCGCAGGCGACTAAAGAAGCTCTCCGCTTGGTTGGTGCAGGCGCCGTCAGCGGAATAGGCTTGCTGGTGGTTGATTTGCTTCGTGAGGTAGCGGGCGCCCAGCGCGTTCCAGTGGCCGGCTTCATCGGCGTAGACGGTCGAGCCAAGGGCGATGCGATTGTGCAGCACCAGCACGCCCGCATCTTCCGTCTTGGCAACGAAGGTGATGGTCTTGCCCTGGCGTTCGCGCGCCACGATCACGACCTGGCGCTTGCCGTTCTGATTTTTGGCAAGTCGCCGGTCGCGGCGGTTCTCTTTGTGGTTGGCGGGCTTGATATAGCCGCCGGCATACATGCCGTCGATTTCGACCTCGCCAGAGACCACGGCGTCCTTATCGCCGGCGCCCAACGCCTCGCGGATTTTGTGCGCCAGCACGAAGGCGGTCTTGTATTGGCAATCCAGATCGCGGCTCAATTGAAGCGCGCTATGCCCCTTGGCGCCGTTCACGAAGATCGCGATCGCCAACAGGTAGTCGCGGATCGGCTTCTTATGGCTGGCGAAGATGGTCCCGGACGTGACGCTGAATTGGTGCTGACAGGCTTTGCACTTCCACAGGTGCCGGGTCCGGTAGGTGTAGAGGATGACGCCACCACATTCCGGGCAATGGGGAACGCCCTTGTAGTCGGCCCAGCGGATTGCCTGGAACGCGGCCCGCGCTTCCTCGTCCGACATACGCGCCACCTTTGCCAGACTTAACGTCCGGGCGGCGGTTGAGAGGAGGAAGTGTTGGGGCATTTGTTTGTGCAAGTTTCCTTGCACATATAAAACAACAAACGCCTTCCTTAGGCAAGCGAAACCTTCTACATTCAGAAGGATTATTCTTAGGAGGGCGGATGAAAACCCCGACCAAGGAAGCCGATTGGGAAGATCGGGCGCGGCGCTTCGTGAAGGCCGAGCTAAAGCGGGCTGGCGTTGGCTATGGCGAGCTGGCGACCCGGCTTAAAAAGCACGGCTTCGCTGAAACGGAAGCCTCGATAACTGGGAAGCTCAATCGCGGGACGTTCGCCGCGACATGGTTTTTAGCCGTGCTGGCGTCGCTGGAATTGGAGGGAGTAAGATTGGAGGACCTTTAGCGACGATAAATGAGTTCTCTTCCAAGCGGGGACATGCAAATGACCTTTCGTGGAGTCTGTACCCTCATCGCCTTAATTATCGTGGTTGCATCACAAATGGCGCATGCACAGACGAATAATAATTTTACCAATGAGGGTACGTGTAACGGGTGCGCCAATATCATGAATATGGCTCCCCCACGTCTGCCATTCTCGCCAGATATAGGGGATCAGCTTATCGCAAAATTAACTGATAGCAAAAAACTCACCTTGCAAACGGTTGGTAATGCAACGGATCAGGAAATTGGCGCGCAATATGGCGCGTACCTTCAACAACATGGATACCAAGTTAATCGAGTGGCAATTGGAATGCTGGTGCCGGTACCGGATCATAAGATAACGGTAGGAAAACAGAGTGATGGTTACGTAGTTATAATTGCCCCAAGCGCCCAGTAGACAGGCATGCCGTGGCGTGAATACATGATGGTATTATTATTGATCGTAGTAGCTATTATCATTGGATACTTTGATGGCATTTCAAATCAAATTCCACTGCCAGGCAATGCTCAAAAGATCAATCCCCAAATGGGGAGCAACAAAAAAATAGACAGCGGCCCCACCCCCGGTCGCGACCAAAATAACGCCAGTGAAAATTCTGCGACGGCCAATCAAATGGAGGCCGCATATCTCGGTGATAATGCTTGCGAGGAACCAGAACAAGTCGCTAGCCAACAACACAGGATCGTTTCTGACAATTCGATCTACTATATTGCGTCTATCGCAATCGTATTGGGGTTGGGGTTGGCTTGGTACTTCCGCAATATGGCTAGCGATCACGGGCTTTATTGGGTAGGAGTAATCACCCTTGCTGCTCTCATATTCTACACGATCTATACACGTCAATTGGTGATAGACACCGAAGATTCGGCTAAGGAGCAGGCGTATCTCACACGCCAGAGCAATTGTTTTATTCAATTGGAGCAGCGGCCTTGGCTGAAGGTTGAAATAAGGCCCGGTCCGTTTCGCATTGCCCACAACCTTATCAATCCAGATGATGGTCCGGCGGGTTCTTTTTATCCAGGTTATACCATCGTTAATATAGGGCATTGGCCCGCATTGAATGTCAGATTCAACTTGCAGGCGTATATTGGCAATGAAAAGCGGACAAATCCCGAAGAACAGCGGAAAAAAGAATGTGAGACTTTTAGACATAAGCCCCTCAGGAATGAACAAACAGGCCGCGTGCTGTTCCCTGGAGAAACATGGTCCGAGAAGGACGATGAGATTCCGTATTTCGCAGGCTTCAGTAAATCGGATCGTCGATGGATGGACTTGATCGGCGGGAAGCTGAAATTTCAGTTTTATGTTGTCGGGTGCGTAGATTACGTTATTGGCCGTGGTCACCACCAAACGGGATTTATCTACAAAGTTGAAAAAATTATTCGAAAACCGAACACCGCCAATAGTTTTGATATTTGGTTGGATGCCACTGGTGACGGAATCCAAGGGCGTGACATCCGGGCGATTAAAGGCGAGAGCACCTCCCTGGTAGATTAACAGAAACGCGGCCAGAAACGCGGCCAGCGCCGCGCGCCGTAACCTCAAACCGAAGAGAACCATTTAACCTCTCCTCGGTACTAGGTGCGTTTGCTACCTAATACCGATCTCTCCGGCATCAGTCTCGGCACCGAGCGAATGTGGCTCGACGGCTCGGCCGCGGCGTTACGGTCCGGCCGCCGCGCCTATCCCTATCGGCCGGGCTATGAATTGGTTGGCCGCGTCGCGGCGGTGGGGCCGGCGTTCGCGGACGCGGCGGTCGGCAGCCGCGTCTTCGCGATGAAGCCGCACGGCTCGCACGCATTGCTACAACGGCGCGATTCCTGGGTAGCACTGCCGGAGACGCTGGGGGATGAGGACGCGGTCGCGGTCGCGCTCACCGCGACCGCGCTCCATGCGGTTCACCGCTCCGCCATGACCGTCGGCGACGGGGCGGTGGTGGCCGGGCTGGGCACGCTGGGGTTCATCCTGCTGCAAGTGCTGGCGGCGAGCTTCGCCGGCCCGGTGATCGCGCTGACCGGCACGGCGGAGAAGGCGGCGCTGGCGCTGCGCCACGGCGCCAGCGCGGTGCTGACCTATGACGATCTGCCGGCGATGCGCGCGAGCCTGCCGCCAATCCAGACCGTGTTCGAATGTTCCGGGGCGGCGGCGAATGTCGCGCGCGTCGCGTCGCTGGCGCGGTCGCAGGGCGAAATCGTGCTGGCGGGCTTCTATAACGAGCCGATCGCGCTCGACGGCGAGACGCTGTTCGACCGCGAGCTGACCCTGAAGGGCGTGCGTGCCGCCGGCGCCCATGTGAGCGGCGGCGATTACAATCGCTGGGACCGGCGCCGCAATCTGGCGCTGGCCACCACCCTCGTCGCCGCCGGCAAGGTGCGTGCGCACGCCCTGGTGACGCACCGCTTTCCGGCCGCGCGCTTCGCCGACGCCTATCGCCTGATCGCCGATCGTGCCGAGAGCCGCGCTGCGATTCAAATCTGTCTCGACTGGCGCGAGGCCGCGTAACAAGGGGGAATGCGTGCGCATCCTGATCCTGGGCGGCGACGGCTATCTCGGCTGGCCGACGGCGATGTACCTCGCCGCGCGGGATCATGATGTGCTGGTCATCGACAATTATCTGCGTCGCCGGCTGGCGCGGGAGACGCGCTCCGAACCGCTGGTGCCGAGCGACGATTTGCCAACCCGCTGCGCGCGCTTCGCGGCGCTGACCGGCAAGCACATCGCGCACCGCATTCTCGATTGCACCGACGGCGCGGCCATGATTGCGGCGTTCGCCGATTTCGCGCCGGAGGCGCTGGTGCATTACGCGGAACAGCCCTCGGCCCCCTATTCGATGATGGGGCAGGACGAGGCGCACCTGACGCTGCACAACAATCTCTTCACCACCTTCGCCACGATCTGGGCGGTGAAGCGCGCGGCACCGCGATGCCACATCGTCAAGCTCGCCAGCATGGGCGAGTACGGCACGCCCAATATCGATATCGAGGAAGGCTGGATCGAGATCGAGCATAAGGGGCGCAAGGATCGCGTCCTCTATCCGCGCGCCGGCGGCAGCGTCTATCACACCAGCAAGATCATCGACACCGACCTCCTGTCGTTCGAGACGCGCGCCAACGGCCTGCGCGTCACCGACCTGATGCAGGGGCCGGTCTATGGTCACGACACCGAAGAGGCGGCGAGCGACGAGCGCCTGTTCCCGCATTTTCATTACGACGATATTTTCGGCACGGTGCTGAACCGCTTCGTGACGCAGGCGGTGGCCGGCGTGCCGCTGACCGTCTATGGCAAGGGCAGCCAGGTGCGCGGCTATCTCGATCTGCGCGACACGCTGCAATGCGTGGCGCTGGTGCTGGCCAACCCGCCGGCGCCGGGCCAGCTTCGGGTCTATAACCAATTCACCGAATTGTTCACCGTGCTCGATCTTGCCGACCGGGTGCGCCGTGTCGGCCGCGATCTCGGCCTTGATGTCGGGATAGCGGCGGTGCCCAATCCGCGCCGCGAACAGGAGGAGCATTATTATCGGCCGGCCCATGACGGGCTGCTGCGCCTCGGCCTCAAGCCGCACTATCTCAGCGACGAGCGGCTGGCCTCGATGGTCACCTTCGTGCGCCGGCATCGCGACGCCATCGATGCTCGGAAAATTCTGCCGCGCGTCGCGTGGCCCGACCAGACCGACGCGTGAGGCGACGCCATGTCCGATGCCGATATGCTGCGCCTCATCGCCGATATCGTGGCGGAGGAAAGTGGCGCGCGCCGTCCCGGGCGCCTGACGCGCGCCACCCGCGCCATCGCTGTGCCGGGCTGGGACTCGCTGAGCCATGCCCGCATCATGCTGAGCCTGGAAGACCGGCTCGGCGTGCGCATCGATATCGCGCGCAGCTATGAATTCGACGATCTCGGCGGCCTCGTCGACTATCTCGCGCGCCTGACACGGCGGGCCGATGCCTGACGCGCGGCCCTATCGCATCTTCGTCTCGGGCAATTGCCAGATGCAATTCGTGGCCGACGCGCTGGCGCGGATTTACGCTGGCGAGCCGGCGATCGCGGTGTCGTTCCGCGCCGCCCATCGCCCGGCGCATGCCGACGATCTGGCGGCGGCGCGCGATTGCGACGTGCACGTCGTGCAAGTCACCAATCTCGCGGCCGATCCCTGGTCGGCGCTGGTGCCGGCGGCGGCGCCGCGGATTCGCGTGGCGGCGCTGGCGCTGCCCGGCGTCTATCACGCGCTGGCGCCGCGCATCCATCCCGATCATACGCAACGCGGCCGCCAGCCCTTTTACCTGGCGCGCGGCAACCGCATGCTGGATGGTTTCGCGGCGCGCTTTCGGCGCGGCGAGGAAGCGGCGCCGCTGGTCGCCGGCTATCTCGCCTATCGCGGCGCCGAAATTGAGAACGCGCCGCGGCTCTTCGAGATGAATCGCCTCGCGATGCGGCGGCTCGGCCAGCAGGCGGATTTCGATCCATGGCGCGCCATTGAGCCGCATCTTGCCGAGCGGCGGTTTTTCTGGAGCGTGAAACATCCAACCCTCGCCACCGGCATGATACTGTTGCGCGGCGTGGTCGCGATGCTGGCGCTGCCCTACGATTCCGGCGCGCTCGATGCATTGTCGCGCGCGCCCGAATATCACGAGCCCTATCACGCGCCGATCCACCCGCGCCTCGCCGAGCGGCTCAATCTCACCTGGACCGGCGACGAGACGCGGCATCGGTTCTTTCATGCCTATTTCACGGCGGCCGAGCATGCCGCGCGCTATATCGCCGGCGATTTCCGGCGCGACTTCGCGCTCAATCGCGCAATCCGCGACGCCCGCGCGCGCGCTGATGCCGCCGCCACGGCGGCATTGTTCCGCGCCTGCCGCGCCCAATTTCCCGATCATGGCCAGGCCGATTTGTGGTACGCGCGCGTGCTGCACCGGCTCGGCAAGGCTGGCATGGCCGCGTTCTATTACCGGCGCGCGCTGGAGGGGGCTCAGCGCCATCCCCATGCGGTGCCGCATCGCGCCGATGTGCCGGTAGAAAAAATGGCGGCGTGGCTGCGCCAATGCGAGCGCGAACGCGCCATGCCGCGCGCGGGGGCGCCACGCGATCTCGCCGGGTCGCTGGCGCGTCTCGAGGCCGAGGGCGCGCGGCTGACGGCGCGGATTCGGGTGCTCGAGGCGCGCCGCCGCCTCACCACGCTCCGCGCGTCCGCGCGACCGGCGGCGCCATGACGCGGTCTAGGCGCCGGACTTCATCGCCTTGCGCAACTCCGCCAATTTGCGGCGCGCCTCAAGGACGCGGATTTGCGCCTCGTAAAACCGCGCCTGCATCTCGGCGCGCGCGATTCTGGTCTCGAAATCGGCAGCCCCCGAATCCTCGGTGGCGTCGTCTGGCTTGGCCATGGTTGCTCCCCGCATGTCGCAATGCCAGCCAGCATATTTTTCTTTGCGCCGTCGCGCCAGCGCGAGGGCAGTGGTGAAGCTCGCGGTGATCGGCTGCGGCAAGCAAGGCTTGCGACATCTCGCGGCGCTTCGGGACGACGCCGACCTCACCGTCGCGGACCGCGATCCATCGCGCGCGCGGGACGCCGCCGACCGGCTCGGCGCGCGGCTGTCGACGATCGACGCGGTCTTCTCCAACTCGGCGATCGCCGCGATCATCATCGCGACGCCGACATCGGCCCATGCCGCGCTGGCACGTCGCGCGGTCGCGGCCGGCAAGCATGTCTTTTGCGAAAAGCCGTTCGGCGGGGATGAAGCGGCGGCACGCGACATCGCGGACGAGGCGGCCGCGCGGGGGCTGGTCGGCCGGGTCGGCTATCTTTATCGCCTCGCCCCGGCGATCCGCGCCGCGCGGGCGGCGCTGCCGTCGCTCGGCGGCATTGATACCGCACGCCTCCTCATCGCGGCGCCGGGCAACCACGCGGCCTGGAAACACCGGCGCGACGAAGGCGGCGGCGTGGTGAACGAGCTGGTCTCGCACATGATCGATCTGGCGCTGTGGCTCTTCGGCCCGATGCGCGAGGCCACGGTGCTCGAACAGCAGCAAACTAATCCGCGCCGCACCATCGCCGGCGCCGCGATCGCGGCCGACGCCGATGACCGCTTGACGGCGGGCCTCATCAGCCAATCCGGCGTCACCATTGAGATCGCTGGCGATTTCGCGGCACCACATTTCGCCCAGTCGCTGGAAATTCGCGGCCGTCATGGCGAAATCCGCGCCTCCATCGATCCCGAATTCGACAGTGTCGCGGTGTGCCGGGGCGCGCGGTCGCTGCTGGCGCCGGGCGCGCAGCCCGATCTTTACCGTGCGCAGATGCGCGGTTTTTTGGACGCGATCGCGGGCGGCGCGCCGGACGATGGCTGCGATCTGGCGCAGGCGGCGTCGGTGTGCGCGCTGCTTCAGGCGATGCGCTGAGGTGGCGATCGGGCCCACTTATCTCACGCGCAAATACTATGTTTTCGGTATGCGCGTGCGTATTCATTCCATATTCACGCGATATACATTCTGTCATGCAACGGATGCGATGTCGTTATTCGCCGCCCGCGGTTTCGCTGGCCGCGGCGTGCCGGTGCTGCTCGATGTGAACGAAATTCCCGACCCGTTTGAGCGTCAGGGCGCCCATTTCGTCGCCGCCGATAGCGCGGTGAAGCGGCGCCTCGCGCGTGCCTTCGCGCGCGATCTGCCGGCCGCCGCGCGGATCATCGCGACCAGCGCGTCGATGGCGGATTTCGTCGCCGAGCGGTTCGGGCGCGGCGCGACCGCGATCCGCAACGCGCGCCCGCCGCTGTCGGCGCCGCCGAGCGCGGCGATCCGCGCCGATGTGGGGGCGACGGCCGCGACGCGTATCCTGGTCTATCCTTGCACCGCGGCGCCGCATCTCGGCGTCGAGGCGGCGATCGAGACGCTGGCCCGCCTGCCGGAGAATTTTAGCCTAGTCTTTGTCGGGCGCTTCGTCACGCCGGCCTATCGCGAGACGATCGAGCGGCTGATCCGCCGGCTGGGGCTGACGCGCCGCGTGGTGCTGAAGGGCGAGCTGCCCGATTCCGATTATCTGCCGTATCTCGCCGGCGCGGATATCGGGCTGGTGCCGCTGAGCTTCGCCTATCGCAATCAGCGCCTGGTGCTGCCGTGGCGGCTCATCGATCTCGCCACCGCCGGCGTGCCGATGGTGGCGACCGCCAGCGACGAGGTCCGGCGCCTCGCGCGCGATTACGATATCGGCGAGATCGCGGCCGACGCCGCGCCCGAGGCGATCGCGGCTTCGGTGTTGCGGCTTGCCGCGGCACCCGCGACGCGGCGCGCCGGTATCGTGCGGGACCTGACCGCGATGGCGGCGCGATTTTCGCCGGCGCACGAGGCCGCGCGCTATCGCGCCGAAATCGCCGCGCTGGCGGGCGAGCGGCCGGGCCGCGCCGCCTTCGTCGCTAATCTCGCACTGCGCCACAACCGCCGCCTCATCGGCTTTATCGACGCGGCGTGCGCGTTGGGCTGGCGCGTCGATCTTTATTGCGTGCGCGCGCCCGACCGCGCGCTGTTCGCGATGCCCGATCGCGTGCGGGCCGTGGCGCTGTCCGACCGTCTGGCGCCCGCCTGGCTTCAGCGCGCCTGGCGCGCGACGCGGCGGGCGCGGCTCACGCCGCCGGGCATGGCCGCCCCAATCGCCGCCCTCGTCGCCGTGTGCGATGGCGCCTGGTCGGGCATGACGCAGTTGCGCCGGGTGCGGCGGTTCGCCCGCGCGGTGCGGCGCGAGACGGCGCGGCAGGGCCCGTGGGACATCGTCATCGCGACCGATCTCTTCGCGCTGCCCGCCGGCCTCGCGGCGCGGGGCGGCGGCGCGCTGGTCTATGACGCGACCGAGATTCCCGATTTGCGCCAGCGCACGGCGCGGTTCCTGCGCCGCATCCCGGCGCCGCTGCGCCTGCCGTTTCGCTGGTGGGAGCGCGCCTATGTCCGTCGCGCCGCCCTGGTGCTGGCGCCCAGCCACGCGCTGACCCGCTATCTGCGGCGGCGCTATCGCGGCCGAGCCACGGCGCCGGTGGTGGCGGTGCGCAATGCCGCCAGCCTGACCCGCGACAACGTCCTGGACGAGGCGGTGGCTCCCACCTTGCGCGCGCGCCTGGGCATCCCCGACAGCGACATCGTGCTGGTCAGCCCCGGCGGCATTTCGGCCGAGACCGGCGCCCTGGTCGCGGCCGGCACGCTGCGCCATCTGCCGCCCGATCATGTGCTGGTGTTCATCGGGCGCTTCTCCAACCCGCGCATCGAGCCGGTGCTGCGCGCCGCGTTGGCCCGCGACCGCGTGGCGCATCGCTGTTTCTTCGTCGGCGAAATTCCCTATCCGGCGTATTTACGCGATCTCGCCGCGTGCGATCTCGGCCTCGTCCTGTTCGACCCGGCGATCGCCAACATGCGCCTCGCCGCGCCCAACCGCGTCTTCGACTTGATCGCGATGGGGGTGCCGATGGTCGCGACCGAGATCGAGGAGGTGGCCGGCCTCCTGCGCCGCACCGGCATCGGCGCGGTGGCCCGCCAGCGCCGGCCCGCCGCCGTCGCGCGGGCGGCGCGCGATCTCGCCGACCGCTTCGGCATCGCCCAGGGCGGGGCCATCGGCCGGCGGGCGCGCCTGCGGCTCGACCGGGTGTCGCGGCTCTATCGCGGCGAGACCGAGATGGCGCGCCTCGTTGCGGCGCTGACCGCGCAGGCGGGGCCGGTCGCGGGCAAGCGGATCGCGTTGATGACCCTGCGCAGCGCCGCCAGCAACCGCCGGTTCCTGCGCATCGGCGCCGCCCTCGCCGCCGCCGGCGCGCGGATCGCCGCCTTCGACACCGATATCGGCGCGCCAGCCGCCACGCCCTGGGCTGACCGGCCGCCCTGGCTGATCACATTCCCGATCCGTTGAGGCGGCGCGCGGTAGTGTCTCGGTTTGAAATGTCCGGCTCCTGACGGGTGTTTGCCATAGGCTCCGGCATCCTATATGCTTACCGCAAAGCATGGGGAAGCCATTGGCGAACACGATTCGAGCACTTGATTTCGAGATTAATGGTCATGGGGCGCGGATCATGCCCGCAACAAATCTTAGCGCCGGATGCTTATCTGACTCCGAGGTAGATGAAGCCGTCACGCTTCTGAAGCAGGTCGTGTCCCTGGTGGTGGTGTAGGAGGCCGCTGACCGGCCCGCCGGAGCGACCGCCACGAGTCTGGCGCAGGCGGGCCGGTCAGCGGCCACCGCGGCGATCCTGAGTAGGGTTGGGTTGCGAGACGCAACTCTGACCCGAGGATCACCACGATGACCGACGACAAGATCGCCCTTCGCACGCTTCTGGAGAAGGGTTCCGACGCGACCTTCCTGCGCGAGATGATCGGCTTTGCCGCCGAACGCCTGATGCAGTTGGAAGCCGATACGCTGTGCGGCGCGGGGCATAGCGAGCGCAATCCCGACCGCCTCAATCACCGCAACGGCTACCGCGACCGCGACTGGGAGACCCGCGCCGGTACGGTCGAGCTGCGCATCCCCAAGCTGCGGCGCGGCAGTTACTTCCCGGCCTTCCTCGAACCGCGCCGCCTGGCCGAGAAGGCGCTGACCGCGGTGGTCCAGGAAGCCTACATCCAGGGCATCTCGACCCGCTCGGTGGATGACTTGGTCAAGGCGATGGGTATGGAGGGGATCAGCAAGAGCCAGGTCTCGCGCCTGTGCGGTGAGATCGACGAACGGGTGCAGACCTTCCTCAGCCGCCCGATCGAGGGCGAGTGGCCCTATGTCTGGCTCGACGCCACCTACGTCAAGGCGCGTCGCGACCACCACATTGTCTCGGTCGCGGTCATCGTGGCCGTCGGCGTCAACACCGACGGGCGGCGCGAGGTGCTCGGCATGACGGTGGGCCACAGCGAGGCCGAGCCCTTCTGGGTCGAGTTCCTGCGCAGCCTGGCACGCCGCGGCCTGCGCGGGGCCAAGCTGGTGATCTCGGACGCGCACGAGGGGCTGAAGGCCGCCATCGTCAAGGTTCTGGGGGCCACCTGGCAGCGCTGCCGCGTGCACTTCATGCGCAACGCGCTCGCCTATGCCGGCAAGACCCAACGGCGCATCGTCTCCGCCTGGGTCGGCACCGCGTTTGCCCAGGACGACGCGGCAGCGGCCCGAAAGCAATGGCGCGAGGTCGCCGACCAAGCCAGGCCGCGCGTGCCCAAACTCGCCGCGCTGATGGATGACGCCGAAGCCGACGTGCTGGCCTATATGGGCTTCCCGGCGCAGCACCGCGCCAAGCTGCACAGCACCAACCCGCTCGAG
>DATCDN010000077.1:0-26279 GCA_036510675.1 Allostellaceae bacterium
GCTGCACGTCCCGGAAGGGCGCGGCACCTTGCAGCGGTTGAGCGTCCTCGAGAATCTGCGCCTCGCCTTCGACCGCGCGGTTTCGGGCGAGCCATTCGCCACCGCCGTGGAGCGGGTCTATGCGCGCTTCCCCCGCCTCAAGGAGCGCTCGCGCCAAGCGGCCGGTCTTCTGTCCGGCGGCGAGCAGCAAATGCTGGCGCTGGCGCGCACAATCGTCTGCCGGCCCCGCCTGCTACTGCTCGATGAGCCGTCGCTGGGCTTGTCGCCGCGCATGGTGAAGGAAGCCTTCGCGGTGCTGGCCGAAATCAAGGCCGAAGGTATTCCGCTGATTCTCGTCGAACAGAATGCCCGTGCCGCGCTGAGCCTGGCCGACACGGGTTACGTCATGCGTCAAGGCGAATTCACAATGTCGGGCAACGCCGGCGCCTTGCTCGCCGACCCGAAAATGCTTCGACAATATCTGGGAGAATAGGAGAAGCCCATGTTTCGACGTCATTACGTCACCGTTATGCTCGCTGCCGCCGCCCTGTTGTTGGCGACCCCCGCCGCTTTTGCCCCCCCTGCCTTTGCCAAGGACAAGCCGCCGATTCTCATCGCGCATACCGCGCCCCTCTCGGGCATTCTTGCCTCGACCGGCAAGTTGCAGTCGATCGCCGTCGATCTCGGGATCGCGGACGTCAATGCCGCCGGCGGCATCAACGGCAGCAAGCTGACGGTGGTGCGCTACGACGATCAGCTCAAGCCCGATCAGGGCGTGCTGCGCATCCGCGACGCCATAGCGGCCAATGCCTTCGCCATTCTGGGGCCGATGTCGGGCACGCAATGGGAGACCGCGACCCCGCTGTTGAACGCGCTGAAATTTCCCGGCATCAACATGAACGCCAGCAAGGCCGGCATCAACCGGCGGCCGTGGGCGCTGCGGATGGCCACGCCGGACGATACCGGCATCCCCGAAGGGCTCGCCGACTTTCTGAAGCACAATCCGACCGTCAAAAAGATCGTCGTGATCGGCGATGTCCGCGAGGCCAGCGGCCGCGCCGCCGTCGGCGAGTGGACCGAGGAGGCCAAGAAGCATGGCTTGACCATCCTGGGCCAGGTCACCTTCACCTCGGGCCAATCCGATTTCTCGCCGATCGCGATCCGCCTCAAGGAATTCAATCCCGACGGCATTCTTGCCTCGATCCTCTACCCCGACGCGGTGCGGCTGGCGCATGAGATGGAGGTGCAGGGCGTCCGCGTGCCGCTGCTCGCGAACGGGCTGATGTGGCCCGGCACGCTGCCGCAGACGCTGACCAAGACCATCGGCGCCGACGCGCATTTCTGGCACACCACCGGCTATGCCACCAACGAATGGTCGAACGGCGATCCGGCGCTCTACAAGAAATTCGTCGAGCGCTATACCGCGGCGGTGCTGAAGGACCCCGGCATGAGCCAGTTCAAGCCGGTCAATGTCGCCAATTCGCCGACCGGCTATGACGCGGTGATCCTTCTCGCCGACATCATGAAGCGCAAGGGCATCGACGGAAATACCCCGGTCGCCGAGGCGCGCCAGAAGATCATGGAAGGCATGATGGAAACCAAGGATTTCCGGGGCACCAGCTATTACAAGATCCGCGACACCGGCGACGGCTATGTGCCGATGCACGCGCTGGAGATCGATCCGAAACGCGGCGAGTGGTCGATGCCGTGAGCGCTTTTGTGCCGAGGTATGTCCATGAGTGACAACAAGGATCGCGTCATCATTGCCGGCGCCGGGCCCGTTGGGCTCGTCGCCGCCCTCGCGCTGGCGCGGCGTGGCATTCCGACCCTACTGATCGAGGCGGAGCCGGATCTGGTGATGGAACTGCGCGGCTCGACCTTTCATCCGCCGACGCTCGACATGCTGGACGAGTTCGGCATCGTCCCGCGCCTGATCGACGAGGGGCTGAAGGCGCCGACCTGGCAGTTTCGCGACCGCGAGACCGGCCCGGTCGCGACCTTCGATCTGTCGTTCATCGCCGGCGACACGGCGCATCCCTATCGCGTGCAGTGCGAACAGTGGAAGCTGACGCGGGCGCTGCGCGAGGAATATCTCAAGATCGCGGGCACGGAATTGCGTTTCGGTCATCGCACCGTGGCCGCGACGCAGGACGATGACGGCGTCACGGTCGAGGCGGAGACAGCGTCCGGCCCGGTCACCCTCAAAGGCCGCTATCTGGTCGCCGCGGAGGGCGCGCGCAGCCCCATCCGCCGCTCGCTGGGAATCGAGTATGAGGGGTTCACCTATCCCGAATATTTCCTGATCGCCTCGACGCCGTTCCATTTCGAGGAGCCGATCTCCGACCTCGCCTATGTCAACTACATCTCCGATCCGCGGGAATGGCTGGTCTTGCTGCGGGTCCGCGATCTGTGGCGCGCGCTGGTGCCGGCGCCGGCGAATACCGACCGCGACGACGCGCTGTCCGATGACTCGCTTGAGCAGGTGCTGCAGCGCGTGGTCGCCCGGCCGGTCCGTTACGAAATCGTCCACCGCTCGATCTATCACGTCCACCAGCGGGTCGCGTCGCGCTTTCGCGCGGGCCGCGCCCTCATCGCCGGCGACGCCGCGCATATCAACAATCCGCTGGGCGGGATGGGCATGAATGGCGGCATCCATGACGCGTTCAATCTCGCCGAGAAACTCGCCAAAATCTGGCACGGCGCCGACGATCGGCTGCTCGATCTCTATGACCGCCAGCGCCGCACCGTCTCCGTCGAGGCGGTGCAGCAGCAGACGATGCGCAATCATCAATTGATGAGCGAGCGCGATCCCGAGACGCGGAAGAAATCGCTCGACGCGCTGCGCCGCATCGGCGCCGACCCGGCGTTGGCCCATGATTATATGTTGCGGTCGTCGATGATCAGCAGCGTGCGTCGCGCCGCCGAGATCGCCTGAGCGGGCCGCGCGCGCCGTCTCGCGCCCATCATCGCCGAAAGGATCGCGCCGATGCGTTTCATGTATTTCCATCTGATGCCGTGGACGGAGGGCACCGAGCCGGTGGAGGACTGGCCGGTGGCGAACAAGGGGTTCGACCCCGTGCGTGGCACAGAACTCTATCGCACCTATATCGACAATCTGGCGTTCGCCGAGGAGTGCGGCTTCGACTTCGTCGCCTGCAACGAGCATCACATGAGCCCTTATGGCCTCATGTCCAACGCCAACATCATCGGCGCGGCGCTGACCCAGCGGCTGAAGCATATCGGGATCGCGATGGTCGGCAGCCTGGTGCCGCTGCTCAATCCCATCCGCGTCGCCGAGGAATATGCGATGCTGGACGTCATCAGCGGCGGCAAGCTGATGGCCGGCATTCTGCGCGGCATTCCGCACGAATATGTCGCGTACAATGTCTCGCCCAGCGAATCCTATGGCCGGCTGGTCGAGGCGTGCGAACTGATCAAACGCTGTTGGACCGAGCCGGAACCCTTCGGCTGGGAAGGCACCTATTACCAATTCCGCGCGGTATCGATCTGGCCCCGCCCGCGCCAGCAACCGCATCCGCCGATCATCATGTCGGGCAGCAGCGCGCATAGCTGTGAAATCGCCGCCGAGCAGCACGCTATCCTCGGCATGGCCCAGGTCGCCGACATCGCGCGGGCCCGCGCCCAGATCGACATCTATAAGCGCCGGGCGCGCGAATGCGGCTGGGAGCCGGGGCCGGAGCATATCCTGATCGGCCAGAACACCTGCATCGCCGACAGTTTCGACGAGGCGAAGCGCCTCTTAGAGGGCGGCCGCCGCTACTTCGCGCAGGTTCTGGGCGGCGGCATCCGCACCGCGCAGCGCCTGGTGCTGCAACAGACGCGCTACTACGACGAAGGCGCGGCGACGCAATTCCGCGACGCGCGGCAATCGGCCAATATCGGCATCGAGGAAGCGATCGCCAACGGCTCGGTGCTGTGCGGCACGCCCGACATGGTGATCGATCAATTGCGGCGCCTGCACCGCGAGCTGGGTCACGGCTTCACCCAGATCAACATGAAGATCGGCAATATTCCCGACGAGGCGATCCATCACGGCATGCGCCTGTTCAAGGACAAGATCCTGCCCGAAGTCCGGGCACTCTAAGCGACGAGACGAAAGGGAGACGCGACATGTCGATCGCAGCGGCGGGCTTCGAGCGGACCAGCGTGAATCTTCCCGCCGGCACGGTCAGCTATTTCGTCGGCGGCAGCGGCCGGCCGGTGCTCTATCTGCACAGTGCCGGCGGGGTTCGTATGACCCAGCCGCTTCAGGATTTGGCCGCCCGGTTCCGCATTTTCATGCCCATCGTGCCCGGCTTCGACGGCACCGACTGGCTGCCCGGGATCACGACCATGACCGATCTTGCCGGGCTGATGGCGGCGTTCGCGACGGCGGCGATCGGCGAGCCGTGCGACGTGATCGGCCATTCCTTCGGCGGCTATCTCGCGTTGTGGCTGACGGTGCTTCATCCAAAATCGGTCGGACAGTTGGTGCTCGAATCTCCCGCCGGCTTCCAGCCACCCGATGCGCCCGCGTTTCCGACCGACCCGACCGAGCTGTTGCGGCGCGCCTTCGCCCATCCGGAGCGGCTTCAGCCGCAGGCCGAGGACCCATCCCTCGCGCTGGCGAATCTCGGGACGGCACGCGCCTACATGGCGGGCATCGGCATGGACCACGCGCTGATGGCGCGCCTCGGCGAGATCGGTTGCCTCACCCTGATCGTGCAGGGGACCAAGGACGGCATCCTGGCGCCCGACGGCGCCCGCGCGATCAAAAGCCGGATTCGGCGCTCGCATTTGATTTTCGTCTATGACGCGGCCCATGTCATCGAGACCGATCAGCCGGCGCGCTTCACGGCGCTGGTCGGCGACTTCCTCGGCCGCGCCGAGGGCTTCCTGGTAAATTGGACCGGCCACGCAGCGGCGGGCGCCGTCTAAAATCAGTCGATTTGCGCGGCACGGCGCAGTCCATCGATCATCGACGAACGGCGCAGATAAGCCGCCAGCCGTGTGCGATCGGCGCAGATCGCCTGCAGGTCGGCCAGCAATTCGCGCCGCCGCGCCGGGTCCTTTTCGCGCATCCGGGCACGATTGCGATCCGCCTGCGCCAGAATCTCGTCATGCGCCACCGGGCGCCGGCGGCGATCGTATCGATCCAGCCGATCGTCGCCGCCGCCGTGCTTCAACACCTCGACCAGGCATTCGGCGAGACAGAACGCGTCATGGATGCCGCCATTCAGCCCCATGCCGCCGGCCGGCGCGTTGACATGCGCCGCGTCGCCGGCCAGCAGCACCCTGCTCCGCCGATAGGTCGGCACGATGCGCATGTGGACACGATAGGGCCGTGCCTCCAGGACCGCGAACGGCTCGGCCCGCGGCACGATCTCCTGCAGGCTCGCCTCGATCGAAGCGGGCGCGAGCTGATCCTCGATCGACACATCCTCGCGGGGATAGATCGACACGCGCCAGCGTTCCGGCACCTTCAACAGGCTGAAATTGCCGCCTTCCTTCCAGCAATAGGAGACGTTGGAGATTCCCTCGAGATAATCCTCGAAGCGGAAACGCGTGGTCGCCAGAATCGTGGTTTCGGGATAGGTCAGCCCATCGAACGGAATGTTGCTGGCGCCGCGCACCATGCTGCGCGCGCCATCGCAGCCGACGACATAGCGGGCGCTGACCGTTTCGCGACCATGCGCGGTCTCGATGTCAACCGAAACGGCGGCGTCGCCGGCCCTGACATCGACCACGCGCGCGCCGAAGCGCAGCGTCGCCTGGCCCTCGCCTTGCAGCCGGGCATGAAGGGCCAGCGACAATTTCCATTGCTCGCATTGGAGACGATAGGGATGCCTGGTGTCGTCGGCCAACACCGACATGTCGAATACGGCACGCTCACCGCTGGGGTGAAGGCGCACCTGCCAGCTCGGACAGATGACGCCCTGCGCCAACAGCGTTTCGGTCACGCCCAACGCCTCCAGCATATCCAAGGTCGGCGGGTGAAAGGTCGAGGCGCGCAGATCGGTGACGATCGCCGGTTCGGCCTCCAGAACCATGGTTTCGATCCCGGCGCCGGCCGCAAGATTGGCGAGGCACAATCCGACCGGACCGGCGCCGACGATGATGAGTTGCGGATCGCTCGGTCGTTGTGAGGGCATGGTGGGCTCAGGCAAGTTGGGTATATCGAAGCACCGGCGGAAGGTAATATGGAAACCTGTGGCAGGCGACGACGATATTTCAGGAGAATGGAAGCAATGCCCGTTGAATACGCGCCGCGCGGCCTGGTCGCCACCCTGACACCGCAGGCAAATACCACGGTGGAGCCCGAATTCTCGATCCTGTGGCCGGCCGGCGTCGCGATGATCAACGGCCGGCTGATGAGCCCGAAGGCCACGATCGAGGAACGGCTGGTCGATTATTTCGATCAGCTCGACGAAGCGCTCCGCCAGTTCGCCAACGCGCCGATCGACGCGATCGCGATCGCCTGTACCGGCGCGTCCTATCTTGCCGGCGTCGCGCGCGAGCACGAGACGCTGCGGCGCATCGCCGCGCGAACCGGCGTGCCGGCCTTCACGGCGGCGAGCGCCGTGGTCGACGCGCTGAACGCGCTGGGCGCGCGGCGGATCGGCCTGGTGTCGCCCTATCCCGCGACGCTGACCGCCGCCAGCGTTGGTTATTGGCAGGCACAGGGTTTCGACGTCGCCAGTGTCGCGGAGGCGAAAACCGATGCCGGCCAATTCCACCCGATCTACGCCCTGCCGGCGAGCGGGGCGATGGCGGCGCTCGACACGCTGACCGACAGCGACCTCGACGCGATCGTCATGCTCGGAACCGGCATGCCGACGCTTCAGCCGATCAGCGAGCGGCCGCGCATCGGCCGCGCGCCCGTGATGTCGTGCATGCTGTGCCTCGCCTGGCGCGCGGTCACGGCGATCGACCGCGAGACGCCGTCGGCGGCCACGCTGCTCGACTGGATCGCGGGCGCGGCGTGGCGGCCCCGGCTGGCCGCCCATGCCTGGTCGCCGCCCGAACCCGCTATCGCTGGGCGTGCTTCCCGGTAAGCTGCGGCGTGTGCGCGCCCTCGCCGCCCTGTTCCTTGTGCTGAAGGCGCGTGGTGCGCGCCCAGGTGCGCGCCAGCGGATCCTTCACGTCGATGTGCAGCGTCCCGACCTTCTCCACGGTCAGCGCGATCTTGTCGCCATCCATGAAGGAATTGAGGCCGCGATGATTGGTGCCGGTGGCGATGATGTCACCCGGCTCCAGCGTCTGGATCGCGCTGATCCATTCGATACAGCGCGGAATATCGTGCGCCATGTCGCTGGTGCTGAATTTCTGCATCACCTGGCCGTTGTTGGTGAGCGTCAGCATCAGATTGTGCGGGTCGGCGATTTCATCGGCGGTGACGATGCAGGGGCCGATCGGCGCGAAGGTATCCCGCGACTTCATCGGGAAAAAGATATTGGTCGACGGCATCAAGCCGCGCGCCGAGCCGTCGATGAAGCAGGTATAGCCGAAGACATGCTTCATGGCGTCGGCCTGGCTGACATTGGTCGCGCGCGGGCCGATCACCACCGCGATCTCCGCCTCGCCCTCGAAGATGGTGGCCGGGGTATCCGGCAGCACCATGGTGTCGCCATCGCCGATCAGCGAGGTCGGCCCCTTGTGGAAGGCGCTGATATGCGGCTTCTGCGTCAGGGTGCCGTCTTCCATGTAATTCACCGCCATGCAGACGATGCTGCCCGGCCGCGGCACCGGGGGACGCAGGCGCACGCCGCTCAGCGCCACGCCCTTGCCGCCGGCCGCCGCCGTCTCGACCTTCGACTTATAGGCGTCCCAGCGTTCGATCAGCCCGACGATCAGGTCGCGCGAATCCCGGTGCGGAATGTCCTTCACCGCGTCGGTGACGTCGACGACATTGTCGCCCTTGATCACGCCGAGGCGGTAATCGTTGAAATAGCACAGCTTCATGTCGGTCCTCCCGATGCGAACCCTTGTTGGTCGCGACACGTTAAACGAACCCGCGCCCCGATGCCCGTGTAAATCGCGACCCGCGAGGCGACGCCCCTCTCCCTTGTTCACGCCGCCCATCCGCGCTATGCCAGCGGCGATAGAGACGGGATCGGGAGGAACCTCGCCATGACCGAAGCGACGACCGATGCGATCAGCCCGGTGCCGCCGCATGTGCCGCCCGCGCTGGTGATGGATTTCGATTTTCTCCATCTCGCCGGCGGCGATGGCGACCCGTTCCTGACCCTGAAACGGCTGCATGACGGGCCGGATATTTTCTGGACCCCGCGCAATCGCGGCCATTGGGTGGCGACCCGCGGCGACGACATCCGCAATATCCTGACGGACAATCAGACCTTTTCCTCGCGGGTCATTTTCCTGCCGGCGATGGATCGCCCGCGCATCATTCCGGCGGAGATCGATCCGCCGCGGCACGCCGCCTATCGCGCGCTGATCTCGCCGTTCTTCTATCCCAACGCCATCGCCGCCTGGGCCGACGAGGCACGGCAATTGGCGGCGTCGCTGATCGACGGGTTCTACGCCTCGGGAAAATGCGAGTTCATCGCCGACTTCGCGCTGCGGCTGCCGATCGTGATCTTCATGAAGATGTGCGACTTGCCGCTCCAGGATCGCGAAATGCTGCTGGATTGGGTTGGCCCGATCTTCCGTCCCAAGACCGACACCGACACCCAGGAAGCCCGCGCCAAGTTCAACGCCTATCTGGTCCGGATCATCGCCCAGCGGCGCGCGCATCCCGGCGCCGACCTCCTCAGCAAGGCGCTGGCGGGAACGGTGGAGGGGCGGCCGCTCGACGATATGGAGGCGCTCAGCATCACCAATTCGCTGGTGCTGGGCGGGCTCGACACGGTGGCCTCGTCGATGGGCTGGATGGCGCTGTTCCTGGCGCGGCATCCCGAGCATCGCCGGCAATTGATCGACCAGCCCAAACTCATTCCCAACGCCGTCGAGGAATTGCTGCGCCGCTTCGGCATTCCGACCATCGCGCGGATCGTCGCCAAGGATGTCGTCTTCAAGGGCGTCGCGCTGAAGGAAGGCGACCCGATCCTGATGTCGGCCTGCCTGCATGGGCTGGACGAGCGCAGCTTCCCCGATCCGCTCGCGGTCGATTTCCACCGCGCCGACGCCCGCAAACATTCGGTCTTCAGCCAAGGGATTCACCGCTGCCCCGGCTCGACCTTGGCGCTCGCCGAGTTCAGGATCTTCCTCGAGGAATGGCTGAAGCGGATTCCGGATTTCGCGATCGAGCCCGGCGCCAACGTCGTTACCGACAGCGGCATCGTCCACAGCGTCACCGCGCTGCCGCTGGCGTGGCGGCCGCGCGTCGCGGCCTGAGCGGAGCCTCCCCGCGACTCTCTGCCCACCGGCGGATTTTCGTGTATGCTGGACCGATCGATGAACCGTCGGCCAATCAATGCCGTGACGGAAAGAGGGAGGGCATAATGTCGATACATGTGAGCCTGCGCCTGGTCTCGGCCTTGGCCGTGGCGGCGATCGTCACCTGGGCGGCGCCGTCGTTCGCGGCGAAGCCCGATTGCGGCATGAACACCGGCAAGGCCGCCACCGGCCAGCCGATTCCGATCGGTGCCGTCACCACCATGAGCGGCGCCGGCAGCTTCAAGGAGGCCGACGAGGCGGTCGAGGCCTATTTCAAATGCGCCAACGCCAATGGCGGCGTGCTGGGCCGGCCGATCGTCTATAGCGACATCGACGATCAGAGCAAACTCGATGTCGCCGCCCAGGCCGGCAAGAAACTGGTGATCGACGAAGGCGTCTTCGCCATGGTCGGCAGCACCAGCATCATCGAGTGCATCTCCAACGCCGAGATGTACATCAAGCAGAACGTGCTCGAGATCGGCGAAGGCATTCCCTCGCAATGCTATCAGTCGAAGAACATCGCCGAGGTCAATGCCGGCCCGCGGCAAAGCGGCATCGGCGGCGCCGATTTCGCGCGGCGCAAGCTGGGGGTCAAGAGCCTCGTATGCTCGATCCCGAAATTCCCCGGCTCCGACTATAGCTGTAACGGGCTGGAATTGTGGGGCAAGAAGTACGGCGTCAAGGTGACCAGCGTCTATACCGACCCGGTCTCGCCCGATTACGGTTCCATCGTGCTGCAATTGATGGCGACCGGCGCCGAAGCCGTGATGATCTATGGCACCGACGATATCGGCGTGCAGATCATGAGCGCGGCCGAGCAGCAGGACGCCGCCGCCAAGATGAAATGGACGGTGCCGACCTCCTTCTACACCGTCCGTTTCCCCGGCGCGATCGACAGCAAGTACTGGAACGACCGGCTGTGGGCGAACACCGAGCTGGCGCCGCTCGACAGCAAGGGCAAGGACAATCTCAACTGGATCGCGGTGATGGACGCCTATGGCGGCAAGTCGCTGCGCGACAGTTTCAGCCAGGCTGGCTATATCGCCGCCCGTATCGCGATCAATGCCATGCTGACGATCGGCGATCCCGCCAAGATCAATCGTGCCACCGTGACCGCCGCGATTCAGAACGTGAAGCCCTATGCCACCGACATCCTCTGCCAGCCCTGGTACTGGGGCGGGCCCGGCGCCACCGAGCACAATCCTAACCATGTGACGCGCACCGCCGTGATCCACAATGGCGGCTGGAAGAATGTCGAGGGCTGCGCCAACGACCCGGATCCGGGATTGACGAATGTTTTGGCTATCGAGGCGAAACTTGGTATCGGCCCGACGACGGCTTCCGCGACAACATCCGGTGGCGAACACCATTTCGTACTGCCTGCGGGCGCCAAGGTCTTGACCGCTCAAGACGAGGGTAACCGCGTCATGTTGCGCCTCGCCTTGTCAAGCGGCGGCGAGCAATTGGTGGTACTCGATTGGAAAACCGGCGCCGCCGTGAGTTCCATTACTCTCGACATGAAATAGGCTTGCCATATCGATCCGCCGGATCGTCGACCGACGGTCCGGCGGATCGCATGTCGGAGTGAATCATGAAAGACGTGGAAGGCAGGGTCGCGTTCGTCACCGGCGGCGCGAGCGGCATCGGCTTCGGCATGGCGCGGGTGTTCCTGCGCAACGGCATGAAGGTGGTGATCGCCGATATCCGGCAGGACCATCTCGACAATGCGGCCGCCCAGCTCAAGGGCGCCAACAATGTCCATTTCATCCGCCTCGACGTGACCGACCGCGCCGCGATGAAGGCCGCCGCCGACGAGACCGAGCGCGTCTTCGGCAAGGTCCATGTCCTCTGTAACAATGCCGGGGTCGGCATTCTGGGCGGCGCGCGCAAGGCGACCTATGATGATTGGGATTGGGGCCTCGGCGTCAATCTCGGCGGCGTCGTCAACGGCATCCAGACCTTCATGCCGCGCATCGCCGCGCATGGCGAGGGCGGACATATCGTCAACACCTCGTCGGTCGCCGGGGTGCTGCCCGGCAAGGGCGCGGCGATCTATGTCACCGCCAAGGCCGCCGTGCTGGGTCTCTCCGAATCGCTGAAGGCGGAGCTCGCGGACGAGAAGATCGGGGTCAGCGTGCTGTGCCCCGGCCCGATCACCACCAACATTCACGAGGTCGCCAAGCTGCGGCCCGAGCAATTCCAGAACACCGGCCTCGGCGAGGTCGAGGCCAGCCTCGCCACCCGCGTGCCATCGCCAGTGTGGATGGACCCGATCGAGGTCGGCGAGATGGTGCTGGACGCGATCCGCCGCGATCTCCTCTTCATCTTCACCCACAATGAATTCAAGGAAGGCGTCGCCCAGCGTTTCCAGGCGACGCTCGCCGCCTTCCCGCGCGGCCCGGTCGACGAGGAGAAGGCCAAGCGCTTCGGCTTCCCCACCAGCAACCCGCTCTACGCGGAAATCCTCGCCGCCGACCAGCCGCCCGCCAAAGGCGGGGAGGAGAAGTAACGCCTATGCGCCGGCCGCGCGGTTGCGTGTCGCGGGTGTCTTTCGCGCGCGCCGCGGGGCAAGGCGATAAGGGCGCAGCAAGCTTTCGGCCGGGATGTTCCAGGCACGGTGCAGCTTCCACGCCATGTCGAGCGTCAAGGGGCGCCGGCGATTCATGATCTCCGAAGCGCGCGAGCGTGACCCCAGGAGCGCCGCCAATTTCGCCTGTGTCAGACCCGCCTGTTCCATGCGGTATTGAATCGCCTCGACCGGGTCCAGCGGCTCGATCGGCCAATGCTTGTCCTCGTAAGCGCCGATCAGCGCCGCGAGAATATCGAAGCGATCCGCCGCCTTGGTTCCCGGCTTCGGCTCGCGCTCGAAATAAACCGCGATCTCCTTGAGCGCCGCATCATAGTCCGCTTCCGAGCGGACGGGCCGAATCTCCATGCCTAAGCTCCTTTCCCGCTCATATCGTGGCCGCATCGATCTTGTCGTACTCCCGATGCGTACCGACGAACTTCACCAGCACGCGGCGATACCGATAAGCGATGTGAATCACCAGGCGAAATTTATTGCCGCCGATATCGAAGATCACCCGGTTGTCGGCAACGAAATCAACATTGGTTCCGAACATCGCCTTCACATCAGCTGGTCCAGACCACTCGGCGGATGCGACCATGCCGTACCAGGCACGCAACGGCTTCTCCGCCGCCGGATGCCGTTCCCAGAATTGCCGCAGCGTCCGGCGCGCGATGATCTGCATCGGCGGATAATATGACACATTCTCGGTTCGGTAACAGCAGGATTGTTCCCAATTCGGGAATAGACGCCTGCCTAGTCGATTGACCCAGCCTTGCGGCCCGGTTTAAGTCGGCGCCGTCGGCCCGCTTGTCCCCTCGGCCTTTCCGGGTTAAGCCATCCTTCATGTCAACGCCCCTGCCCTTTGTCCGCGAATTGGCGATCGAGTATGGCGTCGCCGATACGGTGTCGCCGCTGATCCGCCGCGTGGTGGCGCGGAACCCGTCCGCCTTCACCTTCAAGGGCACTGGCACCTACATTGTCGGCAAGGGTCAGGTCGCGGTGATCGATCCGGGGCCGCTGCTGGCCGAGCATGTCGCGGCGCTGACGGGGGCGCTCGCCGGCGAGACCGTGACCCACATCCTCATCACCCACACCCATATCGACCATTCGCCGGCGGCGGCGCCGTTCAAGGCGGCGACTGGGGCCAAGACCTTCGGCTTCGGCCCGCATGGCTCGGGGCGCGACCTCGGCGCGGCGTTTCCCGAGAATGCGGCGCCCGGACGGGTCGAGGAAGGCGCCGACCGCGACTTCGTCCCCGATATCGTGATGCGCGAGGGCGATACCGCCGCCGGGCCGGGCTGGCACCTGACCGCGCTGGAGACGCCGGGCCATACCTCGAACCATCTGTGCTTCGCGCTGGCCGAGGAGAATGCGGTGTTCACCGGCGACCATATCATGGGCTGGTCGACCACCGCGATCGGGCCGCCCGACGGCGACATGGCCGCCTATAAGCGCTCGCTGGCACGGTTCCTGCCGGCGGAGGCGGCTGCCGACTCGTTCTGGCCGACCCATGGCCCGCCGGTGCGCGACACCGCGACGCTGGTGCAAGCCTATCTCACCCATCGCGATGAGCGCGAGGCGCTGATCCTGCGCGCGATGGAGCGCGGCGCCGTCACGGTGCCGGAGATCGTGGCGCGGGTCTATATCGGCCTCGATCCGCGATTGACCCGCGCGGCTGGCGGCTCGGTGATGGCGCATCTCGTGGAGCTGATCGATCGCGGGCGGGTGACATTGGTCGATGGGCCGCTTGGCGTGGCTGGAAAATATCAGGTAAGGCACTGACTTTATGGCAAATGTCGCGGTTATCGGCGCGCAATGGGGCGACGAGGGCAAAGGCAAGATCGTCGACTGGCTGTCGGAGCGCGCCGATGTGGTGGTGCGCTTTCAGGGCGGCCACAATGCCGGCCATACGCTGGTCATCGGCGGCGTCGAATATCGGCTCAGCCTGCTGCCATCCGGGGTGGTGCGGCCGGGCAAGCTCTCGATCATCGGCAATGGCGTGGTCGTCGATCCCTGGCATTTGATCAAGGAAATCAATGCGATCCGCGAGAAAGGCGTGGCGGTATCGCCGGACAATCTGAAGATCGCCGAGAATGCCTCGCTGATCCTGCCGAGCCATGGCGAGATCGACCGCGCGCGCGAGCGATCGCGCGCCGGCGGCGGCATCGGCACCACCGGCCGCGGCATCGGCCCCGCCTATGAGGACAAGGCCGGACGCCGCGCCATCCGGCTGTGCGACCTCGCCGAGCCCGCGACCCTGGGCACCAAGCTCGACGAAATATTGCGCCATCACAATGCTTTGCTGCACGCTCTTGAGGCGCCGCCGGTGGAGCGGCATCATGTCGAGGCGGCGCTGTTGGCGATCGCCCCGCAAATCCTGCCCTATGCCGATGTGGTGTGGGAGCGGCTGGACCAGGCCCGCCGCGCCGGCCGCCGCATCCTGTTCGAAGGCGCCCAGGGCATCATGCTGGACGTCGATCACGGCACTTATCCCTATGTCACCTCCTCGGTGACGCACCCGGCGATGGCCGCCGCGGGCGCCGGGCTGGGTGTCAGGTCCGTCGGCTATGTCCTTGGCATTACGAAGGCTTATACCACCCGCGTCGGCGGCGGCCCGTTCCCGACCGAGCTGACCGATGCGATCGGCGAGGAGCTGGGCGCGCGCGGCAAAGAGTTCGGCGTCGTCACCGGGCGTAAGCGCCGCTGCGGCTGGTTCGACGCGGTGATGGTGCGCCAGGCGATGAAGGTCGCCGGCATCGACGGCATCGCGCTGACCAAGCTCGACGTGCTCGACGGCTTCACCGAGCTCAAGGTCTGCACCGGCTATCGTCGGGGCGGCGCGACGCTCGACCATCTACCCGCCAGCGCCACCGCCCAGGCCGAGATCGAGCCGGTCTATGAGACCATGGAAGGGTGGAGCGAGAGCACGCGCGGCGCCCGGTCCTGGGCCGACCTGCCGGCCCTCGCCATCAAGTATATCCGCCGGATCGAGGAACTGATCGAGACCCCGGTCGCCCTGCTCTCCACCAGCCCCGAGCGCGACGACACCATCCTGGTAAAGGACCCGTTCGCCGACTGAATCAGGGTCGGCGCGCGGCAAATCGGCTTGGTTATTGGCTTCGTTTTCGGGCGCTGGCCCTTGATTCGCCACCGAAAATTGGCTTCGTTCCTGCAAATTTTCTTCGAGGCGCAGTGCGTCGAATAATTGCCCTCCCCCGTTTACGGGGGAGGGTTGGGTGGGGGCCACCGCGTGCCGCCGGGCGGCACGGTGATCCGCCAACAGCCTCATCGCGCGCTGCATGGCGCGGTCCAGCACCGCCTCGTGCCGGCCCAGCGGTGTCAGCGCCAGCGGCCACACATCCTCGGCGGTCATGCCGCGCCGCCGCGTCTCGCGCCCGGCCTCGCCGTCGAGCAGCGCCGCCTCCAGCTTGGCCAGCCGGTCGAGCCGCCAACTCGCCTGCGCCACCCGCCGAACCAACAGCTCTTCGTACGCATCTCGCGGATCGAGCGCGGCGCGCAATGCGCTGAGAAGGCGCGTCAAATCGCTATCCGATTCGCCCATGGCCACCAATTGCGCTGCATAAAGCCCATGCCGTAACGCATTCATCTTGGCCTTTATTTTTCCGTCCTTGGTCCGTGGACCAGTGCTGTGCCGCGCATTTCGCCGATTCGCCCCAATCTGTGCCTCGCTCGCCATCATCACCTCCTAAACGCGATGTATATAACGCTATTTGCGTTTATTTCAAGCATGGCCAAGCTGCCGCCGCCACGCTTTACCTTGGCAATCCCCTGTCCTCATGATAAGAACAAATCATGGACGTCCTGCTCGAACGGATCGCCGCCAAAAAAGCCGAACTCGACCGGAGCCGCGCCCGCGCGCCGGGCGGGTTGAGCAATCTCGAGCATTCCGCCGATCTGGAGCTGACCTATACCTCGAACGCGATCGAGGGCAATACGCTCAGCGCCGCCGAGACGACGCTGGTGATCGAGCAAGGCATCACCATCGGCGGCAAGCCGCTCAAGGATCTCCTCGAAGCGATCGACCATTACGAGGCGCTGCGCTATGTGCGCGCGATCGCGCGCCAGGCGACGCCGTTGACCGAAGCCGATCCGCGCAACCTGCATCGGCTCGTGGTGCGACGCTCAAGCCCGGACATTGCCGGCCGCTATGCCGATCAGGGCCGTTATGTTCTGACCGAGACCGGCCGGCACAATTTCCCATCGCCGGCCGAGGTGCCGGCGTTGATGGGTGACTTCGCGACGTGGCTAGGAATCGCGCCCGATACGCCCGCGACTGCTTTCGACGCGCACCGCCGCTTGGTCGATATCCATCCCTTCAATGATGGCAACGGTCGCACCGCCCGCCTCGTTATGAATCTGATTCTGATCGGTGGCGGCTATCCGCCCGTCGCCGTGCGGCCGGAGGATCGCCCGGCCTATATCGCGAGCTTGCAGCGAGCGCAGGCCGGGCAAGGCAGCGCGGCCTTCGACCGCCTTCTCCATGAGCGCTTGGACGCGACGTTTGGGGAGTATTTGAGCGCCTCGCAAGAGGCGCTGACCCCTCCCCCGGCCCCGCGCGGCCCGAAGGCCGACGAACCCGCGCCGTGAAGCCGTTCCCCGAAGGCGGCGAATGCGCAAGAACTGGAACCGCTCGGCTTAGTGCTTTCCAGCCATCTCGTGTCGCTGCCCGAACTGGATCAGTGCGGCACGGAGGACCTTTGTATCGAGGTGGACGCCGAGTTGGGGCGTGGCATCCTTCGCCAGCCGATAGGCGCAATTCGAGGTAGCGCCGCAGGATATGTCACGCGGCCTTGTCGGAAATCAGGATGTCAATCCGTTTGCCCAGGACATTGAGGGCGCGCTCGATCTGTTCCAGTTTGGACGCATGCCGAAGGTCAAGGAGCCTGTCCACTTGGGTTGGATGAGATTCCAGGCGACGTGCCAGCTCGGCTTTAGAGACTTTGGCCGCGCGCATGGCGCGGTAGATTTCCACCTTCGCAGCATCAAGAGGCGAAAGAGAAATTGTCGGCCGGCCACGGGCAGGGGAGGGACGCGGAACGTCGCCGCCGTCTTCCATGATGGCGAGTATCGCCGTGGTCAGCCCATCGCCGGCATGAGCGATCGCCTCGGCTTCGGTCCATCCGACCGTGTGAGCGATAGCGATGTCCGGGAACTGCAACAGGAACGTGTTGTCGTCGGGTTCCAGTGTGTAGGGATACGCATACATAGGAGATAGTCCTCCTCCATCGAATAAAAATAAGTGGTGTCACCGCAAACCAAGGTCCTTCTTGATTTTCAGAACCAGCCTTTTGCCCAGCTCCTTCTTATTGCCGTGCATCGGAAGGACCGAAGTTTTGCCGCCCAGCCGAACCATCAAGTGACCGCCGTTGCCGGGGGTAAATATCGCTCCCTGCTTCTGAAGCCACCGCTTGAATTCGTTGCTGTTCATGGGGAGACAATATCACCTCTCCGCGTAAACACCACATAAATGTGGTGTTAGACAATAATGATGTCTTTTTTGAGCAGATGAGGCAACATGCCGACAGTCATTGACAGCCTCATCATCGAAATCGGGCTAGACCCGAAGAACCTTACCGAGAATCAACAGAAGGCCGTCGAGGGTTTTCGCAAAGCTCAGGCCGAGGCCGATCAATCGGCGCGTAGCATTGAGGCATCGGGAAAGCGCGCGGAGACGTTTTTCACCGGCATGCGCAACGAAGCGCTGGGCTTATGACGATCCGCGGATGAATTTGCCGCCGAAAGCCGGCTACTTCATCACCGTGAAGGAGACGGTCGCCGACGCGATGCTGCCGTAGGTCGCGCGCATCGTGTGTGTTCCAACACCAACGCCTTGCTGTTGATCCTGGCGGTGCCAGAAGATGAGCGAGCCGCCATCGATCCGGTCCAGAGTCGCGACGCCGTTGCCATCGGTCATGACATCGAGCTCGCCGTGATCCACCCCGGACGCCGTTAGCTGGCACGCCACGCTGTCCCCACAATTGAAATGAATAGGCGCATGTGCGATCGGCTTGCCGTTGGGACCGACCAGACGCACCGCCATCGGCCCGAAATGCGCCCGGGCAGTGCGGCGTATCACGCGTTGATTGGCGCCGGCGACGACAGTTAGCGTCGCGCCCGTCACCCAGCCCACCGGCGCGCGCTTGGGCGGCACCATGCTGAGATTGAAGGTAACGGCGCGATTGCGGTAGGAGGCGGTCACGGTGAACGAACCGTCCTGGTAATAGGTTTGTATCGACTTGCCAAGCATCTGGTCGAGCGACGCGATGCCGTTACTGTTGGTCTTCACCATCAGTGTGCCGTTGTCCGTTCCCGGCGGCGTTAATTGGCAGGCCATTGCCGGATCGTGATTGCAGCGGAAGGTAACGGGTGCGTTGGCGATCCCTTTCCCGGCGGCATCGCGAAGCGCGACGCGCAGCGGCGCGAATTGGGCCATGCCGCCTTCTAAGTACCGCGAGCTCTCACGGGGGGCGTGCTGCCCATCGCCGGAAACGATGGTCAGTGTTTGGGCGGTGGCCGGCGCGGCCGCGAGCATGAACAAGGCGGCGAGGAGCAACACAAAGCGATGCATGCGAGTTCCTTTGCCGCCAATGCAGAGCTGCTGGTGCGTCTATGACGCGGCATTTTCAGAAGAAGATATGCGACGAGCGCATTGAGGGACAGGTGTCATTTGATAAGTTTCGCAAGTCGCCGGCACGTTTCGACGAACTCGGTGGGGCGGAGCTCCGGCAGATGGTCGGCGAAGAAATGGTCGGTGCCCTTGACCGGCTTGCAGGTGTGCCGGATCAAACCCTGGACGAGGTGGAACCGTGATAAGATGCATTGAGGCGGAAAGACGAGGCTCCGATGTCCGACGATCGCAAGATCAGCGTAGCGCTTGAACCCGAGCAGATCGCGGCGCTCGAGCAGGCCGTCGATGCCGGTGAATATTCCAGCTCGGGAGAAATTGTCCGCGAGGCGATTCGCGATTGGCAGTTGAAGCGCTCTCTCGGCCCTGGCGACATCGCCCGTCTCCGACAATTGTGGGATGCCGGGAAGCGGAGCGGACGCCCCGTGAAATTTGACATCGGACGCACGCTAACGTCCGCAAGGAAATCGCGCGGTAAAACCGCCGAATGACGGAAATCGTCATTACGCCGGCGGCGGAGCGCGATCTTGAGGACATCTGGCTTGCCATCGCCGCGGACAATCCCCGGGCGGCCACTCGCATTGTCCAGGCGATCGGTTCACGGATCGATATGCTTGGAGCCTATCCGCGTGTCGGACCCCGCCGTTCCGACATTAGGCCGCACTCCCGAATATTGGTCGAGCCGCCCTATCTGGTGCTTTATGAGATTCGACCCGATGCAGCGCGACGGCCCATCGAAACCGTCGAAATCGTCCGCGTCATAGACGGGCGTCGCGACCTCAGAACGCTGTTTCGATAATGGCTGCTCAGCGCCCCACAATCGTCGCCTTTGGCCGGTGGTTGGCGGCGACGTAGGATTGGATCGCCTCGTCCAGTTCCGGCAGATGGTCGGCGAAGAAATGGTCGGCGCCCTTCACCAGCTTGTACATGATCTTGATGTCGCGCTGATGCATCAGCTTGTCGATCAGCTTTTGCACCGCCTCGATCGGGACCAGCGGGTCCTGGTCGCCATGGACGATCAGGCCGGAGGACGGGCACGGCGCTAGGAAGCTGAAATCGTACATGTTGGCCGGCGGCGCCACCGAGACGAAGCCGTCGATCTCCGGCCGCCGCATCAGTAACTGCATGCCGATCCAGGCGCCGAAAGAAAAGCCGCCGATCCAGCACGACGAGGCGTTGGGATTATAGCTTTGCAGCCAGTCCAGCGCCGAGGCGGCATCCGACAATTCGCCCTCGCCCCGGTCGAACGTGCCCTGGCTGCGCCCGACGCCGCGGAAATTGAAGCGCAGCACCGCGAAACCCTGCTGAACGAAGGCATGATAGGTGGTGTAGACCACCTTATGATTCATGGTGCCGCCATATTGCGGGTGCGGGTGCAGCACCAGCGCGATCGGGGCGTTCGGCTGTTTCGCGTGATGATAGCGGCCTTCGAGGCGGCCGTCGGGCCCGGCGATGATGATCTCAGGCATGGTGCATACCAATTTCCATAGCCGAGCGTGGCACTCGGTCTTTTCCCATTGAAGATGTCATGTGAGGCCCGCTAAACTCGACTGTTCCGGTAGGATAATAGGACTTGCTCTCTCGCCCGTGGGGCGACGCGGCCAAGCCACCATAGCACAGCAGGAAGCCATGATATTGAAGAACTTGCGCGAAGACATCGACAACGTGCTTCGGCTCGACCCCGCGGCGCGGTCCCGGCTCGAAGTGGCCTTGTGCTATTCCGGGCTTCATGCCGTGTGGCTGCATCGGGTGGCGAATTTCCTGTGGCGCAACAATCTGCATTTTCTCGGCCGCCTGGTGTCGCAGACCGGGCGCTTTCTGACCGGGATCGAGATCCATCCCGCCGTGACGATCGGGCGGCGGCTGTTCATCGATCACGGCATGGGCGTGGTCATTGGCGAGACCGCTGAAATTGGGGATGATGTCACCCTTTATCAACAGGTTACCTTGGGCGGCACCTCGCTGGCGCGCGGCAAGCGCCACCCGACCCTGGAAGACGGCGTGATCGTCGGGGCCGGCGCCAAGATTCTCGGCGGCTTCACGGTCGGGCGGAATTCGCGCATCGGCGCCAATGCCGTGGTGATCAGCGAGGTCAAGGCCGGGGTCAGCGTCGGCGGCGTCCCGGCCCGGATGCTGGGCGCGGATGCGCCGAAACCGATCCACGCCGTCACCGCGGCCGATCTGGCGCCGAAGCCGGCGCCGGCGTTCATACCCTATGGCACGCCGTGCGACGAAACACCCGACCCGATCGCCTGCAAGATCGATAAGCTGGGCGGCGAGATGGAAACGCTACGCACCCGGATCGCGGCGCTGGAGCGCGAGCTCGAGGAGGCCCGCGCGCCCGCCAACCGGCGCCAGGCGTGAGGGGGACGCTGTGAGACTCAGCACCAAGGGCCGCTATGCGGTGATGGCGATGGTCGACATCGCCAAGCATTATGAAGGCCAACCCATTGTTCTTGCGGATATTGCCGAGCGTCAGGCGATTTCCCTCTCCTATCTCGAACAGCTGTTCGCCAAGCTGCGCGTCGCCGGCCTCGTCAAGAGCGTGCGGGGACCGGGCGGCGGCTATCTCCTCGGGCATGGCGCCGACGGGACCCGGATTTCCGATATCATCCTGGCGGTGGATGAGCCGATTCGCGCGACCCGGTGCAGTCCCGGCGCGCCCACCGGCTGTTCCGGCCAGCAGGCGCGCTGTCTGACCCATGATCTGTGGGAGGAGCTGGGCAACCAGATTCATCTCTATCTCAGCTCGGTGACGCTGGCCGATGTCTGCGCCCAGCGCATTCTCGGCCTCTCCGGCGTCATTCACCGCGCCAGCCGCGGCGTGGCCGATCCCGAACCCGACCGCCCGGCGCTGACGCAGTGATGGCGGCGGCGCACGGTGAGAGGGGATGGCGGCATCATCGAGATTCCCCCACCTCACCTAACCTCTCCTCCCCAAGGGGAGGAGAGGGATGCTTTTCCCCGCCCGCGAGATGACCACCCCCGCCTATCTCGATTGGAACGCGACCGCGCCGCTGCGCCCCGAGGCGGCGGCGGCGATGGTCGAGGCGCTGGCCCATACCGGCAATCCTTCCTCCGTGCATGGTGCCGGTCGGGAGGCGAAGCGCCTGATGGAACGGGCGCGCGCGCAGGTCGCGGCGGCGGTGGGCGCGGCGCCGGCGAACATCATCTTCACCAGCGGCGGCACCGAGGCCAATCATCTGGCGCTGCACGGGTTTCCCGAGCGCCGGCTGATCGTCGGCGCCACCGAGCATGCCTCGATACTGGCGGCGGCGCCCCAGGCGGCAATCCTGCCGGTGACCGGCGGCGGCATCGCCGATCTCGACGCGCTGCGGCGGCTCCTCGACGCGGATCGGCGGCCGGCGCTGGTGTCGCTAATGCTGGCCAATAACGAGACCGGCGTGATCCAGCCGGTGGCCGAGGCCGCGCGGATCGCCCACGCCAGCGGCGCTCTGTTGCATTGCGACGTGGTTCAGGCGTTCGGAAAAATATCTTTTAACTTCAGCGAATTGAATGCCGATCTGGCGACTCTGTCGGCGCACAAGATCGGTGGCCCGATGGGGGTCGGCGCCCTGGTGGCGCGGGCCGATCTGGCGTTGCGCCCCCGGCAAGCGGGCGGCGGGCAGGAGCGCGGCCGCCGGGCCGGCACCGAGAATCTGTCGGGCATTGCCGGCTTCGGCGCCGCCACCGCCATGGCGGATACGGCGGAATTTCCGCGCATCGCCGCCCTGCGCGACGAGGCCGAGCGAAGGCTGCTGGAAATCGCCCCCGATGCCCATATCTTTGGGATGAATGTCCCGCGCCTGCCCAACACGCTGTGCATCGCAATGCCCGGTGTCGCCGCCGCGACGCAAATCATGGCGCTCGACCTTGACGGCGTGATGGTCAGCGCCGGCGCGGCCTGTTCCTCGGGCAAGGTCGCGCGCTCGCATGTGCTCGACGCGATGGGCGTGCCGCCGGCCCTCACCGACTGCGCCATCCGCATCAGCCTGGGGTGGAGCACGAGCGCGGCCGAGATCGCGCGGCTGGTCGAAGCGTGGTGCGCGCTTTATACCCGCACCCGGAGCCGCGCCGCATGACCCCGTCCGCCCGGCCGATCTATCTCGACTATCAGGCCACCACCCCGACCGATCCGCGTGTGGTCGCGGCGATGCTGCCCTATTTCACCGAGAAATTCGGCAATGCCGGCTCGGCCACGCATGCCTTCGGCCATGAGGCGGAGGCCGCCGTGGAACAGGCGCGCGCCCAGATCGCGGCGCTGATCGGCGCCGAGGCGCGGGAGATCGTCTTCACCTCGGGCGCCACCGAATCCAACAACCTCGCCATCAAAGGCGCCGCCCAGTTTCATCGCGCCCAGGGCAAGGACCATATCGTGACCGTCGCCACCGAGCATAAATGCGTGCTCGAAGCCGCCAAGGCGATGGCGCGCGACGGGTTCCGCCTGACCATCTTGGGGGTAGATGGCAACGGCTTGGTCGACCCCGATGCGGTGCGCCGCGCCATCGACGCGCGCACCGCCATCGTCTCGGTGATGGCCGCCAATAACGAGATCGGCGTGATCCCGGCGCTGGGCGAGATCGGCACCATCTGCCGCGCCGCTGGCGTGCTGTTCCACACCGACGCGGCTCAGGCTGTGGGAAAAATACCTTTTAATGTCAATGAATTGGCTGTCGATCTTGCGTCGATTTCCGGGCACAAGCTCTATGGGCCGAAGGGCATCGGCGCGCTCTATGTCCGGCGCCGCCCGCGCGCCCGCATCGCTGCCCAGATCGATGGCGGCGGCCAGGAGCGCGGCATGCGCTCCGGCACGCTGCCGACCCCGCTGTGCGTCGGGCTGGGCGCGGCGGCCGCCATCGCCCAGGCCGAGATGACCCAGGAGGCCATCCGGCTGACGCATCTGCGCCGGCGCTTGCTGGTCCGCCTGCGGGCCGCCGTGCCGGACCTCGCGCTGAACGGCGCCCCCGAACGCCGGCTGCCCGGCAATCTCAATCTCAGCTTTCCCGGCATCGAGGCGACCGATCTGATGGCGGCCTGCCCCGGGGTTGCGGTCTCGACTGGCTCGGCCTGCAGCTCGGCGGAGCTTGAACCCTCCTATGTGCTGCGCGCCCTGGGCCATGGCGACGAGCGCGCCGCCGCCAGCATCCGCATCGGCCTCGGCCGGATGAGTCGCGAGGCGGAGGTGGATCGCGCCGCCGAGCTGCTGGCCGCCGCCTATCGCCAATTGCGCGGCCGCCACGCGCCGATGACCGGTGACAACCGGCAGGCCGGCCCCATATGAGGGTTGGTGGGAATTTAAGCCATAGGGTATGATCAGCATCATGGCACTTCGACAGGCGATGACGATCACCGACGCCGCCGCGGCGCGGATCCAGGCCTTGATCGACAAACGCGGCAAGGAATCGCTCGGCATTCGCGTCGGCATCAAGTCGCGTGGCTGCTCCGGCATGACCTATACGCTGGAATATGCCGACGAAAAGGGTCGCTTCGACGAGCTGGTCCACGATAAGGGCGTCACCATCCTGATCGACCCGAAAGCGACCATGTTCATCATCGGCACCGAGATGGACTATGTCGATGACAAGCTGCAATCCGGCTTCACCTTCCGCAATCCCAACGAGAAGGGACGCTGCGGCTGTGGTGAATCCTTCCATGTCTAGGGTGACATGGCGCAACTCCCGAGCCCGATAAAGCTGTTTCAGATCGAGGAGCCGGACGGCACCCCCGAGGCCGAGGATGGCTTTGGCATGGCCGTCGGCATCGAATTGTCGCGGACGGACGGCGCCTCGGTGGCGGCATCGGTCGGCGGCAATGCCGAATTGCTGATCCGGCCGGAGCCGGGTGGCATCGGCGGCACGCTGGACGAAAAGGGGGTGACCGATCTGCTGCGCGGCCTGCGGGCGCTGGCCGAACGCGCGGTCGCCCGCCCGGTCACGCACGCGGTGATCCGGCTCGACGGGTTCGATCTCTCCGACGTCGCGGTGCTGCGCGCGGCGGCGGCGGCGGATATCGCGCTGTTGGGCATTCGGCGCGAGGGCGGCGCCCTCGATGCCGCGATCGAGGCCGAGGAACTGGCCGCCGCCCTTTCCACTTGATGTAACGCCATGCCGAAAATGATCTTCATCGAGCGCGATGGCACGCGCCGCGAGGTCGATGCCCCGCTGGGCCTCTCCGTGCTGGAGATCGCGCACAAGCACGGCATCGATATCGAGGGCGCGTGCGAAGGTTCGCTCGCCTGCTCGACCTGTCACGTCATCGTCGAGCCGGAATGGTACAAGCGGCTCAATGCCGCGAGCGAGGATGAGGAAGACATGCTCGACCTCGCCTTCGGACTGACCCGGACCTCGCGCCTCGGCTGCCAGATCGTGATGACGGAACAGCTCGACGGGCTGACGGTGACGCTGCCGGCCGCGACCCGTAACATGATGAATGCGTGACATGGCCGTGCCGGGCGCCAAGGGCCGGATCGTGGTCGCCATGTCGGGCGGCGTCGATTCGTCGGTCACCGCCGCGCTGCTCAAGGAGCAAGGCCATGACGTGGTCGGCATCACGCTTCAGCTCTACGATCATGGCGCCGCCATCGGCCGCAAGGGCGCGTGCTGCGCCGGCCAGGACATTCACGACGCGGCGCGGGTCGCCGAGACCATCGGCATGCCGCATTATGTGCTGGATTACGAGGCACGCTTCAACGACGCGGTGATCCAGGAATTCGCCGATTCCTATGTGCGCGGCGAGACGCCGATCCCGTGCGTCAATTGCAATGAGCGGGTGAAGTTCCGCGACCTGCTGCAAACCGCGCGCGATCTCGGCGCGGTCGCGCTGGCGACCGGCCATTATGTCCGGCGTATCGACGGCGCCGCCGGGGCGGAGCTGCACCGCGCCGTCGATGCCGGCCGCGACCAGAGCTATTTCCTTTATCGCACCACCCGCGCCGAACTGGAATTTCTGCGCTTTCCGCTGGGCGCGCTGACCAAGGACGAGACCCGCGCGCTGGCCCGGCGCTATGCGCTGCCGGTCGCCGCCAAGCCCGATAGCCAGGATATCTGCTTCGTGCCCAATGGCGCCTATGCCGATATCGTGGAACGGCTGCGTCCCGGCGCGATCGAGCCCGGCGACATCGTCGATACCGCCGGCACCGTGCTGGGCCGCCATAATGGCATCATTCATTTCACGGTCGGCCAGCGCAAAGGCATCGGCATCGCGGCGGCCGAGCCGCTGTATGTCCTGCGCCTCGACCCGGCGACCCATCGCGTGGTGGTCGGGCCACACGCGGCGCTGGGCCAGGATCGCGTGCGTCTGCATCACGTCAACTGGCTCGACACCGCGCCGCCCGTCGATGAACAGCGCGTCACGGTGAAGCTGCGCTCGGCCCAGCCGCCGGTCGCGGCGCGGCTCCATCTCGACGGCACGGGCTGCGGCGAGGCGGCGCTCGACCAGCCGGCGTTCGGCGTCGCGCCGGGCCAGGCCTGCGTCTTCTATGACGATACGCGAATCCTCGGCGGCGGCTGGATCGCGCGCAACGATTAAGGCCCCCCTCCCTAACCTTCCCCGGTCGTGCCCCAGGTGGTGGTGTAGGAGCGGTTTCAGCGGATTAGGCCCGTAGGGCGGCGTAGCCGCCCGGAGGGGCTGATCCGCTGGTTGGTCATCGTGGATCTTCGGTAACGTCTGGTCACGACAACTCAACCTTAG
>DATCDN010000078.1:0-35191 GCA_036510675.1 Allostellaceae bacterium
CTAAGGTTGAGTTGTCGTGACCAGACGTTACCGAAGATCCACGATGACCAACCAGCGGATCAGCCCCTCCGGGCGGCTACGCCGCCCTACGGGCCTAATCCGCTGAAACCGCTCCTACACCACCACCTGGGGCACGACCGAGAACGGCCACATGACCGGCTGGGCCAGCCTGTTTCGCCATCGGATTGCGCATTCGTTGACGTTGTTGAACGCGTATCTCGATGCCGAATTGCGGTTCCGGGGCGTCGCGGGCATCCACGGCATGCCGACCTTTCCCGCGCGCCCCGGTCCTTTGGCCTTGAGCCGGGCCTGCGCGCATCTCGGCTTCGATGTCATGCCGCTTGAGGATGGGGCGATTCACGCTTGGCTCGACAGTCTCCTGGTCTCCGGGCTGATCTGGACCTTCAACCCGGCCAGCCTGCGCAACCATGGACTGACGCGCGGCCGCATTCAAATCTGGATGTCGCGAGCCACACTAACAAAGCGGTATGGCGGCATGGCGGAGCGGCATTGACGGAAGCGACCCGCGATCCGGGCTTCGTTCCGTTCGAGATCACGGTCTGCGGCATCGATGAGCTGCCGCTGCACCACGAACGACGCGTCACCCATGTCCTGACGCTGCTCGATCCCGACTGGCGGACGCCGGAGACGCTGGCGGGTCTCGGCGCGGTTCAGCGGCTCGATATGCGCTTTCACGACATGATCGATCCGGGCGCCGACTGGTCGGTGCCGGAGCGCGAGCATGTCGAGCGGCTGCTGGCGTTCGGCCGGACCTTGCCGGCGCAGGGCGGCCATCTGCTGGTGCATTGCCAGATGGGTATTTCGCGGTCCAGCGCGGCGATGCTGCTGATC
This sequence comes from Allostellaceae bacterium, assembly GCA_036510675.1. Lineage (GTDB taxonomy): Bacteria > Pseudomonadota > Alphaproteobacteria > ATCC43930 > CGMCC-115725 > JAATGI01. Next base: position 853 of record DATCDN010000078.1, read on the forward strand.
CTGGCGCAGGCGCGCGCCGATCGGTCGGCGGCCGAGGCGCTGGCGGAGCTGGTACGCATCCGCGCGCTCGCCTGGCCCAATTTGCGGATGGTCGAAATCGGCGATGCGATGCTGGGACGGAACGGCGCGCTGGTCGAGGCCGCGCGCCGGCGCTATGGCGAGATGCTGACGCGGCGGCCGAAATTGCGCGAGGTCATGATCCGCCTGAAACGGTCGCGCGAAATCGACAGCGCGCTGGCGGCGGCTATTCCGCCGCGCTCAGACGATGATCCTCCGGTGCCTGAAATCCCCTGAGCGCGGCATAGATTTTGGCGGTCGGCTCGAAATCGACGCGCGGATGCAGCATCAGCCGCCCGACCCACTGATAGCCCTCGCGGGATAGGGTCCCCTCATGGGGCGGGCGCTCGTAGTCGTGGCGGGGCAGCGGGCGGTGAGTCTCGACGTCGATCTTGACCCCCGCCAAGTTGTTTTTCTCCGATTTGTAGACCGCCAGCAGGTTCCGCTTGGCCGACACCTCGTCCTGCGACAGCCGCAGCACGGTCTCGTCGCCGGTGGTCTCGGGAAAGCGGTTCCAGCGCGGGTGCCCGCCGCCGGCATTGTATTCGGCGAATTCGCGGACCGGGCGGCCGTCGGCGGCGCGCGCCGCCAGGAAATTGGCGACGTCATGATCCTGATGGCCGCCTTCCCAGGCGGCGACCCAAATCGTGTCGATCGCGTGGTCGTTGACGGTCTGGCGGATCCAGGCAAGGGCCTCGCCCAGATGCGCCTTCAGGGTGCGCGACGGCCAGTCCGAGAAGCCGACCGGCTCAAGGCCCAGCAAGGTCGCCGCCGCGCGCGCCTCGGCGCGGCGCTGCTGAACCCGTGCCTCGCGGCGCTTCTTGTCCCACCGCCACATCTGTTCCGGCGCGGGAACGCCGCAGGTCAGATAGAGGCCGAAGAACCGGTCGCCCGCCCGCCGGCGCATGATGGTGGCCGCCGTGCCGACAATCTCGTCATCGGGATGCGGAATGAGAAGAAGGATTCTAGCCATGTTTATGCTGCCTTGAGACAGCGCTGACGCGCCGCCTCCTCCCAGTGAGGAATGAGATCTTGCGCCAAGACGTCCTGCCACGACGGCAGCACGCAATCGGCGTAATCGCGCGCCGCCCTGCCCATCGCCCGCCGCCGCGCGGGCTGTGCCGCCAAGTCCATCAGGGCCTGGGCCCATGATTCGGGATCGCCGCCCGGCAGCACCAGTCCGGTTTCGCGGTCGCGCACCGCCCGGCCCATGCCGCTGTCGCGCGCCACCAGGACCGGTAGGCCGGAGGCCAGCGCCTCCAGCAGCACGTTGGCCGATTCCTCGATGCGCGAGGGCAGGGCGAAGATATCGGCCGCCGCGTAGAGCCGCGCCAGTTCCGCCGGCTCGACATTGCCGGGGCAGGTCGCGCGCGGGCCGAGCCGCTCGATCACCGCCAACCGCTCCACCCCGTCGCCGGCGCAGATCAGATGAGCATCGACGCCCCGCCGCAGCAGGATATCGACCGCTGCGGCTAAGAGCTGGATGTTCTTGCCGCGATCGAGCCGGCCGGCATTGAGGATCACCAGCCGCTGCGCCGGGATGCCGTACTGCCGTTCCAGCCAGGCCCGGTCGCGCCGCGCCGGATCGAAGAGGCGCCGATCGACGCCGCGCCGCAGCAGGCCGGCCCGATCGCCCAGTGTCGCCCGTACGCCGGCGAGCTGGTCGGGGCGCGACACCAGCGCGAAGGCGCAGTGGCGCTGATAGGCGGCAAGCTGGCGCAGCATGCGCCGCTCGACGCGCTGTGCGACATCGAGCCGCGACAGCAGCAGGCGCGCGACCAAGCCGGTGCCGAACAGGCGCTCGATGGTCTGCGCCGTGAACAGGCGCGCATATTCGGGGGTGTTGGTGTGGACCGAGTTGACCACCGGGATGTTGCGGCGCCGGCCGACCACCATCGCGGTCCGGGCATAGGCGAAGTAGGCGTCGGTGGTGTGGATCACGTCATAATCGCCCAGCCGCCGCGCCAGACTCGGGTGCCACGGGGCGAGGTCGGTATGGTCCGGCACATGCGAGAGAAAGGGCAGGCGCCGGGTGCTGAACACCGGCGGCTCGATGCGATAGCGCACGGTCTCCGACAGGTCCTGGCGCGCCCGCTCCGGCCCGATGAAATGCACGGTGACGTCGAGCCGATCGGGGAAATCGCGCGCCGCCTCGGCCAGCCGCTCCCAGCAGCGGACATGCCCACCGGCGGCCGCGCCGAGCGGCAGATCGACCAGCACCGCGACCCGCAGCCGGCGGCGGGTGGTGGCGCTCTCGTCCCTCTCGATCAGTCGGGTGTCCATCGCGATGAGCCGCTTTGTCTCGTTTATTTAACCCTAGAAACTATTGCGTACCCCGATGCCGGGAGCAAGCGGGGGACAGGTTAACGTTAATACGCGTTAACGTTAACGGGGCTGCCGGGTCTCGATAACGTAACCGGCAACCAGGGCGGGAATTCCCAGGACCAGTTCGCGCAGCCGTTTGGTCAGCGCCAGCACCAGGCCGGCATCGGGGCCCAGCCCCGCCGCCGCGCCCAGCAGCAACAGGGCGCCGTCCTGTACGCCCAATCCACCCGGCACGATGAACGCGGCGGTCCGCGCCGCATGGCCCAGGCTTTCGATCGCGATCGCCTCGCCGAAGCCGATCGGCATGCCCAGCGCGTAAAATACCAGCCAGGTCTCGCCCGCGCCGGCGACCCAGCCGGCCAGCCGCCACAGGGTGGAGCCGATCAAGGCGCGCCGCCGCCGATAGATGCCGCGCACCGCCGCATCGAGCGCCTCGGCGCTTTCGATGTTGAAGCTGCGCCGCGCCGTTTCCGACCAGCGATGCGCGATCCGCCCCGCCAGCGCGAACAAGCCCGCGCGCTGCAACAGGAAAAACGCCAGCGCGCACGCCGCGATCAGGGCGCCGGCCGGCGCCAGCACGCGCAGAATGCCGAGCTTGTTCGAGACGGTGCTGAACAGCGCGACACCCAGCAGCGCGAAGATCAATTCCATCGAAATGCCGAGCGTCAGGTCCACCACCACCGAGGCGCCGGCCTCGCCCGGCGCGCCGAAGCGCCGCACCAGGCGCGCCCGCGCGATCTCGCCCAGATGCGGCACCGGAAACAGGCCGTTGACGCCCTCGGCGACCCAGATCGCGGTGGCGGCGGCGCGCAGCGGCGGCCGCGCGGGGGCCGCGAACAGCAATTGCCAGGCGCGCGCGTCGATGAAGATCGGCACCACATGCCAGGCGATGATCGCGATCAGCCACCAGCGCAACGCGGCGACACTGTCCAGCAGCCGAGAGGGATCGTTGAAGAGGATTAGCGCGATCAGGCCGCAGATTCCGGCGGCCCATGCGATCACGGTGGTGGTTCGCATTTGACGCGGCAGATTAGGGGAATTGATCGCGGTCCGCCATAATGGCCACGGAAAATTGAGCGGCGGAAGGTCGATCGGGTGAAGCGACTCATCGTCACGGCCGATGATTTCGGCATCTCGCCCGGCGTCAACGCGGCGATCGAGGATTCGCATCGCCATGGCATTCTGTCGGCGGCGAGCCTGATGGTGGCGGGCGATGCGGCGGCCGACGCCGTCGCGCGTGCGCGGCGCTTACCGAGTCTCGGCGTTGGGCTGCATCTCGTCCTGGTCGATGGCGCGCCGATCCTGCCGCCGGCGCGATTACCCGATCTGGTCGATGCCACGGGCCGGTTTCCCAACGCGCCGGCGCGGCTTGGCGCCCGGCTTTATTTCAGCGCGGCGGCGCGCCGGCAGGCCGAGGCGGAAACGCGCGCGCAGCTCGATGCCTTTCGCGCGACCGGCCTGCCGCTCGATCACGTCAACGCGCATCATCATTTCCATTTCCATCCTGCGGTGCGCGATCTCTTGATCCGCCTCGCGCCCGAGTACGGCATTCGCGCGATCCGCGTGCCGCGCGAGCCGGGGAATATGCTGTTGCGGCCGTTCGCCGCGTCGCTACGGCGGCGGTTCGATCGCGCCGGCATCGTGCATAACGATTGGCAATTGGGCCTGAGCGACACCGGTGCGATGACGACCGCGCGCACCAAGGAATTATTGGGGCTCCTGCCGAACGGCGTGACGGAAATCTATTTTCATCCCGCGCCCGGCAACGACGATCATCAGGCGTTAGTCGATCCGGAGATCGTGGCGATGCTGAAGGCGCGGCATCTTCATCCAACAGTTTTCGCGCAACTTTGGTGCAACGGCACGATGGATACCGGCGTTCGCCGGTAAGGGAAATAAGAGAACGACAGTCAATGATTGTCGCGCGGGACCCCGAATTTCTCGGCGATGCGCTGATATTTGACCGCCGGCGCCAGCACCATGCCAGTCTCCAATTGCTCGACCATGCCGCGCTGAATTTCCTGCCACGGGGTCTGGCTGGCGGGATAGGCGTAGCCGCCCGCCGCCATCAATGCCGCGTGGCGCCGCGCGATCTCGTCATCGGGGAGAAGAATGTCGGCGGTCGCCTTGTTCAGGTCGATGCGCACCCGGTCGCCGGTGCGCAGAATCGCGATATTGCCGTTGGCCGCTGCCTCCGGCGAGCCGTTGAGAATCGATGGCGAGCCCGAGGTGCCGGACTGGCGCCCATCGCCGAGGCAGGGCAGGGAATGGATGCCCTGTTTAATGAGATAGTCGGGCGGCCGCATGTTGACGACTTCGGCCGAGCCGGGATAGCCGATCGGCCCGGTGCCGCGCATGAACAGCATGGTATTGCCGTCGATGGCCAGCGCCGGATCGTCGATGCGTTTGTGATAATCCTCCGGCCCGTCGAACACCACCGCGCGGCCCTCGAACGCGTTGAGGTCGGCCGGGTTTTGCAGATAGCGGTCGCGGAATTCCGGCGAGATCACGCTGGTCTTCATGATCGCGGAATGAAACAGATTGCCGCGCATCACCAGGAACCCGGCTTTGTCCTTCATCGGCTGCTCGATCGGCCGGATGACTTTCTCATCCTCGATCGGGGCGCCGCGGCAATTCTCGCCGATGGTCTTGCCGTTGGCGGTAATCGCGTCCTCGCGGATGAGGCCCTTGCGCATCAATTGATTGACCACGGCGGGCACGCCGCCGGCATGAAAATAATCCTCGCCGAGATAATCGCCGGCGGGCTGGAGATTAACCAGCAGCGGAATGTCCTCGCCGTATTCTTGCCATTCCTCGATGTCGAGCGGCACGCCGATATGCCGCGCCAGCGCATTGAGATGGATCGGCGCGTTGGTCGATCCGCCGATCGCCGAAGTGACGCGGATCGCATTGACGAACGCGTCCTTGGTCAGAATGTCGGACGGCTTCAAATCCTCATGCACCATGCCGACGATGCGCTTGCCGGTCTCATAGGCCATTTGCGCGCGCGCCGCATAAGGCGCCGGGATCGCGGCCGACCCAGGCAATTGCATGCCCAGCACTTCGGCCAGCGAGTTCATCGTGCTGGCGGTGCCCATGGTGTTGCAATAGCCGGTCGAGGGCGCCGACGACGCGACCAGCGCGACGAAGCCCTTATAATCGAGCTCGCCCGCCGCCATCATCTGGCGCGCCTTCCACACGATGGTGCCGGAGCCGGTGCGCTCGCCCTTGAACCAGCCATTCAGCATCGGCCCGACCGACAGCGCGATCGCCGGCAGGTTCACGGTCGCCGCCGCCATCAGGCAGGCCGGCGTGGTCTTGTCGCAGCCGATGGTCAGCACCACGCCGTCGAGCGGATAGCCGTAGAGAATCTCCACGAGGCCGAGATAGGCGAGGTTGCGGTCGAGCGCGGCGGTCGGCCGCTTGCCGGTCTCCTGAATCGGATGGACCGGAAACTCGATGGCGATGCCGCCCGCTTCGCGGATGCCCTCGCGCACGCGCTTCGCCAATTCGAGATGATGGCGATTGCACGGCGACAGATCGGACCCCGTCTGCGCGATCCCGATGATCGGCATGCCCGACTGCAACTCATGCTGGGTCAGCCCGAAATTCAGATAGCGCTCCAAATAGATCGCCGTCATGTCGGGATTGGCCGGATTGTCGAACCAGGCGCGAGAGCGGAGCTTTTTGCCGGGCGGCTTTTTATCGAATTCGATGCTCGACATGGTGTGACCTCTCCCTCGTGCGTCCTTCGACTACGCGCCCGAACTTCGTTCGGGCGCGTGCTCAGGATGAGGAAATTCTCGGACGGTCCTCATCCCGAGCGCGGAGCACGCGCGTCCGCGCGGTGCGTCCTTCGACTACGCGCCCGAACTTCGTCCGGGCGCGCGCTCAGGATGAGGAAATTCTCGGACGGTCCTCATCCCGAGCGCGGAGCACCGCGCGTCCGCGCGGTGCGAGCAGTCGAGGGACGCAACAATCCGCGCTAATTATATTTCCGCAGCTCGAGCCGGCCGATCTGGTTGCGATGCACCTCGTCCGGGCCGTCGGCGAGGCGCAGCGTGCGCGCATGGGCATAGGCGCGGGCCAGGCCGAAATCGTCCGACACGCCGCCGCCGCCATGCGCCTGGATCGCCCAATCGACGATCTTGCACAGCATGTTCGGCGCCGCCACCTTGATCATCGCGATTTCGGCGCGCGCGCCCTTGTTGCCGACCGTGTCCATGAGATAGGCCGCCTTCAGCGTCAGCAGCCGGCATTGTTCGATCGAGATGCGCGCCTCGGCGATGCGCTCCAGCGTCACGGTCTGTTCGGACACGGCGCGGCCGAAGGCGACGCGCGACTTGACCCGCTTGCACATCTTCTCCAGCGCATATTCGGCCTGGCCGATGGAGCGCATGCAATGATGGATGCGACCCGGGCCGAGACGGCCTTGCGCGATCTCGAACCCGCGCCCCTCGCCGAGGAGAATGTTGCTGGCGGGCACGCGGACATCGACGAAATCCACCTCGGCGTGGCCGTGCGGCGCGTCGTCATAACCGAACACCGGCAGCCAGCGCAGAATCTTCACGCCCGGCGTATCCTTGGGCACCAGGATCATCGATTGCTGTTTGTACTTGTCGGGATTGTTGGGCGAGGTCTTGCCCATGAAGATCAGAATCTTGCAGCGCGGATCGGGCGCGCCGGAGGTCCACCATTTGCGGCCGTTGATGACATAGTGGTCGCCGTCGCGGCGGATGCTGGATTCGATATTGGTCGCGTCGGACGAGGCGACATCGGGCTCCGTCATCGCGAAGCCGGAGCGGATTTTACCCTCCAGCAGCGGCACCAGCCATTGCTTCTGGTGCTCCGCGGTGCCGTAGCGCGCCAGCACCTCCATATTGCCGGTATCGGGCGCCGAACAATTGAACACTTCGGGCGCCCAGGCGACGCGGCCCATGATCTCGCACAGCGGCGCGTATTCGAGATTGGTCAGCCCGGCGCCGTCCTTCGATTCCGGCAGGAACAAATTCCACAGACCGGCGGCGCGCGCCTTGGGCTTCAATTCCTCGACGATAGGGCGCGGCTGCCAGCGCTGGTCGGGCGCGATGCCGTCATCATAGGCGCGCTCGTTCGGATAGACATGCTCGTCCATGAAATGGCCGAGCTTTTCCTGCAGGCCCTTGACCTTGTCGGAGTAGGCGAAATCCATCTGATGCGCTCCCCTGGTTTGGCCGAATGTTTGCCCGAGGCGCGATCCGTGGCAACATCTTTCGGGGAGAGCGCATATGCCACTGCAAATCATCGGCGCCGGGCTGGGCCGCACCGGCACCGTGTCGCTCAAAGTCGCGGTGGAGCAGCTCGGCTTCGGGCGCTGCTACCACATGCTGGAAACGCTCGGTAATCCCGGCCATACCGCGCTGTGGCGCGATGTCGCCGCGGGCCAGCCGGACTGGGACACGATCTTCGCCGGCTACGGCGCCACCATGGACTATCCCGCCTGCACCTGCTGGCGCGAGTTGGCGGATTATTATCCGGCGGCGAAAATCGTGCTGTCGGTGCGCGATCCGGAAAAATGGTTCGACTCCGTTCGCGCGACGATTTTCCAACCCGCCAACAAAGAGACGATGGCGAATCCCGATCTCGCGGGCATCGTCGGGCTGATGAACGGGGTGCATCCCGATCGCTATGACCGCGATGCGATGCTCGCGGCCTTCCGGCGCCATAGCCAGGCCGTGATCGACGGCGTTCCGCCGGAACGGCTGCTGGTCTACGAGGTCGAGCAGGGTTGGGCGCCGCTCTGCGCCTTCCTCGGCGTGCCGGTGCCCGAGACGCCATTCCCGCGCGCCAATGTCCGCGCCGAGATCAACGAAGTCTTCGCGCAGGCGCGGCACGCCGACGGCACGCTCGACGTCGGCCGCATGCAACGCATGATGACCGGCAAGCTGCCGCCGCGCTAATCGACCAGATCGTCGGCGCGATAGCCCTGAAGATAAAGCAGCGCCGTCAAATCGGCATGGTCGATGCGGTGGGCGGCGCGCTCCCGCACATGCGGCTTGGCATGGAACGCGACGCCCAGGCCGGCGGCGTGCAGCATCGGCAGATCGTTGGCGCCATCGCCGACCGCGAGGCTCGCGGCCGGCGCGATGCCGAATTCCGCCGCGCATTGGTTCAGATAGTCGCGCTTCGCCGCGCCGTCGAGGATCGGCTCGCGCACCGTGCCGAGAATGGTTTCATCGGCGATCAGCAAATCGTTCGCGTAATCGCGATCGAAGCCCAAACTGTCGCGCACCGGGCTCGAAAACACATAGAAGCCGCCGGACAGCAGCACCGTCCGGGCGCCGTGCCGACGCATGGTGCGCACCAGCGTTCGCGCGCCGGCGGTGAAGCGAATGCGGTCCGCCGCCTCCGACAGCAGCGTCGTCGGCCGGCCTTTGAACAGCGCCACCCGCTGGCGCAGGCTGGCGGCGAAATCCAGCTCGCCATTCATGCCGCGGCGGGTGATTTCGGCGACCCGGTCGCGAACGCCGATCAGATCGGCCATCTCGTCCAGCATCTCGTTATGGATCACGGTCGATTCCATGTCGGCGACCAGCAGCGATTTGCGGCGGTTCGCGACCGGCTGAATCACCAGATCGATCGCCGCATCGCCCAGGATGCGCCGCGCCGCCGTTTCGATCTCCGCCGTTTCGCCACCGAAAAAAATATCGGCGGCACGGTTGGGCGTGAGCCAGTCGATCGGTGCATCGATGGCGTTCGCAATTTCGTTCACGGCATCGCGCGCATCGGTCGCGGCGATCAGGGTCAGGACGTGAGAGGGCATCGCCACGTTTTATCGTTATGCTGACCTGAAATGAACGAGGAAATCATTATCGTCGCCGGGCCGACCGCGAGCGGCAAGTCGGCGCTGGCGCTGGCGCTGGCGGCGGAACTCGACGGCACGATCATCAATGCCGACAGTATGCAGGTCTATCGCGATCTGCCGATCCTGACGGCGCAGCCCGACGCCGCGACCCAGGCGCGGGTGCCGCATCGCCTCTATGGCGCGATCGATGCCGCCGAGGGATTTTCGGTCGGCGCCTGGCGCGTGAGGGCGCTGGCGGAAATCGCGGCAAGCCGGGCGGCCGGCCGGGTTCCGATCCTGGTCGGCGGCACCGGACTTTATCTTCGCGCGCTGCTCGAGGGGCTGGCCGAGACGCCGCCGATCCCGGAGAGCGTGACGCGTGCGGCGCGCGCGCTCCATGCCGAGCTCGGCGCCGCCGGCTTTCATGCGCGGCTGGCGGCGCTTGATCCAGAGGCGGCAAAAAAGCTGCCCGCCGGCGATACCCAGCGCGTTTTGCGGGCCTATTCGGTGGCGATCGCCACCGGAAAACCGCTCTCTTCATGGCAACGCGAACAGGTTTCGGTGCCGCCGTGCAATGCAAATGCTATCGTCGTGATACCATCGCGAATACCGCTCTACGCCGCCTGTGATGCCCGCTTTCTGGCGATGCTGGCGGGCGGCGCGCTCGGCGAAATCGAGCGGTTGCTGGCGCGCGAACTCGACCCCGCGCTGCCCGCGATGCGGGCGCTGGGGGTGCGGCCGTTGCTGCAAATGGCGCGGGGCGAAATCACCCCGCCGGCCGCCATTGCTGCGGCGCAGCAAGCGACGCGGAACTATGCCAAGCGGCAGCTCACCTGGTTCCACCATCAACTGCCGGAGCGCCCAGGTCTGCGGAAACTGACCATTGAGGCGCAATTTTCGGAAAGATTGTTACCTGAATTATTTTCATTTATTCGCCATTGATGGTTGACCGAGCGGATAGACCTGATTAGGTTTGCGCCCTTAACGCGGGCGAGATATCGCACTGCAATAAATTCAAGGAGTGGGCAATGGCCACGGCACAAATGTTGGGGGCGGAAATGGTCATCAAGGCTCTGGTGGACCAGGGCGTTGAGGTCGTTTTCGGCTATCCCGGCGGCGCCGTCCTGCCGATCTACGACGCGCTGTTCAAGCAGAACCGGCTCAAGCACATCCTGGTGCGGCACGAACAGGCGGCGGTTCACGCCGCCGAGGGCTATGCCCGCTCGACCGGGCGCGTGGGCGCGGTACTGGTGACGAGCGGCCCCGGCGCTACCAATGCAGTAACGGGCCTGACCGACGCCCTGATGGATTCGGTGCCGATCGTCTGCCTGACCGGGCAGGTGCCGACGCATCTCATCGGCAATGACGCGTTTCAGGAGGCGGATACCACGGGTATTACCCGTCCCTGCACCAAACACAATTACTTGGTGAAGGACGTCAACGAGCTGGCGCGGACCATGCACGAGGCGTTCTACGTCGCGCGTACCGGGCGCCCCGGTCCGGTGGTGGTCGATCTGCCGAAGGACATTCTGATGACCGTCGGCACTTATCGCGAGCCCGACGATCACGCGCACCGCCGCTATCAGCCGCGGACCCAGCCCGACCCGGCGCGCATCGCCGAGGCGGTGGAGCTGATCATGAACGCCAAGAAGCCGCTGTTTTACGGCGGCGGCGGGCTGATCAATTCCGGCCTGAAGGCGTGCAAGCTGTTCGCCGAATTGGTGCAGCTAACCGGGTTTCCCTGCACCCTGACGCTGATGGGCCTGGGGGCGCTGCCGGCCTCCGATCCGCGTTTCCTGGGTCTGGTCGGCATGCACGGCACCTATGAATCGAACCTCGCGATGCATGATTGCGACGTGATGATCAATGTCTGCGCGCGGTTCGACGACCGCGTCACGGGCCGGGTCAACGCGTTCTCGCCCGGCTCGAAGAAAATCCACATCGATATCGACCCGTCCTCGATCAACAAGAACATCCGCGTCGATGTCCCGGTGATCGGCGACGCGGCGGCGGTGCTGGAGGCGCTGCTGGCGCAACTCAAAGCCCGGCGCTTCAAGCCCGACAAGGCGCATCTGGCGAAATGGTGGAAGGAGATCGCGGGCTGGCGCGCGCGGCAATCGCTGCGCTACGACAATTCGAATAAGATCATCAAGCCGCAATACGCCATCGAGCGGCTCTATGCCCTGACCCGGGGCGCCAAGGACGTCTACATCACCACCGAAGTCGGCCAGCATCAGATGTGGGCGGCCCAGCTGTTCAAGTTCGAGCAGCCGATGCACTGGCTGACCTCGGGCGGGCTGGGAACGATGGGCTATGGGCTGCCGGCGGCGGTCGGCGTGCAGGTGGCGCATCCCGAGGCGCTGGTGATCGACATCGCCGGCGAGGCGTCGATCCTGATGAACATTCAGGAGATGTCGACCATTGCCCAGTATCGGCTGCCGGTGAAGGCGTTCATCATCAACAACCAGTATATGGGCATGGTGCGCCAGTGGCAGGAATTGATGCATGGCGGACGCTATTCCGAAAGCTACACGGCGGCGCTGCCGGATTTCGTCAAGCTGGCGGATGCCTTCGGCGCCCGGGGCCTGCGCGCGACCAAGCCTGGCGAGGTCGACGATCTCATCAAAGAAATGCTCGCTTATGATGGTCCGGTGATCGCCGACATCGCGGTCGATCAGACCGAGAATTGCTTTCCGATGATCCCCTCCGGCGCCGCGCATAACGAGATTCTGCTCGGGCCGGCCGACAAGGCGACGACGCCGGTGTCGGAAGAAGGCATGGTCCTGGTCTGAGCCATGGCTTTGCGTCTCCGCTCTCAACGCGCCGCCTCCGGCGCGGCCAAGAAACCCGCGCCGCAAGCGCCCGCAACCATCGCGGCCGGGCCGCCGCCAGATGGCGGCATCAAACGCGCCATCGTGGCGATCCTGGTCGATAACGAACCGGGCGTGCTGGCGCGCGTCGTCGGCCTGTTCTCCGGGCGCGGCTACAACATCGAGAGCCTGACGGTCGCCGAGGTGAACCAGGCCGAGAACCTCTCGCGGATCACCATCGTCACTTCCGGGACGGCGATGATCATCGAGCAGATCAAGGCGCAGCTGTCGCGCTTGGTGCCAGTGCATACGGTGCGCGACCTCACCGCGGAGGGGCCTTATGTCGGCCGGGAATTGGCCCTGGTCAAGGTCTCGGCGACCGGGGAGAAGCGCATCGAATCCTTGCGTCTTGCCGATATTTTCCGGGCACGGGCGGTCGATTCGACCATCGACAGTTTTGTGTTCGAGATCACCGGCTCGACCGAGAAGCTCGATTCCTTTATCAATCTGATGGCGCCGCTGGGGCTGGTCGATGTCTCGCGCACCGGCGTCGTCGCGATTTCGCGCGGCGCCGAAAAGTTCTGAGGCGCCTCGGTGCCTTGACGGTTTATTCTCTGACTTCAGCGCTTCCAAAGAGGGACGACGACCATGCGGGTCTATTACGATCGCGACGCCGATGTGAACCTGATCAAGAGCAAGAAAGTGCTGGTGCTCGGCTATGGCAGCCAGGGCCACGCCCACGCCAACAATCTGCGCGACAGCGGCGTGAAGGAAGTCCGCGTCGGGCTGCGCCCCGGCTCCGCCTCGGCCAAGAAGGCGACCGATGCCAAGTTCGAGGTGATGACCCCCGCCGACGGCGCCAAATGGGCCGATGTCGCGATGATCCTCACGCCCGACGAATTGCAGGCGAAGCTTTATGCCGACGATCTCGCGCACAACATGCGTCCCGACACGGCTATTGCTTTTGCCCATGGCTTCAACATCCATTTCCGCCTGATCGAGCCGCGCCCCGACATGGATGTGTTCATGATCGCGCCGAAGGGGCCGGGCCACACCGTGCGCTCCGAATATAAGCGCGGCGGCGGCGTGCCCTGTCTCGTCGCGGTGGCGCAGAACCCGTCCGGCAACGCGCTGGAACTGGCGCTGTCCTATGCCTCGGCGATCGGCGGCGGCCGCGCCGGCGTCATCGAGACGACCTTCAAGGAAGAATGCGAGACCGATCTCTTCGGCGAGCAGACCGTGCTGTGCGGCGGCCTGTCGTCGCTGATCATGGCCGGCTATGAGACGCTGGTCGAGGCGGGCTACGCGCCGGAAATGGCGTATTTCGAATGCCTGCACGAGGTGAAGCTGATTGTCGATCTGATGTATGAAGGCGGTATCGCCAACATGCGCTATTCGATCTCCAACACGGCGGAATTCGGCGATTATACCAGCGGCCCGCGCATCATCACCCCGGCGGTGAAGGCTGAGATGCGGCGCGTGCTCGACGACATCCAATCGGGCGAATTCGCCAAGAAATGGGTGCTGGAAAACACGGCGGGCCAGCCGAGCTTCAAGGCGATGAGGCGCCGGGCCGCCGAGCACGACATCGAAAAGGTCGGCGAACAGCTCCGCGCCATGATGCCCTGGATCAAGCAGAACGCGCTGGTCGATAAGACCAAGAATTAGGACGCGACAGGCAGTACACTTGGCTAACTTGGCCAAGTATGCTAGCTAGATTGGTATGAAGGTCAATATTCTCGAGGCGAAGAACCGCCTCTCGCAACTCATCAAATTGGCGCAGGCCGGTGAAGAAGTAATCATCGCCAATCGCGGCGAGCCGGTGGCGCGCCTGGTGCCGACAGACGCTTCCGCGCCTGCCGCCCAGGAGGTTGGAAATGGGCGCGCAATCGTCGCGTGGCTCAAAGCGCATCCACTGCCCGACTATGCCCGGCGGACCGCTGACGAAATCGACGCCGATATCCAGGCCGAACGAGATGCTTGGGATTGATCTATCTCGATAGCTGCCTGCTGATCTACTTCGCCGAGAACCATGCGCAGTGGGGCGATCCGGTGGCGGATGCGTTGATTTCGGCTCCGGCCCCTATCGCCATTTCGCCTCTGGTAAAATGCGAATGTCTGGTCGGTCCGATCAAGCGAGCCGATCCGGTTCAACGGCAAATGTATTTTCAGCTATTTGCCAGGTTTACGAATCTCGACATGCCGGAGGCGGTTTATCTGCTCGCGGCAGAACTTCGGGCGGGCGCGGGCCTAAAGACGTCCGACGCTTTGCATCTCGCTTGTGCCAAGCATCACCGTTGCGAGGAGCTGTGGACCAACGATAACCGGCTGACACGGGGCTCGCGCGGATTGGCGCGCAATATTTTCGCGGCGCGCTAACGCAGTATGGCTCGCCAATCCGCCGGTAGGGCAGGATTATTGACCTCTCCTTGGCTTGACCTCGGCGGCGGATTGGCGCATCTCTAGGGCATCATGGTTGGCACGGCGATCAAGGTGGAAATCGAGCGGTCCATTGCGGGCCGGGCGCTGCTTTGCCTTGGCGGGAGCCGGGGGGCTCCGCGACTTAGCGTCCCCTGAGCCAAGCGGCATTGGCGGATCAGGCCCGGCGCTTAGGGGTATCATTTCAGTATCATTTCCATATCCGCGTGACTTCCCCCCGTATCCAAGGAACCGCGCCAATGAACGCTAGCGATAATCATTCGACCGCCCAGCCGGGGCAAACGCCGGCCGGCAACCGCGTTTTCATCTTCGACACCACCCTGCGCGACGGCGAACAGTCGCCCGGCGCCTCGATGAATCTCGATGAGAAGATCAAGATCGCGCTGCTGCTGGAGGAGATGGGCGTCGACATCATCGAGGCCGGCTTCCCGATCGCCTCCAACGGCGATTTCGAGGCGGTGCGCGAGGTCGCGAAGCTGATCAAGCGATCGAGCGTCGCCGGTCTCGCCCGCGCCGGCCGCGCCGATATCGACCGCGCCTGGGAGGCGCTGCGCCACGCCGCGCGCCCGCGCATCCACACCGTCATCGCGACCTCGCCGCTGCATATGAAATACAAGCTGCAGATGGCGCCGGAGACGGTGCACGAGGTGCTGATCGCCAATGTCGCCCATGCCCGCTCGCTGTGCGAGGATGTCGAATTCTCGTGCGAGGATGCCTCGCGCTCCGATCATGATTTTCTCTGCCGTGTCGTCGAAAGCGCGATCAAGGCCGGCGCCCGCACGATCAACATCCCCGATACGGTCGGCTATGCCGTGCCGGAGGAGTTCGCGGCGCTGATCGGCATGCTGTTCAACCGAGTGCCCAACATCGACCAGGCGGTAGTCTCGGTTCATTGCCACAATGATCTGGGCCTCGCCGTCGCCAACTCGCTGGCCGCCGTCGGTGCGGGAGCGCGGCAGATCGAATGCACGGTGAACGGCCTGGGCGAGCGGGCGGGCAATTGCGCGATGGAGGAAGTGGTGATGGCGCTGAAGACGCGCCACGACCGCATGCCCTATGAGACCGGGGTCAACAGCGAGTATATCAACCGCGCCTCGCGGCTCGTCTCCGCGATCACCGGATTCGCGGTTCAGCCGAACAAGGCGATCGTCGGCGCCAATGCCTTCGCCCATGAAAGCGGCATCCATCAGGACGGCATGCTGAAGCATGCCGGCACCTATGAGATCATGACGCCGCAATCGGTCGGTCTGACGCGCTCGACCCTGGTGATGGGCAAGCATTCCGGCCGCCATGCCTTCCGGGTGAAGCTGAAGGAACTGGGGTTCGAGCTGGGCGACAACGCGCTCAACGACGCCTTCCGCCGCTTCAAGGATCTGGCCGACCGCAAGAAGGACGTGTTCGACGAGGATCTGGTGGCGCTGGTCGATGACACGATTCAGCGCGATGCCGAGCGCATCCAGTTCGTCTCGCTGCAGGTGGTCGCCGGCTCCAAGGGGCCGCAATCGGCGGAACTGGAACTGGAGATCGACGGCGCGGCGCACAGCGCCAAGACCGGCGGCAATGGCCCGGTCGATGCGACGTTCAACGCGATCCGTTCGCTGGTCCCGCATACCGCCCGGCTGCAGCTCTATCAGGTCCATGCCGTCACCGCCGGGACCGACGCCCAGGCCGAGGTCACGGTGCGCCTCGAGGAAGCCGGCAAGACGGTGAACGGCCAGGGCGCCGATCCCGATACCCTGGTCGCCTCGGCGCGCGCCTATATCCACGCGCTGAACAAATTGCTCACGAAGCGTGAAAAGACGGCGCCCGACGCGCTCCGGGCGTAACCAAATCCGGGCGTAACCAAATCAACGTGATTCGGGGGTGATTTCCGAAAATCGGAATCACCTCCGCATCCACCTTCGGATATAAACGCCACTCCGCCTTGTTAAGCCTTCGCAGGCCCTCTTCCCGGCGGGAAGGGGTAGGGTAAGGGGCGCACGCCGCGACAAGGACGACCGGGGATCGGATGTTCGGAAATCTGTTGGGTATGTTTTCGGCCGATATGGCGATCGACCTCGGCACGGCGAATACGCTCGTCTATGTGAAGGGGCGCGGCATCGTGCTGAACGAGCCATCGGTGGTGGCGATCACCACCATCAAGGGCCGCCGCCAAGTGCTGGCCGTGGGCGACGAGGCCAAGCTGATGCTGGGCCGCACGCCCGGTAACATCCAGGCGATCCGGCCGCTGCGCGACGGCGTCATCGCCGATTTCGAGGTGGCGGAGGAAATGATCAAGCATTTCATCCGCAAGGTTCACAACCGGCGCAGCTTCGCCAGCCCCCAGATCATCGTCTGCGTGCCGTCGGGGTCGACGGCGGTGGAGCGCCGGGCGATCCAGGAATCGGCCGAAAGCGCCGGGGCGCGCCGCGTCTTCCTGATCGAGGAGCCGATGGCGGCGGCGATCGGCGCCGGACTGCCGGTTACCGAGCCGACCGGCTCGATGGTGGTCGATATCGGCGGCGGGACGACCGAGGTCGCGGTGCTGTCGCTGGGCGGCATCGTCTATTCGCGCTCGGTACGCGTCGGCGGCGACAAGATGGACGAGGCGATCATCGCCTATATTCGGCGCAATCATAACTTGCTGGTCGGCGAATCGTCGGCGGAGCGCATCAAGAAGGAGATCGGCTCCGCTTGCCTGCCGTCGGACGGCGAAGGCCGCCAGATCGAGATCAAGGGCCGCGATCTGATGAACGGCGTGCCCAAGGAGATCGTGATCAGCGAGCGCCAGATCGCCGAAAGCCTGGCCGAGCCGGTCGGCGCCATCATCGAGGCGGTGAAGGTCGCGCTGGAACACACAGCGCCCGAACTGGCGGCGGACATCGTCGATAAGGGCATCGTGCTGACCGGCGGCGGCGCCCTCTTGGGCAACCTCGATTATGTGCTGCGGCATTCGACCGGGCTGCCGGTCTCGATCGCCGAGGACCCGTTATCCTGCGTCGCGCTGGGCACCGGCCGCGCGCTGGAGCAAATGAAGTCGTTGAAAAATCTTCTCGTCACTATGTATTAATCAGCGACCTATTAGTCAGCGACCGCGTCGGTGCGGCGATTTTCTAAGGTGGGGACAGTGCGCGAGCGCTCGGATTCGGCCCTACGCATCAACGCCTCGTCCCGGGCGGTCGCTCAGCGCCTCGCGGTTCCCTTTCTGGTCATCGTCTCGCTGTTGCTGATCGTGCTGGGCAAGGCCGACCTTCTGCTGTTGGAGCGCGTCCGGATCGGCGCCGCCGACGCGGTGGCGCCGCTGCTGACGATGCTGGCGGCGCCGGCCGCGTCGGTCACCGCCGGCATCCGCCATGTCGAGGGCCTGTTCGACCTCTATGACGAAAATCAGCGGCTGCGCGAGGACAATGCCCGCCTGCTGCAATGGCAGACCGTGGCCCGCCGCCTCGCCATCGAGAACGTGCAATTGCGCGATCTGACGCGCTACCGGCCGCGCGGCGCCAGTTTTTCCATCGCGGCGCAAATTATCGCCAATTCCGGCGGCGCCTTCGCCCGCAATGTTCTGGTCGATGCCGGCTCGCAAAAGGGCGTGGTGCGCGGCCAGGCCGGCATGACCGGCGAGGGGCTGGTCGGCCGCGTCGCCGAAGTCGGCGAGCGCACCGCCCGGATCCTGCTGCTCAGCGATCTCAATTCGCGAGTGCCGGTGGTGGTCGGGGCGGCGCGCCGGCGCGCGGTGCTGGCCGGGGACAATTCGCCGGAGCCGCTGTTGCTGTTCCTGCCGGGCAATGCTGGCGTCAAGGTCGGCGATCGCATCGTGACCGGCGGGGCGGCGGGCGTCTTTCCGCCCGATCTGCCGGTCGGGGTGGTGGCCTCGATCGACGGTGACACCATCCGCGTCGCGCCTTATGCGCAACTGGCGCGGCTCGATTTCGTCCGCATCGTCGATCTCGGCATGTCGGCGTTCCTGCCGCAGGCGGTGCTGCCCGAACCCAAGGCCGCCCCCGGCGCCAAGTCCGGCGCCAATCCTTTCCTGCGTTGAGCGCGGGCGGCCCGCCATGCGCCTCGCTTTCTTCCAGCGCGATGCCGATGTGCTCTATCGGCTGGTGCCGTTCGTCTCATGCGTCGCAGCGACCATCCTCTCCGTGGTGCCGCTGCGGGTGCCGGGTCTCGCCGGGGCGGCGCCGGCTTGCGCGCTGATGGCGATCTATCACTGGACCATCTATCGCCCCGATTTGCTGTCGCCCAGCGCCGTCTTCGTGATCGGCCTCGCGCTCGACCTCCTCGACGGCACGTCCTATGTCGGTGTCTCCTCGCTGATCTTTCTCATTGCCCGCGGCTTGGTGCTGATGGCGCGGCCGCGCCTCGCCAACCAGGCGTTCCCGCTCGTATGGGCGGGCTTTCTGGTGCTCACGGGGATTGCGATGGCGCTGGAATGGCTGTTCGTCGGCGTGCTGGTCGGGGTGGCGCTGGACCCGCGCCCGTTCCTGTTTCACGCGCTGGCGACCGTGGCGGTGTTCCCGGTGGCGAGCTATGTGCTGGCCCAACTCCAGCGCGGCTTCCTGGCGCGCGTCTGAAATGAAGCGCGATCAGCAGAAGGACCAATCAAGGCTGCTGACCCGCCGCGCCATCATGATCGGCGGCGCGCAGGTCCTGTTGCTGGCGTCGCTGGGCGGCCGGCTCTATCAATTGGAAGTGGTGGAGGCCGCGCGCTATACCACGCTGGCCGACGAAAACCGCATCGGTATCCGCCTGATCGCGCCGCGCCGCGGGATCATTCTCGATCGCTTCGGCGTGAAGCTCGCGGACAATCGCCCGACCTATCGTATCGTCCTGGTGCCCGAGCAGGCGCGTGACCTGATCGGCACGCTCGATGCCGTGGACACGCTGGTGCCGCTGAGCGAGGCGGACCGGCGCCGGGTGCTGCGCGATGCGCGGCACCGGCACAGCTTCGTGCCGGTCTCGGTGCGCGAGGATCTGACCTGGGACGAGATGGCGCGGATCGAGGTCAATACGCTGGAATTGCCAGGGGTCGCGGTCGAGCAGGCGCTGATGCGGCAATATCCCTTCGGCGCCACCGCGGCGCATCTCGTCGGATATGTCGCGGCGGTATCCGAAAACGAGATCAACGGTGATCCGGTGCTGGAACTGCCGGGCTTTCGCATCGGCAAAAGCGGCATCGAGAAGGAATACGACATCAACCTGCGCGGCGTCGCCGGCACTAAGGAGGTCGAGGTCAACGCCTTCGGCCGGGTGGTCCGCGAGCTTAACCACGAGGCCGATAAGCCGGGCCAAGATGCCGTGCTGAGCATCGACATGGCGATGCAGGATTATGTGACGCGCCGCTGCGCCGCGCAGCAAAGCGCCGCCTGCGTGCTGATGGACGCATGGACCGGCGAGGTCCTGGCGATGGTTTCGGTGCCGGGCTACGATCCGACGCCGTTCATCACCGGGGTCAGCGAGACGCAATGGCAGGCCTGGCAGGCCGACCCGTTTCGCCCGCTCAGCAACAAGGCGATCGGCGGCACCTATGCGCCCGGTTCGACCTTCAAGCCGGTGGTGGCCTTGGCGGCGCTGGAGGCGGGAGTGCTGACGCCGGAATCGCGGATCACCTGTCCCGGCACCTATCGGCTCGGCGATGCGCTGTTCCATTGCTGGAAGCATGCCGGCCACGGCAGCCTGGTGCTGCGCGAGGCGATCAAGCATTCGTGCGACGTGTTTTTCTTCGAGACCGCGCACCGGCTGGGCATCGACCGGATCGCGGCGATGGCGCGGCGCTTCGGCTTCGGCGACGTGCTCGGCATCGATTTGCCGGGCGAGGTCAAGGGCCTGATGCCCGACACCGACTGGAAGCTCGCCACCACCGGCATTCGCTGGCAGCAGGGCGAAACCATCAGCGCCGGCATCGGCCAGAGCTATGACAGCGCGACGCCGCTGCAATTATGCACGCTGGCGGCGCGCCTCGTGACCAACCGCGCCATCGTTCCGCATCTGCTGCGCTATAACGGCGTGGTGACGGGCGATGCCGCCGGAATGGCGACGCCGGGCAGCAATGATGGCGATGCCTTCGACCCGATGGACATCCCGGACGAGCATCTCGCCGTGGTGCTCGACGGCATGCGCGCGGTGGTGAATGAGCCCGGCGGCACCGCCTATTCCGTCCGCATCGGCGATCCGGCGATGGCGATGGGCGGCAAGTCCGGCACCTCGCAGGTGCGCCATATCAGCGCGGCGGAACGCGAACACGGCGTGCGCAAGGCGCTGCAGGTGCCGTGGA
Organism: Allostellaceae bacterium; assembly: GCA_036510675.1. GTDB lineage: Bacteria > Pseudomonadota > Alphaproteobacteria > ATCC43930 > CGMCC-115725 > JAATGI01. The sequence goes on from DATCDN010000078.1 coordinate 21,560, forward strand.
AGGAGCGCGACCATGCGCTGTTCATCGCCTTCGCGCCGATCGGGGCGCCGCGCTATGTTTGCGCCACCGTGGTCGAGCATGGCGGCATCACCGGCGGCGGCGGCTCGGCGGTGGCGGCGCCGATCTGCCGTGACGTGCTGGTCGAGGTACAGCGCCGCGATCCGGCGCGGCGGGTGCCCAACCGCCCGTTCACCGTCGCCGCTGCCGCGGAGAAGGGCTGAGCCGTGGCCGACCGTCCCTTCCTGGGCGCCGATCGCGCCGAGCTGACCATCACGGAGAAATTGCTGCGCCTCAACTGGCCGCTGGTGCTGCTGATTTCGGCGGTGGCGGGGGTGGGGCTGGCGATGCTCTATTCCGCCGCCAATGGCAGTTGGCATCCCTGGGCGGGCAAGCAGGCGATCCGCTTCGGTGTCTGCGCCATCATCATGATCGGCGTGGCCCTGGTCGATATTCGCATCTGGCTGCGCTTTGCCTATCTCATTTACGCGCTGATCCTGGCCCTCCTGGTCGGCGTCGATTTGCGCGGCGCCATCGGCATGGGCGCGCAGCGCTGGATCGATCTCGGTGTCATCCAGCTGCAGCCGTCGGAATTGATGAAGGTCGCGCTAGTCCTCATGCTGGCGCGCTATTTTCATGCCCGCGCGGGCGAGCGGGTCGGCCATCCGCTGGTGCTGATCCCGCCGGCGCTGGCGATTCTGGTGCCGGCCGCGCTGGTGCTGAAACAGCCCGATCTCGGCACCGCGCTGATGCTGGTGCTGGGCGGCGCCGCGATGTTCTTTCTCGCCGGCGTGCGCTGGTGGATGTTCGCGCTGGTCGGGGCGGCGGGCGGCGGTGTCATTCCCATGATCTGGCGCCATCTGCGCGACTATCAGCGGGCGCGTATCACCTCCTTTCTTAATCCCGAGAGCGATCCCCTTGGCGCCGGTTACCACAGCCTGCAATCGAAGATCGCGATCGGCTCGGGCGGCGTCTTCGGCAAGGGCTTCATGGCCGGGACCCAGGCGCATCTCAGCTTCCTGCCGGAAAAGCAGACCGATTTCGTCTTCACCATGTTCGCCGAGGAATTTGGCCTGGTCGGCGGCCTGGCGCTGCTGTTCGTCTATCTGCTGATCTTCATCTATGGCTTCGCCATCGCGTTCGGCAGCCGCAATAATTTCGGCCGCCTGCTGGCGCTCGGCCTGACCGTGAACTTCGCGCTCTATGTCTTCATCAACATGGCGATGGTGATGGGCATGATCCCGGTGGTGGGCGTGCCGCTGCCGCTGGTCTCCTATGGCGGTACCGCGATGCTGACCATTCTCTTCGGCTTTGGGCTGTTGATGAGCGTTCATATCCACCGCGACGTGCGGATCGGCCGTTTCGGCGATGATGAGGATTAACGCCGACGCGGCATTCCTCGACAAGCCGGGAATGCTTTGTTATATCAGCCCGCCTTCGTTCCGGCGGGCGCATAGCTCAGTTGGTAGAGCAGCTGACTCTTAATCAGCGGGTCGCAGGTTCGAGCCCTGCTGCGCCCACCATTTCCGCCGCGTGACGCCGACGCATTTCCGCCGGGGAGCTGGGCATGTTCGGCCCTCGATCGTGGCCCAGCGCCTCGTTTTTTCGCGTGGCGCAAATTGACCAAACAGCCTTCGCGCACCCCTTGTCTCGTCTTGACGTAGCGGCAAGATTCGCGCACCCTCCCGCGAAATTAAAATACTGCATAGCTGCACGGCGTGCGGAGCTTGGCGGGCCAACGGGCCCTTAGGGAGGGACGATATATGAAGCGCTTGTTTTGCGTGCTGACGGGGATGTTCGCCGCGGCACTACTCGTGAGTGCCGCGCCGGCATTCGCCAAGCCGGACTGCGGCTTGAACACGGGCAAGGCGGCGACCGGCGCACCGATTCCGATCGGCGCCGTGACCTCGGCCAGCGGCATCGGCAGTTTCGAAGAAGCCGATCTGGCGGCGAAGGCGTTTTTCGATTGCGTCAACGCCAATGGCGGCATTCACGGCCGGCCGATCGTCTACACCGATGAAGACGACCAGAGCAAACTCGACATCGCCGCCCAGGCCGCCAAGAAACTGGTCGGCGACAAGGGCGCCTATCTCATGGTCGGCAGCACCAGCTTCATCGAGTGCATCTCCAACGCTGACTATTACATCAAGCAGAACATCCTCGAGATCGGCCTCGGCATTCCGCCGCAATGCTATCAGTCGAAGAACATCGCGGAAATCAACGCTGGTCCGCGGGCCAGCGCGCTCGGCGCCAACGACTATGCGCGGCGCAAGCTCGGCGCCAAGAGCATGGTCTGCCTGACCTTAAAGCTCCCTGGCGCTGACTATACCTGCAACGGTGTTGAGGCATGGGGCAAGAAATTCCATGTCAAGGTGGACAGCATTTATGCTGACCCGGTGTCACCTGACTTCAACTCCGTCGCGCTACAGGTCCTTGCGACTGGCGATGACGGGGTCCAGGCGCTGTTCGTCGACGACACGGCCGCGCAGTTCCTCAATGCCGCCCAGCAGCAGGACGGCGCGGCGAAGATGAAATTTACCGGCCCGACATCCTACTACACGGCTCGGTTCCCCAGCGCGATCGATACTAAATATTGGAATGATCGCCTGTGGGTGAACACTGAATTGGGACCGCTCGACGGCAAGGGCAAGGACAACCAGAATTGGCTCGCAGTCATGGATGCCTATGGCCCGAAGGTGCTGAAGGATAGCTTCAGCCAAGCCGGCTATATCGCGGCCCGGATCGCGGTTGACGCCATGCTGACGATCAAAAACCCGAAGGACATCAGTCGCAAGACGGTGACCAGCGCGGTTCAGAACATGAAACCCTACACGACCGACATTCTGTGCGGACCATGGTATTGGGGCGGCGCGGGCGCAACGGCGCATCAGGGCAATCATATAACCAGGACGGTTATGATTCATAACGGGGGGTTCAAATATGTGGAAAGCTGCTTCCCCGTCGCCGATCCCGAATATGCGACGACGATCATGCCTGTGGAACAGAAGCTCGGGATCAACAAGAAATTCGACGAAGAATACGTCAATTTGAAATAGCGGCTGAAAATCTGAAATCTCTGCCGGGCCGCTCGTTCGCGACCCGGCAGAGGTGCCTTTCGGTCACTAGTGGATTGATTCCCGCATGAATCTTCTGCCCTTCGTCGCCTCCGGAATTGGCCTCGGCGCCGTTTATGCGCTGTCGAGCGTCGGCCTGGTGATTCTCTACCGGGCTTCGGGGACCTTGAATTTTGCCTTCGGTGCCTTCGGCGGTGTCGGCGCGTTCTTCGCCTGGCAACTCGAACATGAGGGCGTGCCGGAGCCGATCGGCTGGATCGTCGGCATCGCGATCTCGACCTTGATCGCCTATGCCTATGGCCGGATCGTCGCGCCGCGCATGGCGCATCGCGATCGCGTGGTGCGTGCCGTCGCGACCCTGGGATTGGCGCTGTTTTTGTTGGGCGGCATGGCCTGGTATTGGGGCGTCGGCATCGCGCGCCGCCTGCCGCTGCCGACCGATTTCAATTTCGTGCTGCTGTTCGGCGTGCGGCTGACGATGACCCGCCTGATCGCGCTTGGCATCGCGCTCGCCATGGTCGGCGGCATCGGCCTGTTGCTGAACCAGACCCGCATCGGGCTGGCGATGCGCGCGCTCGCCAGCGATCGCACCATCAGCGCCGCGATCGGCGTCCGTGTCACCCAGACCGATTCGATCGCCTGGCTGATCAATGGCGCCTTCGCCGGCATCGCCGGTATCCTGCTCGCCAACATCAACCGGCTCGATCCCGGATTGCTGACCTTCCTGGTCGTGCCGGCGATCGCCTCGGCGATTCTGGCGCGGCTGTCGTCGCTCCCCGGCGCGTTTATCGGCGGCATGGCCTGCGGTTTGATCGAGGCGGTATCGACCGGCTTTCCGCTCATTGCGAACATGCGCAGCGCCGGTCCCTATATCGTGGCGCTGCTCTTCATGATGATCGTGGGTGCCGGACAAGGCGTCGGAGCGCGCGAATGACCGAGATCGGCAAGACCGCCGCATTGCCGCTGGCCGCGCGGCCGATGAGTGGGGTGACACCGACCCTGCGAGTCGTTTCCATGGTCGGGGTGTTCGCGATCGTCTCCGGCATCATCGCGATCACGTCGGGCGGCTATTGGCTGTCGAATTTCACCCAGGCCTATTGCATGTGCCTGACCCTCCTCGGTTGCGCGCTGCTTTATGGACAGCTTGGCTTGGTTTCCTTGTGCCAATGGGCGCTGGTCGGCGTCGGCGGCTGGATCAGCCTGCGCGTCTATCACTACATTCATCCGCCCTTTTTCATCACCATCCTCGCGGGCGGGGTCGGTGCATCGGCGATCGGCATGATTTGGGGACTGCCGGCGCTGCGCATGCGCGGGCTTTATCTGGCGCTCGTCACCCTGATGCTGGCCGGTGCCTTTCAGGTCGCGATCACGGTGACGAGCTTCCCCGTCGGCGGGCCGGGCTTCCTTGGTCAGGTCGGCGCCAGTGGCAATGACCGGGTGATGATGGCGCGACCGGTCTTCGCGTCAAGCGACACGGGCTACTTCCTCTTCGTCGCCTTCGTGACGTTGCTGTGCTTTCTGTTGATCGAGGTGCATCGCCGCACCAAGCCCGGGCGCGCCTGGGCCTTGATCCGCAAGAGCGAGCAGATGGCGATGGCCAGCGGCGTCAAGGTGGTGTTCTACAAGGCCTGGGCGTTCGCGCTGGCCGGCTTCATCGCCGGGGTTGCCGGGGCGCTGCTGGCGGGCCTCTTCGGCCAGCTCGATGCCAGCGCCTTCGCCCCAACCGATTCCATCATGATCTTCATCGGCATGCTGTTGGGCGGCCCCAATGTCTGGCTCGGCTCGTTCCTGGGCGGGCTGCTCACCCGGTTTATTCCGGCGCTACTGATCGATTTCAACGTCAACGCCAATGTCAGCCTGTTGTTCTTTGGCGCGGCCCTGATGCAGGCGCTGACCGTGGCGCCGGAGGGTATCGGCGGGCAATTGACCGGCCTAGCCGAGCGGATTTTCAACAAATTTTCGGCGCGGCGGGCGTCGTGATCAAGATCGAATCCCTCACCGTACAGTTCGGCGGCGTTCGACCTCTCGACGCGCTGGACGGGGAATTCCGCGCCCCGATTTGCGGCTTGATCGGACCCAATGGCGCCGGCAAGACGACGCTGCTCAATGTCCTGTCGGGTTTCGTCACGCCGGCGAAGGGCGCCGTGCATCTCGACAGTGTCGCGCTGCGGCGTCTCTCGCCGCCGCGGCGGGTCGCGGCCGGCCTGCGCCGCACCTTTCAACAGGAACTCGTGGTCGACGAATTGAGCGCGCGCGAGAACATCCAGGCCATCGCCGATCACATTTCCGCGTCGCGCCGCGATGCCGAGGAAGAAATCGAACGGGCGCTGATCTTCGTCGAGCTGAAGGGGCGTGAGAACGTGCTGGGCCGTTCGCTCAATCTCTATGAGCGGCGCATGATCGAAATCGGTAAGACTCTGATCGGTAAGCCGAAGGCGATCCTGCTTGATGAGCCGGGTGCTGGCCTCAACGACACCGAGACCGACCGCTTGCGCCGCATCCTGCTGCAGATTCCGGAACGGTTCGGCGCCCAACTGATCCTGATCGACCACGATGCCGATCTCATCGCGTCGGTCTGCGTCGAGACCATGGTCTTGGATTTCGGCAAATTGCTGGCTTTCGGGCCGACGCGCGCGGTGCTGGACGATCCGGTGGTGCGGCGCGCTTATCTGGGAACCGCGTGATCCGATGGCCGATGCCCCGCTGATCGTGAAGGATTTGGTGGTTGAGCGCGGTGGGCGCGAAGTCCTCCATCGCATTTCACTGGAGCTTCATCCGGGCGAGCTGACGGCGCTATTGGGCGCCAACGGCGCGGGCAAATCGTCGCTGGTGATGACCATGGCCGGCGCCTTGCCGGCGAAATCGGGCAGCGTGTTGCTGGGCGGCGTCGAGGTGCTGGGGAATTCGCCGGAAAGCGTGCGGCGCATGGGCATCGCCATCGTCCTCGAAGGCCATCCCGTCCTGAATAATATTTCGGTCCATGACAATCTTCGGGCGGCGGCGCTGATGCATTCGCGGCGCGACGCCGAGCAAGAGGTCGAGGCCGCGTTGGATGTCTTTCCCGAACTGAGACAGCGGCTGAAAATGGCCGCCCAGAATCTGTCCGGTGGCCAGAAGCAGATGGTGGTGGTGGCGCAGGCGCTGATCTGCCGGCCGCGCTTTCTGCTGATCGACGAGCTTTCATTCGGGCTCGCGCCCGCCATTGTCGTCCGCTTGGGTGAGACCATCGCCGCCATCGCCAAGCGCGGCGTCGGCATCCTGCTGATCGAGCAATTCACCACGCTGGCGCTGAGCCTCGCCAATCGCGTCTATGTCATGGAACGCGGCGAGATGGCGTTTTCGGGCGAGGCGGAGGAGTTGCGACAGCATCCCGAAATCCTTCACGGCGCCTATCTGGCGTCGGGCAAGGCCGCGACCGCCTGAGGCCCGCGAGCGGGGCAGGGCGCCCCCCGCCGCATCGGCGCTTGCATCTTCGGCAGCGTGCGTCCAATTTAACATTGTACGCTAAGGCTTTGTTTGTGGTGCCGATTATGGATTCACCTCGGGTCATCGTGCCGGATGTCGCGCCGTCAACCGAAACGGTGGTGGACGCGCGTGCTGGGGATATGGCGGCCGCGGCGCCTCGCCACCGCCTCGCCGACCTGCTGACGCGACGGTGGCTGTTGCTGGTCGCGGGCGGCGGTTTCGCGGCCGGCCTGACCGCGCGCCAGGTGCTGCGTGACTGGGCGCCGGCCGCCGATGGCGCCCCCGATCAGGCGGCGGGCCTCGTGGCCCATCCCGCCGGCTCGGCGCTGCCGATGGAGGAAGAGCCACTGCCGCACGAGGTGCGCCTGCCGGTGGCGCGGCCCAGCGTGCCGGCGCCACCCGCGATCCACGAGGCGGCCGCGGCCGAACCCGATCCGCTGATCGCCTGGGCGCCGCGGCCGGTGTCGCCGGCCGTGTCCCTTGTTGTGGTCGCGCCCCCTGTCGCCCAATCCATCATCGCCAAGCCGGTCATCGCACCCGCCGCTCCGGTGGAGACGATGCGCCCGCCCGCGACCCTGAGCGCGGGCGAGGCGGCGTGGCTGCGCAACGCGCGCCCGTTCATCGACACGCGCGGCGCCCCGACGGTCGCTATCGTGATCGACGATCTCGGCCTCAGCGCGGTCCACACGCGTCAGGCGATCGCGCTGCCCGATAGCGTGACGCTGGCCCTGATGACCTACGCGCCCCGGCTTGAGGATTGGGCGGCATCCGCGCGCGCCGCGCGGCATGAGCTGTTGGTGCACGTCCCGATGCAGCCGCTGAACGGCAAGATCGATCCCGGCCCCAACGCGCTGACCGTGGCCTTGTCCGACGCGGATATCCTCAGCCGGCTGCGCTGGGGCCTCGTGCGCATGGACGGGTATGTCGGCATCAACAATCATATGGGCAGCCGTTTCACCCAGGATCGCGCCGGCATGTCGGTGGTGATGGCCGAGGTCAAGGCGCGCGGCCTGCTGTTTCTCGATTCCGTCACCATCGGCCATACCGTCGGCGCGGCGACGGCGGAGCCGCTGCATGTTCCGTTCGCCGAGCGCAATGTGTTCCTCGACGATCAGCCGACGGTCGCCGGCGTTTCCCACCAGATCGCGGTGCTGGAGCAGGTGGCCCGCCGCCATGGCGCGGCGATTGCCATCGGCCATCCGCATCCGGCGACCCTGGCGGTGCTGGCACAGTGGCTGCCCCGCGCGGCGGCGCGCGGCATTGCGGTGGTGCCGCTGACCTCGCTGATGCGGCGGCACGCCGCGCGCGTCTAGCCTCGCGGCGTCTCGCCCCAGCCGCCCCGGCTGTGATGGCGCCTTGACGCGCCGTTGCCTCCTCGGCATGTTATGTTATAACATAACATGATAGAGTCGCGCTGATGCGCCTGCTTTCCATTCTCGCGGTCCTGCTCGGCCTGGGCATCGCGACCGCGCACGCGGCGCCGATCGCGCTTGTCGCGGCCGAGAATTTCTATGGCGATGTGGCGAAGCAGATCGGCGGACCCTGGGTCGCCGTCACCAGCATCCTCGCCAATCCCGATCAGGACCCGCATCTGTTCGAGGCCAGCCCCTCGACGGCCCGCGCGATCGCGCGGGCGCGGATCGCCGTCTATAACGGCGCCGCCTATGACGATTGGATGGTGAAATTGCTGGCCGGCTCGCCCAACCCGCATCGCGTCACGATCGAGATCGCGGCGCTGGCGCATCGCAAGCCGGGCGACAATCCGCATTTATGGTATGACCCCGCGACCATGCCGCTGTTCGCCGGCGCCCTGGCCGCGTGGCTGACCGCCGCCGATCCACCGCATCGCGCGGTGTATGCGCGCAATCTCGCCGCGTTCAAGGCGTCGCTGGCGCCGATCTCGGCGAAGCTCGCGGCGATGCGGGACGCCTATCGCGGCGCGCCGGTGACCGCGACCGAGCCGGTCTTCGGCTATATGGCTGCCGCGATCGGCCTCGCCATGCACAACGAGCGCTTCCAGCTCGCGATCATGAACGATACCGAGCCGGGGGCCTCCGATATCGCCGCCTTCGAGGATGATTTGACCGCCCGCCGCGTCCGCGTGCTGCTCTACAACAATCAGGCCAGCGGCGCGCTGACGGTGAAGATGCGGGCCATCGCCAAAAGCGCCGGCATCCCGGTGGTCGGGATCGGCGAGACGGAGCCGCCCGGCACCCGGTATCAGGATTGGATGATGACGGAACTCACCGCGCTCGACGCGGCGCTGTCGGAGAAGCGCCGGTGAACGCCATCGAATTGCGCGGCGTGACGCTGGCGCGTGGCGACCGCATCGTGCTGTCGGGCGTCGATGCCGCGATCGCGCCGGGCGAGTTCATCGGCATCCTCGGCCCCAACGGCTCGGGCAAGACGACGCTGCTTCAGGCGGTGCTCGGGCTGGTGCGGCCCAGCGCGGGCGAGATTCGCATTCTCGGCGGCCCACCGCGCGCCAGTGCCGCGGCGATCGGCTATCTGCCGCAACAGCGCGCGGCGATTTCGGACCTCGCCATGCGCGGTCGCGATTTCGTCGCCAGCGCGGTGCGCGGCGAGCGCTGGGGTGTGCCACGCCTCAACGCCGCGGATCGCGCCGATATCGCGCGCGTGCTCGACTTGGTGGAAGGCGAGGCGCTGGCCGACCGGCCGCTGACGCGGATGTCGGGCGGCGAGCTTCAGCGCCTGTTGCTGGCGAAGGCGCTGCTCGGCCGGCCAAAATTATTGCTGCTCGACGAGCCGCTGATGAGCCTCGATCTGCGCTTTCAGGCCGGTGTGGTGGCGCTGGTGCGGCGGGTGCAGCAGAGCCTCGGTCTCACCGTGCTGTTCACCGCGCACGAGCTCAATCCGTTGCTTGGTGTGATGGATCGCGTGCTCTATCTCGCCTATGGCCATGCGGCGTTGGGCGCCGTCGATGACGTCATCACCAGCGCGGTGCTATCGAAACTCTATCGCACGCCGATCGAGGTGTTGCGCGTCGACGGCCGCATCATCGTGGTGTCGGCGCATGGCGAGATGGACGTTCATGCTCATCACGACCATTCTTGATTACGAGTTTATGCGCGCCGCGTTTGTCGCGGGCACCATCGTCGCCATCGTCGCGGGCGCGGTCGGCTATTTCCTGGTGCTGCGCGATCTCGCCTTCGCCGGCCATGCCTTGTCGCATGTCGGGTTCGCCGGCGCGACCGGCGCGGTGCTGGCCGGCGTCGCGCCGCTGTGGGGGCTGGTGTCGCTGACGCTGGTCGCGGGGGTGGCGATGGGCTGGCTCGGCGATCGGCTGCGCGGGCGCGATGTCGCGGTTGGCATCATCCTGTCGCTGGCGCTGGGTCTTGGCGTGTTGTTCCTGCATTTCTATACGTCCCACGCGACCCAGGCGACGGCCCTCTTGTTCGGCAATGTTCTGGGCGTCAGCATGGCCCGGGTGTGGGACCTGTTGGGCCTCGCGGTCCTGTCGCTGGCCGGTCTCGCGGCGATCTCGCGGCCGTTGCTGTTCGCCACCATCGATCCCGAGCTGGCGCAGGCGCGAGGCGTGTCGCTGCGCCTCGTCTCGGTCCTGTTCATGATGGTGGTGGCGCTGGCGGTGGCCGAGGCGACCCAGATCGTCGGCATCCTGCTGGTGTTCGCGCTGATGGTCGGGCCGGCGGCGGCGGCCCAACGATTCTCGAGCCGCTTCCGCACCGGCCTCGCTTTGTCGGTGGCGCTGGCGGTCGCGCAGACCTGGGCCGGCATCGCGCTGGCCTTCGTCACCGATTGGCCGCCCAGCTTCTGGATCACCTTCCTCGGCTTCATCGCCTATGGCGGCAGCGTGCTGGCGACCGGCGTCCGGCGGCGGCAAAATATCTGATCCTAAAATATCTGATCTTGGCGATCGTCTGGGCACCCCGCATACAAAACCGGTTCCCCGCCGTATAATCGGTACGGGGCCGGCTCTTGCGATGAGGAAGGGGACACATGACCGACCGAATAATTCCGCCAATGGTGACGCGGCGCGGGTTGTTGACGTCAACCAAGAAGCTGACGCTGTCGGCGTTCGCCGTGGCTCTCCTGGCGGGGCACCCCACGCTAGCGGCGGAGCCGTCCGCCGGCACCAGCGACGATGTCGAACTGTTGGATACGGCGCTGGTGCTGGAGCATCAGGCGATCGCCGCCTATCAGATTGGCATCCAGAGCGGTCTTTTGGAAAAGGCGGTGCTGGATATCGCGTTGCAATTCCAGGGCGACCACAAGAAGCACGCCGAGCTGGTGGCGGCCACCATCGTAAAGCTGGGCGGCAAGCCGGTGAAAATGCGCAAGATCACCGAATATGGCGTGCCGGTCGACAAGATCAAAACCCAGACCGATATCATCAAATTCGCGGCCGAACTCGAGCATGGCGCGGCGCTCGCCTATGTCAGCACCATTCCGGTTTTCACCAACCGTGACATCGCCAAGGCGGCCGCGACCATCCTCGGCACCGAGACGATTCACTGGGCGGTGCTGCGCAAGGCGCTCGGCCTCAATCCGGATGCCGCGCCCTTCATTGCCTGAAGGGCGCGGCGACGCTCATTTCATTTCGGTTGGGATTTTCGGTCGGACGGAACCGGCAGCCCGGAATTGTTTCCGGGCGTGACGCGCGGGCGCTCCATATTGCGATCAACCCCCCGTTCCACGGCACCGCAATTCTGATAGGAGCAGGCAAACCCGCCGGCGCTATTCTGGGAATGGCTGCAGGCGATCGGCGACCAGGCCGGCATGTTCGCCCAGCCGGCGCATCGCCAGCAACTGCCGTATTTGACCTGATTGCAGTTCGGCGCCGCCGATACCGGCGTCGCCGACAACACCGCCAGCACTCCCATCCCGATGATGGCCATAGGAATTATGCGCATGTTCTTCCTCCATGATTGCGTCCGCGTGGCGAACCCCTCACCGCGCCCGAACATCAATCAAACGGTCCGGGCCGAGTGGAAAGTCCGCAGAATTCGGGAAGTATTCCATCGCCTTTTTGATTTTCCGCCGTGCTGCTGACGAGCGTTCTTATTGTGTTCTCGCCTCACCGATGCTTTATTTCCGGCGTGGCGGCACGGATGGCCACGACACACCAGCGGTCAATTGCCGCCGATTCCGAAATCCGCTAGTGATGGGGAGCCCGACACCGAAAGCCATAATTCGGAAGCGGGCGCTCGCGGGGCCATGCCGTCGCGACGCTCAATAAAGGGGTCCGTAGGGGAGGAATTTTCGGCCATGCTGTTTGAGAGAATTACTGGCGCGGAAGCGATCCGCAGTCCCGATGTCGCCGCCGCGGCCCCGCCCGCGCCAGTCGGTAAGCGCCGCGATCTGCAAGAGGCGTGGCGTCTGGCGCGGCCCTATTTTGTCTCCGAGGAAAAAGTCGCGGCCTGGACGCTGCTGGCCGCCGTCATCGGGCTTAACCTCGCCAACGTCTATGTCCATGTCCGGATCAACCAGTGGAGCGCGGCGGAGTACAACGCCCTCGGTTCCTATAACTACAGCGAGTTCATCTATCAGTTCTGGATCTTCCTGATCCTGTCCGCCTTCAATATCGTGATCACTGTCTATGCGCTTTACCTCAACCAGATGCTGCAGATTCGCTGGCGGCGCTGGATGACGCGCCAATACATCGCCACCTGGCTCGCCGACCGCACCTATTTTCGCCTTCAGCTCACCGGCGGCACCACCGACAATCCCGATCAGCGCATCGCCGAGGATTTGAATTACTTCACCACCTATGTGATGAGTCTGTCGCTCGGCCTGATGACCGCGGTGGTGTCGCTGTTCTCGTTCCTGTTCATCCTATGGGAGCTGTCGGGGCCGGCGCATATTCCGCTGGGCAGTTGGGGCACCTGGTACATCCCCGGCTATCTGGTGTGGTGCGCGCTGCTTTATTCCTCGATCGGCACCTGGCTCAGCATTAAGGTCGGGCGGCCGCTGGTGCCGCTTAATTTCGCGCAGCAGCGCTTTGAAGCCGATTTCCGCTATAGCCTCATCCGGCTGCGCGAGAACGCCGAGAGCATCGCGTTTTACGGCGGCGAGGCACCGGAATATTCCATTTTCCGGTCACGCTTCGCGAATGTCGTCGACAATTTCTATCGCATCATGGTGCGGCGGAAGCATCTGTCGTGGTTCACCGCCAGCTACACCCAGGCGGCGATCGTATTCCCGATCCTGGTGGCGGCGCCGCGCTATTTCGCCAAGCAGATTCAACTTGGCGGGCTGATCCAGATTTTGGGCGCGTTCGGCATGGTGCAGAACGCGCTGTCGTTCATCGTGAATTCCTACGCCGATATCGCGGCCTGGCAGGCGGTGACCGAACGACTGAGTACGTTCGACCGCCGCATGGGCGCGGTCAGGGAGAGCATGCAGGCGCCGCAGAAGATCAAGTTGCGGCGCGGCGGCGGTGTCGAGGTGCGGAATCTCGACATCGATCTGCCGGACGGCACGCGGCTGCTGAACGGCGTCAATTTTGATGTCGCGCCGGGCGAGGCGCTGCTGCTGATCGGGCCGACCGGCGCCGGAAAGAGCACGACGCTGCGCGCCATGGCCGGGCTATGGCCGTTCGGCAGCGGCGATGTCGGGCTGGGCGAGGGGACGGAGATGTTCCTGCCGCAGAAGCCGTATCTGCCGCTCGGCTCGCTGCGTCAGGTGCTGCTCTATCCGCGCGAGGATAGCGAGGGCGCGTCGCGTATCAGCGACCAGCGGCTGACCGAGGTGCTGAACATGGTGACGCTCGGCGATTTGCCGCGGCTGCTCGATGTCACCGATAATTGGTCGCTGCGCCTGTCGCTGGGCGAGCAGCAGCGCCTCGCCTTCGCGCGGGTTTTCCTGGTCGAGCCGTCGGTGGTGATCATGGACGAGGCGACCTCGGCGCTGGACGAGCGGACGGAGGCGCTGCTCTACAACCTCCTGCGCGAACTGGCGAACCGGCCGACCATCGTCAGCGTCGGCCACCGCAGCACGCTGCGCCAGTTCCACGACAAGGTGTGCGATATCGGCGCTTTCCGGTAGGGAGGGCCGGGCCGGCTATTTCGCGGCGACCAGATCCTCGCCGGGTTCCGGCAGATCCGATTGGATCGCC
>DATCDN010000079.1:0-41887 GCA_036510675.1 Allostellaceae bacterium
CGAGGCGGGTATTGGCGGCGGCGATCTCGTCGGCGAGCGCGAACGGGGCGTCGCGTTCGGCATCGTCGAGGTCCGGCGGCGCCGAATAGAGCGGGTCGAGCGGCCGGCTCGCCGCGAACTCGAAGCCGCCGGGCATCAGCACACCGTCCGACACGGCGGTCGCGAAATCGATAGCGCGGCGATAGGCGATGCGCGATCGGCCCCAAATCCGCGCCAGACGGGGGCCGAACGGCAGTTCCGGCACCGCGATCACCGGCGCGATCCGGCGCAGCGCGGCCGCATCCTCGATGAAGCGCGTCGAGGTTTTACGATCGCCCGCCGCCACCGCGAAGACATAGTCGAAACCGACGTCGACGAAATCGGCCAGCGCCGCATGATCGAGCGGCGGGGTCCAGCCCAGCAGCATCAGGCCCGGCGCCGCCTGACGCGCCTGCGCCGCCAGCTGTCGCCATAGCGCGGCCGGCACCCGGTCGAGGTGGAGGCAGCGAAACCCGCTGGTCCCCGATTGCGCCAAGGGGGCTAGCCGCTCGCCCCACCAGCCGCATAGCGCGTCGGCGATTGCGGGCTCCTCGACACGCGCCAGCGCGACCTCGCGCGACTGGCGGGGGTGGCGCGGATCGGGCACCTCGTCCTCGGCCAATTCAGGGAACCGGAACCAGGCGCGATGGGCGCGGGCGAAGGCGCCGTCGGCGGCGACCCGGTCGATCACGAGATCGACGATCAGTTTAAGCTGGTGCCGCGCGCAAAGCTGGGCGATCGCCGCGATCGCATCGGCGCCGGTTCCGAGGCCCAGCGCCGGATGCGGCACCGCGAAATCGTCCGTCAGAAAGGGATTGCCGCGGCGGCCCGGCGCGAAGGGCGGCGGGATCGCGATATAATCGAACCCCATCGCCCGGCAGCGCGCCAGATGGCGCGGCCAGTCGGCCAGCGCCCCGATCATCGGGTAATGCAGGTAATAAATCTTGGGCGGCGCGAGCGCATCGCCCGCGACCGGAACCGCGCGAGTACCCGCCTGCGCGCTCAGCGGAGCGGCGGTCGCGATGGCGCCACCGGTCCGCGGCTCCGCTGAGCGCGTCCGTTGGTCGCGAGTAACGGCGGCGGCGGCGATCGGCATATTCCCGCTTAGCTTGTTAAGTATCCCTCGAAAAAAACAAAGCGGCGGGGACAAAGGTTCCGTTGCGGCGCAAAAAGGCGCCGCCGGTCACAAAATCGTCGGATTTGGACGGCTGCCGCCGAGTCGCGCGCCGCCGCTAGCGGGCGGAGGGCGGCCTGGCGGCAGTTTGCTTTAATCGAGAAGGAGTTGCTTGCGCCGGCTCCACTCCCCGACGGCGGCGAGGCAGGTCGCCATCTGCGCCGGCTGGTCGCGGTAATAATGGCTGGCGCCCTCAATCCGGACATATTCCTTGTCGGCGGTGGCAAGCGCCGCCCGAATGATCGGGTTGTGGGTCGCCGGCACCGCGTCATCGGCGCCGTTTTCGATCTGCAGCACCGGCGTCGTGTGGATGCGCGCGGCGTTTCTGGTGCCCTTGGCGTTCGACAGATCGTAACTCCACTGGCTGAGCCAGGAGCGCAGCGAGCTGTAGCGCGCCAGCCCGGCCGGCGCGACGTTGGCGGTGCGCGGATCGCCGAGATAGCACCAATTCGGCGGGCGGCCGTTCGGGTCCACATTGGGGTCGATCCAGCGGACATCGCACATGGTGCGATGGACGACGAAGGATCGTTCGATCTCCGGGGTGGCGCGACGCTTCAGGGTCGCCAGCATGTCCTGACACCAGGCGGTGATCTTGCGGTTGCGCGCGATTTGGGCGGCGCGAAAGTGGGCGACGAATTCGGCGGTGAAGGGCGGCCGGTTCGGGCAATCGGCGCTGTAAATGTCGAGCGCGGGGTCCCGGCGATCGGGGGCGATCTCGTCTAGGACCGACGGGTCGAGCCACTCCGTCAGCGTCTCGGCGCGCGACAGATGGGCGGCGATGAAGATGATGCCGTCGGCCGGGATCAGCTTCGCCGTCGTCAGGTCGAACCCATCCCCGGCCGGTGTACGCGTGATCGAGGGCCGCTCCGCCTCGGCCTGATAGAACAGCGACAGCGAGCCGCCGCCGGACCAGCCGACCAGCACGACCGTCTCATAGCCGAGCTGTTCACGCGCATGGCGCACCCACTGCCCCAGGTCGAAGGCGACCTTCTCCATGATCAGTCCGCTATCGTTCTTGGGATAGCGGCTGCCGGCGCACAGCACATGCATGCCGTCGCCGGCCAGCGCTGACGGCATCGGCAAAAGCTGTAGCGTGCTTGCCGGGTGCATGAACAGATAAAGCGTCTTCGACGGCCGGTTGCGCGGCACGAAGCGCTGGCCCTCGAGGAAGATCTTTCCCGAGGTGCCGGCGAAGCCATAGGTCTCGGTATAGGCGCTGGTGTCGGGGAAGGTGACGATCTCGGGAATGCGATCCCATTCGTAGGACGGTGCCATTTTCGTCTCCGCTCAGCCGATGCTGCTCTCGACAGTGCCCCAGCCGCGTTCGGTGCGCATCACGGCGGCGAACGGCTTGCCTTCCTCGGCGAACCGCTCGCGCGCCGGGCTGTTGAAATAGCGCTCCAGCGCGGCGCGGGATTCGAGGCCGTAGATCATCAGATAGGCGTGCCAGCCATCGGGCGCATCCTGTTCCAGGCGGCAGCGCCGCGACCAGAGAAAGCCCGGCTGCGCCGTGACCTCGGCCATGTGGCGGCTGTCGAGCCAGTCGATCACCGCCTGACCGCCCTCGGGCTTGATCCAGAACCGCACGACATAATAGGTGGTGGCTTCCATGCTGGTGCTCCCTAACCGAGATAGGCTTCGCGGACGAAATCATTGTCGCGCAATTCGGCCGCGCTGCCCTGGGCGACGATCTCGCCATTCTGCAGCACATAGCCGGCATCGCTGACATCGAGCGCGGCGCGCGCATTCTGCTCGACCAGCAGGATCGGAATCCCCGCGCCGCGCAGACGGACGATGACGCCGAACATATTCTCCACCGCGACCGGCGACAGGCCCAGGCTGGGCTCGTCGAGCAGCAGCAGCTTCGGCCCGGCGGCGAGGGCGCGCGCCAGCATCAGCATCTGCTGCTCGCCGCCCGACAAGGTGCCGGCGGCCTGTTTCAGGCGCTGGCGCAGGATCGGAAACAGCGTCAGCCCATGGTCGAGGTCGCGCAGAGCGGCGGCGCGGTCGCGCCGGCACCAAGTGCCGAGCTCCAGATTGTCGCGCACGCTCATCGAGCCGAACACCGCGCGGCCCTCGGGAAGCTGGACGATGCCGCGTGCGACGATGCGGTCGGGCGCCAGGCCGTTGAGGCGCTGGCCGTCGAATTCGATGCTGCCACTGGTGGCGCCGATCACGCCGGAGATGCAGTTGAGCGTGGTGGTCTTGCCGGCGCCATTGGCGCCTAAGAGGCACAC
Organism: Allostellaceae bacterium; assembly: GCA_036510675.1. Classification (GTDB taxonomy): domain Bacteria; phylum Pseudomonadota; class Alphaproteobacteria; order ATCC43930; family CGMCC-115725; genus JAATGI01. The sequence continues at coordinate 3,430 of DATCDN010000079.1, forward strand.
GAGCTGGCCGGCGCCGAGGGTCAGCGAAATCCCATGCAGGACCTCGATGCGGCCATAGCCCGCGGTCAGGTTGTCAATCCGCAGCATGGACACCCCGGCCAAGATAAGCCTCGATGACGCGCGGATCGGCGCGGATTTCGGCCGGCGCGCCCTCCGCGATCTTCTCGCCGAAATTCAGTACCGTGACGCGATCGGCGACCGACATCACCAGCGGCATGACATGCTCGACCAGCACGATGGCAAGGCCGGTCTCGCGCACCAGATCGATCAGCAGCGCGTCGAGCATCGCCACTTCGCGCGCCCGCAGACCGGCCGCGGGCTCGTCGAGTAGCAGCAGGCGCGGGCGGCAGGCGAGGGCGCGCGCCAGGTCGAGCAGCTTCTGCCGGCCGAAATCGAGCTGCTCCGCGGGGCGGTCGGCGACCTCCGCGATGCCGACCCGCGCCAGCAGCGCCAGCGCCTCGGCGCGCTCGCGGCGCTCGCCACGCCGCCGCGCCGGGCTGGGCCAGAAGGGATTGCGCTCCACGATGGCCGGCGACATGCCAATCAGAATGTGATCCAGCGCCGACAGGCGGCCGCATAGTTCCAGATTCTGGAAGGTGCGGCCGATACCGCGCCGCGCCAACTCATGCGGCCGTGCATCGAGGAGCGATTTTCCGTCGAAGCGGATGGTGCCCGCGCTGGGCGTGTAGAAGCGCGAGATGCTGTTGAACACCGTCGATTTGCCGGCGCCATTGGGGCCGATCAGCGCGTGAATGGTGCCGGCGGCGACCCGCAAATCGAGGCCGGCCACGGCGCGCAAGCCGCCGAAGCGGACCTCGAGCCCGTCGAGTTCGAGGAGCGCGGTCATTTGCCCGCCCGCAAGATCAGCCCCGCGATGCCGCGCGGCATCAGGGTCACGGCCAGAATCAGGATCGCGCCGTAGATCAACTCGCGATAGACGGCGGCGTCGCGCAACAGCTCCGGCAGCAATCCCATCACCACGACGCCGATCAGCACGCCGCCGACCGAGCCCAATCCGCCGACCACGACCATGGTGAGGATGACGACCAGCGCCTCCAGCCCGAGACTGTCCGGGTGCACATAGGATTGGAACAGCGGCAGCATGCCGCCGGCGACGCCGCCGTAAAAGCCGGAGATGGTGAAGGCGAGAATCTTCACGCGCCGCACGTCGATGCCGGAGGCCAGCGCCACCGGCTCGGATTCGCGCATCGCCGCCATGCCGCGCCCCAGCTTCGAGCGTTGCAGCCCGAGCCTCAGCGCGATCGTCACGATGGCGATGCCGAGCAGCACCGGATAGGCGTCGCGATCGTCGATGATATGCCAGGCGAAGAACCGGGTCGGCGCCAGGCGCAACCCGTCGGCGCCGCCGGTGACGCTATCCCAGGAATGAAACACCCATTGCGCCGCCGCCGCGAAGGCGTAGGTGGAGAGGGCGAGATAGATGCTGTGCAATCGCAGTGCCGGAATCGCGATCAGGAACGCGACGGCGGCGGCCAGGATCGCGCCGGCCAGCAGCGGCAGCGGAAACGGCAAGCCGAGGCGATTGCCGAGGATACCGGCGGTGTAGACGCCGATGCCGTAAAAGGCGATATGCGCGAAGGCGAATTGGCCGGCGAGGCCGAGCAGCACATCGAGGCCGATCGCCAGCACCGCGTACATCAGCAGAAGGTTGGCGACATAGAGCGCGTAGATCGGCAGCGGCACCGCCAAGGCACCGAGGGCGAGTACCCCCAGCGCCGCCAGGACCCATCGCTCGCTCATACTTTGCGGAAGGTCGGATTGCCGCCGAACAGGCCCTGCGGCCGCAACAGCAGCACCGCCATGATGACGATGAAGGGCGCGACCGCGATCGCGGCGGTCGAGATGAAAATGCCGACCAGATTCTCGATGATGCCCAGCATGAAGCCGCCGACGATGACGCCCGGGATGTTGGTGAAGCCGCCGATCACCGCCGCCGCGAAGGCGAGGATGACGATAACGCCCATGTCGGGCGTCATCAGGATCTTCGGCGCCACCAGCAGCCCGGCGATGGCGCCGAGACCGCAGGCGATGGCCCACACCAGCATCCGCATGCGCTGTACCGGAATGCCGATCAAGACGGCGGCGCGCGGATTGTCGGCGGTGGCGCGCAGCCCCTTGCCCAGCCGGGTGAAGCGGAAAAAGGCATAGAGCAGCAGCATCACCACGCAAGTTACTCCGACGATGCCGACATCCTGCCGCAACAGAATGACATTGCCCAAGAACAGCGGCGGCCCGGTGAATTGCGGCGGCAGGGTCTGGACATTGTCGGTGTAGCCGAACAGCCGCACGCTGCCTTTGAGAAGATCGGAGAGGCCGATGGTCGCGATCACCAGCGCCACCAGACTGTTATGCGCGTGGCGCTGGCGGACGATGCGCGCGATGACCAGCCGATCGAACCCGGCGCCGATGACGAACAGGCCCGCGATCGCCGCGAGCGCCGCCAGCCAATAGGGCAGGCCAAACCCCACCAGCACCAGCAGCGCGATATAGCACGCGGTCATCACCACATCGCCGCCGGCGAAATTCACCGCGCCGGTGGATTTGTAGAGGATGACCAGCGACAACGCGATCAGCGCGTAGATGGCGCCGGTCACGATGCCGCTGGCGACCGCCTGGGCTACGAGCCCCATCTACTTGCCGCGGAACTCGTTGACATAGACGCCGGGCATGCGGGTCGATTTGGTGCCGTCGAACTTGATGAAGATCGAGGCATTGTGCCCGTCGCGCCGGTCCGGCCCGAACTCGATCGGCCCCGCCATCACGCCGGTAACAAAGTGCAGATGGGACATCGCATCGACGAAGCTCTCACGCGTCGGGTTCGGCCCCGCCAGCATCAGCGCGTAGGTCACGGCCTGCGCCGAGGGCAGGCCATAGGCCATGAAGGCGGTTGGCTTGCGGTCGGGGAAGGCCCTTTTATACATATCGATGACCCATTTCTGGCGCGGGCCGTCCGTCAGGTCGTTGAGAGGCGAGCCATAATAGAAATTCTTGAACGCGGCGAGATTGCCGACCGTCTTCACCAATGAAGCCGGATTGGGCACCGCCTGCACCGCCGCGACGATCGGCATCGCGAGCTGAAATTCGCTGACCTTCTGCATCGCCAGCGTCGCCGATTGGGGATAGGTGGTGATGATGACGGCATCGGGATTGGCCTGGCGAATGCGCAGCATCGGCGCGGTCAGATCGACGAGATTGCGCGGCACCCGCTCCACCGCGACAAACTCGACGCCATGTTTCTTCGCCATGAATTTACCGGCGGCGAGATTGGCGGCGCCGAAATCATCGTCGCTGCCGAGATAGGCGATCTTCTTCGCCTTCAACTCCTTGGCGACGAAATCGACCAGCGTGCCGCCGACCGTGAGCTGAGTCCCACCGAAGGCGCCGAAGACATAACGCGTCGGCGGGAACAGCGCGCCATCGCCGGCCGCGTTCAGCATGATCAGCGGCACCTTCTCGCGCGTCACATATTCCTGGCCCGCGACCACGGCGGCGGTGCAGGAGCCGCCATTGAGCAGAAACACCTTGTCGACCGTGACCAGCTTGCGGATCACCGCGTTGAGCGCGGTCGGATCGCATCTATCATCGTCGATGACCAGCCGGATCTTGCGGCCCCAGATGCCGCCGGTCTTGTTGATCATGTCGTACCACATCTGCGCGGCACCCATCGCGTCGAAGCCGAAATTGCGCAGCGGGCCCGATTCCGGGCCGAACAGGCCGATGACGATCTCGGTGTCGGTAATGCCAGGGTCTTTATACGGCCCCTCGGGCGCGCCAACCGGAAAGGCGTTGGCGGTATTGATGCCGACCAGCAGGGCGGCGATGGCGAGCAAGCTGCGCAAGGTCATTCGTGTTCTCCCGATACCGGCCGCCGGTTAGCCCGGCGGCAATTTCAAATGATGCTCCGCGAGCCGTAATCGGCCCCGCCGAGATGGGTCAAATAGCCGGCGCTGATCCCGCCATCGACCGGCAACACCGTGCCGGTGATATAGCCGGCGGCATCCGACAGCAGAAACAGGCAGGCCCAGGCAACCTCTTGGGGCTGTGCCATCCGTCCAAGTGGCGTGCGATCGACGATGACGCCATCGACGAACGCCTCCGGCAAGTTGCGGCGGACGAGGGGCGTATCCGTGACATTGGGCGCGACCGCGTTGACGCGCACGCCGTGCCGTCCCCATTCGCAGGCGAGATCGCGGGTCAGCCCCTCGACCGCCGCCTTGGACGCACAGTAATGCGCGCGGCCGGGATGGCCGCCCTTGCCGTTGAGCGAGCTGATGAACACGATGGCGCCGCGCCGCCGCCCGATCATGCCGCCGGCCACCGCCTGCGCCGAGAGAAAGCTGCCCTTGGCGTTGATGTCGAGGATCAAATCCCACTGCGCTTCTTCGAGAAGCTCGGCGGGCGCGGCGTGCGAGGTGCCGGCCGAGCAGACCAGCCCGTCGATCGGGCCGATGGCTTCGACGGCGGCGATGGCGCGTTTGGTCGCGGCGGCATCGCGTACATCGAAGACGGCCGGCGTCGCCGCGGCGCCGAGTTCCGCCGCCACCGCCCGCGCGGCGGCTTCATCGACATCGGCGACGATGACGCGCGCGCCATCCGCCACCAGCGCTTGCGCCACGGCCCGGCCGATGCCGGAGCCGGCACCCGTCACCATGACGATGCGGCCATCGAGACCGAAACGGATCATGAGGGCGATGGCTCGCGATAGCGGTCGCCGTGCTGCACCGACCCGTAGAGCACGTTCCAGATTTCCTTGGTTACCGGCTTCTCGCCCTTGGCCTCGGCGCGAACCTGGTCGATCAGCAGACTGTTGCCCTTCTGCACGGCCGCACGCTGGCCGACCCGCTCGGCCCAGGCGTCGAGATGCGGGGTTGGCGTTTGCGGCGGCAGCCGCGTGCGAAAGCTTTGCAGCCATGGCCAGCACGCGATATCGGCGATCGAATACTCGTCGGCAAAATATTCATGCTCGGCGAGGTGCTGGTCGGCGACGAGGCGCAGCCGGTCGACCTCGCGCCGATAGCGTTCGACGGCATACGGCATCGGGTCGGGCGCATATTGGACGAAATGCACCCACTGCCCGAACATCGGGCCGATGCCGGCCATCTGCCACATCAGCCATTGTAGCGCGTGGATGCGCCGGGTCGCGTCGGTCGGCAGCAGGCGCCCGGCCTTCTCGGCGAGATAGATCAGAATGGCGCCCGACTCAAACACCGTGACGGGCTGGCCCGAAGGTCCGTTGCCATCGACGATCGCCGGCATCTTGTTGTTGGGATTGATCTTGAGAAATTCCGGCGTGAACTGGTCGCCGGCGAGGATGTCGATCGGGTGCAGCCGAAAGGCCAGCCCGATCTCCTCCAGCATGATCGCGACCTTGCGGCCGTTGGAGGTCGGCCCGTAATAAAATTCGATCATCGTGGCCGCCCGGTTCAGCCGGCGGTTTCCGGCTGTTTGGCGCGATGCAGCTCGTCCCAATGCTCGGCGCGCCGGCGCTCTTCCCATTTCTCCAGCATGGTCCAGGCTTCGGTCTTGAAGCCCGCAAGTTCGCCCGGCTGCTCGCAGCGGATGGTCATTTCCAGGCGGTGGCCGTTGGGATCGAAGAAATAAATCGACTTGCAGAAACCGTGATCGGTCGGGCCGATGACATCGTGACCGGCGGCTTGCAGCCGGCGCTTGCCCTCGATCAGCGCCGCCTCATCTTCGACCTCGAGCGCCAGATGCTGAACCCACTCGGGCGTGTTCGGGTCTTTCTGCGCGGCCGGCGATTTCGGCACCTCGAAGAACGCGATGTAGCTGCCATCCGCCATCTCGAAGAAGATGTGCAGATGCGGGCTATATTGCTTGATCGACGGCACATAATCCGCCGTCACGGCGTGCGCGAAGGGCAGGCCGATGATCTTGGTATAGAATTCCACCGTCTCGGTGGCATTGGTGCAGCGATAGGCGACGTGGTGGAGCTTTTGCAGCATCGGTCTCTCTCCTTAGCCGGCGGCTTGCAGGTCGGCGCCGCGCGAATTCTCATAGATGCCGCGGATGATCTCCGTGGCCTGGTGGATGTGCTCGCGCATCAGATATTCGGCGCGCTCGCCCTGACGGCGGCGGATCGCCTGGAAGATCAGATGATGCAGCTCGTGCGAGGCGCGGACGCGCGGATATTCGTACCAATGCACCACCCGCCGCGACAGCATCGGCACCGACACCATGCGCTCGGCAATATCGAGCAGAAACGCGTTGCCGGCGGCGGCGAGGATGGTGGCGTGAAACCGCTCGTTCATGGTGCGCCAGGGCACCACGCCAAGCTCGGTCAGCTCGCCCGTGGAGAGGATGGCGTCGCCGTCGGCCAGACATTGTTCCAGGATCGCACGCGAATCCTCGCTCAGCCCGCGCTCGGCGGCGAGCCGGCACGCCAGCCCCTCCGCCATGCCGCGCACGACATAGGCGTCCAGCACCTCATCGAGGCTGAAACTGCGCACGACATAGCCGCGATTGGGCCGATAATGCAGCAGGCCCTCCTGGGCGAGGGCGGTTAGCGCGGTGCGCAGCGGGGTGCGCGAGACGCCAAGCTCGCGCGCCAGCGGCACCTCCAGCAGATGGCGGCCGGGCGGCATCTCGCCGCTTAAGATCAGTTCGCGCAGCCGGTCCGTCACCGATCGCTGATGGGTCGCCATTTCCAAGATTGTGCACACCACTCCCCCTATGTCAAACATAGCGCCGCAAAGAGGGGTGATTTGTATACATGTCCGCCAAAATCCTGGCCTTCGCCGGCAGTTCGCGCAGCGGCTCGCTGAGCCAGAAAATCCTCGGGCTGGCGGTGGGCGCGGCGCGGGCGCGCGGCGCCGAGGTCACCTTGATCGATTTGCGCGCCTTCGATCTGCCGATTTACGACGGCGATCTGGAGCAGCGCGAGGGTCTGCCGCCGGGTGCGGCGAGGCTTCACGGCATATTCAAGGCATATGCGGCGCTGCTCATTGGCGTTACCGAATATAATGGCGGGGTGACGCCGCTGCTCAAGAACGCGATCGACTGGGCGTCGCGCCCGCATGCCGGGGACCCGAATCTAGCGGCGATTCGGGGCAAAATCGTCGCCATGGTGTCGTGCTCGGCGGGGCCGATGGGCGGCTCGCGGGCGCAGGCGCATCTGCGCCAATCGTTCCAGGTGATGGGTGGCATCCTGGTGCCGGAGACCGTGACGCTGCCTTATGCGGAGACCGCGTTCGACGGCGACGCGCCGAAGGACCCGGCGGTGCTGGCGTTCACGGACATCGTCGCGGCGCGGCTGGTGGCGCTGACCGAGAAATTGAGCTAACCCCGGCCCCACGGAAACGCCGATTTCGGCGGCAGCGCGCCGCCCTGGGGCAGCGTCTCGGCGATGCGCAGCCCCTCATTCCATTTCGCCATGCGCTCCGAGCGGGCGAACGCGCCGACTTTCAGCATCGGCGCGCCCCAGCCGATCGCCAGATGCACGATGGTGACATCCTCGCTCTCGCCGGACCGCGCCGAGACGATCGGCATCCAGCCCGCCGCGCGCGCGGCGTCGAGCGCCGCCTTCGCCTCGGTCAGCGTGCCGACCTGGTTGGGTTTGATCAGCGCGGCGTTGCCGGCGCGTGCCGCCGCCGCCCGCTCGATACGCGCCGCGCTGGTGACGAAGAGATCGTCGCCCACCACCGCGATGCCGCGCGCCCGCGCGGTGAAGCGCGCGAAGCCGGCCGCATCGTCCTCCGCCAGCGGGTCCTCGATGGCGCAAATGGGAAAGCGCCGCAGCCAGCCGTGCAGCAGCGTCGCCAGCGCCTCGGCGTCGAGCTCCCGCCGCTCCAGCCCCAGCCGATAGTGGCCATCGCGGCCGAAATCCGAGGCGGCGATGTCGAGCGAGATGGCGATGTCGTCGCCGGGGCGATGGCCGGCGCGCTCAATGGCGCGGACCAGCATGTCGAGGGCCTGCTCGTTGGTCTCGAACGCGGGCCAGAAGCCGCCCTCATCGGCGACGCCCTGGCGCAAGCCGGCTTCCGCCATCAATTCGCCGGCGGCGTGATAGACCTCGGCGGTCCACTCAAGGCTCTGCGCGTAATCCGATGCGCCGATGGCGACGATCATGAAATCCTGGATATCGACGCGCCGCCCGGCATGCGCCCCGCCGCCGAAAATCTGAATCTCCGGCAGCGGCATGGTCGGCGCGGCGTCGCCGGCAAGATAGCGCCACAGGGGTAGACCGGCGGCACCGGCGGCGGCGTGCGCCGCCGCCATCGACGTAGCGACGATGGCATTGGCGCCCAGGCGGGCCTTGGACGGGGTGCCGTCGAGCGCGATCAGCGCGGCGTCGATGCCCAACTGGTCCGAGACATCGCGGCCGCGCAGACAGGCGGCGATCTCGCCATTGACCGACGCCACCGCGCCCGAAACATCGAGGCCGCCAAAGCGCGCGCCGCCGTCGCGGCGCTCAACCGCCTCGCCGCTGCCGGTCGAGGCCCCGGCCGGCGCGATGGCACGGCCGACGATGTTGCCGGCGAGGTGAATTTCGACCTCGACGGTCGGCCGGCCGCGGGAATCCCAGACGCGGCGGCCGAGCACCCGTTCGATGATCGCGCGCATCAGTCGGGAATGCCGACTTGATGCGTCAGCGCGATCTCGCGCCCCTCACGCGCCGATTGGACGATGGCGAGACACACCTCCATCGTCGCCATGCCCCACGCGCCAGTCTGGATCGGCGGGGGGCCGCCCGTCGCCACCTGGTGGAACGCGTCCAGCACCTCGCGGCGGAACAGGGTCGGCGGCGGCAGCCTCTCTTGGCGGCGCTCGCCGTCGCCGTAAATCCAGATCGAGTCCGGCAGCGGCCGCAGATCGGCGTGCTCGCAACTGACGATCAGTTGGCCGAAATGCTGATGATGCGGCGGAACGGTGGGGGCAGGGGAGACCGTCGCACCATAGCGGCGCGCGCGGCGCAGCGCGGCTTCGTCGGCGCCATGCAACAGGCGCCGGGCCGCGCCATAGCGGGCCGGGTGCTTGTCCTGACCGCCTTCGCCGACCCAGCCCATCAACTCGTCGCTGTCGAAATGCGCGAAGCCGCTATAGGTCAGGGTCGCGCTGGCGCCATTCGCGAAATTCAGCAGCGCGCTGAACGCGGCATCGACCGGGCGCGCCGGGTCCCAGGCGCCCGTTACCGCGCGCACGCTGGTCGCGAGGCCGCCGCACAAGAGGCGCGCGACATCGATCTGATGCGGCGCCTGGTTGAAGATGGCGCCGCCGCCGGCGTTGGGATCGAGTTCCTCCGGCCGGCGCGGGCGATAGAGAAAGTCGGTGTAGTTCAGCGAATTGACCAGCCGCACCGCGCCCAGCGTGCCGCCGGCGATCAGCGCGCGCGCTCTCTCGATCGGCGCGTCGAAACTGTGGCTGTGCCCGACCACCAGCGCCACGCCGGCATCGCGGCACGCATCGATCATCGCCTGGCAATCCGCCAGGGTCAGCGCCATCGGCTTTTCCACCAGCACATGCTTGCCGTGCGCGGCGGCGGTGCGGGTGTTGGCGGCATGATACTGATGCGGCGTCGCGATATAGACGGCGTCGATGCCGCCGTCGCGGCACATTTCGGCGTCGGTCTCGAACACGCGCGCGCCGTAATCGGCGGCGAACCGCGCCCGCCCTTCTTCATTGGGATCGGCGGCCGCCGCCAGGACAAAGCCCGGATGCGCGGCGAGGCCCGGCAGCATCAGCATGAAGGCGCGGCCGAGCCCGACCACGCCGAGCCGCACGGGGCGCGGATCGGTCACGCCGCCGGCTGGCCTTCTTGTCCCGCCAGCGCCAGCTCCTCGGGCGCGACGCCGAGCGTCGCCCAATTCTGGGTCTTCGGCACGATGCCCTCATAAGAGGCGAGGCGGGTGTGCGGGATATGCGGCGCCGTGGTGCCGATGGCGGTGCCATCGGCGCGAAAACGCCGCGCCGCCTCGACCATGGTGCGGCGGAACGTGGCGATGGCGAGATCGCTCGACCCCAGCAACTCGCCGCCGCGATCGGTGATCGGCCCCATCGACTCCCACATCGCCATATCCTGGGCGGGAATGCCCGCGATGCCGGTGAAGTCGCCGGCCTTCATGGCGGCGCGATCCTGCTGAAAGCGATTGTCGAGCGTGCGCCCCTTGCGATAATCGGCATGGAGATCGACCCCGACCGTTGCCGCGCAGAATTCGCGCCACGCCGTTTGCGCGATGCCTTTTGTCTCATGCCAGGCGACCCAATAGAACATCGTGTTGTAATCGTCGATCGGGAACAGCATCTGCGCCAGCTTGTACTGGTCGTTGGGCGGGATCAGCACGGTGTATGGCGCGATGAAAAGAGTGGTGCGGATATAATCGTGGCTGGCGGCGTTGAGGATCGGCTTGCGGATCGCGGCATAGCGGAAGCCGAAGCTGGTCTGTTGCAGCCGCAGGCGCGGCGACTTGTCGGTCGAGGGACGCTGCCATCCGGTGGCCGACGCTTTGGCGCCATCGACCGCCGCCGCCGGCATGTTGGTCGAGTGCAGGGTCGAGCTGTGCGCCGAATCGATGGCGCCTTCCAGCACCTGCGCCCAATTGCAGGCGGTGTGCATCTTGACGATGCTGATCTTGGCATCGGGCGTCGGCGCCCAGGCCGGCGGCTCGAACGGGCGCATCGTCTCGGGTGCGCCCATGTAAATCCACACGAAGCCGCCGCCTTCGCGCGCCGGATAGGATTTATGCCGCACGCGTTTCAGCATCGGGCTGTCGGCCGGCTCCGACGCCATCTCCAGCACGTTGCCGTCCACGTCGAATTTCCAGCCGTGATAGAGGCAGCGCAGCCCGCATTCCTCGTTGCGGCCGAACGCTAGCGAGGCGCGGCGATGCGGGCAATTCTCGGCCAGCACGCCGAGCCGGCCCTTGCTGTCGCGGAACACCACCAAATCTTCGCCCAGCATGCGGGTGCGCACCGGTGCGCCGTCCGGCTCCGCCACTTCCTCGATCATGCAGGCCGGCAGCCAGTGGCGGCGAAAGATCTGGCCCATCGTCGCGTCGCCCTCGACGCGGCACAGCAAATTATTTTCCTCGGGGCTCATGACGCGGTCCCTCAGTCGAACGGATAGACGCCCGGCTCGGCGCGATAGGCACGCTCGATCCCCTCGACGCCGGAGCGCAGCATCGCGCCCCAGGATTCCATCGTGGTGGCGCCGATATGCGGCGAGCCGAAGAAGTTTGGAAGATTCAACAGCGGATTGCCGTTCGCCGGCTCGACCGCGAAGACGTCGAACGCGGCGCCGGCGATGTGGCCGCTTTGGAGCCGCTCGGCCAGCGCATGTTCATCGACGAGGTTGCCGCGCGCGCAATTGATCAGGACCGCGCCCGGCTTCATCTTGTCGAGCACGGCGGCGGTATAGAGGCCGATGGTGCCGCGGTTGCGCGAGAGGTGGATGGTCAGCACGTCGGAGCGCGCCAGCAGCTCGTCGAAGCTCACCCCCTCGACCCCCCATTCGCGATAGAAGTCGGAATAATCGACCTTGTCGCTGGCGAGGATTTTCACGCCATAGGGCTGGAGCAGCTTCACCACTTCCTTGCCGATATGGCCGCAGCCATGAATGCCGACGGTGCTGCCGCGCAGATCGGCGCCGAAGCCGCGTGGCCCGCCCCATTCGCCCGCCCGCAGGATCGACGAGAAATAATGCAGCCGCCGCACGGTGAAGACCATGTAGCAGACCGCCAGTTCCGAGACCGAAATCTTGTTGATGCCCGGCGCCCACCACATCTTGATGCCGTGCTGGTTGAGGATCGCGGGGTCGATGTGATCGACCCCGGCCGAGCACAGCGATACGACCTTAAGATCGGGCAATTGGGCGCAGACCTCTTCGGTGAAGCGGTTGAGGCCGATCACCGCGACTTCGTAGCCTTTCAGGAACTCGACCAGCGCGTCGCCCTGCATCATGCGATGCTCGGTCATGAACTTGACGTCGGGATAGCGCGCAACGAGGTCCGCCTTGATCGCGGGAAAAAATTCAAAGTAGGACAAGGGCACGGCAACACGGCGCATCGGGCGTTTCCTCGGTTCTGATTCGCGGCCGCCAGCATAGCGGCCCGCCGCCGGGCTTGGGTAGGGGGTTGGTTCCGACGCCGCTCCGCCTGCGCCGGCCGTGCCGTCAATGATGGGAGGTCGCCTACGGCGATCGGCCACCGCGGCGCCGTGCCGCCGCCCTCGGGGCGCGATCCCGGCGGCGGCACTGGCAAGGTGAGGATAACATCGTGGAGCGCATATTCAAGCCGTCGATCGTCCCCGCGCGGTACGGAATGGCGTAGCAGCGCCCAGTAAACGGGGCAGTAACCTTTCCGATCACCCCTCGATCGAATCGACCCGGTTGGGATAGAACGCGACGTAATCCTTGATCGCGGCGACCGAATCATAGGGTCCCTCATAGCTCCACACCGCGTTGATGGCGCGCTCGCCGCCGGCGGGGATGCTGAAATAGGTGCAGTCGCCCTTATAGGGGCAATAGCTCGCATTATCCGTCTGCTGCAACAGGGTCATGTCGACATCGTTGCGCGGAATGTAGAGCACCGGCGGATAGCTTGCCTCGCGCAGGCTCAGGGCCGCCTCGGTGTCGGCGACGATCTTCCCGGCGACTTTGACGACGATGTGCCGGGTGCTCGGCTCGATGGTGATCGGATGGTCGGGGCCGGGAATCTTGATGGGCTTGTCGGTCATGGCAAAAATGCTCCGCTTCTGTGCCCGTCTAAAATCGGCCCGCGCAGGCCGTGGCGCAAGCGCCGCGTTCATGCGCCCCGCGGAATAGAGGTTTGCTTTCCGGGATGGGCCGGTATGGTGGCGGCGGGTTCCGAAGGGGAGGAAAACATGGCGACCGCGACTAATCAGGGGGGTAGCACGACAGGGAAGGGGACTCACGCCTATGACCGGGTGCCGTTCCTCGTCCTGTTCGAGGAGAAATCGGCCTTCAAGGAGACCTATGCTGGGCGCATCGGCTGGGTCTCGCTGGAAGGGCATTTGCTGCGCCCGCGCGAGGCGCCCTCGAAGACGGTGCTGATCTATATGCATCCGACCGGGGTGCAGAACTACCTGCCGATGCCGATCGCGATGGCCAAGAATGGCTGGCACGTCATCACCATCGCCAGCCGCTATCCGCATAATGACTCGACGCTGATTATGGAAAAGGTCGCCTACGATCTCGGCGCCACCATCCGCCATGCCAAGGAAAAATTCGGCTATGAGAAGGTGGTGCTGGCCGGCTGGTCGGGCGGCGGCTCGCTGTCGATGTTCTATCAGGCCGAGGCGGAACAGCCCTCGATCACCCACACGCCGGCGGGCGAGGAATATGATCTGACGCGCGCCAAGCTGCCGCCGGTCGATGCGGTGATGCAGCTCGCCGCGCATATGAGCCGCCATCGCACGTTGACCGAATGGCTCGACCCGTCGATCACGGACGAAGCCAATCCGCATCGGCGCGACATCGCGCTCGATATCTATCACCCGGACGGGCCGAAGCCGCCCTATGACCGCGCCTGGCTGGCCGGGTTTCGCGCGGCGCAGGTGGCGCGCAACCGGCGCATCACCGCCTGGGTCAGGCAGCGCTATGAGGATTTCCAGAAGCGCGGCATGACGGCGGAGGAGCAATGCTTCGTCGTCGAGGGCACGATGGCGGAGCCGAAATGGTATGACGGCAGCATCGATCCCAACGATCGCAAGGTCGGGACCTGTTTCATGGGCGACCCCAGGATCGTCAACAATACGCCGGCCGGCCTCGCGCGGTTTTCCTCGCTGCGCTCCTGGCTGTCGCAATGGTCTTATGACGATGCGCGCGCCGATGGCCCGAATTCGGGGCCGAAAATCTCGGTGCCGGTATTCCAGATCGTCAATTCCGCCGACGATGCCTGCACCCCCGCGCACGCCGACGCGATCTTCAACGCTGTCACCCATGCCGAGAAGGAGCGCCATGTCATCCAGGGCGCCAATCACTATTATTTCGGCCAGCCCGACAAGATGCAGGAATCGGTCGAGGCGCAAGGCGAATGGCTGCGGCGCAAGGGGTTCTGAGCATGACCGAATCGACGAGCCTCGCGGCCGAGCTGATCGCGCGCTTCGTCATGGAGCCGACGCCGCTGCTGCAATTCGGCAAGACGCCGCGCGGCAAGCGCGGCATCGGCTTCGTCAAGAGCGGCACGTTCGAGGGGCCGATGATGCGCGGCGAGGTGCTGGGCGGGGCCGATCACCTGCTGGTGCTGGCCGACGGCGCCGCGATCCCCGACGTGCGGCTCGCGCTGCGCACCGATGACGGCGCGCTGATTCAGATGGAATATAAGGGCGTGCTGCGCGCCTCGCGGCAGGTGATGGCGAAATTCGCCGACCCCGAGACGCTCGATCCATCCGAATATTATTTCCGCGTCGCGGTGTTTTTCGAGACGGCGGACGAGCGCTATGCCGCGCTGAACCAGGCGGTGTGCGTCGGCTACGGCATTCCCATCCGCCTCAACGGCAATGCCGGCGTGCGCTACGATGTGTACAAAATTCTTTAGCGCCGGGCCCGCGTTGCGACAATCCACAGGATGATGGCGAGCACCGGGCAGATGATATCGGCATAGAATGGCGTACCCGCGTTTCCCGGCGCGAAATTGCCGGCCAGCATCATTTGCCGGACATGGCCGATCGCGTCGCCGAGCAGGAAGATCGTGGCAGCGCAAATCGCGGCCGCCTTGAAGTTCAGATCGCGCCAGAACGCGATGCAGGCGGTCACGCCGATGGCCAGATCGGCCATGCCGACTTCGAATTGGAACGGGCTGGTCGCCCAGCCGATATAAGCGGCGGCGGTGGAAGGAAAGAAGACATGGCTGATCCCCGCCCACAGGCCGGTAACGCCGATCGGCAGCAACAACAGCCACGCCAAAAAGCGTTCCGCGAACGCGGCCGGGCGGCGCCGGATCGCCGCGAGGATCAGCGCGGCGACAAACAACAGGCCGGGCAGGTTGCGGAGGACAAAACCGACAAGGTCGCGAATCATGGCCAACCATCTCTTTTAATCTTGAATTACACCCTAGCGCATCAGGCCGCCGCCATTCACGTCGATGGTGGTGCCGTTGATGTAGCTCGCGCCGGGCGAAACCAGGAAGGCGACCGTGGCGGCGATCTCGTCGGGCCGGGCGATGCGCCCGACCGGGACGCGGCGCCCCATCGCCGCGATGACCGGCGGCGGGTTGGTGATGGAAAGGGCGGGCGTATCGACAGCACCCGGCGCAATGGCGTTACAGGTCGCGCCGATCCGCCCGGCCTCGCTCGCCGCGCTTTTCATCAGCCCGATGACCGCCGCCTTGAAGGCGCCATAGGCGACCCCGGTCGGCCCACCACCCTGATGGGCCGCCTGCGACGCGGTCAGCACGATCCGCCCGTCGGCAACCGGCTGACGGGCGCGAGCGCGGAAATATTCTCGCACACAGAGAAAGGCGCTGCGCGAGTTCAGCGCCTCGGTATTTACCCATTCATCGAGCGACGTGTCGGCGATGGCGGGATGATGCTCGGGCGTATGGAAGGTGCCGCCGGCGTGACAGACGAGCGCGGCAACCGGCCCGAGGTCGGCCTCGACCGAGGCGAACAGCCGTGCCACGGCTGCCTCGTCGCCGACATCGGCGGTATAGGCGCGATGGCCTGGGCCGAGGCTTGCCGCGACCCGATCCGCGCCCGCCGCGTCGATATCGGCAACGGCGACGCGCCAGCCATCCACCGCGAGGCGCGCCGATGTCGCCCGCCCGATCCCGCCCGCCGCGCCCGTCACCAGCGCCACTCGCCCGTGATTTTCCGCCGTCATGGTCGCTCCCCGCATCTTTATCCGAATATACAATTGTGATGTTGCCTAGGGTGCTGATAAATTGCGCCCAGCGAAAAAAAGGGGGAGGGACCTTGCCGCGACCGAAAGCCCGACGCCGGGCCGGATCCGTGGCGCGTCGGTAAATGACAATTTTTCTGCAAGGGTTGGTCAGCGGAATTTCGATCGGTTGCATCTATGCGCTGGTCGCGTTGGGCTTCGTGCTGATCTACAAGGCGACCGAGATCGTCAATTTCGCCCAGGGCGAGTTGATGATGATCGGCGGCTTCTTCGCCTTCACCTTCATCAATCTGTGGCACATGCCGTTTTTCGTCGGGGTGCCGCTGGCCTTCATCGCGACCGCGCTGTTTGGCGCCGCGCTAAATCATTTCGTGCTGCGGCGGCTGATCGGCTATTCGACCTTTTCCATCGTGCTCGCCACGGTCGGCCTCGCCACCCTGATACGCTCGCTGGCCAGCATGGTGCCGGGCTGGGGCACCGATACGCACAGCATCGACAATCCATTCGCGGGCAAGGTGCTGCGTGTCGCCGGCGTCGCCATCGCCTATGAGCATATCAGCGTCATCGTGGTGACCATCCTGCTGGTTGGGGCGATCTATTTGTTCTTCACCTTCACGCGGGTCGGCATCGCGATGCAGGCAACCAGCCAGAGCCAGTTCGCCGCCGGCTATGTCGGCATTCCGGTGCGCTCGATGTTCTCGATGGTGTGGGCGCTGTCGGCCGGGGTCGCCGCCGTGGCGGGCGTGCTGCTGTCGCCGATTGCCTTCGTCCATGTCAATGTCGGCTATATCGGCCTCAAGGCGTTTCCCGCCGCGGTGCTGGGCGGCTTCGGCAGCATCCCCGGCGCGGTGCTGGGCGGCGTGCTGATCGGCATCGTCGAGGAACTGTCGGGCCTCTATATGCCCGAGGGGGTCAAGTCGGTCGCCGCCTATGCGGTGCTGTTGCTGGTGCTGATGATCCGCCCGCAGGGATTACTCGGCGTCTCGCTGAAGACGCGGGTGTAGCGGTGGAGTTCGTCAAGAAGACCAACTACGACTATGACATCCGCCTGTTCAAGGACCGGAAGGACGTATTCTGGTACGGAATCTTGGCGCTGGCGCTGATCGTCGGCCCGATCTTCGCGCCGGAATATGTGCTGACCCTCGGCGTCTTCGTTGGCATCTATGTGGTCGCCGGCGCCGGGCTGATGGTGCTGTCGGGCTATGCCGGCCAGATTTCGCTGGGCCATGCCGCCTTCATGGCGATTGGCGCCTATACCAGCGCGGTACTGCAACAGGCGGGCGTGCCGTTTCCGCTGGCGTTCGTGGCAAGCGGCCTGTTGGCGGCCTTGATCGGCCTCATCGTCGGCCTGCCGGCGCTGCGGCTGCACGGCATTTATCTCGCCATCGCGACGCTGGCCTTCGCCTTCATCATCGAGGAAATCCTGACCCGGTGGGAAGGGGTGACCAACGGCGCCTCCGGCATGATGGTCGCGACCATGAGCTTCGCCGGCTGGTCCGCGCACGCTTCCATCGACAAATTCTATGTGACCTTGGCGGTCGCGGTGCTGGCGCTGTTGGCGGTGAAGAACCTGCTGCGCGCGCCGTCGGGCCTCGCCATGATGGCGGTGCGCGACAGCGAGACGGCCGCCCAGGCGATGGGCGTCAATCTTGCCCGCACCAAGCTGACGGCCTTCGCGATCAGCGCGGCGCTGACCGGCCTCGCCGGCGCGCTTTATGCCGATGTCATCCGCTTCATCAGCCCCGAGCAGTTCACCATCACCATGTCGATCGAGCTGCTGGTGCTGATCTTCATCGGCGGCATCGGCTCGCTTCATGGCGTGGTCTTCGGCGCGATCTTCGTGGTGGCGCTGCCGCAGCTCATTTCCGAGGTGAAGGATTTCCTGCCGCGCTATGTCGCCGAGCAGCCCGGTTTGCAGTCGGCGGTCTATGGTTTCCTGCTGCTGTTCTTCATCATCGTCGAGCCGGGCGGCATTTTCGGCATCTGGATGAAGATCAAATTCTATTTCACCCAATTCCCCTTCTACAAAAAGGGCGAGTTGCGCCGGAACAAAAGCTTCGTCAAGGCGGAGCGCTGGTGATGAGCCTCCTCGCGGTACGCGATCTGGCGGTGAGCTTCGGCGGCATCAAGGCCGTCGACGGCGCCAGTTTCGAGGTCGCGGAGGGCGAGGTGTTCTCGATCATCGGCCCCAACGGCGCCGGCAAGACCAGCGTCTTCAACCTGATCAGCCGCATCTACGAGGCGGACGCCGGTGGCATCGCCTTTGACGGAACGGACATCACGCGGGTGCGCCCGCACCGCGTCGCGGCGCTCGGCATCGCGCGGACGTTCCAGAACATCAATCTGTTCGAGAACGGCACCGTGTTGGAAAACCTGATGCTCGGCCGCTATCGCTTCGACCGCACCCAACTCTGGCAGCAGATGCTGTTCACGCCGGCGGTGCATCGCGAGAAGCGCGCCGACCGCGCCAAGGTCGAGGAGATCATCGAGCTGCTGGAGCTGGAGAAATACCGCGACCTCCGGATCAACGGCCTCGCCTATGGCGTGCGCAAGGTGGTGGAGATTGGGCGCGCGCTGGCGACCGGGCCACGATTGCTGCTGCTCGACGAGCCATCCTCGGGCCTCAACACCGAGGAGACCAACGATCTGACCTTCTGGATCGAGGACATCAAGGAGGATCTGGGCGTCACCGTGTTGATGATCGAGCACGATATGAGCCTGGTATCAACCGTGTCCGATCGGGTGATGGTGATGAACGCGGGCCGCGTGCTGGCGTCCGGCACACCGGCCGAGGTCCAGGCCAATCCCGACGTCATCGCGGCCTATCTCGGGGAATGAGATGGGCGTGCCGCTGCTCAAGGTCAGCAATATCGAGACCTATTACGGGCCGGTGATGGCGATCCGCGGCGTCAGCTTCGCGGTCGAGGAAGGCACCATCTGTACCATCCTCGGCGCCAATGGCGCCGGCAAGACCACGATCCTCAAGACCATCTCCGGCGCGATGGACCCGCGCGTCGGCACGGTGGAATTCGCCGGCGCGAAAGTGCAGGGCCTCGACACCTGGGCCATCGCCAAACGCGGCGTCAGCCATGTGCCGGAAGGGCGCGAGGTGTTTCCCCGCCTTTCGGTCCACGACAATCTGATGATGGGCGCCTATCTGCGGCGCGACCGGGACGCGATATCGCGCGACATGGACATCGTCTATGGCTATTTCCCACGCCTCAAGGAGCGCGCGCGCCAGAATGCCGGCGATCTCTCCGGCGGCGAGCAGCAGATGGTGGCGATCGGGCGGGCGCTGATGGCGCGGCCGAAGCTGATGCTGCTCGACGAGCCGTCGCTGGGGCTGGCGCCATTGCTGGTGAAGGAAATTTTCGCCATCATCAAGCGCCTTAACGAGGAGCAGGGCGTGACCATCCTGCTGATCGAGCAGAATGCGAATATGGCGCTGGCGGTCGCGCATTTTGGCTATGTGCTGGAAACCGGGCGCATCGTGCTGGAAGGCACGACGGCGGCGCTGCGCGACAATCCCGACGTGAAGGAATTCTATCTCGGCCATCGCGAAGCCGGCGTGCGCGGCCAGCGGCGCTGGAAGCGCAAGAAGCGCTGGCGATAGGGATGGTGCTTTTGACACACGGATTTTATTCCCTCTCCTCCCAATGGGAGGAGAGGGCGGGGCCCATCGCGAAGCGATGGGAGGGTGAGGTGGGCACCCTCGGCGGTTCCCCCACCTCACCTGACCTCTCCGCCCCCGAGGGCGGAGAGGAATAATAGGGGCAGGGAGCGGAATGACCACCTTTCCAGAAATGGTTGAATCTGGCCACGATACTGTCGCCAAATTATTCTGGGCGGTGGCGCGGGAGCGTGGCGCCACCATTGCCATGACCCATAAGGAGCATGGCATCTGGAAGGCGATTACCTGGGCCGAATATGGCCGGCGGGCGCAGCTCGCCGGATTGGGCCTGTGCGCGCTGGGCATGCAGCCGGGCGAATTAGTCACCATCCTGTCCGAATCGATTCCGGAATGGCTGTTCGCCGATATGGGCGTGCTTGGCGCCGGCGGCATTTCGGTCGGCATCTATCCGACCAGCTCGCGCGATCAGGTCGCCTATATCCTCAACGACAGCGCCGCCGTCTATCTCTTCCTCGAAGATGAGGAGCAGCTCGACAAATATCTCGAGCGCCGCGACAAATTGTCCGGCATTCGTAAGGTCATCGTCTTCGACATGGAGGGGCTGCGCGCGTTCCGCGACCCGATGGTGATGAGTTTCGACGAATTGCTGGCGCTGGGCGAGGCGCATGAGGCGGCCCATCCGACGCTGTGGCAAGAACGCATCGCCGGCTCCCAATCCGATCGCGCCGCGATCTTCGTCTATACCTCCGGCACCACCGGCCCGCCCAAGGGCGCGATGCTGAGCCATCGCAATATTCTCTTTTCCATCGCGCGCTTCGCCGAGGCGGTGGAAACCACGGAGCACGATCAGACGCTGGCGTTCTTGCCGCTGTGCCACATGGCGGAGCGCACCATGACCGCGTTCCGGCCGCTGGGCTATGGCGGCATCGTCAATTTCGCCGAGAGCCCGGACACGGTGATGGAGAATTTGCGCGAGATTTCGCCGACCGTGTTCTTCGCCGTGCCACGCATCTGGGAGAAGCTGCATTCGCTGGTCGTGGTGACGCTGATGGATGCGACATGGCTGGAGCAATGGGCCTATCGCCAAGCGATGAAGATCGGCTACGCGGTGGCGGAACGGCAGCTCGATCATGCGCCGGTTCCTGCCGGCCTGCGGGCGCTGCATTGGCTGTGCAGCATTACCGTGCTGCGCAATGTGAAGAAGCTGACCGGCCTCGACCAGGCGCGGCTCATTGGCTCCGGCGCGGCGCCGATTTCGCCCGACGTGCTGCGCTGGTTCATCGCGCTGGGCATTCCGATGATCGAGATGTACGGCCAGACCGAGTGCTCGGGCCTCGCCACCGCGATGTCGCCGCGCGACATCAAGCTCGGCACCGTCGGCAAGCCGCTGCAGGACACCGAGGTCATGATCTCGCCCGAGGGCGAGATTCTGATCCGTGGCCCGCATGTGTTTCTCGGCTATCACAACAAGCCGGAGCGCACCCGCGACGCGATCGACGCTCAGGGCTGGCTGCACAGCGGCGATATCGGGATGATCGACAATCAGGGCTTCGTCAAGATCACCGACCGCAAGAACGACATCATCATTACGTCGGGCGGCAAGAACATCACGCCGACCGAAATCGAGAACAAGATCAAGTTCAGCCCTTATGTCACCGACGCCATCGTCATCGGCGACCGGCGCAATTACCTGACTTGTCTGGTGATGATCGACCACGACAATGTCGCCAAATTCGCCCAGGATCGGAAGATCAACTTCACCGACTATAAGAGCCTGACCAACCTGCCCGAGGTGAAGGATCTGATCTGGGCCGAGGTTGAGAAGGTGAACGGCAC
Source organism: Allostellaceae bacterium (assembly GCA_036510675.1). Classification (GTDB taxonomy): domain Bacteria; phylum Pseudomonadota; class Alphaproteobacteria; order ATCC43930; family CGMCC-115725; genus JAATGI01. The sequence continues at coordinate 24,729 of DATCDN010000079.1, forward strand.
GCTGTCCAACGTCGAGAGCATCAAGAAGATCAGCCTCCTCGATATTCTGCTGACCGCCGAGGACGAGGAGATGACGCCGACGCTCAAGCTGCGGCGCAAATTCGTCAACGATAAATATGGCGACGTGATCAATCGCATGTACCGGCCGGAGAAGGCGGTGGCCACCGCAACCGGCGCGTGATTTTCATTGTCGCCGATTATTTGCTAACCTGATACCAATTCTTGGGAGGAAAGAACGATGAAGCGAAACATGATGATGGCTGCCGCGGCGGTCCTGGCGCTGGCGTTTGCCGCGCCGGCGATGGCGGAGCAGAAAATCGTAACGCAAGGCGTCAGCGATAAGGAAATCCGGCTCGGCGTGCATGTCGATCTCTCCGGCCCGATCACCGTCTGGGGCGTGCCCCAGCGCAATGGCCATATCATGCGGGTCGAGGAACAGAACGCCAAAGGCGGCGTCCATGGCCGCCTGATCAAGCTGTTCATCGAGGATAACGGGTACGACCCGAAAAAGGGCGTGCTGGATACCCAGAAACTGATCCAGGAAGACAAGGTGTTCGCGCTGGTCGGGGTGCTGGGCACGGCGGTGTTCGTGCCATCGATGCGCATCGCGCTCGATGACGGCATTCCGTTCATCTTCCCCGGCACCAATGCCCGCATCGCGTTCGAGCCGTTCAATCCGCTGAAATTCGCGATGGGCGCGCCCTATGACAGCCAGATCAAGGCGGGCGTCAAATATTTCGCCGAGAAGAAGGGCAAGAAAAAGATCGGCGTGATCTATCAGGACGATGATTTCGGCAAGGATATCCGCGACGCCGCGGTGGCCCAGGCCAAGACCCAGAATATCGAGGTGGTGGCGAAGGAAAGCTATAAGCGCGGCGACACCTCGTTCTCGTCGCAGGTCGCGAATCTGCAGCGCGCCGGCGCCGATCTCGTGGTGCTCGGCACGGTGCCGCGCGAAACGGTGGGCGTGATGGCGGAGATCGCGAAGGTCGGCTGGAAGGTCGATGCGCTGGCGAATGCCGGCGCCTGCGCCCAGGCGACCATCGCGCTGGGCAAGGCCGCGGTCGAAGGGCTTTATATTCAATGCCAGTTCGTGCCGTTCGACCCCGCCAAGGAGTCGCCGGCGGTGAAGGATTGGATCGCGCGGTACGAGGCGCGCTTCAAGATCAAGGCCGATATCGCGGCGGCGCTGACCTATGACATGGAAGACATGGTGATCATCGCGCTGGACCGGGCGGGCCGCGACCTGACCGCGCAGAAATTCCTCGCCGGTCTCGAATCGATCAAGGACTATCAGGATATTTTCGGCTCGCCGCCGCAAAGCTTCGGCCCGCACAAGCATCTCGGCACCGAGGGCTTCGTGCTGTTGCGCATTGAAGGCGGCAAGTTCCAGCGTATCGTCTCGTTCGGCGGCTGAGAAAGGAATCTCCCATGCCTGACGCTTCCACGAATTATCGCACGCCGGCGGGACAGCCGCCGGCGCCGCGCATCAAGGGTGTGCATCATGCCGCGTGGCGCTGTCGCGACGCGGCGGAGACGCGGTGGTTTTACGAAACCGTGTGCGGCCTGGAATTGGAGGCGGCGCTCGCCTTCAAAGAGGCGCCCGGCTCGGGCCTGCCGCTGCGCTACATGCACCTGTTCTTCAAGATGGGCGATGGCAATTTCGTCGCGTTCTTCGATATTCCCGACAGCGCCAAGGAGGAATATTTCAAGCAGCGCAGCGGCTTCAATCTCCATTTCGCGATGGAGGTCGAAACCATGGCGGAGCTGGAAATTTTCAAGAAACGCTGGCAGGACCATGGCCTCGAAGTGTTCGGGCCGCTCGACCATCATTTCGTCCAGTCGATCTATACCTATGACCCGAACGGCATCCAGGTCGAGATCACCTGCAAGACGCCGATCTACGCTGCCTACATGGCGGACGAGCGCGCGCGGAACGACAAGCAGATGGAGGCGTGGCAGGCCGAGACCGAAGAGGTCAAAACCGCCAAGCTGCGCGTCTCGCCGGTCGCGAAAGGCGCGATGGCGGCGGAATAGTCGGCGCTATGTGGCAGGAACGCCGCCGCGCCTTTCGCCGCATCCTCGACGGCTCGGCTTGCGTTCATCCGGCGTCGGTGTTCGATCCGCTGTCGGCGCGGATGGCGGAAAAGCTGGGCTTCGAGATTTCGATGCTGGCGGGCTCGCTCGCCTCTTATGTGGTGCTGGGCGATCCCGATATCGGATTGATGAGCCTGCCGGAGCTGGCGGCGCAGGCTGGCCGTATCGGTCGTGCCGGCGGGCTGCCGCTGCTGGTCGATGCCGATCACGGTTTCGGCAATGCGCTAAACGTGGCGCGCACCATTGTCGAATTGGAAAATGTCGGGGTGGCCGCGGTGTCGATCGAGGATACCGCGCTGCCGTTGCCCTATGGCCAGCGCGGCGCCGCCTTCATTTCAATCAATGAGATGGTGGGGAAGCTGCGCGCCGCCGTGGCGGCTCGGCACGACCCTGAGATGGTGGTGGTGGGCCGCACCACCTGGCGCGCCGGCGACACGATCGCCGATTTGGTAGGCCGCGCCGCCGCCTATGCCGCGACCGGGATCGATGCGCTGTTCGTCGTGGGGCTGCGCGAGACGGCGGCGCTCGAGGCGGTGGCCGCCGCCGCCAATTTGCCGCTGATCCTCGGCGGCGCCAGCCCGGCGATGGGCGATGCCGTACAGCTTGCCCGCCATGGCGTGCGGATTTCGCTGCAGGGGCACCAGCCGTTTCTCGCGGCGTTGCGTGCCACCTTCGAGACCATGCGGGCACTGCGGTCGGGTGTGCGGCCGGGCGATTTGCCGGGCGGCGGCGAGGCGCTGCTGGCGGAATTGACGCATGCCGGTTCATTCGAGAAAGCGATCGCCGCCTATCTGCGCGATGAATGACCTCACCGACGCGCTGCGGGCGATGGGCTTGCTGGCGCCCGGCGAGGAGCCGCGCTTCACACCCCTTCCCGGCGGGGTATCGTCCGAAATCTGGCGGGTCGATCTCCGCACTGGGCCGGTCTGCATCAAGCGCGCGCTGGCGAAATTGCGGGTGGACCGCGACTGGTTCGCGCCGGTCGAGCGCTGGCGGTACGAGCATGCGTGGTTCCGGGTCGCCGGCGCGGTGGTGCCGAAGGCCGTGCCGCGTTTGCTGGGCAGCGAGCCGAGGCACGGCCTGTTCGCCATGGAATATCTCGATCCGGTGCGTTATCCCCTGTGGAAGGCGGAGCTGCATGCCGGCCACGCCGATCCCGGCGTCGCGGCCTCGGTCGGGCGCAATCTGGTGGCGATCCACGCCGCCACCGCCAATGACCCGCGCATCGCCGCCGAATTCGCGAGCGACGCGGTGTTCTTCGCCATCCGGCTCGATCCCTATCTCGGCGAGGTGGCGCGCCGGCATCCCGACCTGGCGCCGCGCCTCGATGAATTGATCGCAACCACGGCCACGACCCGGCGCGCGCTGGTTCATGGCGATGTCAGCCCCAAGAACATTCTCGTCGGTCCCGAGGGGCCGGTGTTTCTCGACGCGGAATGCGCCTGGTATGGCGACCCGGCCTTCGATCTGGCGTTCTGTCTCAATCACCTTCTGTTGAAATGCCGGTGGACGCCTTTTGCCGCCCCCGCATTCCTGGCTTGCTTCGACGCCCTGCATGCGGCGTATCTTGCCGGCGTGGATTGGGAAGCAACCGAGGCGGTGGAGCGCCGCGCCGCGCATCTGCTGCCGGGGCTGCTGCTGGCGCGGATCGACGGCAAGTCGCCGGTCGAGTACATCACCGACGCGGGCGAGCAGGCGCGCGTGCGGAACCTAGCACGGGCGTTGCTGGTCTCCCAGCCATCGCGGCTCGCGCCCATCCGTGCCGCCTGGGCGAAGGAATTCGGTATCGCATGAAGATTCTGCTGCACGATGTGGCTGGTCCAAGATTGCAGCGACAATTGGCGGACATGGCGACGCTGGGCCTCGCGGTGGATTGGGTGGCGCCGAGTGATGATGCGCGGTTCTATGCGCTGTTGCCCGATACCGAGGTGATCTGGCATGGGCTGCGCTGGATTTCGGCCGACGATGTCGCGCAGGGCGGCAAGCTGCGGCTGATTCAGAAGATCGGGGTCGGCGTCAACACCATCGACCTCGACGCGGCGAAGGCGCATGGCGTCGCGGTGTGCAACATGCCCGGCTCCAATGCGCGAGCGGTGGCGGAGATGAGCCTCCTCTTGATGCTGGCCTGTCTGCGGCGCCTGCCGGTGTTGGATCGCGCGGTGCGCGCGGGCGAGGGCTGGACGCTCGACCCGGCGTTTCGCGAATCCCTGGGCGAGTTGGCGGGACGCACGGTCGGGCTGGTTGGGTTCGGCGCCATTCCGCAAATCTTGGCGCCGGCGCTGACGGCGCTCGGCGCCGAAGTGATCTACACCGCGACCGCGCCGAAGCCTGCCGCGACGGCGCGGTTCGTCGCGCTGGACGATCTCCTGCGGCAGGCCGATATCGTGTCGCTGCACATCCCGCTGACCGAGGCGACCACCGGCTTGATCGGCGCGGCGCGCCTCGCCGAGATGAAGCCGGGCGCCATCCTGATCAACACGGCGCGGGGCGGGCTGGTCGATCAGGCGGCGCTGACCGCCGCGCTGCGGTCAGGCCAGTTGAGCGCGGCCGGCCTCGATGTCTTTGCCGATGAGCCAATTCCGGCGGGCGAGCCGCTACTCGCGCTGGACAATGTCGTGCTGACGCCGCATCTCGGCTGGCTCAGCGGCGGTACGCTGAGCCGCAGCCTAAAAATCGCGGTGGAGAATTGCCGCCGCCTCGCGGCCGGTGAACCGCTGCTGCATCGGGTGGTTTAGCGCGCGAGGCGCGCCTCGAGCGCGGCCGCGTCGATCGGGCGGGGCGGACCGCGCCGGACCATGCGCCAGGTCAGCGGCGCGGCGGTGACGCCGGACAGGATCAGCACGATCCCGGCCCAGAACCCCGTCAGGGTGAGGGCGATGCCCGCCAGAACCGCGACGCCCAGCACGATCAGCGTCGCCACCCAGCCGGCCCAATTCGCCCACGGCATGCCGACCAGGAAATGCGCCGCCGGATTGGCCTCGTGGACGCGCGCCACCAGGTCGCGGACGAAGGCCCGATAGGCCGGCGACTCATCAAGGAAGCGGCCGATTCCGGCGAAACTCGCCGACTGAAGCAGGATCGCCTCCGCCTTGCCGCGCGCCGCGCAGCGATCCATGAGGCCCGCGCCGGAGGCGTAGACGGTGAAAATCCGAAGCTGGCCGATGTCGCGATAGGCGAGATAACGCACGCCGCGCGTACTGGCCATGACGATGCGGTCCGGCGCCAGCGTATAGTGCGTCGTACGGCGCAGGAGATTGAGCCGCACCGTGTAGTCGCGGTCGGCCGGCATCGTTCCCTAAGCCGCCGCGCGCCGATCCGGGTAGAACGAGCCGTTTGTCGCCGCGAGATCGCGCAGGAACTGATTCGGCGCGAAGCGCGGGCCATGACGCTGCGCCAGCTCGTCGCACAGCGCCACGAATTTGTCGGCGCCCATCGTGTCGATATGGCTCAGCGGCCCGCCGGTCCAGGGCGCGAAGCCCCAGCCCAGCACCGCGCCGATATCGGCATCGGCCGGATCAGTCACCACGCCCTCGGCGAAACAACGCGCCGCCTCGATCGCCTGCGCGATCAGGAGGCGCGTCTTGACCTCGTCATAGCTCGGCTGCGCCGCCGCGACCGGCGCGAGATCGCCGAGGCCCGGCCAGAGGCGCTTCGGCCCGTCGCTCGGATATTCGTAGAAGCCCTTGCGCGCCTTCTTGCCGAGCCGCCCCAGACCCTTGACCATCTTGTTCATCAGGGCTTCGTAGGGCGGCGTTTCATACTTGTCGCCGAGATCGGCCTTGGTCGCCTCCGCCACGCGTAGGATCAGGTCGAGCGCGACCTCGTCGCATAGGGCCAGCGGCGGCATCGGCATGCCGATCGCCTTGCCGGCATTCTCGATCAGCGCCGGCTTCACGCCTTCGACCAGCAGGCGCAGCGCCTCGTTGGTATAGGTCGCGAACACGCGGCTGGTATAGAAGCCACGGCTGTCATTGACCACAATCGGCGTCTTGCGGATCGCCTTGACGAAATCCATGGCCAGGGCGAGCGCGGTGTCGCCGGTCTTCTTGCCCATGATAATCTCGACGAGTTGCATCTTCTCCACGGGCGAGAAGAAATGCAGGCCGATGAAATTATCGGGCTTGGGCCAATTCTCGGCGAGGCCGGTGATCGGCAGGGTCGAGGTGTTGGAGGCGAAGATCGTGTCGACGCCAACCACCGCCAGCGCCCTCTTGGTGGCGTCCGCCTTGACCGCGCGATCCTCGAACACCGCCTCGATCACCAAATCGACGCCCTTGAGCGCGGCGAAATCCGCCGTCGGCGTGATGCGCGCGGCGCTGGCCGGATCGGTGTCGGCGGTATGCTGGCGGCCCTTGTCGGCGGTCGCCTGGTCGCGATCGATCAGCACCACCTCGATCCCGGCCCTGGCCGCGACATGGGCGATGCCGGCGCCCATCAGCCCGGCGCCGAGCACGCCGACGCGCTTGATGGCGCGCGCCGGCACGGTGGCGGGGCGCCGCGCCAGCTTATTGGCGCGCTGCATGTTGACGAAATTGGTGCGGATCATGTTGCGGGCATTGGCGCCCAGCATCAGCTTCACCAGATAACGCGTCTCGATCTTGATGGCGGTGTCCATCGGCACCAGCCAGGTATCGTAGGCGGCTTCCTCAATGGCTTGCAGCGCCGGGTAATTGCCGCGCGTCTTCTTGTGGAGCATCGTGATTGCCGCCGACCATTGGCCGCCATCGGCATGCTTGCGCGGATCGGCGCCGGGCGGCACGAAGCCGGGCTTGTCCCAGGGCTTCACCAATTGCTCCGGCGTCGCCGCCAGAATCCATGCCTTGGCGCGCGCCAGCAATTCGCCGGCCGGCACCACCGCGTCGATCAGCTTCGCCTCCAGCGCCTTGGCCGGCGACAGCATGCGGCCTTCGAGTAGCAGCGGCAGCGCTTTCATGGCGCCGAGCATGCGGACGAGATGCGTGACGCCGCCGCCGCCCGGCAGCAGCCCGACCTTGGATTCCGGCAGCCCGATTTGCATGCGCGGATCGTCGGCGGCGATGCGGTGATGGCAGGCGAGGCACACTTCGAAGCCGCCGCCGGCGGCGGTGCCGTTGATGGCGGCGACGAACGGCTTGCCGCTTTTCTCGATGCGCCGGAACAGAAGCTGCGAGCGCATCAGATTGTCGTAAAGCCGCTTGGCGTGCGCGGCCTCGGTCTCGCCCGCGCCCCGCTGGGTCAATTGCTCGAGCCAGGGCAGGTCGGCGCCGGCGATGAAGCTGGGCTTGCCGCTGGTGACGATGACGCCTTTCACGGCGGCATCGCCGATGGCGCGATCCACCGCCGCCTCGTATTCGGCGACGGATTCCGCATTGAGCACGTTCATCGTGCGTCCGGGCATGTCCCAGACGATGGTCGCGACGCCGTCGCCATCGACCGAATAGGCAATGTCTGTCATGGCAGCCTGCATCCGATCCGACGCTGTACTGACGATGTGCGTCCTTCGACAACGCGCCCGCTCCATCCGGAGCGGGCGGCGTGCTCAGGATGAGGGAAATTCTTCATGGCACAAGGGACCTCATCCCGAGCGCGGAGCACCGCGGCAGCGGTGCGAGCAGTCGAGGGACGCACGATCATACCCGCTCGATGATGGTCGCCGTGCCCATGCCCGCGCCGACGCATAGATTGATCAGCGCGGTTTCCTTGCCGGTGCGCTCCAACTCGTCCAGCACAGTGCCGAGGATCATCGCGCCGGTGGCGCCGAGCGGATGGCCCATGGCAATGGCGCCGCCATTGACGTTGAGCTTCGCCGGGTCGATGTCGAGCAGCTTCTGGTACAGCATCACGACCGAGGCGAATGCCTCGTTGAGCTCGAACAGATCGATATCGGCGGTGGCCATGCCGGCGCGCGCCAGCACCTTGCGCGTGACCTTCTCCGGCCCGGTCAGCATGATGCACGGCTCCGACCCGATCGATCCGAAGGCGCGGATGCGCGCGCGCGGCTTCAGCCCCATCGCCGCGCCGGCTTCCCTGGTGCCGAGCAGGATCGCCGCCGCGCCATCGACGATGCCGGAGGAATTGCCGCCGGTATGGACATGCTCGATGCGTTCGACATCGGGATAGCGCATCAGGGCGATATCGTCATAGCCGATCTCTTCGCCGATCTTGGTGAAGGCGGCTTTCAGCGCGCCCAGTTGCTGCAGCGTCGTGCCGGGCCGCATATGCTCGTCTTTCTCCAACAGGGGAAAGCCGAGCTGGTCCATCACCGGCACCACCGAATTCTTGAACCGGCCTTCCTCCCAGGCGCGGGCCGCGCGCTTCTGGCTTTCGACCGCGTACATATCGACATCGTCGCGATTGAAGCCCCAGCGCGTCGCGATCAGATCGGCGCCGATGCCCTGCGGCGTGAAATAGGTCTTGAACGCGACCGCCGGGTCGGCCATCCAGGCGCCCGGCCCGCTGGCGCCCATGCCGACGCGCGACATGCTCTCGACGCCGCCGCCGATGGTGACGCGGCTCTGGCCCGCCATGATCTGCGCCGCCGCCATGTTGGTGGCTTCGAGGCCCGACGCGCAGAAGCGATTGATCTGCACCCCCGCGACCGTCTCGGCATAATCGGCCTGCAGCACCGCGACGCGCGCAATGTCGGAACCCGCCTCGCCGACCGGATCGACGCAGCCCAGCACCACATCGTCCACGAGGGCGGTATCAAGGCCGTTGCGGTCGCGGATCGCCTGCAACACCGTCACCGCCAGATCGATCGGGGGCACCTCATGCAGGGCGCCATCGGGGCGGCCGCGGCCGCGCGGCGTGCGGACATGGTCATAGATGTAGCAGTCGGTCATCGGGCGGTCCTCCTCGCGGTCTCTGATCTACCGCGTTCCCAGGGCACAGACTATCACACCCCGAAAACTCCTCAACGGAGCTGGCGGTTGGCCTTCAGCAGGATCGCCGTGACGCATAGCGAGAGGGTACAGAAGAGGATCGGCGCGAAGGCCCAGGCCGGAACGCCGGTCGCATCCCAAATCGCGCCACAGATCAGCGCCACCGCCATCGCGATGGCATAGCTCAGCGTGAACATGGCGGCGGAGTTGCGGCCGACATCCCGATGTTCGCTCAACAGCGGCGGCAGGGTGAAGCCGAGGATCAGCGTCGCGGCGCCGGCACAGCCCAGCAGCCCGGCCCACACGATGGTCCATGGCCCGACCATGAACACGAGGCCGACGACGCTGACCGTCATGACGATGCCGGCCACCAGGTAGGGCCAGGCCCGACGCTCCAGCCGGTGGGCGATCGGGATCATCGCCAGCGATGCCGGATACTGACCGACATTCAGCGCGGTCAGCGCGTCATGGACCAGATCGCCCCGGCCGAGGCTGGTCAGATAGGCGGGCAGAAATGCATTGGTCGCGAAATACATGGCGCTGACGCTGCCGAGCAGGATGCCGATCCGCCAGATCAGCTTGTCGCTCCAGTCCGGCCACCACGCCGAGCTGCCGGCGATTTTGGCGGCGCGGCCCGGCGTGGCTGGCCCCAGCAGCAACACCAGCAGCGCGATGATCAGTACCGGCACCGCCCAGATCGCCAGCTCCAGCCGCCAATTGCCGCCAACCAGCGGCAACACCACCGGCTCCGCCGTCCACACCGGGAGAAATTCGCCGACCAGCAGGCCGTTGGAATAGATGGCGGTGGCGAAGCCGATGCGCGCCGGCAGCCAGTCGCGCGCGATCACCGGCATCGCCGGCTGCATCACCGCGACGCCGGCCCCCATGATGATGGTCGAGAGATAGAGGGGACCGATGCCCCAATCGCCGCCGCGCAACGCGGCGCCGATCGCGACGACGAACAGGCCGCCGATCAGCGCCGCGCGGCTCCCGAGCCGCGCGATCAGTAGCGAGCCCGGGATCGCCGCCAGCGCGAACAGCGCCACCGGCAGGCCGGATAAGAGGCCGACCCCGGTCGCCGACAGATGCAGATCGGCGCGCAGCAGCGGGATCACCGGCGGCACCGCCAGAATGGTGAGCCGCAACGCCGCGCCGGACAGCCACAGCAGCACGACGGCAAGCCAAAATTGACGGGTGGACATGATGCGTGGTGTCCTAAACTGAAACATCGGCGCCGTCGCGCCAATTCCGAGACATCAGGACGAGGAGGGGCGCATGGGTCCATTGAATGTGCCGGTGCCGGCCTATATGGCGGATGAGGAATTCATCCTGTTCCGGGATTCAGTGGGCAAGTTCCTCGACGAGCATGCGCCGCCGGCGAAGCTCGACCAGTGGCGCCGCGATGGCGTGGTCGAGCGCGATCTGTGGGCGAAGGCGGGCGCCGCCGGACTGCTCGGCCTCTCGACCGCGAGCGACTATGGCGGGGCGGGCGGCGATTTCCGGCATGAGACCGTGCTGATGGAGGAGATGGGGCGGCGCGGCCTCGAGGCGTTCGGCGTGTCGCTGCACAACGCCATCATCCTGCCCTATATCGAGACCTTCGGCTCGGAGGAGCAGAAGAAGCGGTGGCTGCCGAAGCTCGCGAGCGGCGAGCTGGTCAGCGCCATCGCCATGACCGAGCCGGGCGCGGGATCGGATTTGCAGGGCGTGCGCACCAGCGCGCGGCGCACCGGCAACCAATACACGATCAACGGCGCCAAGACCTTCATCAGCAACGGCCAGACCGCGAATTTCATCGTCGTGGTGGCCAAGACCGATCCGGCCCAAGGCGCTAAGGGCATTTCCCTGGTGGTGGTCGAGACCGAGGACGCCGAGGGGTTTCAGCGCGGGCGCAATCTCGACAAGGTCGGGCTGGAGGCGGCCGATACCTCGGAGCTGTTCTTCAACGATGTGCAGGTGCCGACCACGAATCTGCTGGGGCCGGAGGAGGGGCGCGGCTTCTATCAGCTCATGGAGAAGCTGCCGCAGGAGCGGCTGGTGATCGCGGTGCAGAGCATGGCGATGATCGAGCGCGCGCTGACCGTGACGCTGGATTATGTGAAGCAGCGCCAGGCGTTCGGCCGCGCGGTGATCGACAATCAGGCAGTGCAGTTCCAGCTCGCCGAATGCAAGACCGAGGCGACGGTGGCGCGGGTGTTCGTCGATCACTGCATCGAGCGGCATCTGGCGCGGAAGCTCGACGGCGCCACCGCGTCGATGGCGAAATACTGGGTGTCGGATCTCTTGGGCAAGATCGTCGATACCTGCCTGCAGCTTCATGGCGGCTATGGCTATATGGACGAATATCCGATCGCGCGCCTGTTCAAGGATGCGCGCGTCGCCCGCATCTATGGCGGCGCCAACGACATCATGAAGCTGCTGATCGCCAGAACGCTGTAAAATGAGCAAGTTTGGCAAAGCGCTGGTCGGCAGCCTCACCGAAGCACTGGCACATGCGGAAGGTAAGACGGCCCCAGCGCGCGTGCATGTGGTAGATGTGCCGGACGTTCGAGCGATCCGCGAGCATCTTCATATGTCGCAGCAGGAATTTTCACAGACCTACCGCATTCCATTGGCTACCCTTAAAAATTGGGAACAAGGGCGCCGCCAACCGGACGCTCCGGCGGCCGCCTATCTCCACGCGATTGCCAAGCGCCCGCGTGAAATCCGGGATGTGTTCACCCAATAGGGGCTGCGAATATCCCCAAATTCAAAACGTCTCCTGCGCGTCGTCGACGGCCAGCGACGCGCCGGTGGTGGCGCGCGCCTGATCCGACAGGAGATAGAGCGCGGCGCCGAGCACATCTTCCATCCCGATCAGGCGGCGGCGGGGAAAGCGCTGAATCTGTTTCCGGCCGGCATCGGTCTCGAACCATTCCTCGTTGATTTCGGTGCGGAAGAAGCCGGGGCAGATCGTGTTGACATTGATGTCGTGGCGCGCCCATTCGCGGGCGAGGCCGCGCCCCATCATCACCACGCCGGCCTTGCTCATGCAGTAGGCGGTGAGGCCCGGCAGAATGCGCAGGCCCCCGATCGATCCGATCAGCAGCACGCGGCCTTGCGGCGCGCCCGGCGCCGGCGCGTCGATCAGGCGCCGTGCCCCCTCGCGCGCGGTCAGGAAGACGCCGCGCAGATTGACGCTCATGATGGCGTCGAAATCCGCCGCCGAGATGCTGGTGGCGGCACCTTCGCGATTGATGCCGGCATTGGCGACGATAGTGTCGATGCGGCCGAATTTGGCAGTGGCGGCATCGAAGGCGCGAATGATCGACCCCTCATCCTCGACATCGCATTCGACGGCCAGCGCCGCGCCGCCCGCCTTTTCGATCTCGGCCACCAGCGCGTCGAGCCGGTCGCGCCGCCGGGCCGCCGCCACGACGCGGCCGCCGCCGGCGGCGATGGCGCGCGCCAGGCCGAAGCCCAGACCCGAGGAGGCGCCGGTAACGAAGGCGGTGCGGCCGGCCAATGATGTCGTGCTGTCGCCCATGATCGTCTCTCCAAGGGATTGACCTAGCTGAATTGGTGCGCCACGCCTATACAGGCACGGTTCGCGCCCAGCAATAGAGTGAGCCATGACCAGACCGGCCGGACAGAATGACCCGATGGCCCCGAACGCGGGGCCGCTCGCGGGTATTCGCGTGCTCGACATGACCGCGGTCGTGCTCGGGCCGCTCGCGACGCAGATCCTCGGCGATTACGGCGCCGAGGTGATCAAGATCGAAAGCCCGGCGGGCGATTTGATGCGCGGCGGCAGCGCGACGCGGCGCCCCGGCATGGCCTCGGTGTTTCTCAGCCTCAATCGCAACAAGCGGTCGCTGTGTATCGATCTGCAACAGCCGGACGGGGTCGCGGCGCTGCGCCGCATCGTGCCGCGCTGTGACGTGCTGGTGCATAATATGCGAGTGGCGGCGATGGAGCGGCTGGGCTTCGGCTATGGCGCGGTCGCGGCGCTGCGCCCGGACATCGTCTATTGCGCCGCCACCGGCTTCGATGAGGACGGCCCCGATGCCGGCAAGCCGGCCTTCGACGATGTCATCCAGGCGGCGAGCGGTCTCGTCGCCATCACCGGCATGGGCAAGGACGCGCCGGACTTCATCCCGACCCTGGTCGCGGACAAGACCACCGGCATGGCGCTGGTCAATGCGGTGCTGGCGGCGCTGTTCCACCGCGAGCGCACCGGGATCGGCCAATATGTCGAAGTGCCGATGCTGGAGACGATGGCCGCCTTCGTCATGGCCGAGCATCTGGGCGCGCTGAGCTATGAGCCGCCGCTCGGCCCGGCGGGGTATGTGCGTATTCTCGCCGGCGGGCGCAGCCCGACCCCGACCAAGGACGGCTATATCGGCGTGCTGCCTTACACCTTGGATCGCTGGACCCGGTTCTTCGCGGCGGTCGGCCGGCCCGAACTGGCGGAATTGCCGCTGATCGCGGATCGCGAGCAGCGCACCGTCCGCAGCAAGGAGGTCTATGCGCTGCTCGCGACCATCACGCGCGACCGCACCACCGCCGAGTGGATGACGCTGTTGCACGAGCTCGATATCCCCGCGACGCCGGTCTACGGCCTCGACGATTTGCCGAACCACCCCCAACTCGTCGCCACGAAATTGTTCCAGATGGCCGAGCATCCGACCGAGGGCACGCTGCGCTATGTGCGGCCGCCGACCAAGTTCGCCGCCTCGCCCGCCTCGGTGCGCAGCCTGGCGCCGACCTTGGGCCAGCACAATGCGGAAATTCTGCGCGAGGTGGGCTTCGCGGCGGACGAGATCGCAAGCCTGCGCACGCGGAACATCCTGATACAAAAGGACTAGCCGGCATGGATTTCGACCTCGCCGAAGAAGACGGCATGCTGAAGGACCTGGTGCATAAATTCGTGCGCGACGAACTGATGCCGCTCGAACCCAAGGTGCTGGCGCGCGAGCATGAGGGGCGCGGCCTGGCGCTGGAGCCGGCGGAGCATGCGCGTATCGACGCGGTGTCAAAGAAGCTGGGCCTGTGGGGCCTCGACGCGCCCAAGGATATTGGCGGCATGGATTTGCCGTCGGTATCGCTGGTCGGTGTCAACGAGGAGCTGGGCCGCACCATCACGCCTTATACGCTGCCGCCGGATTCGCCCAATTTGCGCATGCTGATGGCGACCGTGACCGAGCGCCAGCGCGACGCCTATCTCGCGCCGTATGTGCGCGGCGAGACGGTCTCGGCGATCGCCGCGTCGGAACCGGGCGCCGGCTCCGATCCCGCCGCTCTGCTGACTCACGCCGAACGCGACGGCGAGGATTGGGTGCTGAACGGCCGCAAAATCTGGACCAGCCGCGCCGCCGATGCCGACTTCAGCATCGTGATGGCGCGCACCGGCAAGGAGAAGCGCGGCGGCATTTCCGCGTTTCTGGTCGATAGGGGCACGCCCGGCTTCAACGTGCTGCGCCGCATTCCGATGGTGGGCGGCATGACCACCTATGAGGTGGCGCTGGAGGATTGCCGCATCGACGGCTGGAAGCTGCTGGGCGTCGAGGGGCAGGGCTTCGCGCCGATGCAGTTGCGCTTCGGCACGCGGCGGGTGGAGATGGCCGCGTGGTCGATTGGTCTGGCGCAGCGCGCGCTCGACATGATGTGCGAGTATGCGCCTCAGCGCGTCACTTTCGGCCAGCCGTTGAGCGAGCGCGGGGTGATTCAGGGCTGGATCGCCGATGCCGCCACCCGCATCCACGCGGCGCGGCTGATGACCTATGATTGCGCGGCGAAGCTCGATAAGGGCCACGAGGCGCGCGTCGAAATTTCGATGATCAAATCCTATGCCGTCGAGATGGCATGGGAGGTGGTGGATCGCGCCATGCAGATGTATGGCGCGATGGGCATGACCAAGGAAATGCCGCTGCAATTGATGGCCAATCGCCTGCGCACCATGCGCATCTATGACGGGCCGACCGAGGTGCATCAATGGGTGATCGCGCGGAACCTGCTGGGCGGGAGGAAGCGATGAAGGAACGCCATGGCGAGATCGCGGTCCGCGCCGAGGGCGCGGTCGCCATCATCGAGATCGACCGGCCGCCGCACAATCATGTCACCGTCGATTTGATCCGCGAGCTGGCTGGCGTGCTGGATGCGATCGATGCCGACAAGGCGCTGCGCGTCAGCGTGCTGGCTTCCGCCGGCAAGAATTTCTGTGCTGGGGCCGATCTGGTGTCGCGGCGCGGGCTCGGCTCGGAGGGGCAGGGCATCGGCACGCTGTATGAAGAGGCAGTGCGGATTTTCTCGGCGACGAAGCCGATGGTCGCGGCGGTGCAAGGCGCCGCCGTGGGCGCCGGACTGGGGCTGGCGCTGGTCGCCGATTTTCGCATCGCCGCGCCCGAGGCGCGGTTCGCCGCTAACTTCGTCAAGCTGGGCTTCCATCCCGGCTTCGGCCTTACCCACACGCTGCCGCGCCTGATTGGCGCGCAGAAGGCGGCGCTGATGTTCCTCACCGGCCGCCGCGTCAAGGCGGAGGAGGCGCTGGGCTGGGGCCTCGTCGATGAGATGGTGCCGCTCGATCGATTGCGCGACACGGCGGTGGCGCTGGCGCGCGAGATCGCGGAGAACGCGCCGCTGGCCGTTCAATCGGCGCGCGCGACCTTGCGGCGGGGCCTCGCCGATTCGGTGCGCGTCCAGACCGCGCATGAGCTTGCCGAACAGACCTGGCTGCGCGAGACCGCCGATTATGCCGAGGGCGTGCGCGCGGTGCAGGAACGCCGGCCCGGCAACTTCACCGGGGCCTAGCCATGAAGTTCGGCCTTTTCGGCGGCGCCCGCGCGGGGCGGGGCGGACCGGCCGGCGACAGCCAGGGCTATGCCGACTATATCGATTATGTCCGCGAGGCCGAGGCGCTGGGCTTTCACAGCGTCTTCATGGTCGAACATCATTTCACCGGCCACGGGCAGGTCTCGGCGTCGCTCAATGTGCTGTCCTACCTCGCGGCGCGCACCAGCCGCATCCGGCTCGGCACCGCGGTCGTGGTGCTGCCGTGGCACAATCCGGTGCTGATCGCGGAACAGGCGGCGACCCTCGATCTGCTCTCCGGCGGCCGGTTCGATTTCGGCGTCGGCAAAGGCTATCGCGCGGCGGAATTCGCCGGCTTCTGCATCGCGCCCGAAGAAGCCACCGAGCGGTTCGACGAGGCGATGGCGGTGATCCGCCAGGCATGGCGCGGCGATGGCCGCTTTTCGCATCACGGCCAGTGTTGGCATTTCGACAATATCGTGGTGGAACCGGCGCCGATGCAGCGCCCCCATCCGCCCTTCTGGCTCGGCGCCGGCAGCGAGGCATCGATCCGCCGCGCCGCGCGCGAAGGCTATAACCTACTGCTCGATCAGCTCGGCCCGATCGACCTGACCGCGTCGCGCGTCGCTGTCTTTCGCGACGAATGCAGCCAGGTCGGCCGCGTCTTCGATCCGCTGAATATCGGCGTTACGCGCGGCTTGCAGATGATTCGGCGCGAGGCGGATCGCGAAACCGCCATCGCGACGCGGTTCGACGTGCTGAAGGCGATCGGCGGGCTGGCGCGGGGCGCCGGCGCCGATGCCTATCACCATATTGGGGGCGCGGGCGGATTGCGCGAATTCGACGATGCCGCGCTGCTCGGCACGCCCGAGGAGATCGTCGCGCGGCTGCGCCGGCTGGCGGCGGGTGGGGTGGCGCTGGTGCTGCTAGCCGATCCGCGCCCGTCGAGCGAGAATCTGCGGTTCTTCGCCCGCGAGATCATGCCAGAATTCGCGTCGGACGCCGCCGCCTAAAGTCTGACACACCAAAATTGAAACATTTTTTCCCTTACCGGCGAACGCCGGTATCCATCGTGCCGTTGTACCATGGATTCCTCGCCCGGCTTGACCCGGCCATCTTAAGCCACCGGTTTCGCCGTCAATCTTCGAACGAAAGGCAACAAAAAAAGCAAACGCAAAGGCTCAAAGGCACAAAGACGCATTATTCCCCCTCTTTCCCGGTCCCGGCGGAGCCGGGACCCATGGCAACCATGGACTCCTGTATGAAGGTTGAGCTCCGCGGTAGCGTGGAGAAGCGGCCGGAGCCCGTTGGATACCTGCTTTGAAGAGCGTAAGCCGGCATGGGCCCGGCCGCTGGTGCGTTGATCCGAACAGTCGCTTGGGGGCCGGCTTTGGCTGGCATCCCGCATACAGG
>DATCDN010000080.1:0-55486 GCA_036510675.1 Allostellaceae bacterium
GATTGCGCGATCATGTCGGCGATCCGCGCCTCCGGCCCGCGATTGGCGCGCATCCATTCCTCGACCAGCGGGCGCGCCAGCAGCCACATATTGATGGTCGGGTCGAGCTGCCGCCCCATGCCCTCGACCAGAACCATGGTCTTTTGCAGCAGCAGCAATTGCGGCTGGGTTTCCATCTGGAATTGCTGGGTGACCTGGAACAATTGCGCCAAAAGGCGCCCCAGCGAGATTTCCGCCAGCGGCCGGCCGAAGATCGGCTCGCCGATGGCGCGCGCCGCCTGGGCGAAGGCGTCGATCGACTGGTTGCGCGGCACATAGCCGGCCTCGAAATGCACCTCCGCCACGCGGCGGTAATTGCCGTTGAGGAACGCTACCAGCATGTCGGCGAGATAGAACCGGGTGGTGCGGTCGAGCCGGCCCATGATGCCGAAATCGACCGCCACCAGGGCGCCGTCCGGGTCGATGAACAAATTGCCCGGATGCATGTCGGCGTGGAAGAAGCCGTCGCGGAACACTTGGCGAAAGAAATTCGCGGCGGCGCGCGCCAGCAGCTCGCGCAGGTCGAACCCGGCCGCCAGCAGCGCCGCCTTGTCGTCGACGCGGATGCCGCCGACCCGCTGTAGGGTCAGGACGCCGCGCGCGGTTCGCGTCCAATCGACGCGCGGCACGCGGAACGTCTCGTCGCCCTCGAAATTCTCGCGCAGCTCGGCGGCGGCGGCGGCTTCGAGCCGCAAATCCATCTCGACGCGCACGGTCTCGGCCAAAGTCTCGACCACCGCCACCGGCTTCAGCCGGCGCAGGCTCGGCTGCCAGCGCTCGGCGAGGTGGGCCAGCCAGTTGAAGAGATCGATGTCGCGCGCCATCGCGGCGGCGATGCCGGGGCGCAGCACCTTGACCGCGACCGCTTCCCCCTCGGTGGTCAGGGCAAAATGTACCTGGGCGATCGAGGCCGCCGCCACCGGCTGGTCGGTGAAGCTGGCGAACAGCGCGCCGATCGGCTTGCCCAGCGCGTATTCGATGGCGGCGCGCGCCTCGGCGCTCGCGAAGGGCGGTAGCCGGTCCTGCAATTGCGCCAGATCGTCGGCGACCTCCTCGCCGACCAGATCGGCGCGGGTGGAAAGGGCCTGGCCCAGCTTGATGAAGGCCGGCCCCATCGCCTGCAGCGCCAGCGCCAGCCGCTGGCCCGGCCGCAAGCCGCGCGTCGCGGCGCCGCGCCGCCGGAACAAGCGGAACCACCACAGCAGCAGCCGCGCGCCGCCGACGCGCTCCAGCGGGAACAGCGCATCGTACCGGGTCAGGATCGCCGCGATACTGAAAAGCCGGGCAAGATTGCGGCCGGCACGCCAAGCGGCGATCATCGCATCCGGACTAGAGCCGCCAGCCGGAATGCAGCGCGGCGATTCCGGCGGTCAGATTGCGATAGCGCACCTGCTCCAGCCCAGCCTCGCGCATCAGCGCCGCCAGTTCCTCTTGGCGCGGGAAGCGGCGGATGCTCTCGACCAGATAGCGATAGGAATCGCGATCGCCGGCCACCATCTGACCCAGCGTCGGCAGGACGGTGAAGGAATAGAGATCATAGGCGCGGGCCAGCGCCTCGGGCGCGACATGGCTGAATTCGAGACACAGAAACCGCCCGCCCGGCCGCAAGACACGGCGCGCCTCGCGCAGCGCCGCCTCGATCCGCGTCACGTTGCGCAGGCCGAAGGCGATGGTATAGGCATCGATGCTGCCGCTCGCCATGGGCAGACACTCGGCATCGCCCACCACATGCTCGATGCCGTGGAGGATGTTGGCGTCGAGCGCGCGGTCGCGGCCGCGGCTGACCATCGCCTCGTTGATGTCGCATAACAGAATATGCGCATTGGCCCCGGCCCGCGCTCTAATCCGCAGCGCAATGTCGCCGGTGCCCCCCGCGACATCGAGGAAGCGCTCGCCCGGGCGCGGCGCCAGCCGGTCGATCAGCGCCCCTTTCCATAGCCGATGAGCGCCGCCTGACATCAAATCATTCATCAAATCATACCGGGATGATACGCTGTCGAATACGCCGCGAACCATCCCTGCCTTGGCCTCGGCGGCGACCCGGCGATAGCCAAAATCCACCGCGTCGGCCTCGTCGGGGCTGCCCATACTTGTTTCCGGCTCTGTCATGTGGTGCAAAATAGCCCGAGAGCGGCGCGCGCGCCATAAGCCCAGGATAAGGATGTCACCATGAAACTGCGTCGATTGGGTAATTCGGGCCTCCAAGTGTCAGTGGTCGGGCTGGGCTGCAACAATTTCGGCAAGTTCGGCCGCATGGATATCGAGGCGACGCGCACCGTGATCCACCAGGCGCTCGATGCCGGCATCACGCTATTCGACACCGCCGATGTCTACGCGCCGGGCACGCCCGGCTCGTCCGAGGAACAGATGGGCGCGGTGCTGGGCGACCGCCGCAAAGACATCGTGCTGGCGTCGAAATTCGGCATGCAGATGGACCAGGTCGGGGTCAAGAAGGGCGGCTCGCGGCGCTATATCATGGCGGCGGTCGAGGATTCGCTGCGCCGGCTAAAGACCGATTATCTCGATCTTTATCAGCTTCATCGCCCCGACGCCGACACGCCGATCGAGGAAACGCTGCGCGCGATGGACGACCTCGTGCGCCACGGCAAGGTGCGCTATATCGGCGTCTCCAACATGCCGGCCTGGCAGGTGGTCGAGGCGCAATGGACCGCGCGGGACCTCAGCCTCAACCATTTCGTCTCGGTGCAGGACGAATATTCGCTGCTGGCGCGCGACGTGGTCGAGCGCGAGCTATCGGGCGCGGCACGGAAATATGGGCTTGGGATCCTGCCCTTCTTCCCGCTGGCCAGCGGCGCGCTGACCGGCAAATACCGCCGCAACCAGGCCAACCCGGCGGGGGCGCGGCTCTCGGCGCAATCGGCGCTCTCAGCGCGGTTCCTCAGCGAGGCGAGCCTCGACATCATTGAGAAGCTCGCCGCGTTCAGCGAAGCGCGCGGCCATACCCTGCTCGAACTGGCGTTTTCGTGGCTGCTCGCCCGGCCGCAAGTCTCCAGTGTGATCGCCGGCGCGACCAAGCCCGAGCAGATCACGGCGAACGCGAAGGCGGCCGAATGGGCGCTGACCGCCGACGAGATCGCCGAGGTTGATCGGCTCACCAAGCCGGCCTAATGCCCGAGCTGCCCGAGGTCGAGACGGTGGTGCGCGGGCTGCAGCAGCGGCTCGCGGGCCGGCGCTTCAGCCGCGTCGCGCTCAACCGGGCCGATCTGCGCACCCCGCTGCCGCCTACCCTCAAGGCCCAGCTCGAGGGCCGGCGGATCGACCGGGTCGCGCGGCGCGCCAAATATATTCTGATTCATTGCGACGGCGACGCGGTGTTATTGGCGCATCTCGGCATGTCCGGGCGGATAGTAATCCATGAGCCTGATGGTACCTGGAAGCAGGCAAAGCACGATCATGTCGTCTTCACTCTCGACGACGGCACCATCCTCGCCTTCAACGATGCGCGACGCTTCGGCATGATGGAGCATGTCGCGGCGTCGGCGCTCAATGAACACAGACTGTTGCGCCATCTGGGGCCGGAGCCGCTGGGCAATGAATTTAACGGGCCGAGCCTCGCCAAGTCGCTGGCCGGCAAAAGCGGCACCATCAAGGCGGCGCTGCTGGATCAGCGGGTGGTCGCGGGCCTCGGGAATATCTATGTCTCGGAGAGCCTTTATTGGGCGCGTCTCTCGCCGCGCCGCGTCGCCGGCACGGTTCAGGGCGCGCGCGCCGAGGTGCTGGCCCAGGCGATCCGTGACACCCTGACGCGCGCCATTGCCGCCGGCGGCTCCTCGCTGCGCGATTATGTGCAGGCATCGGGCGAACTCGGCTATTTCCAGCATCAATGGGCGGTTTATGGCAAGGCGGGCGAGAAATGCCCGGATTGCGATTGTGCCGCCGGCATCAAGCGCATCGTGCAGAATGCGCGCTCGACATTCTATTGCGCGAAATCTCAGCGGTGAGGCTAACCATGGCTTACGAGAATATTCTGGTCGAAACATCGAGGGCGGTCGGCATCGTCCGGCTGAACCGGCCCAAGGCGCTCAACGCGCTGTGCGCCGCGCTGATCGCCGAGCTGGGCCAGGCGCTCGACGCGTTCGAGGCCGACGATGCCATCGGCTGCGTCATCGTCACCGGCAGCGAGAAGGCCTTTGCCGCCGGCGCCGACATCAAGGAAATGGCGAGCCAAAGCTACATGTCGGTCTATTTGAGCGATTTCATCACCAGGGGGTGGGAGCGCATCACCACTTGCCGCAAGCCGATCGTCGCCGCGGTCGCCGGCTTCGCGCTGGGCGGCGGCTGCGAGGTGGCGATGATGTGCGACACCATCATCGCGGCGGAGACGGCGAAATTCGGCCAGCCGGAGATCACGCTCGGCATCATTCCCGGCGCCGGCGGCACCCAGCGCCTGACCCGTTTCGTCGGCAAGGCCAAGGCGATGGATATGGTGCTGACCGGACGGATGATGGACGCGGCGGAGGCGGAACGCAGCGGCCTCGTCAGCCGCGTCGTGCCCGCCGATCAGTTGATGAGCGAGGCGCTGGCGATGGCCCAGAAAATCGCGGGCATGTCGCGGCCCTCCGCGATGATGGCAAAGGAATCCGTCAATCGCGCCTACGAGACGACCCTCAACGAGGGCGTCAGATTCGAGCGCCGCCTGTTTCACTCGCTGTTCGCGACCGAGGATCAGAAGGAAGGCATGGCCGCTTTCATCGAGAAACGGCCGCCCGCGTTCAAGAATCGCTGAGCTGGCTCGGCCACCGCGCCGACGACCGCGCTTGCCACACGGCGTTGGGTTCGATATACACCACGCCTTCCGCAAATCGGACCAAAAACATGGCACATCATCCTTCAGCGGCGAAGCGTCATCGCCAAACCGTTCGCCGTACCGCCGTCAATATTTCGCGCAAGAGCCGCATGCGCACGTTCGTCACCAAGGTCGAGAACGCGATTGCGTCCGGCGACAAGGAAAGCGCGCGCGCCGCGCTCAAGGCGGCGCAGCCCGAGATGCAGCGTGGTGCCCAGATGGGCGTTGCGCAAAAGCGTACGGTGTCGCGGAAATTGTCGCGACTCTCGGCCCGTATCAAGGCGCTGTGAGCGATGTGCGGTGCGAGATTCCGCGCGCGCCGTTTCGTGCCTTTTTTTCCAATGTGATGCGATTGCCACAAGCTAAAAATTTCTCGGTAAATTTCATCGCGGATTGTTGCGTAACCCGGTCGCTGTTCGGTAGAGTGATTGAACGTTCCGCGGCGTCGTAACAATGAGGGGTCAAAGTGGCGGGCGTGATCACAACAGGCTTCCGGACCGGGCCGACAACAGACACCGTGATAACGGCGCAGTCGGCAGGTCCGTGAACCGTTCGCGTTAAATCGTAATTATTTTTTGGGTGCGTTGGCACCGCGGTAAAGGCAGCGCCTTTTCCGCGCCGGGAAACTTGCGGCTAATCCGTCACGCGTAAAGGGAGGCCGTTGGCAAACATGGCGGCGTCGGGATCGATCGGGGATGAGCGCGGGCTGTTAAGCTCGGAAGTCAAATCGCAATGGTCGCGCATTCGTACGCGGCTGCGCGAGGAATTTGGCGATGCCGTTTATAACAACTGGCTGAAGCCCATCACGCTGATGCGGATCGACGGCAATTGCGTCGAGATCGGCGTCGGATCGTCCTTCACCCGCGACTGGTTCGACCAGCATTATCAGGATCGCCTGCGCGCCTTCTGGAACGACGAGAACCGTGCCATCGTCGCGGTCCGGATCGTCGTTATCGCCGGCGCCGCGCCGGTCTCGGTCGCGGACATCAATGGCGACACCGAAAGCGCCGATCGCGCACCGGCCCCGGCGCGCGATCGCTTCGACGGCGAGGAGCGGGGCATGGGCGCGCCGCTCGACCGGCGCTTCACTTTCGAGAATTTCGTCGTCGGCAAGCCCAATGAATTCGCGCATGCCGCGGCACGCCGGGTCGCCGAAGGCGCGGTCTCCGATAATCTCAACCTGCCGTTCAATCCGCTGTTTCTTCATGGCGGAGTCGGGCTCGGCAAGACCCATCTGATGCACGCCATCGCCTGGGAGATCCGGCGCCAAAGTCCGACGCGGCGGCTGATCTATCTATCGGCGGAAAAATTCATGTACCATTTCGTGCGGGCCATCCGCTCGAAGGACACGATGCCGTTCAAGGAATTGTTCCGGTCGGTCGATGTGCTGCTGATCGACGATTTCCAATTCATCGGCGGCAAGGAATCGACTCAGGAAGAATTCTTCCACACCTTCAACGCGCTGGTGGACATGAACCGCCAGATCGTGATTTCCGCCGATAAATCGCCAAGCGATCTCGACATCGAGGAGCGCATGCGCTCGCGGCTGGTCCACGGCATGGTGGCGGATGTCCATCCCACGACCTACGAGCTGCGGCTGGTGATCTTGCAGGCCAAGGCCGAGCAATTGGGGCTGACGATTCCGCCGAAGGTGCTGGAATTTCTGGCGTACAAGATCGCCTCCAACGTGCGCGAACTCGAAGGCGCGCTCAATCGCATCACCGCGCATGCGCAATTCATCGGCCGGGATATCACGGTCGATTCCGCGGAAGAGGTGCTGCACGATCTGTTGCGCAAGAATGATCGTCGCGTCACCATCGACGAGATTCAGCGCCGCGTCGCCGAGCATTACAATATCCGGGGCGCGGATATGCATTCGGCACGGCGCGCGAGAGAGATCGCCCGGCCGCGTCAGGTCGCGATGTATCTATGCAAGATGCTGACGCCACGCTCGCTGCCCGAAATCGGCAAGAAATTCGGCGGCCGCGACCACACCACGGTGATCCATGCGATTCGCCGTATCGAGGAATTGAGCGTCGCGGACAAGGCCCTCGCCGAGGATATCGTCATCCTGACCCGCCTGCTACAAACCGGCGAGAAGAACGCGTAAAGCGCGGTTTCCCCGGCGGCGCGGGTCAGTCGAATTGTTTGCCGTGGTCGGGCTCGATCGTGTCGGCGATGCCCTTGATCTCGTACATCGCCCGCAGCACGAACAGCGTGCCCGCGACCTCAAGCGCGATACGCACCGCCATCGAGACCGACGGTTCCGCCACCCAGGCCGCGCCACCGACCACCATGCCCATCACGATGCTCAGCATCACGATGCCGAACCATTTGACGACGTCCATCTAACACCTCGCTCCAGCGCGAACCCGCAAGGCAGCCGCGCGCGAATTGGAGTGTCGGCCTCAACCGTTGAATATTTACTAAGATTTCGGCCTTCCGCCCTTTTCGATTGATTTTGCCGGCCCGGGGCGGGGCCCGCCGGGGGCCGTTATCCGGGCATTTCATCCGGCCGACTCTGTGCTATATTTTCTCCCCGTGCGCGCGACCGGTCGGGGGCTGGAGGGGCGGGCGGCGGGACAGCGGTCCGAATGCCGGTCATCAACCCCAAGGGAACGCCCAGAAAGAGCGTGTATCCGCAGCCATGAAACTGACAATCGAACGCGCGGCACTGTTGCGTGCCTTGGGCCATGTTCAAAGCGTGGTCGAACGTCGCAATACCATTCCCATTCTGTCGAACGTGCTGCTGAAGGCGGAGGATGGGCGGCTGGCGCTGTCCGCCACCGACATGGATATCGAGATCGTGTCGCGCACGCCGGCTCAGGGTGCCAAGGGCGGGGCCACCACCGCGCCCGCCCATACGCTCTACGATATCGTGCGCAAATTGCGCGACGGCGCGCAGATCGAGCTCGACGCCACTGGCGACAAGGGCCAGATGGTGCTGCGTTCGGGCCGCTCGACCTTCACGCTTGCCTGTTTGCCGCCCGAGGATTACCCGCTGATGTCGACGGGCGACCTCGCGCATAGCTTCACCGTCGCCGCCGGCGATCTGAAACGGCTGATCGACCGCACCCGGTTCGCGATCTCGACCGAGGAAACCCGCTATTACCTCAACGGCATCTATCTCCACGCCGCCCGCAACAATGAGGTGCCGATGCTGCGCGCCGTCGCCACCGACGGGCATCGGCTGGCGCGGATGGAAGTGCCGCTGCCGGAAGGCGCGGCCGGCATGCCGGGCGTGATCGTGCCGCGCAAGACGGTGAACGAATTGCGCAAGCTGCTCGATGCCGACGGCGCGGCGGATCAGGACATCGCGATCTCGCTGTCCGATACCAAGATTCGCTTCGTTCTGGGCGAGACGGTGCTGAACTCCAAGCTGATCGACGGCACCTTCCCGGATTATGACCGGGTGATTCCAGTCGGCAACGACAAGATCCTAGAGCTGGAAAGCAAGGCATTCGCCGAGGCGGTGGATCGTGTCTCTACCATTTCACGGGCGGTGAAGCTGACCATCGAGCGCGGCAGCGTCAATCTGTCGGCGACCAGCCCGGAGAACGGCACCGCCAGCGAGGAGCTGGAGGTGCGCTATAATTCGACGCCGATCGAGGTCGGCTTCAACGCCAAATACCTGCTCGATATCGCCAGTCAGATCGAGGGCGAGGGCGCGCGCATCGCGCTGTCGGATGCCGCCTCGCCGGCGGTGATGCAGGATGCCGCCGACGCCAGCGCCCTCTATGTGCTGATGCCGATGCGGGTTTGAGGGCGGCGCCTCTTGGCGGTATCGCTGGCCTCCGAAGGAGCCTTCGCCGCTGCCATGGTGACGCGGCTGGCGCTGACCGATTTTCGCGGCTATGGCGCCGCGCGCCTCGCGCTGGCGCCGCGCCCCGTGGTGCTGACCGGCGCCAACGGCGCCGGCAAGACCAATCTGCTCGAGGCCGTCTCGTTCCTGGCGCCCGGCCGCGGCCTGCGCCGCGCCCGGCTTGGCGACATCGATCGCCGGGTGCCGCCAGCCCGCGCGACCGAGCGGCCCCCCGGCGCCTGGGCCTGCGCCGCCACCCTGACCGGCCCGCGCGGCGTGACGGAGATCGGCACCGGGCGCGATCCGACCAGCGATACCGGCGAGCGCCGGCTAGTGCGCATCGACGGCAATGCCGCCAAGAGCCAGGCGGCGCTTGCCGAGCATCTGTGCGTCATCTGGCTGACGCCGCAAATGGATCGCCTGTTCACCGAGGCGGCGTCGGCGCGGCGCCGCTTCCTCGACCGGCTGGTCTACGGCTTCGATCCCGCTCATGCCCACCGCGTCGCCGCCTTCGAGCAGGCGATGCGCGAGCGCGCGCGCCTTCTGGCCGAGGATCGGCCCGCCGACCCGGCGTGGCTCACTGCCCTTGAAGGCCGCATGGCGGAGAACGGCATCGCTGTCGTCGCCGCGCGGCGCGACACGGTGGCTCGGCTCGACGATGCCGGCGCCGAATTCCACGGTGCCTTTCCGGCGGCGCGCCTCGCCCTTGAAGGGGAAATCGAGCGATGGCTCGACACCATGCCGGCGCTGGCGGCGGAAGAGGAATTTGCCCGCCGTCTCGCCGCCGGGCGCCGCGCCGACGCGGCGGCCGGCACCACCGCGCTGGGGCCGCATCGCGCCGATCTTGCGGCGCGCCATGGCGGAACCCATATGCAAGCCTCCCAATGCTCCACCGGCGAGCAAAAGGCGCTGCTGATCGGCATTGTGCTGGCATTCGCCCGGCTGATGGCGCGGCGGCGCGGCGAGGTTCCAATTCTGCTTCTCGATGAAGTCGCGGCCCATCTCGACGTGGTGCGGCGTGATGCGCTGTTCGCCGAGCTCGCGACGTCGCGCGGCCAAGCCTGGCTCACCGGCACCGACAAGGATTTGTTCGACGGCATGGCCGGCGCCGCCCAATTCCTCACCGTCGCCGACGCGGTGATTTCAACATGAGAATCCGATGACCGATCAGCCGCCCGAGGAAGAATATAACGCGCAGTCGATCCAGGTGCTGCGCGGGCTCGATGCCGTGCGTAAGCGGCCCGGCATGTATATCGGCGATACCGATGACGGCTCGGGCCTCCATCACATGGTCTACGAGGTGGTCGACAACGCCATCGACGAGTCGCTGGCCGGACATTGCGACACCATCACCGTGACGCTGAACGCCGACGGCTCCTGTACCGTGACCGACAATGGCCGCGGCATTCCCGTCGATATCCACGACGAAGAAGGCGTGTCGGCCGCGCAAGTCATCATGACGCAGCTTCATGCCGGCGGTAAGTTCAACCAGAACTCCTACAAAGTGTCGGGCGGGCTGCACGGTGTCGGCGTCTCGGTGGTGAATGCGCTGTCGACGATCCTCGATCTGCGGGTCTACCGGAGCGGCCGCGAATATTTCATGCGCTTCCGGGACGGCGAGCCGGAAGCGCCGCTGGTTGAAAAGGGCGCCTCCAATCCGCCGACCCGGACCGGCACGGAAATTACCTTCCTGCCCAGTCCCAAGACCTTCACCAAGACGGTGTTCGATTTCCAGACGCTGGAGCATCGCCTGCGCGAGCTGGCCTTCCTCAATTCCGGCGTCACCCTCGATCTGACCGACGCGCGCGGTGTCGAGGTCAAGAACGTGCATCTCCATTACGAGGGCGGGCTCGAGGAATTCGTCAAATATCTCGACCGCTCCAAGCAAGCGGTCACCACCAAGCCGCTCGGCATACTAGGTGAGCGCGACGGCACCATCGTCGAGGTGGCGATGGAATGGAACGACAGCTATTTCGAAACCATGCTGTGCTTCACCAACAACATTCCGCAGCGCGACGGCGGTACGCATCTCGCCGGGTTTCGCGCGGCGCTGACCCGCAGCGTCAACAAATATGCCGAGGAAAGCGGTCTCCTGAAGAAGGAGAAGATCGCGCTGTCCGGCGAGGATATGCGCGAGGGCCTGACCTGCGTGCTGTCGCTCAAGGTGCCCGACCCCAAATTCTCGTCGCAGACCAAGGACAAGCTGGTCTCGTCCGAGGTGCGCGCGGTGGTCGAGGGCGTGGTCGGCGAAAAACTGCAACAATGGTTCGAGGAGCACCCACCCGAGGCGAAGCGGATCGTCGGCAAGGTGATCGAGGCGGCGATCGCGCGCGAGGCAGCCCGCAAGGCGCGCGACCTGACGCGGCGCAAGGGCGCGCTCGACATGGCGAGCCTTCCCGGCAAGCTTGCCGATTGCCAGGAGCGCGATCCCGCGCACTCCGAATTGTTCCTGGTCGAGGGCGATAGCGCCGGCGGTTCCGCCAAGCAGGGGCGCAATCGCAAATTCCAGGCGATCCTGCCGCTCAAGGGCAAGATTCTCAATGTCGAGCGCGCGCGGTTCGACAAGATGCTGTCGTCGGTGGAGATCGGCACGCTGATCGCCGCGCTCGGCACCGGCATCGGGCCCGAGGAATTCGACGCCGCGAAGGCACGCTATCACCGCATCATCATCATGACCGACGCGGATGTTGATGGCAGCCATATCCGCACCCTGTTGCTGACCTTCTTCTACCGCCAGATGCCGGCCCTGATCGAGAAGGGCTATCTCTATATCGCCCAGCCGCCGCTCTATCAGGTGAAGCGCGGCAGCACCAAGGCGGTCTATCTCAAGGACGATGCGGCGCTGGAGGAATATCGCGTCCAGGCAGGGCTGCGCGACGCCATCTTCACGCAGCATGACGGCGCCCAGCGTGGCGCCAACGATCTCACCGCGCTGGTGGAAGAGGCGCGCCAGGTGCGCCACATGCTGCAGCCGCTGGCGCGCAAAGTCGGCAGCCGCGAGATGGTGGAGCAGGCGGCGATCGCCGGCTTATTGAACCCGGCGTTACTCGATGCCGGCGCGCAGGGCGAGGCGGCGGTCCAATATCTGGCCCAGCGCCTCGACGCGCTGGCGCCGCCGGGCGAGCGCGGCTGGAAGGGCGAGGTGCGACCCGGCGAAAGTTTTGTCTTGTCGCGCCGCCGGCACGGCACCACGGAGCGCCGGCTGCTCGACGCCGCGCTCCTCAAAAGCGCCGAGGCGCGCCGCCTGGACGAGCGCACGGGCGAATTGCAGGAGGCCTATGGCAAGCCGGGAAAGCTGGTCGCCAAGGACAAGGAACAACCAATCGTCGGTCCGACCAGCTTGGTCGAGGCGGTGATGGCGCTCGGCCCCAAGGAGGGCGATATCCAGCGCTATAAGGGCCTCGGCGAAATGAACCCGGAACAGCTCTGGGAAACGACGCTCGACCCCCAGGTACGGGCGCTGCTCCAGGTCAAGATCGCTCACGCCGATTCCGCCGAGGAAACTTTTTCAACGCTGATGGGCGACTTGGTCGAGCCGCGCCGCGAGTTCATTCAGACCAACGCGCTGTCGGTGGCCAACCTGGACGTGTGATCCACCGGCCTCGCCGACCGGCGCCGGTCAGCGGGTCAGCATCACGTTCAGAATGGCGCTGCGCCCCTCTTGCAGCGCCGCGATCGCCTCGGGCAGCGCGGCCGTCAGGTCGGCCAGCCGCTCGACCCGTCTGCCGTAAAAGCCGAATGGCTTGGCGAATTCGGCATAGTTCGGCCCGTCGATGTGGACGCCATGGAATAGATCGGCCGCGACCGACACGCCCTGGGGGTAATGGTGGACATGGCCCTGCTTCATCGCCTGATAGCGGCCATTGTTGAACACCACCGCGAGGACCGGCAGGCCGTGATTCTTGGCGGCGCCCAGCGCCTGGATCACCGGATTATAGAGAAAGCCGCCATCGCCCGCGACCACCACCACCGGCCGCTCGGGCGCGGCCAGCTTGACGCCCAGCGCGGTTCCCAGCCCCTGGCCCAGGCCGCCGAAGATGCGAAAATAGCCCTGCGCCTGGGTGAAGTTGAGATGCTGGCGCACAATGGGATGGGCGGTGATGCTTTCATCGACAATGATGGCGTCGGCGGGCAGGGCCTCGGCCAGCGCCGCGCATAGCGCCACCGGGTCGATGCCGGAGGCGGCCCGAGCTTGGTCCTCGGCGGCGCGCCGCATAGCCTCATAGGCATCATGCGCTGCGTGCCAGCGTCGCCGCCGCGCGGTTAGCGCATCGGCATCGGCCGCGCCGGGTTGGGCCGCCGCCGTCAGCAGCCGCAGCGCGGTCGCGATGTCGCCCTCGAGATAATGGTCGGCATGGAGATTCTGATAGACCATATGGGTCTTCAGCGGCGTGTCGTGGATCGAGACGATGGTCCCCGCCGTCGGCCGCCGATGCGCCGGATACCAGGGCGCGCGGCCGCCGACCAGCAGCACCAGATCGGCCTCGGGCAGGGGCGCATATTCGCCGCTGCCGAGCCACAGCGGATGGTCGGTCGGGAAATTGGCGAAGGCGACGTTATTGCCGCCGATCACCGGCAGGGCCAGCGCCTCGGCCAGCGCCACCAGCGCCGCGAACGCGGCCGGATCGCGCCCTGACGCCTCGGTCACGACCATCGGATTTTTCGCCTGCCGCAGCAACCCCGCGACCATCGCGAGATCGGCGGCATCGGCCTGGACTCGCGGCGCCGGCGGCACTTGGCGCGGCGCCGCCGGCGGGGTCCAGCCATGCAACATGTGCTCCAACGGCACGTTGAGATAAACTGGCGCCAGCGGCGGGCGCGCCGCCAGCTCCATGGCGCGGATCACGCTGTCATGCAGGGTGAACGGGCTCGATATTTGGCGCGCATGCTTGACCAGCGGCCCGACTAGCCGTTCCGGCCCGCCGACGCTGAGTCCGCCATACCATTGCGGCTCGATCGCCAGGTCGGGGTCCTCGCCCAGGCTGACCGATTCACCCGACATCACCAGCATCGGCACGTCGGCCTGCAGCGCGGTCAAAATCGCCATCGCGCCATGCATCAGCCCGACCCCGGCATGCAGCATCACCGCCTGCGGCCGGCCAGTCATCAGCGTGTAGCCGGCGGCCATGTTGACCGCGAGATTCTCGTGCCAGGTCTCGATGAAGCGCGGCCCGGGCCGATTGCCCAGCTTCTGTCGCGCCAACGCCTCCCACACCGGCCCCCACTCCGAGCCGGGCGAGGACAGGATGTAGTCGGTGCCGAGCCGGCGCAGGGCCTCGACGATCGCTTCGCCGCCATCGAGTTGATTGTCACGATCCGCCATGTCGGCCTCCCTTGCGCTGGTCGCCGGCATATTGGTTTGAATTCAAACCAATTTCAATCGCGAAGCGGCCGGGTCGGGCCGGGCGGCTTGCCTTGCCCCCAGGTCCCGCTTATGAAGGCGGATCGCAAGGGATGGGCATGGCGAAGGGGCACCGCGCCCGCCGCGACGAGGGGATAACGATGCGCCGATCGGCTTTGCTTTGGGGGGTATTGCTCCTGTTGGCCATGCCGGCCTTCAGCCTTCCGCTCGCGGCGCAAACCCTGACCATCGCGGGCGGCGATATGCAGCGCTTGCCGCGCCAAGGCTCGCAGGTCGGCGGCGGCATCGCGCGCTTCGCCCCCTTGAGCGTCTTGATGCGCGACGCCAAGGGGAAGGGAATTTCCAACGCGCCGATCACCTTCCATTGCAACAAGGTCGGACAGATGTCCTGCCAGCTGACGCCGAGTGGTAGCGAGAACGGCACGCTCACCGTCCATACCGACGGCAACGGCGTCGCGACGCTGAACCAGATGGGCGGGCGGTCGCTCAATCTCTATTACGCGGATGGCGCGTTCACGATGGCGGCGACCTACCGCAATCTCGGGGTCACCTTCCATCTCGCGGTCGATCCCAAGTCCGGGCCGCAATATGTCTATCTGGCGAAGATCGTCTCCGGCGATCGTCAGACGAAACCGCGCCTGGGGGAGGAGCCCTATGGGGGAACGGCGAATTTCGGTCCGATGACCATTGAGGTCACCGACCGGAACGGCCGGCCGGCGCCCAATGTGCGGGTGTGGTATGGGTGCGTCCATGCTGCCTGCAATTACGGCAACACCCCCCAATATCAGACCGACGGCAATGGCCGCTTCACGCTGCCGTCTGTCTCCGAATATTACGGCACGGGCTGGTTCACCGTGCGCTTCGACGGCGAGGTGTTGCAGCCAGCGGAGTTCCATCTTCAGGCCGTCGATCCGTCGCATGCCACGGTGATTTGGGTCAAGGGAGCAAGGCTGGTGGCCGTATCCGGCGATAATCAGCGCCAGCCCCGCGCCGGAAACCAGGTGGGTGGCGGAATCGCGCGCTTAGACCCGATGGCGGTGCGGCTGGTCGGCCCGAACGGTGCGCCGATCGCCAATGCCCCGGTCCATTTCAATTGTGGGCTCGACCGCAACTGGTCCTGCCAGCTCACCCCGTCCGGGGCGGAGCACGGGCAGATGAGCATCAATACCGATGGCAATGGCGTCGCCACGCTGAACCGCATGGGCGGTAAATCATTGTCCTTCTACTATGCGGCCGGGTCCCACACCATGCAGGTCAGCTACGGCAACATCACGGCGCTGACGCTGCATTTCACCGTGACGAAATAGCGGAGAGCGGATTGCGGTATTTCGAGGATTTCACCGCCGGCGAGACGCATGAGTTGGGATCGCGCACGCTGAGCCAGGATCAGATCGTAGCCTTCGCCCGTGACTATGATCCACAGCCGTTCCATGTCGATCCCGAGGCGGCGAAATCGAGCATCTTCGGCACCCTGATCGCCAGCGGCTGGCAGACCGTCGCCGTCTTCATGTCGCTGCTGGTCAACGGCCTCCTCAACGACACGGCCAGCCTCGGCTCGCCCGGGGTCGAGGGCATACAATGGCTGAAACCGGTGAAGCCCGGCGACCGGCTCAGCGCGCGGTTCCGCGTGCTGGAAGTGACACCATCGAAAAGCCGGCCCGATCGCGGCATCGTCAAAAGTCAGGGCGAGGTCACCAACCAGGACGGCGTCCTGGTGATGACCATCCGCGCCACCAATTTTTTCGGCCGCCGGCCGGGCTGATCGCCGCGCGATGCGCCGCCTCTATGATTGGATGATGCGCCTCGCCGCCGGCCCGCGCGCGATTCCCGCGCTGGCCATCGTTGCCTTCGTCGAAAGCTCGTTCTTCCCGATACCGCCCGACCTGCTGCTGATCCCGATGGTGCTGGCGGCGCCGCGCAAGGCCTGGCGCTATGCCGCGATCGCGACCCTGGCCTCGGTCGCGGGCGGCTTTCTCGGCTATGCCATCGGCTATTTCCTGTTCACGACCGTGGGCCGGCCGATTCTCGACTTCTATGGCGCGATGTCGCGCTATGCCGCGCTGCAGGCCGCCTACGATCATTGGGGCGTGTGGATCATCGTGCTGAAGGGCATGACGCCGATCCCTTACAAGATCGTGACCATCGCCAGCGGCGCGCTCGGCTTTCCGCTGGTCGCGTTCGGCGTGGCCTCGCTGGTGTCGCGGGCGCTGCGCTTCTTCCTGGTGGCGGCGCTGCTCTATTACTTCGGCGAGCCGGTGCGCGCCTTCATCGAGCGCCGCCTGACCCTGGTGACCAGCGCGTTCGTCATTCTGGTGGTAGGCGGTTTCGTGGCCGTGGCCTATCTTTAGGCACATGACCGCGACCCGCACCGCGCCGCTTCTCATCCTGGCCCTCACCGTCGCCGTGGTCGGCGCGGCACTGCTGTCGCAATATTGGGGGGGCTTGCGGCCGTGCGAGTTGTGCCTCTACGAGCGCTGGCCCTATTACGCGGTGGCGGTGCTGGCGGCAATCGCGCTCGCCGCCGGCCAACGCTATCTCAGCCGAGCGGCGCTGGCGCTGGCGGCGCTGTTGTTCATCGCCGGCGCGGTGCTGGCCTTTTATCATGCCGGGGTGGAGTGGCATTGGTTCGCCGGCCCGACCGCGTGCACCGGCCTCGCGCTCGATACCAGCTCGGTCGAGGCGCTGCGGGCGCAATTGCTGGCGACGCCGCCGGTGCGCTGCGACGAGGTGCAATGGTCGCTGTTCGGCATCTCGCTGGCGGGCTGGAACTTCGTCGCGTCGGTGCTGCTGGCGGCGATCGCCTATTTCGCCGCGATGCGGCTGGGGCGGACGCGATGAACGGCCCCGATTCCGGCAACGACTCAGGACTGCGCCGCCTCCCCGGCGATCCCGATGCTCGCGCGGCGCTGGCGCGTATCATCCGCGTCGACCATGCCGGCGAGTATGGCGCGCGTCGTATCTATGACGGCCAGCTCCGGGTCTTGCGCCGCTCGCCGGCGACCCCGGTGATCCGCCACATGGCGGCGCAGGAGCAACGCCATCTCGACACGTTCGACCGGCTGCTGGTGGAACATCGGGTGCGGCCGACCCTGCTGTCGCCGCTATGGCATGTCGCCGGCTTCGCGCTGGGCGCCGCCTCGGCGCTGATGGGCGAGCGCGCGGCCATGGCCTGCACCGCGGCGGTCGAGGAAGTGATCGATGCGCATTATCAGTCCCAGCTCGACGGGCTGGGCAAGCGCGAGCCGGCGCTGGCCGCGACCATCGCCGAGTTTCGCGGCGAGGAGATCGAGCATCGCGACACCGCGCTGGCGCAGGGCGCCGAAGACGCGCCCGGCTATGCGCCGATGACCGCGCTGGTGAAGGCCGGGACGCGTGCCGCCATCTGGCTCTCGACCCGGATTTGACATGAGCGACGCGGCGCTCCTCCCAGACCTCTTCGCCGTCACCGGCCGCGCCCTCGACGCCGCCGACGCGCTGGTGACCGCCGCCAAGCACCGGCTCGCCGGCGAGCTGGCGCCCGGCGGCACGCTCGATCCGGCGCGGCTGGAGCGCCGCCAGTTCGCGGCGCACGGCTTCGCCTGGATGGCGACCTATGTCGCGGGCTTGCGCCAGTTGCGGCGCTGGGCCGAGGCGCGCGGCGCCGCCCTCGACGAGCGCGAAGCGCTGATTCTGCAAATCGGCTTCGGCGAATATCTGGGCCAGCTCGATGGCGGCATCGCCATGAGCCAGAGCGAAATCGTGCGCGCCGAGGATCTCGGCCTCGACGAGGCCGATCTCGCGCGGTTTCGCCAGCCCGACGTGATGATCTTGCGCCGCGCCGGGCGGAGTGATGGCGCCGTGGCGCGATTGGCGACGCTGATCGCGCGGGACGGCATCGTCGCCCGTGATTCCGACGAGACGCTGGACCTGATCCGCGACCAATTCCGGCGCTTCGCCGAGGCGCGCGTGGCGCCGTTCGCGCAGGCCTGGCATCTCGCCGATACGCTGATCCCGCTCGACCTCATCGCCGAGATGGCGCGGCTCGGGGTCTTCGGCCTTACCGTGCCGGAGCGCGATGGCGGCCTCGGCCTCGGCAAGCGCGCCATGTGCGTGGTGTCGGAGGAATTGTCGCGCGCCTCGTTGGGCGTCGGCTCGATCGCGACGCGCTCCGAAATCGCCGCCGAGCTGATCGGCGCTAACGGCACGCCGGCGCAGAAGGCGCATTACCTGCCGCGCATCGCCTCCGGCGCGATGCTGCCGACGGCGGTGTTCACCGAGCCGGATACCGGCTCCGATCTCGGCAGCCTCAAGACCCGCGCGGTGCGCGACGGCGCGGTCTATCGCATCACCGGCGCCAAGACCTGGATCACCCATGCCGCCCGCGCCGATCTGATGACG
The DNA here is from genome assembly GCA_036510675.1 of Allostellaceae bacterium. GTDB lineage: Bacteria > Pseudomonadota > Alphaproteobacteria > ATCC43930 > CGMCC-115725 > JAATGI01. Next base: position 18,388 of record DATCDN010000080.1, read on the forward strand.
CTGCTGGCGCGCACCGATTCGGCCGAAAAGGGCTATCGCGGGCTCAGCATGTTCCTCGCCGAGAAGCCGCGCGGCACCGAGACCGACCCGTTCCCGGCCGCTGGCATGTCGGGCAGCGAGATCAAGGTGCTCGGCTACCGCGGCATGAAGGAATATGAGATCGCGTTCGATGGCTTCGTCGTGCCCGCCGCCAATCTCCTTGGCGGGGCCGAGGGCCAGGGCTTCAAGCAATTGATGGCGACGTTCGAAGCGGCGCGCATTCAAACGGCGTCGCGTGCCGTGGGCGTGGCGCAGGCCGCCTTGGAGGCTGGTCTGCGCTATGCGCTGGAGCGGCGCCAGTTCGGCAAGCCGATCGTCGAATTTCCCCGCGTCTTCGGCAAAATCGCGCGGATGGCGGTCGAGACCCAGATCGCGCGCGGGCTGACCCATTTCGCCGCCGCCGAAAAGGACAGCGGCCGGCGTTGCGACATCGAGGCCGGGATGGCGAAGCTGCTGGCGGCCCGCACCGCTTGGGCCAATGCCGACGCGACGGTGCAGATTCACGGCGGCAATGGCTATGCGCTGGAAAGCCCGGCGAGCCGCCTCCTGGCCGATGCCCGCATTCTCAGCATTTTCGAGGGCGCCGCCGAAATCCAGGCCAATGTCATCGCGCGCGGGCTACTCGCCGGACGGAATTGAAGCCCGAGAGAAATTCTATCAATGCCGACAAGGGTATGCGTGCTTCTCCGGCATTTGACGGGTTTTTGAATTTATTTCGGCGAATGGCCGACAAACCGCCCGAATATTAAGAAGGTGTTTACGGCTTGCCGGTCAGATGGCGTCCCGGAGGAGCCCTGTCCGATGCCGCAAAACAAATCTCGCGTTCTCGTCGTCACCACTCGGTCCTGGACCAATGTGGAACCGTTCGTCCGGTCGCTCGAAAGCGCCGGCTTCACGGCGGCCTTGGTCCATGGTCAGGCCGGCGGCCATACCCTGCACGACGCCTCGGTCATGATGTTCCTGGCGCGACCCCTGCAATTCCGCCACACCATCGAGCGCGCGATGCAGGACGTGGCCCCCGATCTGGTGATCCCGACCGACGAGCCGTCGTTCAACCATCTGCGCGAGATCTACGCGAAGCATGGCGAGGGCGGCGGCCGGGTATGGTCGCCGCTGGCCAAGATCATCGCCAAATCCTTCGGCGATCCCGCCGCGCATGACCGCATCGCATCGAGCGCCGAACTCCAGCGTTTCGCCCGCGAGCATGGCCTGCCGGTGCCCAATGCCGTCGCCATCAACGACGAGGCGACGCTGCGCGCGCTGCTGGAATCGGTGCCGCTGCCGGTGATGCTGAAAAGCGATGGCGGCTGGGGCGGCCCGCGCGGCGAAATCGTGCGCAGCCTCGAAGCCGGCATTGCCGCCTATCACCGGGTCACCGGCGCCACACAGGTAACCAAGCTGTGGAAGGAGCAGAATACCCTCCATCGTCTGTCGGACCTGTTGCAAACCCGCCAGCGCAGCCTCGTCTTGCAGCAATATGTCGATGGCGTCGCCGCCAAGCGGTCGGTCGCCTGCCGCGACGGCGTCGTGCTGGCCGGGGTCAGCGTCGAGCCTTTGGACAGTAACGGCCCGGCCCTCGTCGCCCGCATCATCGAGCACCCCAGCATGGAGGCGATCGCCGCCTTCGCGGTGAAGGCGCTGAACCTCTCGGGCTTCGTGGGGTTCGATTTCATGCTAGAGCACGGCACCCGCCGCGCCTGGCTGACCGCGGTCAAGCCTTACGCGACCCCGGTGTCGCAAATGGTGGCGGCCGGGAATGGTGGGCTGGCGTCGGCCCTCCACGCGGCCTTTGCCAGCAATTCGGACCGGCGTCCCGAGATCGCGTCCGACGGCGTCGTCATGCCGTTCCCGCGCGTGGCGCCGCGCCTCCCCGCCGTCGCGCGGCCCTATCTCATGCCGCCTGGCAATTTCGCCGGCAATTTCGCCGATCATACACTGGGCGCCACCGGCACCGACGGCCTGTCGACCGGCCGGATGGCAGCCACCCAGCGCGGTCCATGGGCCAAAAGCCGGTAGCGCCCGCCGCCGGCGTGCGGTTCGCCGGCGTGCGCAATTTCGCGGTGACGTGGTTCAGCTTCATTGTTCGGCTGGTCGGCCAACTGGGCTATTTCCTGCTGATCGCGCGCGGTCTCGGCCCGCATAATTACGGCATGGTGGCCAGTGTCATCGCCCTACTGACCGTGTCCAGCGCGGTGTGCGGCTGGGGCTCGGACCATGTTCTGATCCGGCACGTCACCGTGGCGCCGGAACGCTTTGGCGCCTATTTCGGCAATGCCCTGCTGCAGAACGCGGTCACCGCGCTGCCGCTGGGGCTGTTGGCCTTCGGCGCGCAATATCTGATGGTGGGGATGGCGACCTGGGCGTTCGTCGCCTTCGCGCTGGGAGAATTGTTATTCGCCCGGCTCCACGTCGTCGCGGTGGCGGCCTTCATGGCGTTCGAGCGCGGTAACGACCTCTTCGTGCTGAACGCCGGCTTCGGCATGCTGCGGGTCGCCGCCTGTGTCGCGGCCATCGGCCTGTCTCATCCGCTGACGGTCGAGATTTGGGCGCAATGGTATCTAGGCGCCGTGATGCTGACGGGAGTCTTGGCGCTGGTTTACACAGTGTGGCGCCTCGGGCCGCCGCATTGGTATTTCGCTCGCCAGGATGTCGGCCTGGGCTTCCATTTCTGCCTCTATTTCACCGCCGACAGCGCGCTGCGCGACATCGATAAGCCGCTGGTCGCGTATCTCGCGGGGCCGCTGGCCGCCGGGCTGTACAACGCCGCCTTCCGCATCGTCGATGCCATGGCGGTTCCGCTGCGGGCGCTGATGGCGGCGTTCTACGCGCGGTTCTTCAAGCATGGCCAGGACGGTATCGAGCAGAGCTTTCAATTCGCCCTGCGCGTGCTGCCGCTGACGCTGGGCTATACGCTGTTCGCCGGCCTCGCGCTGACCTTCGGTGCCGACCTGCTGCCCCTCATTCTCGGCGAGAAATTTCGCGCCGCCGTTCCGGTGACGACGACCCTCGCCTTCCTGCCGGTGTTCGGCGGCTTGACGTCAATCGGCGGCGACATCCTGACCTCCGCCGGTCGCCAGCGCACCCGCGCGATCGTGGTCTCGTGCCTCTGCCTTTCGCCGGTGCTGTTCGCGTATCTGCTGGTGCCGCGGTTCGGCGCCATGGGCGCCGCCTACGCGGCGCTCGGCAACGGCGCCATGGTGGCGGTGACGATCTGGATCATGGTCATTCTGTCGCGGCGCAAGGCGGCGCGGTGGTCGGCCGCCGCCCAGCCCCGCACGGTATAGCGGGGCCGGCGAGGGCGCCGAAAGGGAGGCGCGGTGCCTCCCCCGGCGGGATCAAACGTCAGACGAAGCGTGTCGCGAGCTTGCCGAGCTGGGTGATCTCGCACACCACCTGGTCGCCCGCCTTGAGATATTGCGGCGGGTCCATCGCCATGCCGACGCCGGAGGGGGTGCCGGTGGCGATGACGTCGCCGGCCTCGAGAGTCAGGCCCGCCGACAGCGATTGAATGATGGTCGGGATGTCGAAAATCATCATGCCGACCTTGGATTTCTGGCGTTGCTGGCCGTTCACGGTCAGCGTCAACTCCAATTCCCGCACGTCCGGCACCTCGTCCTTGGTCAGGATATAGGGCCCCATCGGGCAGGAGCGGTCGAGGCCCTTGCCCTTGAACCATTGGTCATGCTTGCGCTGCAGGTCGCGGGCGGTCACGTCGTTGATGATGGTATAGCCATAGACGTGATCCATCGCCTGCGCGGCCGGGATATTGGTGCCGCCGGTGCCGATGACGAGGCCCAGCTCGACCTCGTAATCGATGCGGGTGGAGACGGATTCGAGAATCCGGAACTCATCATCGGGGCCGATCACGGCGGTCGGCGGCTTGGTGAAAATCTGTGGTGCCTCGGGCAGCTTGATCTCGGCGCCGCGCGCGCGATAGCCCTCGGCAACATGCTCTTTATAGTTGCGGCCGATACAGAAGACATTCTTGGCCGGGCGGGGAATCGGCGCCGTCAGCGTCACTGCGGAGGCCTCGGCGATGGCGGACGCGAGCTTGCCGTTGCCGGCATCATCTTCAAGCCGGCGCGCCACGCTGGCCGCGCCTTCGCCGCCGGCGATGAAGGCGATCATGTTCTCGCCGGGCGAGGTGCCGCCCGACAGCAGCGCCGCCTGCGGCAGGTCCATTATCCGGCCATCCTTCAGGATCAGGCCATAGGAGGCCTTGCCGCCCCGCGTGAAGCTAACCAATTTCATGTCGCTCTCCCGTCTTTTCGCCGATGTCAGGCCCGTGCCGATGCCGGCTTGCGATAGCCGTGGCAAGCGTTTAGCTTGGCCGACCCGGCGAGGCAAGGTCCCAATGCGCTCGGCGGATATGCGCGCCATAACCAGGGAACCGCGAATCACATGCCGCCTCGCTTACCGCTTTTGCCCACCACCATCGTCGGCAGCTATCCCCAGCCCGACTGGCTCGTCGATCACGAAGCGGCGAAGGGGATTCCCCGCGTCGGCGCTCCGCAAATCTGGCGCATCCCCGAGGCACAGCGGGAGGCGGCCCAGGACGATGGCACGCGCCTCGCGATCCGCGATCTGGAGCGGGCGGGCATCGACATCATCACCGATGGCGAGATTCGCCGGGAAAGCTATTCCAACCGCTTCGCGCTGGCGCTCGACGGCATCGACCTGGAGCGGCCCGGCGAGGCCGCCGGCCGCAACGGCGGCGGCCGCCGGATGCCGGTGCCGCGCGTCGCCGGAAGGATCAAATGGCGCGGGCCGGTCGAGGCACGTGACGCCGCCTTCCTGGTGGCCGAGACCGGGCGGGTGACCAAGATCACGCTGCCCGGGCCGTTCACGCTGGCGCAGCAAGTCCAGAACGATTTCTATAAGGATGACGAGGAGATGGCGATGGATTACGCCATCGCCGTCAACCAAGAACTGCACGCCATCAAGGCGACCGGCATCGACATCGTCCAGCTCGACGAGCCGTGGCTGCAAGCCCGGCCGGAGAAGGCGAACCGCTATGGCGTGCGCGTCATCAACCGTGCGCTGGAGGGCATTGCCGGGCCGACCGCGATCCATCTGTGCATGGGCTATGCCCATGTCGTCAGCGACAAGCCATCGCACTATTCGTTCCTGACCCAATTGGCCGACTGTACGGTGGATCAGATCTCGATCGAAGCGGCGCAGCCGAAGATGGATCTGGCGGTGCTGAAGGAACTGAACCGCAAGACCATCATCTTGGGGGTGATCGATCTCGGGACCCACACGATCGAAACCGCCGACGAGGTGGCACAGCGGATCGAGCGGGTGCTGCCCCATGTCGCGGCGGAGCATGTGATGCCGGCGCCCGATTGCGGCATGAAATACATGCCGCGCGCGGTGGCGTTCGGCAAGCTGAAGGCGCTCGCCGATGGCGCCGCACTGGTGCGCAAGAAGCTCGCCGGCTGACGCCGCGCCGGCAATCGGTAATCAGAGGAAGGGACCGCGATGGGTGCGCTCGACGGCAAGAAGATCCTGGTGGTGGGCGGCAGCTCGGGGATGGGCGAATCGTCGGCCAAGTTGGCGGCGCAGGCTGGCGGCAAGGTCACCATCGCCGCGCGCGGCCATGACCGGCTGGCAGCCGCGGCGAAGCGCATCGGGTACGGGGTCGAACCCGCCATCCTCGATGCCATGAACGACGGGTCGGTGGAAAAATTTTTCGCCGATGGCACGGTCTGGGACCATGTCGTGTCGTGTGTCGGGGCGGGCGGGCGCGGCAACGTGAAGGAGCTGGAAATGGCGACCGCCATGGCCGCCATGGATGGAAAATTCTGGGCCGGGTTCCGCGTCGCGCGCGCCGCCCGGATCGCGCCGCAGGGCTCGCTGACCTTCGTCTCGGGGGCGTTGAGCCAGCGGCCGGCCGCCGGCGCGGCCCTGATCGCGGCGATCAACGCGGCGCTCGAAAAACTGTCGCAGGGCCTCGCCCTCGAAATGGCGCCGATCCGGGTCAACACGGTATCGCCCGGTCCGGTCGATACGCCGATGTGGGACCGCTATGGCGCGGAAATGAAACAAAAATTCCTTGAGGGCGCGGCGGCCCGCGTGCCCCTGAAACGGGTCGCCCACCCCGACGAGATCGGCGAACTCGTGCTGTTTTTCATGACCAACCGCTTCGTCACCGGCACGGTCGTGCCGCTGGACGGCGGCTCGACCCTATAGGGCGTTTCGCCGGCGCCCGGTCTGCTATCGCACCTCTTGCAAGAGCAGGGCGGTCAGCTCCTTGGGCATGTCCATCTGGACCAGATGCGTGCAGGGCAGAGTATGCATGGTCCAGCCCGCCTTGTTCTTCAGCTTCTCATAGAACGGTGTGAAGGTGGTCGGGGCCGGGACGTTGCAATAGATATAGGTCTTGCGCTTGATGCGATCGATGCCGCCGGTCAGCGTGACGCCTTGCGTGAAGCAGGCGGTTGGCTGGGGCGAGCTTTTCGCCTCCATCATCGCCGCCACATCCGGGCCGACCCCGAACGCCGAGGGCGGCAGCGGCGGCGTCAGGTAATCCTCCGACGCTGGGATCGGTGGGCGGTCGGGACGCGGCGCCTCGGCCGGGACGAGGCTGAACAGCGACTGGCCATTCTCCGGCACGAAGGCATCGAGATAGACCAGCGATGCGATCTTCTCGGGCACCGCGTCGGCGACGCCGGTCACCACCATGCCGCCATAGGAATGGCCGACCAGGATCACGTCGGAGAGATCCTCATAATCGATGACCCCCAGCACATCGGCGATGTGGGTTTCGAGATTGACGCTCCGATTGGCGAGATGCTTGCGCTCGCCCAGGCCGGTCAGGGTCGGCGTGTAGACCTCGTGCCCCGCCTTGCGCAGCGCCTGCGCCACCGGGCGCCACAGCAGGCTACCGCCCCACGCACCATGGACCAATACAAAAATCGCCATCATGTCCTCCCCGCCTATGCCCGCATTGTGCCGCACGATTGCGTCCCGCCGCAATAACCGCTTCAATCGCGGCATATCAGGGTGAGGTTGAGCAAATGGCGATGCTGATCGACGGCAAGTGGGACGCGCACGCGACGGACACCAGCGGAAAGACCGGCTCGTTCGACCGCACCGCCGCGACCTTTCGCGACCAAGTGACGGCGGATGGCCGGTCGGGCTTCAAGGCCGAGGCCGGACGCTATCACCTGTTCCTCGCCTTCGGCTGTCCCTGGTGCCATCGCGTGATGCTGTTCCTCAAGCTGAAGAAGCTGGAGGGGGTGATCTCTTCCTCCTATACGCATCATGCCTTGACCGAGAATGGCTGGACCTTCACCACGCCCGACCCGCTGTTCGGCGCGCGCCATGCCTATGATGTCTATCTCAAGGCCAAGCCCAATTTCACCGGCCGCTGCACCGTGCCGATCCTGTGGGACAAACAGACCAACGCTATCGTCAACAATGAATCGTCCGAGATCATCCGCATGCTGAACCGCGAATTCGCGGCCTTCACGGATGATCGCGTGGATTATTACCCGGCCGACCTGGCGTCGCGGATCGACGCAATCAACGCGCGCATCTACGACACGATCAACAATGGCGCCTATCGCTGTGGCTTCGCGGTGAAGCAAGAGCCCTACGAGCAGGCGGTGCGCGCCATGTTCGACAGTTTCGACTGGATCGAGGGGTTGCTGGTGAGCGGGAAATATCTCCTCGGCGACCGCCAGACCGAGGCGGATTGGCGCCTCTTCCCGACCCTGGTGCGGTTCGATTGCGCCTATTACCCGCTGTTCAAATGCAATCTGCGGCATGTCTATGAGTATCCGGCGCTGTGGCGCTATACCCGCGACCTCCATGCCGTGCCAGGCATCGCCGAGACCGTCGATGTCCAGAAATACAAGGAAAATTACTATTCCATCCGCGGCGTCAACCCCAGCGGCGTAATCCCGCTGGGACCGACGCTGCGCTTCGATTAGACCGAGATTAAGAATGTCCATCCCGTCCCTAGATGATCCGCCCCTCGGATGCCCGAGAAGGGGCCGGTCATTCGACGGTCGCGGGCGAACGACCGCTTCTGGCATAGCAGACGTTCAAGACGAGACCTATTCCCGTCCCAGCACGTCGCGCATCCGGGCGTGCCAATTCTCGACCTTGGTGAAGGTCGGGTCCTTGGCGCAGGCCGCCTCGGTGGCGCGGACGATCGCGTCGTCGGAGGCGTCGAGGTCGAGCGTGTCGGCGTGGGGCTGGGCGGTGTGGTAGGGGGTGTCGAGATAAATCTCGACGGTGTTGCCCTCGGGATCGTCGAAATAGATCGACCAGGCATTGCCGTGGCTGACCGGGCGGATGCCGGCGATGCCGTAATCCCGCACGCGCTGATTCATGGTGCGCAGCTCGGCCAGGCTCGACACCTTGAAGGACAGTTGATTGACCGTGCTGGCCTCGGCGCGCGCCGCGCGGCCCGAGGCGAGGATCAATTGGTGATGGATCGCCGGGTTGGCGCTCATGAAGACGAAATCATTGTCGAAGGTCGAGCCGTGGCCGCTATCGGTTTCGATCAGGCCCATCACCCCGACATAGAAGTCGCGCATCGTCTTGATGTCATCGACATAGATGCCGGCATGGGTCAATTGCGGGCGAATGGGTGTGGGCATGGCGTGGCTCCTTCTGGGTGAATGATAGCCGGGCGGCTGGTTCGGGGCGAGACTTTCCGGGCCGGGGTTCCAGGGCTAGAGTGGGCGTAGCCAAGAAACTCGCGGGAGGAAGATCATGGGCCAATTCCAACCGATCGTCGGCGCCGAGGTGCGCGCCAAGCTCGATCATCCGGTCATCGATGGCGACGGCCATATCGCCGAATGCCATTTCGCGCTCGACGATTTTCTGAAGCAGATCGCCGGCGCCGAACTGGCGGAGCGCGCCAAGCGCGCCTGGCCGGTCGGCGGCCCGCACGGCGCCACCGTCAAGGGCTTCTGGTGGGGCATGCCGTCCGGTCCCCATACCGACGACCGCGCGCTCGCCATGCTGCCGCGCTATATGCGCTCGCGCCTCGACGAGCTGGGGTTCGATTTCGCCCATTGCTACACGTCGCTGGGATTGGGCTACATCTATCTGCACGACACCGAGATTCGCCGCGCCTCATGCCGCGCCCTCAACATGATGTATGCCGACATGTTCAAGGGCGTCGGCGACCGCATGCGCCCGGTCGCGGTGATCCCGACCTACACGCCGCAAGAGGCGATCGAGGAGCTGGAATTCGCCGTCAACAAGCTGGGCTTCAAGGCGGTGATGATCGGCACCGAAATCCGCGGCGCGCCGCGCCCGGTGGATGGCGGCGATCCCTTCCGGCACGGCACGCAATCGACCCGCTCCATCGTGATGGATGCGCCGTACGATTACGATCCGTTCTGGCGCAAATGCATCGAGCTCAAGGTCGTGCCGGTGTGCCACACCTCGTCGCGCGGCCTCGGCATGCGCGCCAGCCCCACCAACTATGTCTTCAACCATCTCGGCGACTTCGCCGAGGGCGCCAATTTCTTTTGCCGCTCGCTGATCTTCGGCGGCGTCACGCGGCGCTTCCCGGAGCTGACGGTCGGCTTCCTCGAGGGCGGCGTCGCCTGGGCGCTCAATCTCCTCAACGATCTGATCGAGCATTGGGAAAAGCGCAATGTCGACGCGCTAGTGGAGAATCTCGATCCGGCCAAACTCGATGTCGATCTGCTGGAGCGCCTGTTCACGCAATTCGGTGACCAGCACCTGGCGCCGGCGCGGATTCGCGAGACGCCGACCCACGGCATGGCGGTGGCGCGGCCGCCGCATTTCGACGAATTCGCCGCCTGCGCCCTGCGCGAGATGGACGATCTCAAAGCGCTGTTCATCAAGCCGTTCTTCTTCGGCTGCGAGGCCGACGACCGGCTGATCTCGCTGGCCTTCAATCGCGATCTCAACCCGCTGGGCGAGCCGCTCAAAGCGGTCTTCGGCTCCGATATCGGCCATTGGGACGTGCATGACGCGCGCACCATCCTGTCCGAGGCGTGGGGACTGGTCGATGCCGGCATGCTGGATCGCGCCGCGTTCCGCGATTTCACCTTCACCAATCCCGCGATGCTGCATCTGTCGATGAACCCCGATTATTTCGAGGGCACCGTGCTGGCCGGCGAGGCCAAGAAACTGCTGGCGCGGCGCCAGGGCGCCTAGCGGATGAATGCCGGCGCGCCGCCCGATTTCAACCCGCTGTCGCCCGAGTTCATCCGCGATCCCTATCCCTATTATCGCCGGCTCCGCGATAGCGAGCCGCTGTGGCGCTCGCCCTTCGGCTATCGCGTGGTGACGCGTCACCGGGATGTCGGCGCGATCCTGCGCGACCGCCGCTTCGGCAAGGATTTCATCGGCCGCGCCACGCGCGTCTATGGCCCGGGCGCCGCGACGGAGCCGATCCTGCGCACCATGCGCCTCGCCATGCTGACCCAGGACCCACCCGATCACACGCGGCTGCGCGGCCTCGTCGTGAAGGCATTCACCGCCCGGCGGATCGAGGCGATGCGCGGGCGGATCGAGGCGATCGTCGATGACGCCATCGACCGCGTCGCGGGACAGGGCCGGATGGATGTGATCGCCGATCTGGCGTTTCGCCTGCCGATCGCGGTGATTTGCGGCATGCTCGGCATTCCCGCCGCCCAGCAGGAGCGCTTCATGGCTGGGGCGCGCATGGCGGGCCGGGCGATCGAACCGGTGCCGATGTCGCGAGCGGAACTGGACCGGGCGAATGCCGACCAAGCGGCGTTGCGCGCCTATTTCCTCGATCTGTTCGCGCTGCGCCGGCGCGAGCCGGGCGACGATCTGACGACGCAACTGATAGAGGCCGAGGAGAATGGCAGCCAGCTCTCCCCCGACGAGCTGATCGCCAACATCCTGCTGCTGTTTGTTGCCGGACACGAGACCACCGTCAATCTCATCGGCAATGGCTTGCTGGCGCTGCACCGCCATCCCGACCAGCTGGCGCGGCTGCGCGCCGAGCCGGCGCTGATCGGCAACGCCATCGAGGAATTTCTGCGCTATGATTCCTCGGTGCAGGTCACCTATCGCGTCGCGCTGGAGCCGGTGACGGTCGGCGATGTCGATATCGCCAAGGACGAAGCCATCCTCTGCGTGCTGGGCGCCGCCAATCGCGACCCTGACCGGTACGACAAGCCGGACCGGCTCGACATCGCGCGCGCCGACATTCATCCGCTGTCGTTCGGCGGCGGCATCCATCACTGCCTCGGCGCGCAACTCGCGCGGCTCGAGGCCGAGGTGGCGCTGACGACCCTGTTGCGCCGGCTGCCGGCGCTGGCACTGGACGATATCGACCATCCGGAATGGCGCCCGACCTTCGTGCTGCGCGGCCTCCAAGCCTTGCCCGCGCATTGGTAGCCAATTATCGGCTCCCGGCCTACGCCATGGTCTAAATTTGCGCCGCCTGATAAATTTCAACCGACACGGAGGATGCCATGAGCCTGATCAAGGTCGAAGACGTCGCCTATGTGCGCTTCGCCGCGCCCGATCTCGATGCGATGGAGGAATTTCTGACCGAGTTCGGCCTGGTGCGCGCGGCGCGCACCGATGACGCGCTCTACATGCGCGGCGCCGGGCCGGAGCCCTATGCCCATGTGACGCAGCGGGGCGATCCGGGTTTCGTCGCCGTGGGCTTCCGCGCCGGCTCGGTCGGCGATCTGGAAACCCTGGCGCGCGCCGAGGGGCGCGAGGTCGAGCCGCTGGACGGGCCGGGCGGCGGCCATCGCGTCACGTTGACCGATCCCGATGGGCATCGCCTCGACATCGTCGCGGGCCGCGCGCCGGCGAGCGAAATCGCCCTGACCCGCGAATTTTCTACCAACGACGCTTTCGGCTATACCCGCCACAATAATCCGAAGCGCGTCGGCCAGGGGCCGTCGCGGGTCAAGCGGCTCGGCCATCTGGTGCTGGGGGTCAGCGATTTCGAGCGGGCGGCTTCATGGTGGCAGTCGCGCCTCGGCTTCATCGCGTCCGATCAATGGCCGGAGGAGAATCCGCGCGGCGCCTTCCTGCGCTGCGACCGGGGTTCGATGTCGGTCGATCACCACACGGTCGGACTGATGAGCGGCGGCTTCCGTTTCGGTCACGCCGCGTTCGAGGTCGCGGATTTCGACGATCTGATGCGCGGCAACGCCCATCTCGTGGCCAAGGCGCGCCACCATGAATGGGGGGTCGGCCGCCACTATCTCGGCAGCCAAATTTTCGATTACTGGTCCGACCCGTGGGGCCATACCGTCGAGCATTGGACCGATGGCGATCTGATGAATGCCGAGTGGGGCACGCGCAAGGTCCCGACCGAGATCGTGCGCGCGGTGCAATGGGGCGACGCACTGCCGCCGGCGCGGCGCTGACACCATGAGCATGCCGGGCCGGTCCTGGCTGCTGTCGCCGCTCCATGTCGCCGCGCTGGCCACGGGATCGAAATCCTTTCGCGACAACCCGATCATCGGCAGCCCCGGGCTCAACCAGCGCGGCCTCCATGTCGGGCGCATGCGGCTCGCGGCGCGGATGGCGGCGCGGCGGCGCGCGCGGCTCGCCGCCTCGGTCAGCGCCGACGATGCCGCCGCCTTCGCCCGCGACGGCTATGTCGAAAAACGCGATTTCCTGCCGCCTTCGGTGTTCGCCGCAATGCGTCGCGAGGTGATGGAACGCGCCGCCCCGGCGCGCGACATGATCCAGGGCGATACCGTGACGCGGCGCATCGCGCTGGACCGGCGCTATCTGCGCGACCGACCGGCGCTGCGCGCCGTGGTGGAGGGGCCGGAATGGCTGGGGCTGGTGCGCTATGCCGGCGCCTCCGCGCTGGAGCCGCTGAACTATGTGCAGACGATTTTCTCCCATGTCCGGCCCGGCGCGCCCGATCCGCAGACCCGGCTCCATGCCGACACGTTTCACGCCACCGTCAAAGCGTGGCTGTTCCTGACCGATGTCGAGGCGGATGGCGGGCCGCTGACCTATGTGCCGGGCTCGCACATTCTGACCCCGCGCCGGCTGGCGTGGGAAAAGCGCGCCTCGGTGGCGGCCGCCCGCAACCCAGATTTCCAAGCCGCGCGCGGCTCGCCACGTATCGCGCCGGCGGAATTGCGCCGGCTCGGCTATCGCCCGCCCCATGCCTTCGCGGTGCCGGCGAACACGCTGGTGGTCGCCGACACGCTGGGCTTTCACGCGCGCGGCTTCAGCGCGCGGCCGACGACGCGCGTCGAGATCTGGGCCTATGGCCGGCGCAATCCGTTTTTGCCGTGGCTGGGCTTCGATCCGGCGGCGCTGCCCTTGGTGAAGGGCAACGCCATCCCGCTATCCTGGGCCGCCGACGATCTCAAGACCCGCCTCGGCCTCGGCCGCAATCCCTGGCACCCGGTCGGCGACGTGCGCCCGGATGCGTGGCCGGAACCCGCACCGTGACGCTGGGTCGAGAAGATTCCGTATTAATGCTACCTTGGGATGGCGCGAAAAATCAGGGGGGATACGATGCGAAGACTATTACGCAATGCGCTTGCGGGTCTGGTAGTGGCAGCATCCGTTCCAGCGGGCGGCAACTTTCTGTTCACGGGCAGCGTGGCTCAAGCCGCCGATGCGGCGCCACTCACAGGGGCCGAACTCAAGGCGCTCCTCACGGGCGCGGTTATCAGTGGCAAAGGGCTGTCCCGTCCATATACGGCCCATCATCACGCGGATGGCACCGTTTCCGCGCGGTCGGGCAGTGCGTCGAGCACAGGACACTGGACGGTCGAGGGCGACGCGGTAAAGACAGTTTGGGACAATGCCCGGTGGACGAGCGGAGCGTGGCGGTTCGTAAAGCAGCCGGACGGCTCGTACAACATCGTGGTCGCGTATTTCGATGGGAACGGCACCGGCGCTCATGACACGAATTATGCGGGGCGCGTGGACGTGTCGCACGCGACGATCGCGCGGGAATAGGTCAGAAACCGCCCGTTTTAGGAGGCGTGAACACGAAGCGGCGGACTGGCGGCGATGGCGCTATTTCCATTCATCTCATCGACGTGCCACCACAGGATTAATGACCTACTCCACCACGATGCGGGGCGGGGCGGGCGGCTCGGTGCCGAGCATGCCGGCGATCCGCGCCGCCATGTTCCGGAAGATCAGCGCATTCGCGCTGTCGGGCGCCGATACCACCAGCGGCGTGCCGCCATCCGAGGATTCGCGGATCGCCATGTCCAGCGGCACCTCGCCGAGGAACGGCACGCCGAGCTTCTCCGCCTCGTGGCGGGCGCCGCCATGGGCGAAGATTTCGGTGCGCGTGCCGCAATGCGGGCACAGGAAATAGCTCATATTCTCGACGATGCCCAACACGGGCACCTCGACCTTGCGGAACATGGAAATGCCCTTGCGCGCATCGAGCAGCGCCAGATCCTGCGGCGTCGAGACGATCACCGCGCCGGCCAGCGGCACTTGCTGCGCCATCGTCAGTTGCGCGTCGCCGGTGCCAGGCGGCATGTCGACGATCATGACGTCGAGCGCGCCCCAATTCACGTCGCGCAGCATTTGCTGCAACGCGCTCATCACCATCGGGCCGCGCCAGATCATCGCCTGGTCCTCGTTGACCAGGAAGCCGATCGACATCGCCTTGATGCCGAACGCCTCCATCGGCTCCAGTATCTTGCCATCCTTGGTCTTGGGCCGGCCGGTCAGGCCGAGGAGGCGCGGCTGGGAGGGTCCGTAAATATCGGCGTCGAGCAGCCCGACCGCCAGCCCGTTCGCCGCCAGCGCCAGCGCCAGATTGACCGCGACCGTGGATTTGCCGACCCCGCCCTTGCCGGACGCCACCGCGACGATGGCGCGCACCTCGGGCACCAGCGGCTTTTGCGGCGCGTGGCGATGGCCGGGCTGGCCGTGCGGCGCTGGCGGCGGTGCCGGGCGGGCGGCGGGTTTCTCAGCGGTCAGGACCACCGACGCGCTCAGCACGCCGTCGAGCGCGGCCACCGCCTGCTCCGCAGCCTTGCGCAGCGGCTCGAGGCGAGGCCCGCGCTCCGGCTCAACCTCGATGGCGAAACCGACATGGCCGGCGCGAATCTGGATGCCCGAGACCATGCCCAGCCCGACGATATCGCCGCCGCGCTCGGGGTCACGCACCGTGCGCAAGGCCGCGAGAATCTGTTCCTCGGTGACGTCACTCATGAGGAATGCAATCCTCTCATCCTTGACAAGCCGGGCGACCACTGAATTTATCGACGCCGAAGCGTCAGTCCCGATACGTCTCGATATAGGGAAACTGCCGCGCTTCGTAAAGCGGCGCGATCCCGCGCCGGAGGGATCCGATTTGTCCTGGAACAATAATAGCGGCGGCGGAGGGCCCTGGGGCGGTCCCGGCGGCCAGACCCCTTGGGGCAAGGGGCCGGGGCGCCCGCCGCAGCTCGACGATCTGCTGCGCCGCGGCCAACGCGGCTTTCGCGGCCTATTGCCGGGCGGCTGGGGACGCGGGCGCTATGTCTTCCTCGGCATCGCCGCGATCATCGTGATCTGGCTGGCCAGCGGTTTCTATCGCGTCGAGCCGGACGAGCAAGGGGTGGTGCTGCGGTTCGGCGCGCTCGACCGCATTACCGAGCCGGGCCTGAATTATCACCTGCCGACGCCGATCGAGCGGGTCGAATTGCCCAAGGTGACGCGCGTCAACCCGATCGAGATCGGCTATCGGCTCAACACCCCAACCAATTACCGCATCGGCGCCGGTGGTCAGGAAGTGCCCGAGGAAGCGCTGATGCTGACCGGCGACGAGAACATCGTCGATATTAATTTCGCCGTGTTTTGGGTGATCAAGGACGCGACCAAATACCTCTTCAATATCCGCAATTCGGAGCTGGTGGTGAAAGCCGCCGCCGAAAGCGCGATGCGCGAGGTGATCGGCCGCACCGACATCGCGCGCGCCTTCGCCGAGGGGCGTGGCCAGATCAAGATCGATACCGAAAAGCTGACCCAGGAAATCCTCGATTCCTACGATAGCGGCATTTCCATCACCGACCTGCAATTGCAGAAGGTCGATCCCCCCAGCCAGGTGATCGACGCGTTCCGGGACGTGCAAAGTGCCAAGATCGACCTCAATACGCTGGTCAACCAGGCCCAATCCTATCGCAATGACATCGTGCCGCGCGCCCGAGGCGACGCCTCGCGCATCCTTCAGGAAGCGCAGGCGTTTCGTCAGCAGGTGGTGCTGCAGGCCCAGGGCGACAGCAGCCGCTTTCTCTCGGTCTACCATGCCTATCAGGTCTCGAAGAATGTGACGACCACCCGGCTCTATCTCGAGACCCTGCAATCGGTGCTGAAGGGCGCCCACAAGATCGTGCTCGACAAGAACACCGCCGCGTCGGGGGTGCTGCCGTACCTGCCGCTGCCGGCGTTGCAGACACCGGCTGCCGCCGTTGTCGCGCCGCCCCCGGGGAAGAAGCCATGAGCGATTTTCGCCGCCGCCTGGCGATTTTCGCCGGTATCGTCATCGCCATCATCGTCCTGGTGCTGCTGTTCACGGTGCCGTTCATCGTCGATCAGACCGAACAGGCGCTGATCCTGTCCTTCGGACGGCCGGTGCGGCTGGTCGAGCGGCCGGGCCTCGGCTTCAAGGAGCCGTGGCAAAGCACGATCTATTATGACAAGCGGCTGCTCGATTACGAGCCGTCGGCCGAGGAAGTCATCGCCGCGGACCAGAAACGGCTGGTGGTCGATGCTTATTGCCGCTTCAAGATCGCCAATCCGCTGCTGTTCTATCAGACCATGGGCACCGAATTGGTGGCGCGCACGCGGCTGCGTTCGATCATCAGCGATTCGCTGCGCCGGGTGATCGGCGGGGTCGAATTGCAGGCGGTGGTGTCGTCGAAGCGCGCCGCGATCATGCGGCAGATCCGCGACGAGGTGAACAATCAGGCCAAGAGCTTCGGCATCGATGTCGTCGATGTGCGGATTCGCCGCGCCGACCTGCCGGAAGAGAATTCGAAGGCGATCTATGAGCGCATGATCGCCGAACGCCAGCGCGAGGCGGCGCAATTCCGCGCCCAGGGCGCGCAGCAGGCCCAGGTAATCCGCGCCGAGGCCGATAAGCAGCGCATCGAAATCATCGCCACGGCGCAAAAGCAGAGCCAGATCTTGCGCGGCGACGGCGAGGCCGATTCGACCCGCATCTATGCCCAGGCGTACGAGCAGGACCCAGCCTTCTTCGGCTTTTACCGCTCGCTCGAGGCCTATCGCGACGCGCTGACCGGCGCCAACACCACCTTCGTGCTGTCGCCGCAAAGCGAGTTCTTCCGCTATTTCGACACCGCGCTGCCGCCGGCCGCGCCGTCAGTGCCCGCCCCCGCCGCGTCATCCACGCCCCCGCCCGTCCCCGCCAAATAGTCCAGGTCGGCGGGCGCGCCCGCCAATCGTGAACGGCGATCGGGCGCTAGCTCTGGCGAGAGCCGGCATTCTTTCGTAGTATCCCGCGTCTCCCCTCGTCGATGGAGCATGATCGTGGTGCGTGGCGGTGCCGTTAGAGTGATTTTCGTCCGGTCCATTCCCGGTTTTCTTGCGCTGTTGCTGCTGCTGACGCCGGGATTGGCGGCGGCCAAGCCCGGACCTGACGGGTTCGCCGATTTGGCGGAAAAAATGTTGCCGGCGGTGGTGAACATCTCGACCACCCAGACCATCAAGCCCGATAAGGCTGCGAAGGACAAACCGACGCCGCCCCATGCCGCGCCCGAAAGCGCGCCGCGCGGCCAGGGCGAGGAAAATTCGCCGTTCGAGGATTTCTTCAAGGATTTCTTCGACAAGCAGGGCAAGACGCCGATGCCGCGTCACGCCATTTCGCTGGGGTCGGGCTTCGTCATCGACCCGTCGGGCCTCGTGGTGACCAACAATCACGTCATCGCCGACGCCGATTCCATCACCGTCACGTTCCAGGACGGCACCAATTACAAGGCCGAGCTGATCGGCAAGGATACCAAGACCGATCTCGCGGTGCTGCGCATCAAGCCGCCAAAGCCGGTGCCGTCGATCAAATTCGGCAACAGCGACGCGACCCGGGTCGGCGACTGGGTGCTGGCGATCGGCAATCCCTTCGGCCTCGGCGGCAGTGTCACCGCCGGCATCCTGTCGGCGCGGGCGCGCGAGATCAACGCCGGCCCCTACGATGATTTCCTCCAGACCGACGCCGCGATCAATCGCGGCAATTCGGGCGGCCCGATGTTCAACATGGCGGGCGAGGTCATCGGCATCAACACCGCGATCTATTCGCCGACCGGCGGCTCGATCGGCATCGGCTTCGCCATCCCGTCGAACCTGGCGAAGCCGCTCATCGAGCAGCTGGAGAAATTCCACCACGCGCGGCGCGGCTGGCTGGGCGTCAATATCCAGTCGGTCAATGACGAGATCGCCGAGACGCTGGGGCTGCAGGGCAAGGCGCGCGGCGCGCTGGTGGCGGCGGTTCCGGACAATGGCCCCGCCAAGGCCGCCGGCATCCTGCCCGGCGACATCATCCTGAATTTCGACGGCAAGGACGTCGCCGACATGCACCATCTGCCGCGCATCGTGGCCGAGACGCCGATCGACAAAATCGCCAAGGTGGTGGTGTGGCGCAAGCGCCAGTCGGTGACGCTGAACGTCAAGGTCGGCGAGATGAAGGAGAACCAGCCGGCCGCCGTCGCCAAGGCCGAGCCGGCGCCGGCGCCGACCGGCGGCACCAAGGTCCTGGGCCTGACTGTCGCCAATCTGACCCCGGACCTGCGGCACCATTATTCCATCGCGGAAGCGGCCGCCGGCGTGGTGGTGACCGATGTCACGCCGAACAGCCCCGGCTCGGACAAGGGCCTGCGTCCCGGCGATGTCATCGTCGAGGTGACGCAACAAGAGGTGAAATCGCCGCAACAGGTCACGGCCAAGGTCGATGAGGCGCGCAAGCAGGGCCGCAAATCGGTGTTGCTGCTGGTTGACCATGGCGGCGATCTGCATTTCATCGTGCTGAAGCTGGCGAAAGGCTGAGCCGCCGTGAGCGTCGCCGCCGATCGTCTCTTGGCGTTGCGGGCCGAGCTGGCGCGGCGCGGCGTCGCGGGCTTCCTGGTGCCGCGCGCCGATGAGCATCAGGGCGAATATGTGCCGGCGAATGCCGAGCGTCTGGCGTGGCTAACCGGCTTCACCGGCTCGGCCGGTCTTGCCGTGGTGCTGCCGACCGCCGCCGCGATCTTCGTCGATGGCCGCTACACCCTGCAGGCGCGCAACGAGGTCGCCGCCGCGCTTTATGTCCAGCGCCATCTCAGCGAGGCGCCGGCCACCGAATGGATCGCCGAGGCGCTGAAGCCCGGCCAGAGCCTCGGCTACGATCCGCGCCTGCATACGGTGCCGGAGATCGAGCGGTACGCGGCGGCGGCGGCGAAGGCCGGTGGCACGGTGCGGGCGCTCGACACCAATCCACTCGACGCGGTATGGCGGGACCGGCCGGCCCCGCCGGCGGCGCCGGTGGTGCCGCACGAGATGCGCTTCGCCGGGCGATCCAGCGCGGATAAAAGGCGGCAATTGGCCGCCACGCTGGGGGCGCAGCATGTCGATGCCGCGGTGCTGACCGCGCCCGATTCGATCGCGTGGTTGCTCAACGTTCGCGGCGGCGATGTGCCCTATACGCCGCTGCCGCTGGCGTTCGCGATTCTGCGCGCCGATGCGTCGGTCGCGCTGTTCATCGACGCGGCCAAGCTGGCGCCTGGGACGGCGGCGGCCCTCGGCGATGCCGTCACCATCGTGCCGCCCGACGCGTTCGGTCCGGCGCTGGAGGCGCTGGGCCGCGACGGCAAGCGGGTTCAGGCGGACCCCGCCTCGGCCTCGGCCTGGGTGTTCGACCGGCTGGCGGCGGGCGGCGGCCCGGTTCATCGCGCCGCCGATCCGTGCCTGTTGGCGAAGGCGTGCAAGAACGATGTCGAGCTCGACGGCACCCGCGCCGCCCATCGCCGCGACGGCGCCGCGCTGACCCGATTCCTCGCGTGGCTGGCCGCGACCGCGCCGCACGGAGATTTGCGCGAAATCGCGGTCAGCGACCGGCTTGAGGGATTCCGCCGCGCCGGCGAGCATTTCCGCGGCCTCAGCTTCCCGACCATTTCCGGCGCTGGATCGAACGGCGCCATCGTCCATTACCGCGCCTCGCCGGCCAGCGAGAAAACTCTGTCACCCGGCACCTTCTATCTCGTCGATTCGGGCGCCCAATATCTCGACGGCACCACGGATGTGACGCGCACCATCGCCATCGGCGAGCCGTCGCCCGAAATGCGCGATCGCTTCACGCGGGTCCTGCAAGGGCATATCACGCTCGCCATGTGCCGCTTCCCCAAGGGCACGACCGGCTCGCAGCTCGATGCGCTGGCGCGGCATGCGCTGTGGCAGGTCGGATGCGATTACGACCATGGCACCGGCCATGGCGTCGGCTCGTATCTCGGCGTGCATGAGGGACCCCAGCGCATCTCCAAGGTCGCCAGCACCCAGCCGCTGCTGCCGGGCATGATCGTGTCGGACGAGCCGGGCTATTATCGCACCGGCGCCTATGGCATCCGCATCGAAAATCTGGTCGCGGTGGTGCCGGTGGAGCATGAGGCGGCGGAGCGGCCGCTCTATGGCTTCGAGACGCTGACCCTGGCGCCGATCGACCGCAACGCCATCGAGCCGGCGCTGATGAGTGACTCCGAGATCAATTGGCTCGATGCCTATCACGCCCGCGTCCGCGACGTGCTGACGCCGCTGGTCGATCCGCCGACGGCGGCGTGGCTGGCGCTGGCGACGGAACCCCTGACTTAACGCGTGACTTTCCGCGGCGCCTTCGGTCCGGCGCTGTCGTCGATCAGCGCCAACAGCTTTTCGATCCGCGCCGGCGGCAGGGTCGCGATGCGCTCGGCGAGGCGATTGGCCAGCTCGGTGGCGCGCGGCGCGAGGCCGGCGGTATCGACGGTGACGCGCGGATGCGACAAATGCGCGAGCCGCGCCAGCTCGTCCGCCTCGTCCCAGATGATGTTGAGATAGGCGCAAATCGCGACCACCAACGCGTGGGTCGGCCGCCCGCGCCGCCCATGCTCCAGCGCCGAGAGATAGGCCGGCGACACGCCCAGCGCCTCGGCCATGGATTTGAGCGGCAGGCCGCGCGCCTCGCGCAGGGTCCGCAGGCGCTCGCCGAACGGCGTCATCGCGCCCGCCGCAGCAGGATGTAAAGCGCGCCGGCGCCGCCATCCTTCGGCATCGCCGGCGTTACCGCCAGCACGCGCGGGCGCAGCGCCGGCTCGCCGAGCCAGCGCGGCACGGCGGCACGCAGCACGCCGCTGCCCTCCTTCAGGCCCTTGCCGGTGATGACCAGAAGCGCGCGCTTGCCCGCCGCATGGCTGCGGGTGATGAACCCCGCCAGGGCGCGATGCGCCTCGATCTGCGTCATGCCATGGAGATCGAGCCGCGCCTCGATCGCCCGCTGTCCCCGCTTCAGGCGCAGCGCGCTGCGACGGTCGAGGCCGGGCGTCGGGACGTGCAGTTTTTCGGCGCTACTATCCCTCTCCGCCCTTGGGGGCGGAGAGGTTAGGTGAGGTGGGGGAATCGCCGAGCCTGCCCCACCTCTCCCCAACCCGCTCCCCCCCGCTGGGCCGGAGAGGGAGTCTTCTTCCGGCCGTTCGCCGGCCACCTTCGTCGCCGCGCGCCGGCGCGCGACGTCGCGCATCGCGTCGCGCCACAGCGCCTGCTCCGCCGGATCAATCGCCCGCCGGCTCATCGATGATCACGATATGAAGGCGGCGCGGGCCGTGCGCGCCCAACTCGATCTTCAATTCGATGTCGGCGGTGCGCGACGGGCCGGTGATGAAATTGACGGTGCGCGGCATGGTGAATTTGCCCTCGGTCAGGGTCTTCAGCGCGCGCAGCCGCGTCCAGCCCTCCTCATAGCTCGGCACGATCTGCTCGGCGCGCAGCACCACGATGTGATTGTCGGGCAGGAAATTGTTGCGCGTCGGGCTGTCGGGGCCGGAGATCAGCATCAGCGTGCCGGTCTCGGCGACGGCGGCGAAGGCGCCGGTGACGCCGACCAGATCGTCGCCGGTGGCGATGCCGGGGCGCAGTGACAGGGTCGGCCGCTCCTGCCACGGAATCGGCGACAGCGCCGGGTCGGGCGTGATCACCATGTCGGACGGCAGATTGTGCTGGGCGAGATAGTCGGCGACGGCGGCGGGTACCTGCTCGAACCCGGCGACGCGCGCGACGGTGGCGGAGACCTCCTCCGCCATCGCGATGAACAGCTCGATGCGCGCCTCGGGATCGAGCGCGGTGGCGCGCGCCGGAATCGTGTTGGGCCGATGCTCGGCCAGCCGCTCGCGTACATCCGTGGCGGCGGTCTCGTCGCTGGCGCCGCGCCGCAGCGAGCGGCGCAGATTGCCGAGTATCTTGTCGCGCGAATCAGCCATTACGAGGCTCGCTGTTTCTGCCGCGCGGCCCATTGCGCCATGAAGGTCTTGCCCTCCGGCGCCGGCATGTCGCGCCCTTTGGTCCAGCCTTGGGCCAGCGGCAGCGAGCGGAAGCGCCCCCGCCCGCGCCCCGACCAGCCCAGCAGCGCCGCGCCAACCTGCGTCGCGGCCTGATAGAGCGGCGGGTTGCGCGCCAGGAACGCCCAGAACCGCAGGCCGGCGCGATAGGCGGTGGGCTGCAGATGGCGCTCGAATTCGCGCTCGCGCCAATGGCGCATCATCTTGGGCAGCGGGATCTGCATCGGGCACACGCTTTCGCAGCGCCCGCAAAAGGTCGAGGCGTTGGGCAAATTGCCCGCTTCCTTGACGCCGATGAGCTGGGGCGTCAGCACCGAGCCCATCGGCCCGCCATAGACCCAGCCATAGGCGTGCCCGCCGACCGCGCCATAAACCGGGCAGTGGTTGAAGCAGGCGCCGCAGCGGATACAGCGCAGCATGTCCTGGAACTCGGTGCCGAGCATGGCGCTGCGGCCATTGTCCAGCAGCACGATGTGATATTCGGACGGCCCGTCGGTATCCTCGGGCCGGCGCGGCCCGCTGGAGACCGTGGTGTAGGTCGAAAATTCCTGACCCGTGGCGGAGCGCGCCAGCAACCGCAGCAGCGTCGAGACATCCTCCAGCGTCGGCACGATCTTCTCGATGCTGGCCAGCACGATATGGACGCGGCTCAGATTCTGCGTCAGGTCGCCATTGCCCTCGTTGGTGACGATGATCGACGAGCCGGTCTCGGCGACGAGGAAATTGGCGCCGGTGATGCCGACATCGGCGGCGAGGAATTTCGGCCGCAACAACGCCCGCGCCTCGTCGCAGAGCTGGCGCGCCTCGCCCAACGGCCGCGCCGGATCGAGATGGATGTGGGCGTCGCGGAAGGTGTCGGCGACCTGTTCCTTGATCAGGTGGATCGCCGGCGCGATGATGTGGCTCGGCGTTTCGTGGCGCAGCTGGATGATGTATTCGCCAAGATCGGTTTCGATCGGCGCGATGCCGTTCTTTTCGAGATGATCGTTGATGCCGATTTCCTCGGCGATCATCGATTTGCCCTTGGTGACGGTGCTGGCGCCGGCAGCGCGGCAGATGGCCAGCACATGATCGCGCGCCTCGGCGGCGTCGGCCGCCCAATGCACCTGGCCGCTGAGCGACACGACTTTCTGCTCGAACGCCTCGAGATAGAGGTCGAGATGCTGAAGCACATGGTCCTTGATGGCGCGGCCCTCGACGCGCAGGCGCTCGAACTCCGGCAGGCGCGCCACCGCGGCGCCGCGCCGGCCGGCGAAATCGCGTTTCAGAATGCCCAACGCCGCCTGGAGGTTCTTGTCGCCCAGCGCGTGGCGCGCATTCTCCTTGAAGTCGTGGCTGGTGGCTTGCATCAGCGTCGCTCCGCCGGCACGCCGATCGGCGGCAGCCGATCCGCCATGTCGGCCAGCACCTCGGCGACGTGGCGCACCCGGATCGCCCGGCCCTGGCGCGACGCCTTGCCCGCCATGTTGAGGAGGCAGCCGAGATCGCCCGCCAGCAGCGTGTCGGCCCCGGTGGCGGCGGCATCGGCGACCTTGTCGCTCGCCATGCGCTCGGAAATGTCGGGATATTTGATGCAGAACGTGCCGCCGAAGCCACAGCACACATCGGCGCCCGCCAGCTCCTTCACCGTGAGGCCGGCGACCGAGCGCAGCAATTGCCGCGGCTGGGCGCGCACCCCCAATTCGCGCAGGCCCGAACAGGCATCGTGATAGACGGCGACGCCGTCATAGCGCGCGGTCACCCGCTCCACCCGCAGCACATCGGTCAGGAACGAGACCAGCTCATGGACCTTGGCGGCGAAGGCGCGCACCTCAGGCAGGAAGGCCGGCTCGTCGGCGAACAGTTCGGGATAATGCGCGCGCAGCATCCCGGCGCAGGAGCCGGACGGCGCGACGATATAGTCGAAGCCGGCGAACGCGGTCATCACCTGGCGGGCGATCGCCTTGGTATCGATCTTGTCGCCGGAATTATAGGCGGGCTGGCCGCAGCAGGTCTGGGTCTGCGGCACCTCGACGTGGCACCCCGCATCCTCCAACAGCTTCACCGCGGCGAAGCCGACCGAGGGCCGGAACAGATCGACGAGACAAGTGACGAGCAGGCCGACGCGGACAGGCGGCGCGGCGGCGGACACATCGGACATCAGGGATCCTTCACCCATCAGCGGGAATTCATGCCGCGAAAGAATGGTCGGGCCGCCGCAGGAAAGCAATCGCCGGGTGAGCGGGCCGCCACCCTCAATTCTTCGGCGCCGCGTCTTTCGCCGCCTTCTCCGCCCTGTCCAGCGTATCGAGCGCGGTGGTGACGCTTTTGCGGTCCGCGCTGTCGGCCGGCAGCGCCGCCAAGAGGCGCCGCCAGTAATCGCGCGCCTTCCCCACGTTGCGTTGCTGCACCGCTTCGAGTCCGAGATACCACAGCGCGCCAACATTCTTCGGCTGCTGCGCCAGCGCATCGGCAAAGGCATCGCGCGCGCGCGGCGTCACCAGCCCGCCATCCGCCATCACCTGTACCTCGCCATAGGCGGCGATGAGATCGGGCCGCTTCGGCGCCAGCGCGATGGCATGGCGCATCGCCTCGGCGCTCTTTTCCCAACGCTGGCGCGCCGCCTCGGTGCGGCCCAGCAGAATCCAGCCATCGAGATTGTCTGGATTGGCCTTGAGCTTGGCCTCGAGGCCGGCGACCGCCTTGTTGATGTCGGTCGGCATTTGGTGCGCGGCGACCGCGCGCTCGGTCGCGCGATCGGCGTAGGGCCGGTCGGGCAGGCCGGGATTGCCCAGCATCGCATAGAGCACGGCGGCGACCAGCAGCGTGCCCAGCGCCAGCAGCACGGCGAGGACCGGGCGCGGCTTGACCACCGCCCCCTCGGCGGTCTGGTCTGTCGCCAGCAGCCGGCGTTCGATCTCGCGCCGCGCCCCGTCTTCCTCGCCGGAATCGATGATGCCGCGCTCGCGGTCGCGGGTCAGCTCGCTCAACTGATCGCGATAGACGGCGCGGGCGAAGGTCGCGCGCGGCGCCGCCCGCCGCGCCCCGCCCCGCGCCAGCGGCACGAAAACGAAGCCCAGCACGATCACGGCCAGCAGCACCAACGCCGCCAACAAGAGAAGACCCGTCATGTCAGTTCGGCTCGCGCAGCAGCGTCTCGAGGCGCTGTTGCTCCGCCGGTGTCAGTGGCGCCGGCTCGCGCGTTCCGGCATTGCGGCGGCGGACGAACATGAAGGCGCCGGCCGCGCCCACCAACAGCAGCGCCGCCGGACCGAACCACAACAGCCAGGTCGCCGGCTCGACCGGCGGCTTCAACAGCACGAAATCGCCATAGCGCTTCACGATGAAGTCGATCGCCTGCCAGTCGGTGTCGCCCGCCGCGATGCGCTGGCGCAGCAGGACGCGCAGATCATGGGCGAGGTCGGCGTGCGATTCGTCGATCGATTCGTTCTGACAGACAAGACAGCGCAATTCCTGGCCGACCGCCCGCGCCCGCGCCTCGAGCGTGGGGTTCTTCAGCATCTCCGCCGGCTCGACCGCAAGGGCGGGATAAGTCAGCACCACGAACGAAGCGGCCAATAAAATGCGCCGGAGAACCGCCGCGCGGCCTTCGAGACGCCGGCTGTGCCGGCTCCTCAGGCTGAGGACCGATGTCAATGCCATCAACCTTCTTCCTCATGCTGAGGAGCGGCCGCAGGCCGCGTCTCGAAGCACGCACGAAGGCAGGGCCGCAGCGAAATCACCGAGGCTGCGCGTTCAAGATGCGGACCAGCGGCAATATCTCCCGCGCGACACTCTCAGCGGTCAGCGGGCCGACATGGCGCAGCCGGATAATGCCACGCTTGTCGACGACATAGGTCTCCGGCACGCCATAGACGCCGAAATCGATCCCGGTGCGGCCGCTCTGGTCGAGCGCGATCGCGACATAGGGATTGCCGTATTCGTTGAGAAACCCGATCGCGTCGGCCGCCTTGTCCTTATAGGCGATGCCGACCACCGGCACGCTAGCGGCCGGCCCCAGCCCCATCAGCACCGGATGCTCGATGCGGCAGGGAACGCACCAGGAGGCGAAGAAATTCACCAGGACGACGCGGCCCAGCATGTCGCGATTGGTGAAGCCGAGCTTCACCGGGGGCCCGGCATAATTGGGCGGCGCCGGTGGCCCCGGCAGATCGAAGCTCGGCACCGGCCGGCCAACCATCGCCGAGGGCAATGTTTGCGGATCGTAGCCCGGCCGCAACGCCACGAAAAAATAAACCACCAGCGCCAGGAACAACAGGGCCGGCACGATGAACAAGAGACGTTTCACCACCCGCGTCACTCCCCCGGTTCGGCGGCGGCGCCCGCCGGCACGCGGCGCCGCGCCGCGCCGATGCGCAGGCGCCGATCCGACAGCGACAAGAGGCCGCCCAGCGCCATCAGCACCGCGCCAATCCAGATGAACGGCACCAGCGGCTTCCAATAGGCGCGGATGGTGGCGCCGCCTTTGCCGTCATCATCGCCCAGCGCGAGATAGAGATCGGCGAGCAGCGTGGTGCGGATCGCGGTCTCGCCGCGCGTCATCTGTTCCAGCGGAAAGGTGCGCTTTTCGGGATGCAGCACCGCGATGGCGCGGTCGCCGGCGCGCACCGAAATATCGGCGCGCTCGGCATGATAGCTCGGCGTCTCGGCCTGGGCGATGCGATCGAGATGCAGCGTATAGCCGGCGATCGCGAGATCGTCGCCGGGCTTCATCACCACGATGCGTTCGACCTGCCAGGCCGAGGCGGCGATGCCGGCGACCGTCACCGCGAGGCCGATATGGGCCAGGGTCATGCCATGCGCGGCGCGCGGCAGGTGGATGGCGCGGCGCGCGGCATCGCGCAAGGGAATGCGGAACAGCCGGGTGCGCCCGACCCATTCGGTCAGCGCGCCGAGCAGCACCCAGGCCGCCAGCATCAGCCCGCCGACCGCGAGGATGGGGCCGCCCTGCGTCACATAAAGCGCGACGGCGCCGGCCAGCACCGTCAACCCGAACGCGACCCACAGGCGTTGCAGCGCGCCGCCGAGATCCCCGCGCTTCCACGCCATGAACGGCCCGACCGCCACCGCGATCAGCAGCGGCACCATCAGCGGCACGAACGTCCGGTCGAAAAACGGATAGCCGACCGACAGTTTCGGCCCGCCGACCGCGTCGAGAAACAGCGGATAGAGCGTGCCCAGGAACACCGTCGCGGCGCCGGTCGCCAGGATCAGATTGTTCACCACCAGCGCGCCCTCGCGCGAGATCGGCGCGAAGAGACCGCCGCCCTCGAGCGCCGGCGCCCGCACCGCATAGAGAATGAGCGAGCCGCCGACCGCGATGCCGAGCAGAATCAGGATGAAGACGCCGCGCCTCGGGTCGAGCGCGAAGGCGTGGACCGAGGTCAGCACGCCCGAGCGCACCAGGAAGGTGCCGACCAGCGACAGCGAAAACGCCAGGATCGCCAGCAGCACCGTCCAGCTTTTCAGCGCGTCGCGCTTCTCCACCACGATCGCCGAATGGAGCAGCGCGGTGCCGACCAGCCATGGCATGAAGGACGCGTTCTCCACCGGGTCCCAGAACCACCAGCCGCCCCAGCCCAGCGTGTAATAGGCCCACCAGCTGCCCATCGCGATGCCGACCGTCAGCGCGCACCACGCCGCCAGCGTCCACGGCCGCACCCAGCGCGCCCACGCGGCATCGACCTTGCCCTCGATCAGGGCCGCGACCGCGAACGAGAACGCCACCGAAAAGCCGACATAGCCCAGATAGAGCATCGGCGGGTGGAAGGCCAATCCCGGGTCTTGCAAAATCGGGTTGAGGCCGTTGCCGTCGAGCGGCGGATTGGCGAGCCGCAGAAACGGGTCGGACGTAAATAGAATGAACAGGAAAAAGCCGGTGCCGATCATCGCCTGCACGCTGAGCACGCGGGCCTTGAGCGCCGGCGGCAGATTGTCGCCGAACCATGCGACCGCCGCGCCGAAGATGGTCAGGATCAGGACCCACAGCATCATCGAGCCTTCATGGTTGCTCCACACGCCGCTGATCTTGTAAAGCAGCGGCTTGGCCGACGAGCTGTTCTCGGCGACGTTGGCGACCGAGAAGTCCGAGGTGATGTAGGCGTTCATCAGCGCCGCGAACGCCAGCGCGATCAGCGCGAATTGCGCCAGCGCGGTCATATCGCCCAGCGCCATCATGCCGGCATGCCGCCGCCGCGCGCCCACGAGCGGCACCACCGCCTGGATCAGCGCCAGCGGCAGCGCCAGCATCAGCGCGAAATGCCCGAGCTCAATGATCATGGGGGATCCCTTCTTCCCCTCTCCGCCCCGTGGGAGGAGAGGGAGGGGCCCATCGCGAAGCGATGGGAGGGCGAGGTGGGTTGGCTCGATGTTTCCCCCACCTCACCCCAACCCTCTCCGCCCCCAAGGGCGGAGAGGGAGAAGAAAAGGAGGGCTCGGACCGCGGTAATCATCATGGCTTCGCCGTCGCCGTATTTTCCTGCCAGCGGCCGGCGCGCTTCAAGGCGTCGACCACTTCGCGCGGCATATAGCGTTCATCGTGCTTAGCGAGGACCGTGGCGGCGCGGATGGTGCCGTTGGCCTCGCGCACCCCCTCGACCACCACGCCCTGCCCCTCGCGAAACAGATCGGGCAGCGCGCCCTGATAGGTGACGGCGACCTGATGCGCCTTGTCGGTGATGTCGAACGTCACATGATTGCCGTCGGCCCCGCGATGGACGCTGCCATCGGCGACAAGGCCGCCGATGCGCAGGCGACGGCCTTCCGGGACATGCTGAGTCAGAAGGTCGCTGGGGCTATAGAAGAACACCAGATTGTCGCTGAGGACGCTGAGCACGATCGCCGCCGCCCCGCCCAGCAGCACCAGGCCGGCCAGCACATACACCAGGCGGCGGCGCTTCCGGGTCATGCGCCGTCGCGCTCCAGCCGCGCCAATTCGCGCCGGCACCGGCGGTACTTGGTCAGACTTTGAATCGCGAGGCCGGCCATGATCACCACGGCGACGCCGAATGCCGGCCACACGAACACCGCATACCCGCCCATCTCAAGATAATGCGCGATCCCCGCCATGGCATTCCGGCGCTCAGGCCGTCAGCCGTATCGCCCGGATGCGGGCGGCGAGCAGGCGGCTGCGCATGCGCACCAGCAGCAGCGTTACGAAAAAGAGGGTGAATCCCAGCGCCATGATACCCAAAGGCCATAGCATTGATGCCGCGATGGTGGGTCCGCCCATCCGGAAGATACTGGCGGGCTGATGCAGCGTGCTCCACCAATCGACCGAGAATTTGATGATCGGCAGATTGACCACACCCACCAGCGCCAGGATCGCGCCGGCCTTGGCCCCCCGGCTCGGATCGTCGAACGCGTTGATCAGCGCGAGATAGCCAAGATAAAGGAAAAACAGCACCAGCACCGAGGTGAGGCGTGCATCCCACACCCACCAGGTGCCCCACATCGGCTCGCCCCATAGCGAGCCGGAGATGAGGCAGATCAGCGTGAAGCCCGCGCCCAGCGGCGCCGCCTCCTGCGCCGCGATGTCGGCAAGGGGATGGCGCCAGATCAGCGCCACCGCGCTGGCCAGCGCCACCACTGCATAGATCATGCTGGCCATGTAGGCGGCCGGGACGTGGACATACATGATGCGCACCGCCTCGCCCTGCTGATAATCGGGCGGCGCCACGAACAGAGCGAGGATCAGCCCGACCCCGAGGCACAACGCCGTCGCCGCCGCGCACCACGGCAGAATGGCCGCGCTGAAGCGCATGAACCGGGCGGGATTGGCAAGACGCAGCATCACGGCACCGGTTTTAGCGCATTCATGCCGGCTACTCCACGGCTTGGCGCAGCGCGGCGGCGGCCGCGACCGGCGCCAGCGGGATCGCCGCCAGCAGCAGCGCCGTCAGCAGCAGCAGGTGGGGCCTAACGGCGAGGCCGGTTATGGCGGCTTCGGTGGCGCCGACGCCGAAGATCAGCACCGGAATATAGAGCGGCAGCACCAGCAGCGACAAAAGGACGCCCCCGCGCCGCGCCCCCAGGGTCAGGGCGGCGCCGACCGCGCCGACGAGGCTCAGGGTCGGGGTGCCCAGCGCCATCCCCGCGACCAGCATGCCGAAACCGGCGCGGTCGAGATGCAGCAGCAGCGCCAGCAACGGCGCCACCAGGGTCAGCGGCAAGCCGGTGGTCAGCCAATGCGCCAATGCCTTCGCCAGTACCTGGAATTCGAGCGGCAGTGGCATCAAGGCCAGCACCTCAAGGCTGCCATCCTCGTAATCGGCCAGAAACAGCCGTTCCAGCGACAGCAGCGCCGCCAGCAGCGCCGTCACCCAGACGATGCCGGCGGCGATCCGCGACAGGGTTTCCGGCGCCGGCCCCACCCCCAGCGGGAACAGCGTCACCGCGAGGAAAAAAAACGCGATCACCATCGCCGCGTCGCCGCCCTGGCGCAGCGCCAGCCGCAGATCGCGCCGCACCAGCGTCAGCCACGCACTCACGCCGCGATCGCCTTGGGGCGCGGCATGTAATCGTCGAGCGCCAGCGTCTCGGCATCCTCGATCGGCAGCGGCCCATGGGTCGCCAGCACCACCCGGCCGCCGCCGGCGCGATGGCGGGCGATGGCGTGCATCAGATCGGTCTCGGCGGCGGCGTCGAGGCCGCTGGTCGGCTCGTCCAGCAGCCATAATTCGGCCGGCGACGCGAGGAGCCGCGCCAGCGCCAGCCGCTTGCGCTCTCCCGCCGACAGCAGCCGGCAGGGCGCCGACGCCAGCCGGGTCAGGCGGAAATAATCGAGGGCTTGCGCCACTTTTCCGGTATCGCCGCGCATCCCGGCCCAGAAGCCGAGCATTTCCGCCACCCCGAGCGGCGGCTTGAGCGCGTCGAGATGGCCGACAAAATGCAGCCGCGCGCGGTGCGCGACCGGGTCCTCGGTGATTTTCGCGCCGCCCCAGGTCAAGCGCCCCGCCTCGGGCCGGATCAGCCCGGCCAGCACCCGCAGCAGGCTGGATTTGCCGCTGCCGTTGGGGCCACGCAGCAACAGGGCCTGCCCCGCATCAAGGGTGAAGTTCAGGTCGGTAAAAACCAGCCGCTCGCCCCGCAAGCAGACGAGATTCGTTCCGGCAAACAAGGGGTTAGAGTCGGGCAGCGGCATGGCACGCATCATGCCCAGGATCGGCGGAATTGAACAGGTGCACAAAAGTAACGGCCCCGGTTGGGGGAAACCGGGGCCGTTGAACGAGCGGTCGGGGGGATAGACCGCTACGGAGGTGAGAGACAATGTGATCGTCTCTCGGGGAGGAATATGAAAACCAAATCTGTCCGGGGTTCGATCAAATCATGGCGAAATAGTGGTTTTTTCATCCAGGGCATAAAAAGATCGGGGAGCATAAAATGCACGATCACCCGCATACACCGCCTTGGCGTGGCGCGCGACAGGCCCGCCATGGTAAGAAACCGGCGCGCATTTCGAAACTCGGCATTGCCGCTTTCGCTTAGGAGATTGCCTCGTGTCAGTCATCGGCCAGGACTCGCTGAAAACCCGCAAAACACTCTCCGTCGACGGCAGAAATTACGATTATTTCAGCCTCCCGGCCGCCGCCCAGGCGGCGGGCCTCGGCGATATCTCGCGCCTGCCCTATTCAATGAAGGTGCTGCTGGAGAATCTGGTGCGGCTGGAAAACGGACGCACCGTTTCGGTGGATGACATCAAGGCGATGGCGGCCTGGCTGCCCGAGCGCAAATCCGACCGCGAGATCGCGTTCCGGCCGGCGCGGGTGCTGATGCAGGATTTCACCGGTGTTCCCGCCGTGGTCGATCTGGCCGCGATGCGCCAGGCGATGGCCAAGCTGGGCGGCGATCCCGAGCGCATCAATCCCTTGTCGCCGGTCGATCTGGTGATCGACCATTCGGTGATGGTCGATGCCTTCGGCAATAACCGCGCCTTTCACCGCAACGTCGCCTTTGAGTTCGAGCGCAATCACGAACGCTATGCCTTCCTGAAATGGGGCCAGGCGGCGTTCGACAATTTCCGGGTGGTGCCGCCCGGCACCGGCATCTGCCATCAGGTCAATCTCGAATATCTGGCCGAAGTGGTGTGGAGCACCGAGGAAGACGGCCGCACCATCGTCTATCCCGATACGCTGGTCGGGACCGACAGCCATACCACGATGGTGAACGGCCTCGCGGTGCTGGGCTGGGGCGTCGGCGGCATCGAGGCGGAGGCCGCGATGCTGGGCCAGCCGATTTCGATGCTGCTGCCGGAGGTGATCGGCTTCCGTCTCGACGGCAAGCTGGCCGAGGGCGCGACCGCGACCGACCTGGTGCTGACCGTGACGCAGATGCTGCGCAAGAAGGGTGTCGTCGGCAAGTTCGTCGAATTCTTCGGCCCCGGTCTCGCCGCGCTGAGTCTTCCCGACCGCGCCACGATCGCCAATATGGCGCCGGAATACGGCGCCACCTGCGGCTTCTTCCCGATCGACGCCGAGACCCTCAAATATCTGCGCTTCAGCGGCCGGCCCGAGGAGCGTGTCCGGCTGGTCGAGGCCTATGCCAAGGCGCAGGGCATGTGGAACGACGAGAGCCAGCCCGAACCCTGGTTCACCGATACGATGTCGCTCGATCTCGCCAGCGTCGAGCCGGCGATGGCGGGGCCGCGCCGGCCGCAGGACCGCATCGTCCTGGGCGGCGTCGCCAAGGGCTTCACCACCGAGCTGCCGAAGCTGGCCGCCAACCGCGCCGCCGACAAGACCGGCGGCCCGGCGCCGGTGCCCGGATCGAACTATGAGTTGAAGGATGGCGACGTAGTGATCGCCGCGATCACCAGTTGCACCAATACCTCCAACCCCAGCGTGATGATGGCGGCCGGCCTTTTGGCGCGCAACGCGGTGAAGCGCGGGCTGCGGGTCAAGCCCTGGGTTAAGACCTCGCTCGGGCCGGGCAGCCAGGTGGTGACGGATTATTTCGACGCCGCCGGCCTCAGCCCCGATCTCGACGCGCTGGGCTTCAACCTGGTCGGCTATGGCTGCACCACTTGCATCGGCAATTCGGGGCCGCTGCCCGAGGCGGTCGCGGAGATCGTAGACAAGGAAGATCTGGTGGTCGCGGCGGTGCTGTCCGGCAACCGCAATTTCGAGGGCCGCGTCCATCCGCAGGTGCGCGCCAACTATCTCGCCTCGCCGCCGCTGGTGGTCGCCTATGCGCTGGCGGGGTCGGTGCGGATCGACCTCGTCAACGATCCGCTGGGCAACGGGGAGGACGGCAAGCCCGTCTACCTGCGCGATATCTGGCCGTCGCGCAAGGAGATCGACGACGCCATCGCCAAGAGTCTCTCGCCCGACATGTTCCGCAAACGCTATGGCGATGTCTTCAAGGGGCCGGCGGAGTGGCAAAAGGTTCAGGTCGCGGGCGGCGTCACCTATACCTGGGACAGCGGCTCGACCTATATCGCCGACCCGCCCTATTTCACCGACATGCCGAAGGACCCGGCGCCGCTCCAGGATGTCGTGGGCGCGCGCCCGCTGCTGATGCTGGGCGACAGCGTCACCACCGACCATATCTCGCCCGCCGGCAACATCGAGACCGACAGCCCGGCCGGCGCCTTCCTGCTGGAGCATCAGGTGCGGCCGCTGGAATTCAACTCCTACGGCTCGCGGCGCGGCAATCATCAGGTGATGATGCGCGGCACGTTCGCCAATATCCGCATCCGCAACGAGATGGTGCCGGGTATCGAGGGTGGTATGACCAAGCATCAGCCCGACGGCAAGGTAATGCCGGTCTATAACGCCGCGATGCTGTACCAGGCCGAGGGCGTGCCGCTGATCGTCGTCGCCGGCAAGGATTATGGCATGGGCTCGTCACGCGACTGGGCCGCCAAGGGCACGCGCCTTCTCGGCGTGCGCGCGGTGATCGCCGAAAGCATCGAGCGCATCCATCGCTCCAACCTGATCGGCATGGGCGTGCTGCCGCTGGAATTCACGCGCGGCATGAATCGCGAAACGCTGAAGCTGGACGGCACCGAGAAGTTCGACATTCTCAATGTCGCCACCGGCCTCAAGCCGCGCATCGAGCTGCCGTGCCAAATCTATCGCGCCACCGGCGTCACCGAGACGGTCCAGTTGCTGTGCCGGATCGATACGCTGGACGAGCTGGAATATTTCCGTCATGGCGGCATTCTGCATTATGTGCTGCGCCAGATGATGAAGACCGCGTGATGCCGATGCGCGCTGGTTTTGGCCTCGCTGTCGCGGTCTGGCTCCTGGCGATCCCCGCGCTGGCGGACGAGCCGGCGCCGACGCTGCTGCATCTCAACCAGACCGCCGAACGCGGCGTGACGCGCGACCGGCTGACCGTGGCGCTGCGGGTCGAGGCCAGCGGCCGCGATCCGCGCGCGGTGCAGGCCGAGGTCAATCGGCGCATGGGCGCGGCGCTGGCCAAGGCCCGCGCCGTCACCGCTGTCGAGACGGCGACCGGCGGGTATGAGAGCTACCAATCGACGCCGACCGGCGCCGACGGCAAGCCGACCGGGCCGGCCCAATGGCACACCGTGCAGGAGCTGTCGCTTCGGGCGCGGGACTTCGCCGCCGCGCTCGCGCTGGCCGGGCAATTGCAGGCGGATGGGTTGCTGATTTCGGACATGCGCTTCGACGTCGCCCCGGACACGCTGCACGCCCAGGAACAGAGCTTGACCGACGAGGCGCTGAACGCACTGCGGGCCCGCGCCCGGCATATCGCCGAGACGCTGGGGCTGAAAGTCGCGCGGTTCCGCACCCTCAATGTCGGCAACGCCACCCTGCCGGGCGGCGGCCCGCGCCCGATGCTGATGATGCGCGCTGGCGGGGGCGCACCCGCGCCCATGCCGCCGGCCGCCGCCGCCGGCGACGCGACGGTTACCGTCTCGGTCAACGCGGAGATCACGCTGGAGCCGGCGCCGTAACACTGTGCCCGCTGGGTGGACACTCACTCCGTTGTGACAGCAAGTGACTGGCGGCGCGCGCCGACGGTATGCAGAATAACAGCATGTCAATGTATCGGTGCATGTTGGCGCTGCCGGCGACCCTATTATCGCTCGGCTGGATACTGCTGCCCGCCCATGCAGGCGAGACCGCGCCGGCATCACCGGTGGTGGTCGAGCTGTTCACCAGTCAGGGCTGCAGCTCCTGTCCGCCGGCGGATGCCTATCTCGGCAAGCTGGCGGGCCGGCCGGGGATTCTCGCCCTCGGCTTTCATATCGATTACTGGAACTATATCGGCTGGACCGATCCCTATTCGCTGCCGGAGGCGGCCCAGCGTCAGCGCGACTATGCGCGCCGTCTCGGTCTGCACTATGTCTACACGCCGCAAATGGTGATCGACGGCCGGGTAGAGGGCGTCGGCTCCGAGCCGGTGAAGATCGAGCCGCTGCTCCATGCCGCGACCCGGGCGGCGCGCACCGGACCCGCCGTCATGCTGGAGCGGCACGGCCAGGCCGGCTTTCACATTCATGTCGGCGCCGGCACCGCGCCCGGCGCGGTGACGCTGTGGCTGGTCGGGTTCGACCACGAACACGCGACCAAGGTGCTGCAAGGTGAGAACGAGGGCGAGACCGCGCGCGATTATCAGATCGTGCGCAGCATGCGCGCGGTCGGCACCTGGAACGGCACGCCGCTCGACCTCGATGTCGCGGCGGGCAGCGCGCGCGGCGACCATGCCGCCCTATTGCTGCAGATTGACGGCACCGGCCCGATTGTCGCCGCCACCGCCCTGGCGGAGCCGGCAAGCTGAGGGACATCAAAATTGAAACACCTCTTGACCTCTTTCCTTCGGCCCCTCCTTTGGCGCTATGTCCGCGAGATTTATGCGATGCAAGGCGTCGCCGCGACCGTCGATGTGCGGTCGTTCAAACAGCATTATTTCGGCAGCCACCGCACCATCAACCCCAGCGGCGTAATCCCCCTCGGCCCGATGCTTCGCTTCGATTAATTCATCTTTGGTGAGCGGGCCGTCTTAACTTCACGAAGGTGCGTCAATGCCCGCTCTCAACTCAACCATAGCCGATTTCTTTCGCCTCGTTATTAAAGCACGCGATGGTAACGTCTTTATCCATCGCGAATCTCGGCAAGACAAAGAATTTCATTTTCAAAATTGGGTAAAGGCGCGACTGACCGAGCTCGACATGCCATTCGATCAAGGTGGTAGAAACAGTTATCCAGATTTCACAATGGTGCCAATTACCGAAGGTTATGAGGTTAAGGGGCTTGCTTATCCTGGTCGCGACATGAGTTTTGACAGCAACAGCCAAGTTCCCACGGGTTATCAGAGGAGGACCCGGTTCGTGAGACAGTTTGGCGGCTTGGCTAAGGTGGATCCGGGTGTTTGTTACGCCGCCAATGTCTTCGTGTGTGCTTCCATAGCATAG
Organism: Allostellaceae bacterium; assembly: GCA_036510675.1. Classification (GTDB taxonomy): domain Bacteria; phylum Pseudomonadota; class Alphaproteobacteria; order ATCC43930; family CGMCC-115725; genus JAATGI01. The sequence goes on from DATCDN010000080.1 coordinate 55,291, forward strand.
GTCTCGTCGGGCGTCCTGCCGCCGAACGCGGAGTGGGGCCTGTCGGCGTTGTAGCAGCCGATCCAACGCCCGATGCCGGCTCGCGCCTCACTGCCCGTTTCGAAAGCGTTCAGGAAGACGCACTCGTATTTCAACGACCGCCATAACCGTTCGATGAAGACATTGTCCATCCACCGGCCGCGCCCGTCCATTGAGA
>DATCDN010000081.1:0-7358 GCA_036510675.1 Allostellaceae bacterium
CCAACTCGCCACGCTCACTCTCGCTGAGTACGATCTTCACTGCTGGGCCGGGTGCCATCTCCGCCTCCAAATCAATCCGATAGGCAGAGTGAATCACGGCCCAATCAATGTGACTAGGAATTTCTGAGACGGGACACTAGGAAAAACCGTCACGCCTGCGTGGCGGCGGCATGCTGGCGCGCCGGCAATTTCCAATCGGGCCGGACGAAATGACAGGTGTAGCCGGCGGGATAGCGCTCCAAATAATCCTGGTGCTCCGGCTCGGCCTGCCAAAAATCGCCGGCGGGCGCGACCTCCGTGACGGCTTTTCCCGGCCACAGGCCCGACGCATCGACATCGGCGATGGTGTCTTCGGCGATCCGCCTCTGTGCTTCGCTGGTATAAAAGATGGCGGAGCGATAGCTCGTGCCGACATCGTTGCCCTGGCGATTGCGCGTGCTCGGGTCGTGGATCTGGAAAAAGAATTCGAGCACCGTGCGATAGCTCAACTTCGCCGGATCGAAGATGATTTCGATCGCCTCGGCGTGGCCGCCGTGATTGCGATAGGTGGCGTTCCGCACGTCGCCGCCGGAATAGCCGACGCGGGTCGACACCACGCCGTCGCGGCGGCGGATCAGGTCTTGCATCCCCCAGAAGCATCCGCCCGCCAGCACCGCCCGTTCCATCGTCATCGTAGATCCTCCACCTGGTTCAAATAATCGCCATAGCCTTGGCTCGCCATGTCTTCGCGCGGAATGAACCGCAGCGAGGCCGAATTGATGCAATAGCGCAGCCCGCCGCGATCCGGCGGCCCGTCGTTGAACACATGCCCAAGATGGCTGTCGCCGTGGGTCGAGCGCACCTCGACACGGACCATGCCGTGCGCGGTATCGCTCAGTTCGTTGACGTTGGCGGGCGCGATCGGCTTTGTGAAGCTTGGCCAGCCGCATCCCGATTCAAATTTGTCGGACGATGCGAATAGTGGTTCGCCCGACACAATGTCGACATAGATGCCGGGTTTTTTGTTGTCGAGATAAGCGCCGGTGCCGGGGCGTTCCGTCGCGCTTTGCTGCGTCACCCGGTATTGCTCCGGGGAAAGCCGGGCGATTGCTTCGGGCGTCTTGCGATAGGGTTGCATGGCTCACTCCTTCGGCGGACCAGGGATCAAGTGCCGTTGCTAAACTATATATAGTCCGCAGGTGGCCGCGTGGGTAGCGAGCGGCTTATCGCTCGGGGGGAAACCCTGGCAACGCGCCGCCGGGTCGGCGACAATGCGCTGGCGCCAATCGCACTTGAGAGAAAGTTCGGCCGTTGCGTCCTTCCGCCATCATCGTGGCCATCGTTGTTGCACTTCTCGCGATTGTGGCGCTGACCCTGTTCGTGAACGAGTTCTCCGACTGGAACCGGCAACAAGCCTGCGCCACGGCCGGGCGGCGGAACTGTTGACGCCACGGCCGATGGGTCAGCGGCCGAGAATGGCCCGGCGTTTGGCGCGGATGCGTTCTTCGAGCGCGGCGCGATCGCCCTCGCCGCCGAGATAGGCATCCCGCACCGCCGCGCTGGACAATAGTTCGGCGGCCGGGCCGCCCAAGGCAATGCGGCCATTTTCCAGCACATAGCCGCGATCGGCGATACCCAGCGCGGCGCGGGCATTCTGCTCGACCAGCAGAATGGTGTTGCCGGCGGCGCGCAGCGCGACGATCTGGTCCATGATCTGCTCGACCAGCAGCGGCGCCAAGCCCAGCGACGGCTCGTCCAACAACATGAGGCGCGGCCGCGCCATCATGGCGCGGGCGATCGCCACCATTTGCTGCTCGCCGCCGGAGAGCGTGCTGGCGGCTTGGCGCCGCCGCTCACGCAGAATCGGAAAGCGGGTGAATTGCTCCTCGAGCGACGCCGCGACGGCCGCACGATCGGCGACACTGTAGGCGCCCATGCGCAGATTTTCCTCGACGCTCATGGTGCCGAACAATTGCCGCCGCTCCGGCACCTGGCCCAGCCCGGCGCGCACGATGGCCGGCGTCGGCAAGCGCGCGATCGAGCGCCCATCGAAGCGAATATCGCCTGCCGTCGCCGGCAGCAATCCCATCACGGTATTGAGCAGCGTGCTCTTGCCGGCGCCGTTGGCGCCGATCAGCGCGACGATCTCGCCGGCGGCGATGGTCAGCGACACGCCATGCAGCACCGGCGTGCGGCCATAGCCGCTGGCGACGCGATCGAACTCAAGCAGCGCTGTCACGATCGCGCCCCAGATAGGCTTCGATCACGCGCGGATCGGCGCGGACGCGGTCGCTCGGCCCCTCGGCCATTTTCTCGCCGTGATCCATCACCACGACATGATCGGCGAGGCCCATGACCAGCCGCATATCGTGCTCGACCAGCAATACGGTGACGCCGAGCGCCGCGATACGCAGCACCAGCTCGGCCAATTGCTCGGTCTCGGTATCGTTGAGGCCCGAAGCGGGTTCGTCCATCAGCAGCAAGCGCGGTTGCAACGCCATCGCCCGCGCGATCTCGACCATGCGCTGATGGCCGAAGGAGAGCGAGGACGGTGACATCGTCTCCGCCCCATGCAGGCCGACAAAGCCGAGCGCGGCAATCGCCTGGCGGCGGGTCTCGATTTCCTCGGCGCGCGCCTTCGGCAGCCGCAGGCAGATCGGCACGATGCCGGCCTTGAACTGGCGATGCCGGCCGCACATGACATTGTCGAGGACGCTCATATTCTCGAACAATTGCACGTTCTGGAAGGTGCGGCCGACGCCCAGGATCGCGATGTCCCTGGGCAACAGCTCGCCGATCTCTTGCCCCGCCAATCGGATCGCGCCGGAATCGAGCGGCTGATAGCCGCCGATCAGATTGAACATGGTGGTCTTGCCGGCGCCGTTCGGCCCGATCAGCGCGGTGATGGAGCGCGCGGCGACCGTGAAGCTGACCTGGTTCACGGCGCGCAGGCTGCCGAACGCGCGCGCGGCCGCCGCCACCTCCAGCATCGCGGATGGTGTCGCGTCGGCGGCAAGAAACGGCGTCAGCGCGACCGTGCCCGAATTGTCGAGCGAGGCGTGGCGCGCGCGCTGTCCACCCACCAGCCGGTCGAACAGATCGCCGATGGCGCCGGCGACGCCACGCGGAAACACGATCAGGATGACCACCGTCAGCCCGCCCATGATCATCGCCTCCCACAGCGGCAGGGACAATTCACGCAATACCTCGCGCAGGCCGATGATGATGACGGCGCCCAACGCGCCGCCCCAGATCGACAAGAGGCCGCCGACGATGGTGCCGGTCACCAGGTTGAGGCTGAAGGCAAAGCCGAACACGGTCGGGTCGATGGCCCGCAGATAATGCACGATGAGGCTGCCGGAGACGCTGGCCATGCCGGCGCCGATGACGAACATCTGTACCTTATAGCGGTTGATATCGACCGCCACCGAGGCCGCCGCGGCCTCGCTGCCGGCAATGGCGCGCAGGGCGCGGCCGATCATCGAATGATCGATGTTGAGGCCGATGACGATGGCGATCGCGGCGATCGCCCACACCGCGTAGAAATAGTCCGTCTCGCCGGTGAAATGGATCAATCCGAGGATCGCGAATTTCGGCACACCCGTTATGCCAATGGCGCCGCCGGTGATCGGCAATTGAAACGCGACCACGATCAGCATCAGATGCAGGCCCAGCGTCGCCATCACCAGAACGAAGCCGCGCAGCTTCAACAGCGGCGGCGCGATGGCATAGGCCAGCAGCATGGTCAGCGCCGCGCCGGCGATCATCGCGACGAACGGGTCCCAGCCGTAATCGACACAGAGAATGCCGGTGGCATAGCCGCCGATCATGCTGAAGGCGGCCTGGCCGATCGCCAATTGATGCGCGAGGCCCAACAATAGCACCACGCCGACGGTGCTGATCGCCAGCGCGCCCGCGGTGATGCCGATGCCGAGATGGTAATCGTCGCGAAAGATCAGCGGATAGGCGACGACGACAAGCGTGCCGAGCCCCGCCGCCAGCGCGGTCTTATAGCGTGCGAGGCGCGCCATCGCTCAATGCATCGGATTGGCGAGGGCCGCCGCGAAGGCGGCGCGTCCGACGCGGAAGACGCCGCCACGGATCAGCAGATAGCCCAGCAGCACGCCATAGACGATGAAATCCTTCCAGCCGGAGGAGATATAACCGGCGCCGAACGCCTCGACGAGGCCGATGCCGATGCCGCCCGCCACCGCCAGCATCGGGGAACGGAAGCCGCCGATGATGGCGCCGACAAAGCCCTTGATGCCGTAACTGACGCCGGCATCCCAGGACGACAGCACGATCGGCGTCACCACCGCGCCCGCCAGCGCGCCGACCGCGCCGCTGACCGCGAACACGATCATGCGCAGCCGTTCGGCATCGACGCCCATCAGCCGCGCCGCCTGCAGGTTGATGGAACAGGCGCGCACCGCGCGGCCGATATCGGTGTAGCGCAGCACGCCGAAAGTCGCCGCCAGCAGCGAAGCCGTCATGCCCCAGACCCACAGCGACTGGATCGGGATCACCGCGCCCTCGACGAAGAACACGCCGTCGCCGGTAAAGCCGGGCAGGCTCAGCGGATCGGCGCCGAACAGCACCAGGGCGAAGCCGCGCAGCACGATGGCGACGCCGACCGTGGTGGTGACCTGAATGAAGGGCGGCGCGCGCCGCACCGGCGCCAGGGTCAATTTTTCCTGCGCCGCGCCCAGCACCGCGCCGACCGCCATCGCGATCAGGATCGCGACCGGCAGCGGCAGGGCGGCGCTTACCAGCCACGACGATGCCATGCCGCCGATCATCACGAACTCGCCCTGCGCCAGATTGACCACGCCGGAAACATTGGCGCAGATCACGAACCCGACCGCGACCAAGGCATAGACACAGCCGGTGGTCAGCCCCGGCAACAATAATTGCAGGAAAAGCGTCAGGTCCAAGTCGGGCGACTACTCGGCGGGGACCATGACGCCGTCTTTCAGCACGCCCATCGCCACCGCGCGGAAATCATTGCCGGTATGGTTTTGCGGCGTGTAGGTGACGGGACCGTTGATGCAGGGCAGGTCCTTCAGCTTTTCCAGCGCGTCGCGCAGCCCCTGGCGCGTGCCGTCGGAATTCTTGACCGCCGCCTCCAGGATCAGCCCGATATCATAGCCGAAGACGTTGAAATAGATCGGCGGGTGGCCGAGGCCCTTCTGTAGCGCCGCGTAATACTCGGCCGAGGGTCCGGTGGTGATGGCGAACGTCCCGCGCTGGGTCGGGGACAGCATGCCGTCCGCCTGCTTGGCCCCGCCGATCGCCTTGAAGAATGCCGCGCCGACGCCGGCGGCGCTGGCGGCGAACGGCGTGGTGATGCCGAACTGTTTGTAGGTCTTGAAGGACAGAATCGCGGCGCGGCCCGAGGCGCTGGAATAGATCAGATCGGGCTTGGCGGCCCGGATCCTCGCCCATTGCGCGGTGAAGTTGGTGTCGTCGATGGCGAAGCTTTCGCTCGCCACCATCGTGTATCCGTATTGGCTCGCGAACCCGTCGATGATGCCGTGCTCGTTCTGGCCATAGGCGTCGGTGCCATAGATATGGGCGATGCGCTTATAGCCCTTCTTCTGGATATAGACCGCGAGCGCGCGCAGCGAATCGGTCGAGCTGGGCGCCACCTTGAACATCCACGGATTGGCCGGGACGCCGAGCGCGTCGAGGCCGCCGCCGGTGATGATCGGCACCTTATATTCCGAGGCGAATGATTTGGTCGCCAGCGCCGACGAGGAATTGGTGTTCTGGATGATGATCTGAATCGCCGGGTCGCCCGCCAGCTTGCGAAACGCATTGGCGGAGTTCACCGGATTGGTCTCGTCGTCGAGAATGGTCAGCACGATCTTCTTGCCGGGCAGGCCGCGGGTCTTTTCCCAGGCATAGAACCCGTCGAACGTATCCTTGGTCGGCGAGGCGAACGCCCCGGTCACCGAGGCGACGACGCCAATGTGAAATTCCTGCTGCGCCGCCGCCGGGCCGCTGGTCGCGGTTATGAATGCGACGAAGGCGGCCACCACAGTGGCCCCGAACAGCGATAGCCGATTCATGCGCTTCCCTCCCATATTTTTTTCCCACTGGTTTGTAGCAGACACCGCCGCAACCATCGGCTATTTTATCACCAGCCGTGCCTCGGTGCGCTATCGCGGCGAATTAAACCACGGAAATAATTGGTAGCGGGAGAGGGAGGGAGAGGGACTTGAACCCCCGACCTTGGGATTATGATTCCCATTTTGGGGTATCTTATCGTGTCCCGCCGTATCCGAGACTGACGAAATTTATCAATAAAATCCTTGCCCCATTTTGATTCCATTATGTCTCACCACAACTCACGCCCCAGATGAGGCTAGGGTGAGGCTAGGGCATGAGGCTCACTGACATCGGCGTCAACGCGTTGCCGATCCCATCCCAGGGCCAAAAGACCTATCGCGACGATGCGCTCCCTGGATTTTGTGTGCGCATTTCCCATGGCGGCACTAAGACGTTCACCCTCATCGTCGGCAAGAATCGGCAATTCATCACGCTAGGTCGTTACCCCGTCATCAGCCTTGCCGAGGCTCGTGGTAAGGCGAAGCACATCCTAGCCTCGCGCACGCTTGGGCACCTCATGCCCGAGACGATCGCCTTCAAAGATGCGCTAACCGAGTATCTCGCGCTGAAAGAGCGGGCCAATAAAGCCAGCAGCTACGCGAGTACGAAGCGGCGCTTGCAGGTCCATTTCCTGCCCGCGTTCAAAGAGCTCAAGGTGGCAGCAAGCCCAAGATCGCCTTCGACAAAGAGTGCGGCGTCACTGGTTGGACTCTGCACGATTTGCGTCGAACGATGCGAACGACGCTGGCTCCATTGAAGGTCGCGCCTCATGTCGCGGAGCGCATCCTCGATCATCGGCTCGGTACCGAGGTAGAGGCGGTCTACGACCGATATCAGTACATCGACGAGATGCGGCAAGCGATCGAAGCCTATGAGGGTCATCTCGCAACTCTTACGGGTTCCTGATATCGTCTAACCGTCCCCGGGACTAACCCAGGGCCATCGCGATGGCTCCCATTCAGGAGCAGAAGCGATGATTGTTAAACGCCAGTGGATAGACTGGAGAACCCTCGTTCGCCTCGGGTATCCGTACTCGCGGCAGCATACGTATCGGTTGATGGCAGCCGGCCGTTTTCCGTCTGGCGTCCTGCCGCCGAACGCGGAGTGGGGCCTGTCGGCGTTGTAGTAGCCGATCCAACGCCCGATGCCGGCTCGCGCCTCACTGCCCGTTTCGAAAGCGTTCAGGAAGACGCACTCGTATTTCAACGACCGCCATAACCGTTCGATGAAGACATTGTCCATCCACCGGCCGCGCCCGTCCATTGAGA
>DATCDN010000082.1:0-45886 GCA_036510675.1 Allostellaceae bacterium
AGCCGCGCGCCGACACATTCCTGGTGCCGATGACCGAGGCAAAGATGCATCTGCAGGCGGCGATCGGCGCCTTTTCCGATTTTCTGTCCTCGATCTTCCACACCATGCGGATGGGACGAAGCACGGTCCCACCCTCCTATAAATACCAGCCGATCGCCTATAACAGCCGCGCCAGCTCGGTGCGCATCGCCGGTGAGACCATCGTGCGGCCCAAGGGCGAATTTCGCGGCGAGGGCGACGCGATCCTCTATGGGCCGGAGACGGCGCTCGATTTCGAGTTGGAGCTGGCGGCCTTCATCGGTCCGGGCAATGCGTTGGGCGCGCCCATCGGCATCGCGCAGGCGGCGGATCATATCTTCGGCTATTGCCTGCTCAACGATTGGTCGGCGCGCGGCATTCAGCGCTGGGAATCGCAGCCGCTGGGTCCCTTTTCCGGCAAGAGCTTCTCGACCTCGATCTCGCCATGGATCGTGACCTCTGAGGCGTTGGCGCCGTTCCGGGCGCCGGCCTTCACGCGCGACGCCGACGATCCCGCGCCGTTTCCGCATCTGTCGCATGGAACCGACCTTGAGGAGGGCGGCTTCGACATCGCGCTCGACGCCTATTGGCGCACCGCCGCGATGCGCGCCAATGGCGCGGCGCCGGCGCAGGTCACCCACACCAACGCCAACGCCCTCTATTGGACCTTCGCGCAGATGGTGACGTACCACACCGCCAATGGCTGCAATCTGCGCCCCGGCGATCTCCTGGCCAGCGGCACCGTTTCCGGCCCGACCGACGACAGCCGGGCCTGCATCGCCGAGCTTAACACCGGCGCCACCACGCCGCTGGCTATCGGCGACGAGCAGCGTCTGTGGCTTGCCGACGGGGACGAGGCGATCTTCCGTGGCCGCGCCGAGCGCGCGGGCCATGTCGCGATCGGCTTTGGCGAATGTTCAGGCGTCATCGGCCCAGCGGTGGCGGATTAGACCACCGCGTTGGCCGGCGCCGCGCCGGCCTGAACGGCGCGCAGGCCGGCGATCAGCGCCCGCGCCATGCGGCGCCGGGTTTCGATGGTGGAGCTGCCGATATGCGGCAGCATGAAGACATTGGGCAGGTCGTAATAGCGCGGGTCGATGTTTGGTTCGTCCGCGAACACGTCGAGGCCGGCGGCGTTCACCCGGCCATCCCCCAGCGCCGCGATCAGGGCATCATCGTCGATCAGATCGCCGCGCGCGACATTGCACACAATGGCGCCGGGCTTGAGCAGCGCGATCCGGTCCGCATCGAGATAGTGCCGCGTCTCGGCGCTGAGATGCGCGGCCACCATCAGCACATCGGCCACGCCCGCCATCGCGGCGAACTCGGCATGAAATACCGCGCCATCCTCCAGCGCGGGCGCCAGTTGCCGGCGATTGTGATAATGGATGTCCATGCCGAAGGCGCGGGCGCGCCGGGCGATGCCGCGGCCGATCCGCCCCATGCCAAGAATGCCGAGCCGCTTTCCCACCAGCTCGACACCGATCAATTGGGTTGCGTTCCAGCCCGGCCAGTGGCGGCCGCGGATCAGATCGATGCTCTCGGTCCCGCGCCGTGCCGCGCCCAGCATCAGGAACAGCCCGATTTCGGCGACCGCGTCGGTCAGCACATCGGGGGTATTCAGCACCGGCAGGCCGCGTGCGCGGGCCGCCGCGACATCGATATGCTCATAGCCGACGGAATAGGTGGCGATCGCCTTCACGGAGGCGGGCAGTGCGAGGATGGCATTACGCCGCAATTCGGTGCCGAACGACATGATCAGCGCGTCGCGCCCGGCGACAGCGGCAATGATGCCGCCCGGTGGCACCGTATCGAGAAATTCCATGTCGAAGGCGGCGCGCAAATCGGCCATGACCGGTTCGGGAAACCGTCCGACCGCCAGGATCGACCATCTATCTTGGCTGTCGTCCGCCATCGCGGCGCCCGCTATATCAGCCAGCTGCCGACCAGCGCCAGCGCCGTGACGATCATCACCAGCGTTGCGATCCAGCCGACCGTCTTCAACGGCCAGGGCAGGGTGAAGCGGCCCATGATCTTGCTGTTCGCGGTCATCAGCATCATCACCACCATCAGCGGCGCCGCCACGATGCCGTTGATGACGGCGCTCCAATAAAGCGCCTTGATCGGATCGAGACCGACGAAATTGATCACGATGCCGATCAGCGTCGCGGCCGCGATCAAGCCATAAAAGGCCTTGGCTTCGTGCGGCAGCCGGCCCAGCCCGACCTTCCATTGCAGCGCTTCGCCGACCGCATAGGCGGCGCTGCCCGCCAGCACCGGCACCGCCAGCAGGCCGGTGCCGACGATGCCCAGCGCGAACAGCAGGAAGGCGAAATTTCCGGCGAGCGGGCGCAGCGCCTCGGCCGCTTGGGACGAGCTTTGGATATCGGTGATGCCGTGGGCGTGGAGGGTCGCGGCGGTGGTGATGATGATGAACAGGCCGATGATGTTGGAGACGCTCATGCCGACATAGGTGTCGAGCTCGATGCGATGGATCTGCGCCGTGGCGTCGTGGCCATCCTCGATCAGCGGCGCCTGGGCGGGATCGAGGCGCTCTTCCTCCGCCTCCTCCGACGATTGCCAGAAAAACATATAGGGGCTGATGGTGGTGCCGAGCACCGCAACGATGGCGAGGAGATAATCGCTGTTGAAGGTGATCGACGGCAGCAGCACATGGGTCGCGACCGTACCCCAGGGGATGTCGATCGCCAGCGCCGTTGCGACATAGGCCAGCAGCACCACCGTCGACCATTTCAGGATCATCACATAGCGTTCATAGCGCGAAAATATCTGCAGCGCGGCGCACAGCACCGCGAATCCCACGACGTAAACGGCGCGGTAATTGCCGCCCACCACCAGGTCCAACGCATCGCCCATCGCACCCAGATCGGCGCCGAGATTGATGATGTTGGCGACCAGCAGCAGCACCACCATGGCATGCAGCAGCGGCAGCGGATAATGGATGCGCAGATTGGCGGCGATGCCCCGCCCGGTGACCCGGCCGATGCGGGCGCTGATCTCCTGAATCGCGACCATCAGTGGATAGCTGAACAGCATGGTCCAGCCGATGGCATAGCCGAACTGGGCGCCGACCTGGGAATAGGTGGCGATGCCGCTGGGGTCGTCGTCGGCGGCCCCGGTGATCAATCCCGGCCCGAGCTTGGACCAGAAAGTCGGCTTTATCGGCTTTATCGGCGGCTTCGCCGGTGTCGCTATTGTGGTCATCGCCAAGCCTCAACGCCGGATTTCCCGGCGTGGTTCCCCGTCCGTGGCTGCCGCACTCTTTTCAAGGCGCGAGCGGCATCATAGGGTGCTTGCCGTCGAAAGGGGATCGCAATGAACGCCGCCGATATCATGACCAACGACGTGCTGACGCTGAACGCCGAGACTAGCGTGCTCGATGCCGCCCGCCTGATGCTTCAGCACCGGATTAGTGGTCTGCCGGTGCTGGACTGGCAGGGCCGGCTGGTCGGCGTCCTGACCGAGGGCGATCTGCTGCGCCGGACCGAAACCGGCACCGAGCGCCGCCGCTCCCATTGGCTGGAGCTGCTGCTGGGGCCCGGCCGTGCCGCCCAGGACTATATCCACGCCCATGCCCGCAAGGTCGGCGAGGCCATGTCGGAGAATGTGATCCAGGTCGCCCCGGACGCGACGCTGGAACAGATCGTGGCGCTGATGGAAAAGCACCATGTCAAGCGGCTGCCGGTGGTGGCGGGCGACAAGATGGTGGGGATCGTCAGCCGCGCCGACCTCCTGCGCGCGCTGGTCGCCGACGCCGAAAAGGCGCCGACCATACCCGCGACCGACGAGGAGATTCGCGCCAATCTGCTCGCCGAAATCGACAAGCAGCGCTGGGCCCCGCGCGCCGTGCTGCGGATCGCGGTGAGCCACGGCATCGTCGAGCTGCGCGGCACCATCACCGACGAGCGCGAGCGACTGGCGCTGCGCATCGCCGCCGAGAATATTCCGGGCGTGAAGGGCGTGACCGATCATCTGGTCTTCGTCGACCCGCTATCCGGCATGGCGATCGAGCCGGACGAAAAGCGGTAGGGAAGTTATCAGTCGTCAGTTATCAGTCGTCAGTTGTCAGTTATCAGTCCGACAACTGACAACTGACAACTTCGACGCCTATGCCGCCGCGAATGCCTGATCGAGGTCGGCGATGATGTCGTCGATATGCTCGATCCCGACCGACAGCCGGACATAGCCGTCGGTCACGCCGGTCTTGATCTGCTCCTCAGGGGTCAATTGCGAGTGCGTGGTCGAGGCCGGGTGAATCGCCAGGCTGCGCGTGTCGCCGATATTGGCGACGTGATAATGCATCTTCAGCGCGTTGATGAAGCGCTGGCCGGCCTCGCGGCCGCCGGCCACCTCGAACCCGACCAGCGCGCCATAGCCGCCCTTCAGATACGCGTCGGCGCGCCGCCGGGCCTCGCCACTCATCGCGCCGGGGAAGATGACCTTCGTTACCTTCGCGTGTTTCCCGAGATAGGCCGCCACCTTGATGGCGTTGGCGCAATGCTCGCGCATGCGTAAGGGCAGGGTCTCCAGCCCCTGAATGAACATGAAGGCGTTGAAGGGACTCATGGCGGCGCCGATGTCGCGGAGCAGGGTGACCCGGGCCTTGAGGATATAGGCGATGGGGCCGAGCGGCTTCACCGCCTGGGTCCACACCGCGCCATGATAGCTGGGGTCAGGCGTATTCAGCATCGGGAAGCGGTCGGCATGCCCCTCCCAATCGAAATTGCCGCCGTCCACCAGCACGCCGCCGATCGAGGTGCCATGGCCGCCGATATATTTGGTGGTCGAATGCATGACGATGGCGGCGCCATGATCGAGCGGCCGGCACAGGATCGGCGCCGCGGTATTGTCCATGATCAGCGGCACGCCCAGCTCACGGCCGATCTTCGCCACCTCGCCGATGGGAAACACCTCAAGCTTCGGGTTGGGCAGGGTCTCGGCGTAATAGCAGCGCGTGCGCGCATCGGTGGCGCGGCGGAAATTCTCGGGGTCCGACGGATCGACGAACCGCGCTTCGATGCCCATCGTGCTCAGCGTGTTGGCGAACAGATTCCAGGTGCCGCCATAGAGATCGGTCGAGGCGACGAAATTATCGCCGGCATGGGTGATGTTCTGGATCGAGAACAGGCTCGCCGACTGGCCGGACGCCAGGCCCAGCGCCGCGACGCCGCCCTCGAGCGCGGCAACACGCTCTTCCAGCACCGCCTGGGTCGGATTCATGATTCGGGTGTAGATGTTGCCCAATTCCTGCAACGCAAACAGCCGCGCCGCTTGGCCGGTATCGTGGAACTGAAAGCTGGTGGTCTGGTAGATCGGCACCGCCACCGCGTTGGTGGCGGGATCGCTGCGATAGCTGCCGGCATGCAGCACTTGGGTCTCGGCATGTTTGCTGTCGGTCGCCATGGCACTCCCCTCGGGTTTTCTGTCTTGCCATTGATGAGCAAATTCCGTCGCGCGTCAAACAGTATATAAAATCTATGGTCTAACATTTTTTCCCATCGACTGATTCGGGGTCCTACCATCGGCGGCGGGAGAAAGCGCATGGAACGGAATCGCGACGATCAGGCCGAGCCAATCGAGACCGCCGGCATCGACGAGCTGCGCGCGCTGCAATTGTCGCGGCTCCAGCGGGCCGTCGCCCTCGCGGCGCATGCGGTGCCGCATTATCGACAGGCATTCGCGGCGGCGGGGGTGGCGGCCCGCGACATCAAAAGCCTCGACGATCTGGCGCGGCTGCCGTTCACGACCAAGGACGATCTGCGCGCCAATTATCCCTTCGGCATGTTCGCGGTGCCGATGAGTGAGATCAACCGCGTCCATGCGTCCAGCGGCACCACGGGCCAGCCGACGGTGGTCGGCTATACAAGGGGCGATCTCGATCTGTGGGCCGATCTGGTCGCGCGCTCGATCCGCGCCGCCGGCGGCCGGCGCGGCGACAAGATGCATGTTGCCTATGGCTATGGCCTGTTCACCGGCGGTCTCGGCCTGCATTACGGGGCCGAGCGGCTCGGCTGCACCGTCATCCCGATGGGCGGCGGCTTCACCGAGCGTCAGGTGCGGCTCATTCGCGATTTCGAGCCGGATTTGATCGCGGTGACGCCATCCTATTTGCTCGCCATCGCCGACGAATTCGACCGCCAGGGTCTCGATGCGCGCGCGTGCAGCCTGCGCATCGCGATCTGCGGCGCCGAGCCGTGGACCGAAAGCATGCGCGCCGAGATCGAGCGGCGCCTCGGCCTCGATGCGGTCGACATCTATGGGCTTTCCGAAGTCATTGGCCCCGGCGTCGGCCAGGAATATCTCGATACCAAGGATGGGCTGACGATCTGGGAGGATCATTTCCTGCCCGAAATCATCGACCCCGACACCGGCGCGGTGCTACCGGATGGCGCGGAGGGCGAACTGGTGCTGACCGCGCTGACCAAGGAGGCGATGCCGGTGATCCGTTATCGCACCCGCGACCTGACGCGGCTGCTGCCCGGCACCGGACGCGCGATGCGGCGGATCGAGCGCATCAAGGGGCGCAGCGACGACATGCTGATCATTCGCGGCGTCAATGTCTTCCCCAGCCAGATCGAGGCGGCGCTCGCGGCGGAGGCGATGCTGGCGCCCCACTATGTGCTGGAAGTGTCGCGGCCCGACCGGCTCGACGAACTCGCGGTGATCGTCGAGACGCGGGCGGTCCTGGGCGCCGACGATACGGCGGCGCTGGCGAGCCGCGCCGTGCATCTGATCAAGGCGCATGTCGGCGTGACGACGACGGTGCGGGCGGTGGCGCCCGGATCGATCGAGCGCTCCCAAGGCAAGGCGCGACGCGTCATCGACAAGCGGCCGCGTGGCTAGGAGACGAGGCATGGACGCAACGACCGAGGAACTGCTCGCTGGCGCCGGTTTGCCGGGCGCGGAGGTCGCCGCGTGGCTCGCCGCCGACGAGACGATTTCGGGCGACTATCGGCGCGATGCCGATGCCTTCTCGCGGCGTTGGCGGATGGGCGCCGACCTGCTGAACCGGCTGCCGCGCAAGCTGGCCCGCTCGGCGGGCGAGGCGGTGGCCGCCACCGCGATCCTGACGCGCGAGCGGGCGTCGCGTGAGCGGTTTCTGGCGACCCATGTCGAGACTATCTACCGCGCGCTGAGCCAGGATTATGGTGCGTTCAAGCGCGTGGAGGTGCTGGTCAGCGATGCTGCGGCCTTCCTGCCCGGCTTGACCCCGGATGCCCGGCGGCTGGCGGCGGATGACGGCATTCCCCAGGGGCACAAGGACGGCATCGAAATCGACCAGGGCATTTTCCTGGCGCAGGTGCTGGCGCATCCGGCGGCGGGCATGCATCTCTGTCACGCCATGTTGCTGCCGCGCCCGGAATCGCTGGAACGACTGGCGCATTTTCGGGCGCATGGCACGCTGGCGCTGGACGGCGCGAGCCTCGAGCGCCAGGGCAAGGCGTCGCACCTAACCATGCGCAACCGCCGCTTCCTCAACGCCGAGGACGAGAGCACGATCGACGATCTCGAAATCGCCGCCGATCTCGCCTGCCTCGACCCGGCCAGCGATATCGGCATCCTGCGCGGCGATACCGTCGATCATCCGAAATTCGCCGGCCGGCGGCTGTTTTCCGCCGGGATCAACCTGACGCATCTCTATCACGGCCGGATTTCGTATCTCTGGTACATCCGGCGCGAGATGGGCTTCGTCAACAAGCTGTTTCGCGGCGTCGCGCGGCCCGACATCAGCCCCGATGAAATTTACGGCGGCACCGTGGAGAAACCCTGGGTCGCGGTGGTCGATGGTTTTGCCATCGGCGGTGGCTGCCAGATCCTGCTCGCGGTCGATTACATCCTGGCGGCAAGCGATGCTTATATGACATTACCGGCGCGTAAAGAGGGCATCATTCCAGGAGCATCCAATATGCGCCTATGGCGATTTACCGGCGATCGCATCGCGCGCGAGGCGATTCTTTATGGCCGCCGGCTCGATTGCGATACGCCGGCGGGGCGCCTCGTCTGTGACGAGGTGGTGCCGCCCGATTCGCTCGATGCCGCGCTGGAGGCGGTGGTCGATGGCTTCACCAGTTCCGGCGTGGTCAGCGCGGCCGGCAATCGCCGGGCCATTCGCATCGGGCAGGAGCCGCTGGATTTGTTCCGCCGCTATATGGCGGTCTATGCCCGCGAGCAAGCTTATTGCCATTTCAGCCCGGCGCTGATCGCCAACCTGGAACGTAATTGGAGCGCGCAGAACCGCGCGCCCTGACTTAGCCGAACAGAACCAGCACCAGCCACATCGCGGCCGGCGCCAGCACGATGGCGAGGCCGGCGATCGCGACGCCGGTCCACCTGATGCCAAAGCCGAGCCATGCGACCGCGATTCCGGCGGCGAGCACCAGCGGCGTCAGCCAGATCGCGATGAAGACGGTCCACAGCCAGGCACTCTCCCCGGCATCGAACATCATCGGCGACATCATCATGATGGCGAGATTGACGACGAAACTGACGAGCGCGACGAGGGTGGCCACGATCGCCAGCACCAGCAGCCGGATCGGCCGTGCGGTAACGGTGTCGGCGCGCGTCATGGAATGAAATCCCCCGCGCGCATCATGGCGAGCGGGCGCGCATCCGGTCAATCGCCGCTTCGGCCGCGCGGGCGGCGACCGATGGTTGATTCGGCTTTGCCGGGGACCGGCTCGGCATAATAGGACATGAGGATGATCTTGATCGAGGCGGCGACCGGCGTCGCCAGCAACAGGCCGATGATGCCGAACAGGATGCCGCCGGAGAGGAACGCGAAGATGATGACGATCGGCCGCAGGCGCGCCGCCTTGCCCAGCACCAGCGGCGCGATCACCTCGTCGAGCGACAGCCGCATCGCGATCTCGAAGGCGAACAGGGCGATGACGGAGCCGACATCGCCCTGCTGCGCCGCGATCATCCCGACGATGGCGAAAGTGATGGCGGGGCCGATCAGCGGCACCAGTTCCAAGAAGCCGACCGCCAGCGCGATCAGTGCCGCGTGGGGGACGTGGAACACCAGCCCGAACGCGATCCATGAGAAGATCGCCGCGTATCCCACGATGAACAGCAGGCCGGCGAAATAGCGCCACAGCACCGGCAGAATTTTCACCGCGACGGCGTCGACGTCGCGGCGATACTCTGGCGGCACCAGCCAGAACATTCCGGCCACGATCTGTCGTCCCGACAGCAAGAAATAGGCTAGGACGACGAAGAACAGGATGATGCCGAAGATCGCGCCGAACCCGTAACCGGCGACGCTGAAGACCGCGCCGGTCTGAAGAAAATTCCGGCCGCGTGTCAGAATGGCGTTGCTGACCTGGTCGGGATCGATGGCGATGCCGAAGGTCGGCCCGGCGAATTTGGCGACCTCCCCGACATATTTATGAACCAGTTGCGGCAGGTGCGTCGCGGTATCCGCGATATCCCGGGCAAGCTGTCCCCCGAACAGCAACAGCGGCAACACCAGGATCGCGAGCACCGCGATGTAGAGCAGCACGGCGAAGATCCAGCGCGGCCAGCGCAACCGCGCTTGCCCCCAATCCATCGCGGGATTGAGGATGAAGGCGAGCGCCGCTGCCAGCACGAACGGCGTCAGGATGGTACGGACGTAGAATAGAAAGACCAGAACCGCGACGATGACGGCGGTGAGGGGCCAGCCGCCGATTTTCGGCCTTTTCTCGGTGCTCTCCGCCATCGTCTCGCTCCAGTGAGGGGAATCTCGCTGTTGGAGAACAACCGATCCCGGGCGGCCGATCCATCCCGCTAGGCGGCGATGTTAGGCCCCGCCGCAGCCATGCTCGGCATCCGGCATGGTCCAGGATTCCATGGTGCGCAGATTGGTCGTGGTGTACCAGCGGCCGCGCGCATCGCCGGCCGGGCAGTCGCGCGGCAACTGGACCAGGCACATCAGCACGGAATCGCCGCGCCGCGACCGGTGGATCGCCGGCACCTCGTCATAGCCGACCTGATAGCCGCGATTGGCGAACACCACGGCCGAACCCGAATCCGGCACGAAGGGCCCGTTCGTGCCACTCTGCAGCCGGTGTTCGATTCGCGCGATCTTGGTGCGCACGCAGGTCCCCTCGCGCGTCGGCAGACCTTGCGCCATCGTCACGCAGGGCAGCAGCACGGTTATGGCGAGCGCGGCGGCGCCAATCCCGGTCAATCCTCGGATCATGTGGCCCTCGCTTGGAATCGAATGAAATCGGGATCGCCCGGCGCTCCTGCCGGAAGGGACGAAAATAACTTGGCGGTTGCGCGGCGTCAAATTCGCCAGGCCGCCGATTTGGTTTGATTTTGCGAAGTCCGGCGCCATCATGGATGACCGATGATCGTCGGAAAACAGAAACCTCAAAAGGGCAGGGAAACCATGGCCGCCACTCTCAAGCCGCGTCAAACCCAGAGCGTCCTGCCGGTTCCCGAACCCGATTTGACGCCGCGCCAATTAATCGCGCGCGCCGCCGCCCTGCGGCCCATGGTTCAGGCGGATGCCGACGCCGCCGAGGAGCGCGGAACCTATTCCGACGAATTGCATCGCGAATTCCTGAAGGCGGGACTTTATCGCACGCTGCAGCCGCGCATGTTCGGCGGCTATGAGTTCTCCATCGATACCTTCTACCGCGCGATGCTGGAAATATCGTGGGGCGATCCCGGCATCGGCTGGTGCCTGACCCTGTGCGCCTCACACCCGTTCCTGGTCGCCTCGCATTGGGACGAGGCGGCGCAGCGCGATTTCTTCGCCGATGGCTTCTATGCCTCGCCGCACCGCCCGGCGCCGATGGGAACGGCGACCCCGACGCAGGGTGGCTACATCATCGACGGCGTATGGGATTATTGCTCGGGCATTCCGCATTCCTCGCACTTTGTCGGCGCGGCGGCGGTGCTCGACGGCAAGAATCCGCCGGACGTGGTCAATGTCGTGATCCCGAAACACCAGGTGACGGTGCTGCCTGATTGGGGCGGTGACAAGACGCTGGGCATGCGCGCCAGCGGCTCCAACAGCGTCAAGGTGGACAAGGTCTTCATCCCGGCGCATCACGCCGTCGCGACGCCGCGCATGTGGGCGGAGGGCGAGTCGATGGTCGACGGCACGCCGGGCACCCGGCTTCACGGCAACCCGATGTATCTCGGGCGTGTCATGGGGCCGTATCACATGTCGCTGGTGACGCCGGTGATCGGCGCGGCGCGGGCGGCGCTCGACGAATTCGAGAAGATCATCAAGACGCGCACGACCATGTTTCCGCCGACCGTCAAGCGCGCGGAGCATCCCGATTTTCAGCGCACCTATGGCCAGGCGGTGACGCTGACCGACGCGGCGGAAGCGATCATGGTCCGCACCGGGCAGATGTATATGGAGTATTGCGCGCGCTGGGCCGAGACCGGCCAAGTCATCTCGGTCGAGGACAATCTGCGCCTCTGGGGCCAGATGCAGCATGCGGGGCAGCTCGCGACCCAGGCCGTCGATATCATTTTCAACAATTCCAGCTCCGCCGCCGCGAAGAAGGGCCAGCGCATTCAGCGCTATCAGCGCGACTGCCTGATGTATCGCAGCCACATCTCGTCGCAATTTCTCAATTTCGCCGGACCGATCGCCCGCACGCATCTGGGCCTGCCGGTCGGCTTGTTCGGCCTATAGGGGCCGCCTACCTTAAGCCGCATGTACACGATCCTGCCGGTGCCATGCGTGTCCGCCACGTTCAACGAGCGCGTCTATGCCGACGAAATCTTCCGCTTCGACGGAATGTCGGCGATGCGCGATCTCGTCGCCTTCACGACCGGCTTTCTGGAGGATGCGTTCTTTCCCCACGCCCCGCCGGAAATCCACCGGCACCTCAGCCACGAGGCGCAAGTCGAAACCTTCGCCGAGCGGTCGCGCGAATTCGGCCAATCGGCGGAGGTGAAGCGGCTGTGGCGGGCGCTGTTCGACGCCGTCGGCCTCGATCCGATGGCGATCGCGCGCGACCGCCTGCGGCTGCGGTTTCAGCCCAGCCAGCCGCGGGATCGGCCGGTGCCGCGCGCGTCCAGCACCGCGACCATCGCCTTCCATCGCGACACCTGAGGCACCAACCTCTATGCGCAAATCAATTGGTGGACGCCGATCTATCCCCTCACCGCCGGCCGGACCATGGCGTTCTATCCCGCGCTGTGGTCGCGCGCGGTGCGCAACAGCAGCGCGACCTTCGATCTTGCCGCGGTGATGGCGCGCCGGAAATCCGGCGGCCTCAACGCGATCACGTCCGATGAGGCGATCCCGCATCTCTTGGAGGAAGTCTCGCCCGATCTCGCGGCGCCGGTCGTGATCGATCCGGGTACGATCATCGCCTTTTCCGGCGCCCACGCCCATGCCGGTATCGGCAATGAGACCGGCCTGACGCGGATCTCGCTGGAAACCCGGACCATCGCCATCGCGGATGTTCGCGCGGGCAGGGGCGCGCCCAATCTTGATGGCCACGCGCGATGGATGGCGCCCGGCCTGTTCCGCCGGGTCGGCGACGGCGCGAAACTGAATGACTTGCTCGGCATGGACCGGGTGGCGCCCTATCGCTTCCCCGGTTAGGGCGGATCGGAATTAGTGTCATCGGCGCTCGAGCTAAGATCGCCGCGCATATTTAGGGTATCCTGACGCATGCCGCGGACAAAGCACGCGCACTATCGGGAACTCGCGGCGCAACTGCGCGCGCTGCTCGACAATGAGCGCGATCCGATCGCCAACGCCGCCAACACCGCCGCCTTGATATTTCACGAATTGCCCGACGTGAACTGGGCCGGGTTT
Source organism: Allostellaceae bacterium (assembly GCA_036510675.1). Lineage (GTDB taxonomy): Bacteria > Pseudomonadota > Alphaproteobacteria > ATCC43930 > CGMCC-115725 > JAATGI01. Next base: position 12,818 of record DATCDN010000082.1, read on the forward strand.
TATTTCTTGCACGATGACGAATTGGTGCTCGGCCCGTTTCAGGGCATGCCAGCTTGCGTTCGGATACCGGTCGGCAACGGCGTCTGCGGTACGGCCGTGGCACAGCGCCGCACGATCCTGGTCGAGGATGTCCACGATTTTCCCGGCCACATCGCTTGCGACGCGGCGTCCCGTTCCGAACTGGTCATCCCTTTGTTGGCGGACGGCCGGATGATCGGCGTGATCGATCTCGACAGCCCGTCGCGCGCCCGCTTCGACGCGGAAGATCAGGCGGGGGTCGAGGCGCTGGCCGCGATCTATCTCGCCGCCAGCGCCGCGCGCGCTCATCGGACGTGAGTCAGGCGGGAACGCCGGACTATCTCATTCATGGCGTGCCGGCGCCGACGATGATGAGCACTATGTCTACGCTATAGCCCGACAGTAGAGCCTGGAATCCCGGGCACAGGGGCCGGCCGAAACCGGACCATCTCTCTCCTGGGATTGGCGAAGGTCCGAATGCGGTCTAGCCCGCGTAGAGCTAACAGCGTGATATAGATTTCGCTCAGAAGTGCCCCGTCAACCACGGGAGAGGACGATGACTGACGCGGCGACCGGTGCGGCTTCCGCACCGCTTTATAAGTATGTGGACATTGCCGGCCTGAGGCGAATTCTCCAAGGCTCCGTACGGTTCACACAGCCGAGCGCCTTCAACGATCCGTTCGAGTTGCTGCCTGAAGTCGTGATCGCTAACGACTCGGGCGAGAAGCAGTTCAGCTTTTCGTTCGACGTACGGGCGCAACGCCGGCGGCCGCCGCCGGGTGCGCTTAACGAGGTGCCGGAGGGCTGCCAGGCGAGCGACGCCATGTCGCGCGATATCGTTCAGCAATTCAACAGCCTTATCGGCATTCTCAGTCTCTCGCGGGTTAATGACTCGCTCCTGATGTGGTCCCACTACGCCGATCAATATGCCGGCGCTGTGGTTGTGTTTGACGGATCGCATGAATTCTTCGACGGCCAGATCGATGTCGAATATCGACCGCTACGGCCGATGCGCGATGTCGGCGCATACGTTTCACCGCCAGAACCGATCCCCGTCGCCGAACTTTGCGCAAAATCCGAGCAGTGGAAATACGAGCAGGAAGTCCGGGTCATACGCAGTCTTGTAGACTGCGAGAAAAAGGGCATCGGCCCCCGCGGCTTTCCAATCTACACTCAACATCTCCCGCCCGAGTGTATCAAGTCCGTAACCCTAGGCGAGCGGACGCCTGTCACCGAGCAGCGCGCGATTTATGACGCAGTGAAAGACACCCGGATAACCCTCACGCTCGCCGCCATCGACCATCGCGGGTATGCGTTCAGACGTGAGTTGATTAAAATGGCCGTTCCGGTCTCAGAGATGAATCCGTGGGTCACGCCGCGTACGGCTCACATCTTCAGCCACCTAACGACGCCATTCGGCGAGATCGCACGTCATCTGATCGCCAACCATCCGATGAGCAAGACCGTCAACAAGCCCGTGTGAATACGGCGCATGTGATAGTCTAGAATGTAATCTCCCATACTATTTTCCGGATGGTAGAAAACCGGAATAATGCACAAGTCTGTTCGTCGCACAGCCGCGAACCTGCACCTCGCCGGGTGAATTTGCGCCGTTCCGATCAAGGTTCATGAACAACTCCCGGCCGTACGATATGCGCCAATCCTGCTCAGCGACGGCATGGCCAAAGATCGTAGCCACGGTTATGCGGCGGAGGAAGTACGAAGGCACAGGCGCGCTGGTTTGGGCTGATATCGGGACGGCAAGATAAAACGGCGCGCCGTCGGTGGGGGGTGTATGTCATTGGGTCAGTTGACGAATTTGCGCGGACGTGGAATCGCCCATTGCTGGCGCTTCCAGCCGAAAGGTCAATGATATCAATGCACCGAGCGCCATCCGCCTATCCCATGACCGCCCAAAGCCCTCTCTTGCTTGTGTTGCTTCAATCTGATAACTTCATGCTGTGACGGAGCCGCGCGCCCCGACACTCGACGTGCTTCTCGACCTCGACGGGCAGGTGCTCGTGGTGGACCCGGAGGGCGGCCACTGGGTCCGCTTCGTCGTGACGCGGGTGCCGGTGTCGCCGGAGAAGCCGCATGGGCTGGACTACTCGCTGACGCTGCACGGGCCGAATGGGGAGCGGCTGGTCGGGTTCGACAACGCCCATCCGGTCGAGCGGCAGAAACGGGGCGGGCCGCGGGATCATCGTCACCGGCTGCGGACGATTAGGGCTTATGAATACCGGGACGCGGCAACCCTGCTCGCCGATTTCTGGGAGGCCGTGGATGCAGTGTTGCGCGAGAAAGGAGTGATCCCATGACGACGTTGAAGGTGGGCATCGCCAACTACGAGGACATGAAGGCGCGCACCATGGCCTTGGCGCGCGGAGAGCGCCATATTGCCGCCGACGAGCCGAAGGTCTGGTTCACTTCGACCGAGTCCTTCGCCAAGGTGCTGTCCGCGGGCAACCGCGAACTGCTGCGCGTCATCGCCGAGAAGGCGCCCGGCTCGCTCGACGAACTGGCCCGAATCACCGGCAAGGCCAAGTCCAACCTCTCCCGCACGCTGAGGACCATGGAAGGCTACGGCCTGGTCCGCCTCGAACGCGGCGAGCGCGGCCGCATCACGCCGAAGGTCATGCACGACCGGGTAGAACTGGACCTACCGATTACGCTCTCGCGCAAGATAAGCGATCAAGGTTTAGAGTTATAACCGCTTCGGATCCGAGGACGGATTCCGCCGCGCGTCGCAGCTTTATTTCGAATTTGGATTGGCGTGCCGGGGCCGACGATGATGAGCACTATGTCTACGCTATAGCCCTATGACAGCGCTATCCTGACTACCCAAGCAAGCGGCGTTTGTGATGATCTCAGCCGCGTCGGTTCGGCATTTCAGCCCACACGCCCAATTGGCAGCCGCTGGCCAAAACCTGATCGCGAATATCTTTCCAAAGTCCCACGACCGTCTCCGAGGATAGCGCGTCGCTCGTGCGACTGTGCCCTTTCATCCCCTGACGAAGCCTAGGGTTGAAATGGCCCTCGGTCAGAACCGAACTGCGCACCATCTCTGGCCGGGCAAAGCCTCTATCTCCCCCCGGCGGCATGCAGGGGAAGAAACTGTACATATCATTGACGGGGTTTTCGTGGGTGGCCCCTATGTAGAGGCGCCTGGGTAGATGTCGCCGGCTAGCATGTTCGCCGTATGTCGGCCCCAAGACGACCTGCTCGTAGCCGTCTGGAACACGATTGTTGAGTCTTTCTCTATAGTTATGTGCGCAGTGATCCACATAGTCGGCCACCACAAACACCGTGTCCAACACCCAACTGTTACTGAACCCGCTTCCAAAGATGATGACCGAACCAATTTCGAGATCGAGCATGCCCCTCAGACTTGCGCTCGTCCCCTGCTTGCAGTCGGTGTAATAGAAGCCGCCAAATATGAATGGGTCTGTATTATGCAGATTCTCGAAACTGTCTTTCGGGGTCCAATAGGGCTCGAAGAGCGTGGTCGGCTCGCGGCCTTGGCTATGCAGCGGCGCCACGACCTTGGCCTCAGCTTCCCACTCTCCCCACGCCCACAACGGGCCACGGACCTCTTCGCTGTCCGTCAGGCGGATTCCCTCGATCTGGAAGAAGGTCCGGCGGTGGGGATTGTCCGACCCTTCGGGCTTTCGGCGAGTTGGAGTATTTTTCAGCCAATTCCAAGCCTTGCCCTTCCCATCCGGACTGGGCTGATGCTCCTCGCCGGGATGGGGGAATTGCACGAAGCGAATGTTTTTCATTGCTTGGTAAGTCGACCAAGCAGGGCTAAGCCTACCGCACGCTTCCTGTCATTGTGGAATCGTCCGAAGGGAGTGTTTGCGGCCGATCCGTTCGCGAAGAGATAGACGTGATCCATACTGGATCTCAGGGAATTAGCCTGGACCCGCAACGGCGTCCTGAGCTGCACTCCACTGAATGAGGTCGGGTAGGTCAGGATGGGCTCCCAATCGCGACCGGTGCGGAAATCAGCATGCCAAGCCTCAATATGGCCCCAACCCAACGATGCGATAATTACGTCAGGCTTAAGCGCGTCAACGAGCCGCTCGAACGTCCGACGTCCTGTTGCGGTCAGCCTTGCCCGCTGATCGAATGTCAGTCTTGACCAGGTTGGCGAGGTGGCAATCGGCGAGCACATATCGAGGTGCAGAGCCGTGTGGCGATATTCGTCGTCAGCCATTTTGCCGCCATAGGACGCGCCAAGGCCGTTGAGCACGGGCCCGAAAGAGCGAAACCAGCGACGATAGGGATTGAACCTAAAGTAGTTGCTGAGCTCGACTTCGAGGGCGTCGGCGCCTGTCAACCCCCGCGCGATATTGAAGCGAGGATTGTCAGCAGGAAACTCCTCATGGGAAGGATTGAGTGCTGCGGTCAACACTTTCAATGGTGACGCCCGATACGCCGCCACATCGCCGAAATATGGGATTGGAAGACTTCCCTTCACTACGAAGTCCAGATCGCCAACCTCTCGGTGATGATCGAAGCATTGGGCATAGATGTCAGAACCGATAAGGTTCATAGGCAGAAATCTATCTTGACGCGCGCGAACGCTTCATTGGCCACCCTTCGACGCCCCCTTGGTCCCCGTTTCCCCCTTATCCGCGCGACCAGATTGCACGGAAAGCCTTTCATATTCTTCCACCGAGACGACCACCACCACGCCACGCCCGTGCTTTTCGATCAGCACTGGCTCCGCACGCGCGGTGTCGATCATCAGCCCGAAGCCGTTCTTCGCTTCGCGCGCCGACATGGTTTTCATGGCCCCGTCCCGCCGCATCTCGATTGCGCCATTTAGGGCGAAATAGCTCTTTTGAGCAATGGTGCCGTTGAGGGTCCGATCCGGATGTAGGGGCGCATTTTGAAGTCGAGAGCAGCCTCGGAGAAGGGGGGTAGGATGACGGCAAGATAAAAGCGTTGCCGTCGTTGGTCGTTTTTGTTCGTTCGATCAATGGGTTACGGCGGCTCTCGCCGGAAGGACCTGCTGGCGCTTTTGGGGAATTTTCTAATGATATCAATGCTGTTTGCGCCATCCAGCATTGTTTTCGGGCCGCTCGTTATCGGCGATAAGCTGGACGGCAAGGTAAAACGGCGCGCCGTCGGTCGGGGTGTATGTCATTGGGTCAATTTACGAATTTGCGCAGACGCTGAGACGCGCCTTGCTGTCGCTTCCGGCGGAAACATCAAAGACATCAATGATCCGAGCGCCAGCCTCCCTGCCAAGGGCCGCCGAATGCCCTCCTTGAAAAGATTGCTTCAGTATGATAACTTTCTCACGTGCCTGAGTCGCGTGACCCGACCCTCGATGTGCTTCTCGACCTCGACGGGCAGGTTCTCGTGGTGGACCCCGAGGGCGGCCACTGGGTCCGGTTCGTGGTGACGCGCGCGCCGGTGTCGCCGGAGAAGCCGCACGGCATCGACTACTCGCTGACGCTGCACGGGCCGGACGGCGAGAGGCTGGTCGGTTTCGACAACGCCCATCCTGTCGCCCGGCAAAGGCGCGGTGAGCCGCAGGACCATCGCCACCGGCTACGGACGATCAGGGCTTACGAGTACCGGGATACGGCAACCTTGCTCGCCGACTTCTGGGAGATGGTGGATGCGGTATTGCGCGAGAAAGGAGTGATCCCATGACCACCTTGAAGGCGGGCATCGCCAGCTACGAGGAGATGAAGGCGCGCACCATGGCCGTGGCCCGCGGTGAACGGCGCGTTGCGGCCGACGAACCCAAAGTCTGGTTCACCTCGACCGAATCCTTCGCCAAGGTTCTCTCGGCTGGCAACCGCGAGCTGCTGCGCGTCATCGCCGAGAAGGCGCCCGGCTCGCTCGACGAACTGGCCCGGATCACCGGCAAGGCCAAGTCCAACCTCTCCCGCACGCTGCGGACCATGGAAGGCTACGGCCTGGTCCGCCTCGAACGCGGCGAGCGAGGCCGCATCACGCCGAAAGTCATGCACGACCGGGTGGAGTTGGACCTGCCGCTCACGCTGTCGCGCAAGGCAAGCTGAACCATGACCGCTTTGGCACGAGCAGGCCGGACCGCCGCCAGCCCGTCAAGGCTGGCGCGTTCCGCGCCACCGCTTCGCGGCGGCGGCCTTGACCGGCTGTCACCGGCCCGGCGAGGGCTTGCCAAGCGATCAAGTTCCGAAATGAGTGCCAGCACTCCCTTCATCACGGTTTCGCCGCGAAGGAAGAGAGTGTTGTGGGATAAAGATCGGTCCTTCGCCCGGAGGCCATGTCGCGCGATGCTCGCGGGATGTCCCGTCCGCGCATCAGCCTTGGTAATCTGCCCGACGACCTTTATATCGCGCCAGAGCCTTGGCCTCGCATTGGCCGGCCGCCGAAGCATGATCTCTCGGCTTGGACCGTCACGGACGATTGGCCCGAGCGCGTTCCGATCACGCAAGCCGAGGTGGACATATTCGAGGCGTGGTTCGGTGACCTCTTCGACGAGATGTTCGAGCCCAGCCGATGATCTGAGCGGAGCTTTGCCATGACCACGCCTCTGCGCGCCGCCCTCTATCTGCGCGTCTCGACAGCGCGGCAGGCCGAGCACGATGTCTCGATCCCGGACCAGAAACGGCAGGGCGAAGCTTATTGCGCCGCGCGAGGCTACGAACTGGTCGAGACCTACGTCGAGCCGGGCGCGTCTGCCACCAACGACCGCCGACCCGAGTTCCAGCGGATGATCGAAGCCGGCTCGGCGAGGCCCGCCCCGTTCGACATCGTGCTGGTCCACTCGTTCAGCCGCTTCTTTCGCGACCACTTCGAGCTCGAGTTCTACGTCCGCAAGCTCGCAAAGAACGGCATCAAGCTGGTCTCGATCACCCAGGAGATCGGCGACGACCCGATGCACGTCATGATGCGCCAGATGATGGCGCTGTTCGACGAGTACCAATCGAAGGAGAACGGCAAGCACACGCTGAGGGCCATGAAGGAGAATGCCCGGCAAGGCTTCTGGAACGGCTCCCGCCCGCCGATCGGCTATCGCGTCGTCGCCGCCGAGCAGCGCGGCGCGAAGGTCAAGAAGAAACTCGAAATCGATCCTCTGCACGCCGACACGGTGCGGCTGATCTATCGCCTTGCCCTTCAAGGCGACGGCAATTCCGGCCCCATGGGCGTGAAGGCGATCACGACATACCTCAACACCCGGCAGATCTTCACCCGTGATGGCGGACGCTGGGGTATCGGGCAGTTGCACAGCGTCCTGACTCGGACGACCTATATCGGCCGCCACGAATTCAACAAGCGCAGCGAGGCCGGAGCGATCAAGCCGGTCAGCGAGCTCGTCGCGGTCGAGGTGCCGCCGCTGATCGATCAGACCACCTTCGACGCCGTGCAGGCGCATCTGCGCGCCCGCAACCCGAAGGTCACGCCCGCCCGCATCGTCAGCGGCCCCACTCTCCTTACCGGCATCTGCTTTTGCGCCAACTGCGGCGGCGCGATGACGCTCAGGACCGGCAAGAGCGGACGGTATCGCTACTATACCTGCTCGACCAAAGCCCGGCAGGGCGAGACAGGCTGCAAAGGCCGCTCGGTGCCGATGGAGAAGCTGGACAACCTCGTTGCTGGCCATATCGAAGAGCGACTGCTTCAGCCGGAGCGGCTCGAAGAAGTGCTGGCTTCCGTCCTCGACCGCCGACAGGAACGGGCCGAGCGCCGGCGGGAACATATCGCCGAATTGAACCAGCGTGCCGCTGAGGCCGATTTGCGGGTGAAGCGGCTCTATGACGCCATCGAAAGCGGCGTGGCCGATCTCGGCGACCCGGCGCTGAAGGAGCGGATCGGCGGCCTCAAGGCGACCCGAGACCAGGCACAGGCCGACGCCGAACGGGCTGTCGCCATGCTCCAAAGCGCCGGTCAGCGAGCCGTCACGCCGGCCATGGTCAGGACCTTCGCCAAGACCGCCCGCGAGCGGATGCGGGTCGACGGCGGCGGCTACCGTCGCGACCACCTGCGCGCGCTCGCCCAGCGCGTCGAGGTCGCGGACGGCGAGGTCCGTATCATGGGATCGAAGGGCGATTTGCTGAGGACGCTCGTAGCCGCCGCAGGCGTAAAATCTGCTGCTCTCGGCGTGCCCAGTTCTGTACCGAAGTGGCGTCCCCTACCGGATTCGAACCGGTGTTGCCGCCGTGAGAGGGCGGCGTCCTGGGCCTCTAGACGAAGGGGACCGCGCCGGCCTTTCTAGACGTTCGCTCGTCACGGATCAAGCACGGCGCGTGCCAATCGGGGTTGGCGATGGCGCGCCGCCGCCGGATCATGAGATATTAAGCGCATGACCACGGCCCTGTTCACCCATCCGGCGTGCCTCGCGCATGATACCAGCCCGCGCCATCCGGAATCGCCGGCGCGCCTGGCGGCGGTGCTCGATGCGCTGTCGGGCGAAGCCTTCGCCGCGCTGGACCGGCACGAGGCGCCGCGCGCGATGCTGGACGAGTTGGCGCTGATCCATCCGCGCGCGTTCATCGCGGACGTGCTGGCGGCCATTCCCGAAACCGGCCATGCCGCGCTCGATGCCGACACCATCGTCTCGCCAGGCTCGGGCGAGGCGGCGTTGCGCGCCGCCGGCGCGGTCGTCGCCGCGGTCGATTGCGTCATGGCGGGCGATGCCGCCAATGCCTTCTGCGCGGTGCGTCCACCCGGTCACCATGCCGAGCCGGATCGCGCCATGGGCTTCTGCCTCTTCAACAATGTCGCGATCGGCGCGATGCGGGCGCGTCGCGCGCATGGCCGCGAGCGGGTCGCCATCGTCGATTTCGATGTCCACCACGGCAATGGCACCCAGGCGGCCTTCGCCGCCGATCCGCATTTCCTCTATGCCTCCACCCACCAGGCGCCGTTCTATCCCTGCACCGGCGCCGCCAGCGAGACCGGGGTCGGCAACATCGTCAATGTACCGCTGCCCGCCGGCGCCGGCTCTGCCGCGTTCCGCGCCGCGTTCGAGCGTACGATTCTCCCGGCGCTCGACCGGTTTAGGCCCGACTTTCTGGTGATCTCGGCGGGGTTCGACGCCCATCGCAACGACCCGCTGGCACAATTGATGCTAGAAGAAGCGGACTATGTCTGGGTGACGGATCGCTTGATGGGGGTGGCGGCGCGCCATGCGGAAGGCCGAATCGTGTCCTCTTTGGAGGGTGGATACGATCTAGCGGCGCTGGCGGCCAGCAGCGCCGCCCATGTCGCGACCCTGATGCGCGCCCGAGGGGAGCCGCTTGCCGCAGGCCGGCGCCGTGCCTAAAGTATGGGCGCGGGTCGAGATGGAGAGATTGCCATTCCCACGGAGATCGCGGCGCTGAGTTTCGAGGATGCGCTGGCGGAATTGGAACTGATCGTGCGGCGCCTCGAAAGCGGCAGCGGCAAGCTCGATGACGCGATCGCCGCCTATGAGCGCGGCGCGCTGCTGAAGCGCCACTGCGAGACGAAGCTGCGCGAAGCCCAATCCCGCGTCGACAAGATCGTGATCGGCGCCGACGGCAAGCCCGATGCCGTGCCGGTGTCGCTTGACTAGCGAGAGCCGGATGGATGTCCCGCCGTTCGACGTGGCGCTGAGCGACGCCGCGTCCGACGTCGACGCGCTGATGGATCGGCTGATCGTGGTGCCCGAGGGGCCGGAGGCGCGTGTCGTCGAGGCGATGCGCTATGCCGCCCTCGGTCCCGGCAAGCGGCTGCGGCCGTTCCTGGTGCTGTGCAGCGCCGGGCTGTTCGGCGTCGGCCGGCGCGGCGCCCTCCAGGCGGCGGCGGCGGTCGAAATGGTGCACGCCTATTCGCTGGTGCATGACGATCTGCCGGCGATGGACAATAGCGATCTGCGGCGCGGCCGCCCGACCTGCCACAAGCAATTCGACGACGCCACCGCGATCCTGGCCGGCGATGGCCTGTTGACGCTGGCGTTCGAGGTGCTGGCCCAGCCGCACACCCATGCCGATCCGGCGGTGCGGTGCGAGCTGGTGACGGCGCTGGCCGTGGCGGCCGGCAATCAGGGCATGGTCGGCGGCCAGATGTTCGACCTTCTCGCCGAGCATCGGCCCGATCTCGATATCGGCGCCATCACCCGGCTCCAGCGGCTGAAGACCGGGGCGCTGATCGCCTTTTCCTGCGAGGCGGGCGGCATTCTCGGCAAGGCGCCGCACGATGCCAGGGTCGCGCTGCGGGGCTATGCCCACGATCTCGGTCTGGCATTTCAGATCGCCGACGATTTGCTGGATGTCGAAGGCTCGCCCGACCAGACCGGCAAGCCGGTGGGGCAGGATGCCGCCGCCGGCAAGGCCACTTTCGTCTCGATCCTGGGGGTCCCGCGGGCGCGCGCCCAGGCCGAACTATTGGTCGCGCAAGCGGTTGCACATCTTGATATATTCGACGCCAACACCGAGTTGTTGCGCCAGACCGCGCGCTTCGTCGTTGAACGCCGCGCCTGAAGGAGCATAAAGCAAAGTGGCCTCCGATACGCCCTATCCCCGCAACTCCTCGACGCCGCTGCTGGACGGCATCACGATCCCGTCGGATCTGCGCCAGTTGAAGGAAGACGAGTTGCGCGCCGTGGCGGACGAGCTGCGGGCGGAGGTCATCAATGCCGTCTCCGTGACCGGCGGCCATCTCGGCGCTGGCCTGGGGGTGATCGAGCTGACGGTGGCGCTGCATTATGTCTTCGATACGCCGCGCGATCGCCTGATCTGGGATGTCGGGCATCAGGCTTATCCGCACAAGGTGCTGACCGGGCGGCGCGACCGCATTCGTACCCTGCGCCAGGGCGGCGGGCTCAGCGGCTTCACCAAGCGGGCGGAAAGCGAATACGACCCGTTCGGCGCCGCCCACAGCTCGACCTCGATCAGCTCGGCGCTCGGCATGGCGGTGGCGCGCGATCTGCAAGGCGGCAAGAATCACGTCATCGCAGTGATCGGCGACGGCGCGATGTCGGCGGGCATGGCCTATGAGGCGATGAACAATGCCGGTTCGATGGATGCACGGCTGATCGTCATTCTCAACGACAACGACATGTCGATCGCGCCGCCCGTCGGCGCGATGAGCGCCTATCTCTCGCGCCTCCTCTCCTCGACCCAGTATCGCAACCTGCGCAATTTCGCGCGCGGCGTCGCCCGCAAGCTGCCGCGCGGGTTGGAGCGCGCGGTCTCGCGCGCCGAGGAATATGCCCGCGGCATGGTGACCGGCGGCACGCTGTTCGAGGAGATGGGCTTCTACTATGTCGGCCCGATCGACGGGCACAATCTCGATCATCTGCTGCCGGTGCTGAAGAATGTCCGCGACAGCGATGCCAAGGGTCCGGTGCTGGTCCATATCGTGACGCAGAAGGGCCATGGCTATCCGCCCGCCGAGGCCGCCGCCGACAAATATCATGGCGTGGTGAAGTTCGATGTCGCGACCGGCGCCCAGGCCAAGGGCAGCGCGGGACCGCCGTCCTATACCAATGTCTTCGCCAAGGCGCTGATCGCCGAGGCCGAAATCGACCCGAAGATCGTCGCCATCACGGCGGCGATGCCGTCGGGTACGGGCCTCGACAAATTCGCCGAGCGGTTTCCCGACCGCTGCTTCGATGTCGGCATCGCCGAGCAGCATGGCGTGACCTTCGCCGCCGGTCTCGCCTGCGAGGGCATGAAGCCGTTCGCGGCAATCTACTCGACCTTCCTCCAGCGCGCCTATGATCAAGTCGTGCACGACGTCGCGATTCAGAAATTGCCGGTGCGCTTCGCCATGGATCGCGCCGGCCTCGTCGGCGCCGATGGCCAGACCCATGCCGGCGCTTTCGATGTCGCCTATCTCGGCTGCCTGCCGGGCTTCGTCATCATGGCGGCCGCCGACGAGGCGGAGCTGATGCACATGGTTGCGACCGCCGCCGCGATCGATGACGGCCCCTCGGCGGTGCGCTATCCGCGCGGCGAGGGCACCGGCGTGCCACTGCCGGCCAAGGGCGAGGTGCTGCCGATCGGCAAGGGCCGCATCGTCAAGGAAGGCACCAAGATCGCGCTGCTATCGTTCGGCACGCGGCTGCAAGAATGTCTCAAGGCGGCACAGGAGCTGGAGGCGCTGGGTCTTTCGACCAGTGTCGCCGATGCGCGGTTCGCCAAGCCGCTCGATACCGACCTGGTCGATCGGCTGGCGCGTGACCATGAGGTGCTGATCACCATCGAGGAAGGTTCCATCGGCGGCTTCGCCAGCCAGGTGATGCATCATCTCGCGCTCGCCGGCGCGCTGGAAAGCGGCATCAAGGTTCGCCCGATGGTGCTGCCGGATAAGTTTCTCGACCAAGATACGCCGGTGAAGCAATACGAGACGGCGGCGCTTAACGCCGCCCATATCGTGCGCACGGCTTTGGGCGCCCTGGGGCGGGAATTGACACTCTCCGCGCGGGCGTGATCGTACCGCCGTGATATGAGCGCGGCGGATAAGCGGCTGGATCAATTACTGGTGGAACGCGGTCTCGCCGAAAGCCGGGCGCGGGCCCAGGCACTGATCATGGCGGGCGCGGTCTGGTCGGGCGACCGGCGGCTCGACAAAGCCGGCACCCGTCTTGCCGACGACGCCCCGCTTGAGGTCAAGGCGCGCGACCACCCTTATGTCTCGCGTGGCGGCATCAAGCTGGAACACGGGTTGAGCCATTTCGTCATCACGGTGAAGGACCGCGTCGCGCTCGATATCGGCGCCTCGACTGGCGGCTTTACCGATGTGTTGCTGGCGCGGGGCGCGGCGAAAGTGTTCGCGGTCGATGTTGGGCATGGGCAATTGGCATGGAAGCTGCGCCAGGATTCCCGTGTCGTGGTGCATGAACGGCTCAACGCGCGCTATCTGACGGCGGAACAGATTCCCGAGCCGATCGATTTGATCGTGTGCGATGCCAGCTTCATCGGCCTGGAGACGATATTGCCGGCATCGCTGGCGCTGGCGGCGCCGGATGCCGATCTGGTCGCGCTGATCAAGCCGCAATTCGAGGTCGGCAAGGGCCGCGTCGGGCGTGGCGGCGTGGTGCGCGATCCCGATCTTCACACCGAGGTGTGCGCGCGTATCGCGGCGTGGCTCGGCGCGCAGCCGGGCTGGAGCGTGCTGGGTATCACCGAAAGCCCGATCCGCGGCCCCGACGGCAATATCGAATTCCTGATCGGCGCGCGGCATTCCGCGTGACCGATTTCACCGTCACCATCGAGCGCATCGGCGCGCGCGGCGATGGCGTCGCGCATCATCAGGGCAGGGCGGTCTTCCTGCCCTTTACCGCGCCCGACGACGTGGTGCGGGCGCGGCTGGCGCGCGACGGCAAGGCCGAGTTGGTCGCGATCGTGTCGCCGGGCGCCCGCCAGCCGCCGCCCTGTCCGCATTTCGGCTTGTGCGGCGGCTGCGCCTTGCAGCATGTCGCCGACGCCGCCTACGCCGAGGCGAAACGCGATTTCATCCGCGAGGCATTGGCGCATCGTGGCCTCGATGCCGCGATCGTGGACCCCGTCGCGCGCGTGCCGCCGGGCACGCGGCGCCGCGCCCGACTGGCGATGACCGGCGCGGCGCTGGGCTTTCACCAGCGGGCCAGCCACCGAATCGTCGATATGAGAACCTGTCTGGTGCTGCATCCCGCGCTGCTCCGGATGGCGCTGGCGTTGCGTCCGGTGGCGCAAAAAATTCTCGCGCCGCGCGACGATGCCGCCGTGGCGCTGACACTGGCGGATAGCGGCATCGATCTGGTGCTCGATCTGCCGCGTCCGCCCGATCTCGCGGCGCTCGAAACGCTGACGCAATTTGCCAACGAGCAGGATCTGGCGCGCCTGTCCTGGCGCAACGACAAGGAAGCGCCGGTGCCGGTGATCCAGCGCCGCGCGGTGCACATGAAATTCGCCGGCGTCGCGGTCGATCTGCCGCCCGATTGTTTCCTCCAGGCGAGCGCGGAATCGGAAGCCATCGTGCGCGACCGCGTGCTTGCCGGCATTGGCGACGCGCGCACCGTCGCCGATCTCTACTCGGGCGTCGGCACCTTCACCTTTCCCCTGGCCGCCGGCGCCAAGGTTCACGCCATCGATGGCGACCGGGCCCAGGTCGCGTCGTTGGCAGCCGCCGCGCGCCGCGCTGGGTTGGGCATCACCGCCGAGGCGCGCGATCTCGACCGGCGCCCGCTGATGGCGGCGGAACTCAACCGTTTCGACGCGCTGGTGTTTGATCCGCCTTATGCCGGCGCCGCAGCCCAGGCGCGCGAGCTGGCGCGTGCCACCGTCCCGCGCATCGTCGCGGTGTCGTGCAACCCGGCCAGTTTCGCGCGCGATGCCCGCACCCTGGTCGATGGCGGCTATCGCCTGGTTCGCGCGGTGCCCGTCGACCAGTTTGTCTGGTCCGCCGAGATCGAACTGGTCGCACATTTCGCGCGTTAGGTCCGGCTCGCCTTCGGCAAATAAAATACGGTAGAGTCCGCGATCACAAGACCATCCCAGCGTCTTGACCGAGGGAGGAACCATCATGGCGGCCACAGTTCAGATCGATCCAATCGTCGGCGGACCGGCACCGGATCCGGAATTCATCGCGCGCGCGACACAGCTCATTCCGTTGCTGCGCAAGAATGCGGCGGCGTCCGAGGCCCAGCGCAAGATCGTCGATGAGACGATCGCCGCGCTGGACGACGCGGGCCTCCTGGATATCACGCGGCCGCGGCGGTTCGGTGGTCACGCCTGCAACATGCGCACCTTCCTCGAGGTGATCGCCGAGGTCGGGCGTGGGGACGGCGCGGCGGGCTGGAATGTCGGGCTGCTCAATGTCTGCACCTGGTTCGCGACGCTGTTTTCGGAACAGGCGCAGCAGGAAATTTTCGGCCCGAATCCCAAGGCGAAATTGTGCGGCAGCATCTTCGCGCCGAAGGGCGGCATCTTCAAGATCGAGGGCGGATATCGGGTCAGCGGCGAATGGCCCTATTGCTCCGGCTCACCCTGGGCGGATTGGGCGACGCTGGCGCTGACGGTGGACGAGCGCCCCGACGGCTCGCCGATCCAGGCGCTGTCGCTGGTGCCGATGAAGGATATCACGATCAAGGATACCTGGTACGTCGCCGGCATGGTCGCCACCGCCAGCAATACCATCGTCGCCAAGGAAATCTTCATTCCCAGCCATCGCATCCAGATGCTGGAGGATCTGGCGCACGAGAATTACGCCTGCACCTATCGGGACGAACCCAATACCCAGGTCTCGTTCGTGCCGCTGGCGACGCTGATCCTGGCTGGCGCCAATGTCGGACTAGCGCGCGCCGCCATGGACCTGACCAAGTCCCAGCGGGCGCACAAGCCGGTGACCTACACCATCTTCCACGAGGCAAAAAACTCGCCGGCGATTCAGGTCGGCGTGGCCGAAGCGCAGAACCTGACCGATTGCGCGGCGCTGCTGATGGCGCGGTCGTGCGCCGATCTCGATAACGCGGCGACGAAGGGCGAGCATCTCGACCTGGTGACGCGGGCACGCATCCGCATGGATACCGGCCAGATCGCCGAACTGTCGCGGCAGGCGGTGAATCGGTTGATGACCCACAACGGCGCCGGCGCGTTCGCCTTGCGCAACGATTTGCAGCGCATCTGGCGCGACTCGGAGATCGCGGTGCGCCACGCCCAGGTCGAGCCCGAGGTGGCGAAGCTGACTTATGGCCAGGCGCTGCTCGGCCTCGATCATTTCTCGACGCTGTTCTTCTAGTTTCATGCGCCTCGGCCGCGCCTGTCACGGGCGCGGTCGAGGAACCCGTGCCACGTTTGATTCCCTCGCCTTCGGCGAATCAAATGCTATATAGCGGTTGATGTCTGAATTCGATTTTCCGACCTATGAGACCGAGGCGGAGGCGGCCCCCGCGCCCGCCCCGGCCCCCCCGCAATACCTGACCACGCTCAATGACGGGCAGCGCCAGGCCGTCGAGGCGCTGGATGGCCCGGTGCTGGTGCTGGCAGGTGCCGGCACGGGCAAGACCCGCGTGCTGACGACGCGCCTCGCGCATCTTCTCTATCTGCGCCGCGCCTTTCCCAGCCAGATGCTGGCCGTCACCTTCACCAACAAGGCGGCGCGCGAAATGCGCGAGCGGCTGGAGCACATGATCGGCCCCGGCGCCGAAGGCATGTGGCTCGGCACGTTTCATTCGATCGCGGCGCGGATTTTGCGCCGCCATGCCGAAGTGGTCGGGCTGAAACAGAATTTCACCATTCTCGACACGGACGATCAGCTCCGCCTCGCCAAGCAGATTCTCCAAGCGGCGGGCTTCGACGACAAGGCTGTGCCGGCGCGCGCGCTGCTCGGCTGCATCGAGCGCTGGAAGGATCGCGGCCTCACGCCCGACAAGGTCGGCGCCAAGGACCGGCCCGATCTCGCCAACGGCAAGGCGCCCGACCTCTACCGCGCCTATCAGCAACGATTAGTCGAGGTGAATGCCGCCGATTTCGGCGACCTGCTTCTGCACAACCTGACCATTTTCGCGACCCGTGCCGACATCCTGGAGGATTATCAGCGCCGCTTTCGCTACATCCTTGTCGATGAATATCAGGATACCAACGTATCGCAATATCTGTGGCTGCGCCTCTTGGCGCAGACCCACAAGAATCTGTGCTGCGTCGGCGACGACGATCAGTCGATCTATTCCTGGCGCGGCGCCGAGATCGGCAACATCCTGCGCTTCGAGAAGGATTTTCCCGGCGCCAAGATCGTGCGGCTGGAACAGAATTACCGCTCGACGCCGCCGATCCTCGCCGCCGCCTCGGGCCTGATCGCCAAGAATGCCGGCCGGCTCGGCAAGACGCTGTGGACCTCGTCCGAGGGCGGCGACAAAGTGGTGCTGAAGCCGCTGTGGGACGGCATCGAGGAGGCGCGCTGGATCGGCGAGGAGATCGAGGCGCTACAGCGCAAGGGGCAGGGTCTCGGCCAGATCGCGATCCTGGTGCGCACCGGCTTTCAGACCCGCGAGTTCGAGGAACGCTTCATCACCCTCGGGCTGCCGTATCGCGTCATCGGCGGCCCGCGCTTCTATGAGCGGCAGGAGATTCGCGACGCGCTGGCCTATCTGCGGCTGGTGCATCAGCCGGCGGACGATCTGGCGTTCGAGCGCATCGTCAACATGCCGCGGCGCGGCATCGGCGCCTCGACCTTGGAGACGCTGCATCTGCTGGCGCGCCAGGCGCATGTGCCGCTGACCGACGCGGCGGCGCAGCTCATCGCCAGCGACGAGCTCAAGCCGGCGGCGCGGCGCGCGCTCGGCGATTTTCTGGCGCAATTCACGCATTGGCGTGAAGTGTCGAGCAGCCTGCCGCATACCGAGCTGGCGGCGCTGCTGCTCGATGAATCGGGCTACACCGCGATGTGGCAGGCGGATAAAACGCCCGATGCGCCGGGCCGGCTGGAAAATCTCAAGGAACTGGTCACCGCGATGGCCGAATTCGAAAACCTCAACGGCTTCCTCGAGCATGTCGCGCTGGTGATGGAAAACGCCGCCGGCGACAATGGCGAGATGATCAGCCTGATGACGCTGCACGGCGCCAAGGGTCTCGAATTCGACATCGTGTTCCTGCCGGGCTGGGAGGAGGGATTGTTCCCCAGCCAGCGCTCGATGGATGAGAACGGCCTCCAAGGATTGGAGGAGGAGCGGCGTCTCGCCTATGTCGGCATCACGCGGGCACGCAAGCGCGCCTTCATTTCCTATGCCGCCAATCGCCGCCTGCACGGGCAATGGCAGTCGGCCATGCCGTCGCGGTTCATCGACGAGCTGCCCGCCGACCATGTCGAGCTTCGGGCCGAGCCGGGCTTGCCGCCTGGCGCGCGCGGCGGCGGCGGCGAATCGTATCAGGATAATTCATCGTGGCCGCGCACCCGCGTGATGGCGCCGCGCTCCTTCAAGGCGCCGCTGATCGAGGGCCGCGCGACGCGGGTCGAGATGCCGCGCGTCGAGGGCAAATACCAATATGGCGATCGCGTCTTTCACCAGAAATTCGGCTATGGCTCGGTGCGCTCGGTCTCCGACGACAAGCTGACCATCGATTTCGACAAGGCCGGCAGCAAGATGGTGATCGCCAGCTTCGTCACCAAGGCCGACGCCGCCGGCAAGACCGGGGGGTAATCCCGCGTTGACGGCCGGCCGACTGTTGGTATAAACACCAACATGCGTGCCCGGCTGCTGCTTCGCGAAAGACGGATCATCGCCGAGGACAGATTTGCCGACCTGGTGATTTGGCAACTACCCTTCCCGGCGCCGGGCAGCGCCCATTCATTCAAATATCGTCTCGCCTTTATGGTCGATGGAAAATGCATGGTGCGATTCGATAATGAAACGGGCAAAGGCGATCATAAACACATTGGCGACCGGCAAGTGTCCTATCGTTTCAGGAGCATCGAGACGTTGGTAGACGATTTTTGGCGCGATATCGAGGCGTGGAGGCCCCAATGAACGCCGTGACGATCGGCATTTCGCCGCTGGATGACACTAAGCAACGAATGTTGCGCGCCTTTCGCGGCAAATCCCAGGGCGCTTTCATCGCCTTCGCTAGCGCCGAGTTGTTATGGAAGGTGATTTCCCCGAAGCGATGGGAAATCCTGCGGACGATGACGGGCGCCGGCCCGCTCGCCATCCGCGAGGTCGCGCGACGTGTGAAGCGCGATGTCAAATCGGTCCACGGCGATGTGCGGGCGCTGCTCGTGGCGGGCATTCTCGATCATGCGGACGATGGACGGATCGTCTTTTCCTTCGACGAGATTCATGTGGATTTCGTCTTGCGCGCCGCCTGACCGGTCGGACCGGGGAGTTTGCGCCGGTGAGCAGAGGATTGTGGCGCCTCGTCGTCGATCTGCCCGACATGATTGCGCTCGATCGGGTCGCGGCGGCGGTCGGCGAGGAGTGCGAGGTTGTCAGCGCCTTCGAGCAGGGTAGGGGCTGGCGCATTGAGGGGCTGTCGCGCGACAAGCCGAACCGGGCGCTGGTCGAGGCCGCGCTGGAACTAATCCTCGACGTGGCGCCGGCAATTC
Organism: Allostellaceae bacterium; assembly: GCA_036510675.1. Lineage (GTDB taxonomy): Bacteria > Pseudomonadota > Alphaproteobacteria > ATCC43930 > CGMCC-115725 > JAATGI01. The sequence continues at coordinate 31,826 of DATCDN010000082.1, forward strand.
TGACCGAGCAAGTGCCGCCGCGCGACTGGGTCAGCGAGAACCAGGCGGGATTTCCACCGCTGCGGGCGGGGCGATTTTTCGTCCATGGCTCGCATTATGGAGGGGCGGTGCCGCGCGATGCGATTCCGATCCTGATCGACGCCGCCACCGCCTTCGGCACCGGCGAGCATGCCACGACACGCGGCTGTCTCATGGCATTCGCGACGGTGGCGAAGGGCGGACGGGTGCTCGACGTGGGGTGCGGCACCGGCATTCTGTCGATCGCCGCCGCCAAGAGCTGGCGGGTTCCGGTGTTCGCCAGCGATATCGACCCCGAGGCGGCGCGGGTCGCGCGCATCAACGCACGGCGCAACCGGGTCGCGGGCCTCGTTTACGTCGCCGCCGGGCCGGGCTATCGCCACCGGGAGATCGCACGGCGGGCGCCGTTCGATCTGGTATTCGCCAACATCCTGGCGCGGCCGCTGATGGAGATGGCGCCCGATCTGGCGCGGGTGCTGGCGCCGCGCGGCTGCGCCATTCTCTCCGGCCTCCTGGCGCGGCAAGAGGCGGCGGTGCTGGCCGCCCATCGCGCGCAAGGCCTCTATCTTCGGCGCCGAATCGCGCTAGAAGGCTGGCATACGCTGGTGGTCGCCAGAGTCGGATCGCCTTTGATGGAATCGCATTCGCGATTCCATCAGGCGTGAATCCGCCTCTGATTTAATGATTAGAGTGCGATTTCTCCGGCCGGACGGAAGCAAAGGTGCTTCTGTCTGGGCGGATCGCACTCTCGACCATGGGGGGAGCGAATGACCGGGCTGCAGGCACTGATCACCGCAATTTTGCAGGGCCTTACCGAATTGTTTCCGGTATCGAGCCTGGGCCACGCGGTCATTTTGCCGCGCCTGCTGGGCTGGGGATTCAGCGAGAGCGATCCGAGCTTCCTGCCGTTTCTGGTGGTGCTGCATCTCGGCACCGCGGCGGCGCTGCTGATCTATTTCTGGCGCGATTGGGTCAATATCATCGGCGCCTTCTTCGGCGTCGGCAATGCGCGCGAGCGACGGGAGCGGTGGCGCCTCTTGTGGCTCATCATTCTCGCCACCATCCCCGCCGTGATCCTGGGGGCGGCGCTGGAGAAATACCTGCGGCATCTGTTCGGCTCACCCGAGACCGCGGCGGGCTTCCTCATCGTCAACGGCGTGATCCTGTTCACGGCGGAGCGGCTGCGCCGGCGCGGCGGCGAGGAAGGCGGGGCCGTCACCGCCATGTCGTGGCGTACCGCCCTGATCATCGGTCTGTGGCAGAGCTTGGCGCTGATCCCCGGCATCTCGCGCTCCGGCACCACCATGGTCGGCGGCCTCCTCGGCGGACTGCACCACAAGGAATCGGCGCGATTTTCCTTCCTGATCGCGACCCCGATCATTCTCGGCGCGGCGGTCCTGGAAGTGCCGCATTTCTTTCACCATCAGGCGGAGAGCGGCGGCTTCGGGCCGCTGGTGTGGCTGGCGGGGATTGTCGCCGGCCTCACCGCCTATGGCAGCACGGCCTTCCTGATGCGCTATTTCGGCCGCCAGGATTTCGAGGCGCTGGATCCCTTCGCCTATTATTGCATCGCGGCCGGGGCTATTGCGTTGGCGCTGTTCCATTTCGGGCTGAGATAAAGCCGGCGTGGCCGGCAAAGCAAAAGGGCCACGATCCCAATGGATCGCGGCCCATTTTGCAAGCCCTTGACGATGCGGCGGTTAGGCGGCTTGGCGGCCGTTCTGGTTGGCCGCATCGACCGCGACGACGCGGCTCGGATCGCTGACATGGGTCAGAATGAACGGGATCTCCGAGCGGGTCACGCCGATATCCGCCAGCGCGCGATCGTCGAGCGACGCCAGCTCACGATAGGCCTGCTGGTACCGGCGCCACTCGCCGATCCGCTCGCCAACGCCGTGAAGCGTGTTTCCAAGAAAGTCCAACATGGTTAGTCCCCATTGCTCATATTGCGTTGCACAATAGGTAAGTGAGACTGCCTAAATAGCCAAGCCCTACTCTTGCAAAACAGGGGCTTAGAAAACGCATACCACGCAGAGGATGAGCGTTCTTCGGCACCTAGAGCGATTTGTTCGCGTCGCGCTGTGCAGTCGCAATATAGTTGCTTCGATCGAGCGCCACCGCTTTGATTAATGCGAAAACCGGCTTTTCGACGCCCAGCGCCAATTCGCGGCTGGCCCTGAGGGTGATCCGGGACCACAGCATTGTGCCCTTTTCCGGGGTCCCGACGCGCAGCCGGACATCGACGACGTTGGCATTTTCGCGGTCCGCGGCGAGCTCGATGATTCGCGCCGGCAGGATGTTGCGGATCGAAATCTGTTCTGGCCTGGTATTGGCCAGCGCCACATCGTTGGCGCGGATGCGCGCGCGCACCGCCGTCCCGAGCGGCAGGCCGATATGGGAGACCCGCAGCCGGCCGCCGGGAAAGGCCAGCTCGCTCAGGCCGAAATTGAGATCGTGCCCGGCGACGGTGGCGCGAATCACCGCGCCGGCATCGTAACGCCCGGTCAGCGGCTGCAAATCGAGCCGGCTGGTCAACTCCTCGACCGGGCCAACCGCCGCGACGCGGCCGGCCTCCATCAGCACCAGCGTATCGGCCAGCCGCATATTCTCGTCCATGTCGTGACTGACATAGACGGTCGGGATCTTGAGCTCGGCATGCAGCCGCTCGATGAACGGCAAGATTTCGGCCTTTCGCCCCCCGTCCAGGGCGGCCAGCGGCTCGTCCATCAGCAACAGCCGCGGCTGCGACAGCAGCGCCCGGCCGATGGCGACGCGCTGCTTCTCGCCGCCGGAGAGATCACCGGGCCGCCGCTCCAGCAGCGCCCCGATACCGAGCAGCGCCACGATTTGATCGAATTGAATGGCGCCCGCGCCGTTGCCGGCGCCGTAAATCAGGTTACGGCGTACCGAGACATGGGGAAACAGGCGCCCTTCCTGAAAGATATAGCCGACACGGCGGCGGCGCGGCGGGAGGTCGATGCCTTCGGCGCTGGAATAGAGTGTCTCGCCGGCGATGACGATGCGGCCCCGGTCGGGCCGCACCAGCCCGGCGATGGTGTTGACCAGCGTGGTCTTGCCGGTGCCGGAGCGGCCATAAAGCGCGACGATGCCATTGGCAGGGGCCGAAAAGCGGGCATCGAGCTGGAAATCGCCGAGCCGCTTTTCGACCGCCACCTCGATCATGCGGGCGAATGGCCCTGATTGAGACGCGCGAAGCCGGCTTCGAGATCGGCGATCAGATCGTCGACATCCTCGAGCCCGATATGGAGCCGCAACACCGGTCCGCCTTGCCACGGCGCGGCGGTGCGCAGGCGGGCGAGCTTGGTCGGCACCATCAGGCTCTCAAACCCGCCCCAGCTGGCGCCGAGGCCGAACAGCGCCATGCCGTCGATCATGGCGTCGATTGCCGGCTTCTCATAATCGCGCTGCAACTCAATACTGAAGAGGCCGCTGGCGCCGGAAAAATCGCGCCGCCAGAATTCGTGGCCGGGGCAGTCGGGCAGGGCCGGATGTAGCACTTGGGCGACCTCGGGCCGCGCCTTGAGCCAGTGCGCCACCCGCAGTGCCGCCGCCTGGTGGGCGCGCATCCGCACCCCGGCGGTGCGCAGGCCGCGCAGCGCCAGATAGGCATCGTCCGGCGCGGCGTGATAGCCCATCTGCATCGCCGAGCGCTTCACCGGCTCGAAGCTGGCTTCGGTGCAGATGCACAGGCCCATCATCGCGTCGGAATGGCCGACCACATATTTGGTGCCGGCGACGATCGAGACATCGACGCCCAGGGCCAGCGGCCGGAAAAACAGCGGCGAGGCCCAGGTGTTGTCGAGCATGGTGGTGATGCCGCGCGCCTGCGCCACCGCCACGATCGCCGGCACGTCTTGTACCTCGAAGGTCAGCGAGCCGGGGCTTTCGAGATAGATCACCTTGGTGTTGGGCTTGATCAGCGCGGCGATGCCGGCGCCGATCATCGGGTCGTAGAAATCATGCGCGACGCCGAACCGGGCGAGGAACCCGGTGGTGAAGGCCCGCACCGGGCCATAGACCGAATCCGGCACCAGCACATGATCGCCGGCCTGGAGATAGGCCAGCAGCGCGGTGAAGCAGGCCGCCGCGCCGGAGCACACCGAGACGGCGCGGGCGCCGCCCTCCAGCGCCGCCATCGCCTCCTCCAGCGCGAACTGGGTCGGCGTGCCGAACCGGCCATAGACCACATCGTCGAGGCGCCGCAGCTCCGCCGCCTCCCAATCCGCGACATTGGGATGGAGGATGGTGGAGGCGTGATAGACCGGCGGATTGACCACGCCGTGATTCTGCTCGGGGTGCCGTCCGGCATGCGCCAGCAGGGTATCGGGCTTCGTCGACTTTGATTTCATGCGCGCGTCGCCGGCCCAGTCGCAACCGGCGTCGCGCCGGGCAAGCCCCATTCCGCCCAGGAGCCATCGTAAATCGCGACATCCTCGCGCCCGATGAGATAAAGCCCGAACGCCAGCACGCACGCCGTGACGCCCGAGCCGCACGAGGTCACGACGGGCTTGTCGGCGGTAACGCCGGCTTCGTCGAATTGGCGTTGCAATTGGTCCGCCGGTAGCAGCGTGCGAAGTTGGGGGTCGGTCAGCAGGCCATAGGGCAGGTTGAGGCTATCCGGGATGCGTCCCGGCCTGCGGCCCGGCCAGGGTTCGGCGGTGGCGCCCTCGAACCGGTCGCGGGTGCGGGCATCCAGAACCTGCTCGGTCTTGGCCGTAAGATTGGCCATGATCCGCGCCTTGTCGCGCACCAGCGCGGGATTGAAATGCGCGGTATAAGGTTGGGGCGGCGGCGAGGGGATTTCCGTCGTTACCGGCCGTCCTTCGGCCAGCCATTTCGGCAGCCCGCCGTCGAGGATCGCGACCTTGGTGTGGCCAAAGGCGCGCAGCATCCACCAGCCGCGCGCCGCGCTGACCAGCCCCGCCGCATCGTAGATCACCACCCGATCGTCGTTGCCGATGCCGAGCCGCTCCATCGCCGCCGCGAACTCGCTTTCGCTCGGCAGCATGTGGGGCAGGGGCGACGCATGATCGGAAATCGCATCGATGTCGAAGAACACCGCGCCCGGAATATGGCGCGCGCGGTAATCATCGGCGGCGAGCGGCGTCACGCCCGGCATCTTGAACGAGCAATCAAGGATGCGCACCGCCGCATCGCCCAGATGCGCCGCCAGCCACTCTGTCGATACCAGCGAATCGGGATGCGTGGAACTCATTTCGTCTCGCCGACGCTGACGCAGCCGGTGGCGTTTTGCGGGCTGCCATTGATGATCTTGGTCGAGATCACGACGTAGCACAGCGTGTTGCGCTCGGCGTCGAAGAAGCGCCGCACCTCGATGGTCTTGAACAGGATGCTGGCGCGCTCGCTGAACACGCGCTTGCCGTTGAGATCGGTCAGCTTGGCATTGTTCTTGGCCTTGATCGGCGCCGTGCCGACACAGGAGATGGAGAGGTTCGACGGGTCCTCGGCGGTGCCGATCGCGCCGGGGACGCCGCCTTTGCGCGCGCGGGCGAGATAGCATGACACGCCGGCGATATCGTCATCGTCGAAGCGGTCGAGCGCCACCTTGTCGTTGGGGCCGAAGAACCGGAAGGTGGTGCTGACGCTGCCGATGCGCGTGCCCTCCGAGCGGCCGGAGAACAGCAGGTAATAGCCCAGAAAGATGACGACGATCAGCGCGACGAACGCGATGCCGACACTCCACAGCCAGCGTCTCATGATGCGGGCTTGTCCAGCCAGCTCGGCACCGGCAAGTTCTTCGCGCGCAGAAAATCGGGATTGAACAGCTTCGACTGATAGCGCGTGCCGTAATCGGCGAGGATGGTGACGATGGTGTGGCCGGGGCCCAGCGCCGTCGCCGCGCGCATCGCGCCGACAATGTTGATCGCCGACGAGCCGCCTAGGATCAGCCCTTCTTCCGTCACCAGGTCGAACAGGATCGGCAGCGCCTCTTCATCGGTGATCTGAAAGGCGCCGTCGATCGGCGCGCCTTCCAGATTCTTGGTGATCCGGCTCTGACCGATGCCTTCGGTGATGGAATTGCCCTCGGCCTTCAGCGTGCCGTGCTCGTAATAATTATAAAGCGAGGCGCCCATCGGATCGGCACAGTAAATCTTCACGTCCTTGTTGCGTTCCTTCAGCGCGATGGCGATGCCGGCCAGCGTGCCGCCGGTGCCGACGGAACAGGTGAAGGCATCGACCGTGCCGTCGGTCTGGTCCCAGATCTCCGGCCCGGTGGTTTCGATATGGGCGCGCCGGTTGGCGACATTGTCGAATTGGTTGGCCCAGATCACGCCCTTGGGCTCGGTCTTGGCGATCTCGGTGGCGAGCCGCTCGGAATAGCGCACATAATTCTCGGGGCTGCTGTAAGGCGCGGCGGGCACCAGCCGCAAATCGGCGCCGCACAGTGTCAGCATGTCCTTCTTTTCCTGGCTCTGCGTCTCCGGCATCACGATCACGGTGCGATAGCCCAGCGCGTTGGCGACCAGCGCCAGGCCGATGCCGGTATTGCCCGCCGTGCCCTCGACGATGACGCCGCCGGGATGCAGCACGCCGCGTTCCCGCGCATCCTTGACGATGCCCCAGGCCGCGCGATCCTTGACCGAGCCGCCGGGATTGAGGAACTCGGCCTTGCCGAGAATGGTACAGCCGGTCATCTCCGACGCGCGCCGCAGCTTGACGAGCGGGGTGTGGCCAATGGTTTCGATGAAATCGTTGCGGATTTGCATGGTGACGAGACTATAGGGCGGCGCCATCGGCGATCAAGTCGCCCGATCCCGCCCGATCCCATCGATGGTTGATCGGGGCACCGCCGGCATGCTCTGGTGTCGCCCCCCAACCATCGCGGATCGGACGAGAACCAGGGAATGGAAAGCGCCGTTGAAAATCCGTTTGTCATCTTTGCCGGCTCCCTCGTGGCGCAAGCCCTCGCCGCCTATTTGGGCTATCGCTTCCGACCGAGGAGTGTCGCGGCGGACGCGCATGGCGATTTCGACCTGGTCCACGGCGCCGCGCTGACCCTCCTCGCTCTTCTCATCGGCTTCACCTTCTCGATGGCGGTCAGCCGCTACGATCAGCGGGTCACCCACGAGGAGGAAGAGGCCAACGCGATCGGGACCGGCTATCTGCGCGCCGATCTGCTGGCCAATGACGATGCCGCAAGCGTGCGCGCGGTGCTGCGGCGCTATATCGCGACGCGCATCGACTTTTATGAGGCGCGCGAGCCGGCCAAGATCGTCCGCGCCGAGGCCGAGACCGCATCGCTGCAAAACCAGCTTTGGTCCGTCGCGGCGAAGAACGCGCTGGCCCAGCCGACCCCGGTGATGGCGCTTGCCGTCACCGGCATCAACGATGTGCTCGATTCGCAGGGACGCACGCAAGCGGCCTGGCTCAATCGCATTCCCGGACCGGCCTGGGCGTTGACGGAGTTGACCGCGCTCGCCTGTAATATTCTCCTCGGCTACCGGCTGGTCGGGCGAATGGGGATGCTGTTCATCCTGCCGGTGGTGACCTCGATTTCCTTTTTCCTGATCGCCGATATCGACAGTCCGCGCAGCGGCATCGTCGATGTCATTCCCTTGAATCTCGTGATGCAGGCCGAGGCGATGAAGGCGCCGTGACGGCCAGCGCGGCGCGTGATTGACTTGAACGGCGGCGGCGTCCCACAATCGCGGCGATGAAAATTCCGCACCGCTCCGCGCTCGCCGCGTTGTTCCTCGGCCTCTGCGCCGCCGTTTCGGCCTCGGCCGCGCCCCCCAAGGACACGATCGTGATGGCGAAGCAGATCGATGACATGGTGTCGCTCGATCCGGCCGAGACCTATGAATTGTCGGGCGCCGAGGTGATCGGCAATGTCTATGACCGGCTGGTCGATTACGATGCCGACGCGCCGGGCAAGCTCAAGCCCGGCCTCGCTTCGTCATGGAAGGTCGATGCCGGCGGCACGGTCTTCACCTTCACCCTGCGCGACGCCAAATTCACCACCGGCCGGCCGGTGACGGCGGCGGACGCGGCGTTCTCGCTGCAACGCGCGGTGACGCTCGACAAGGCGCCGGCGGTGATCCTCAACGCCATCGGCCTGACCAAGGCCAATGCCGCGACCAGCATCGTCGCGGTCGATGCCCACACGCTGCGCCTGACACTGCCGAAGGCATTGGCGCCGAGCCTCGTCTATTTCTGCCTGACCTCGGTGCCGGGCAGCATCGTCGATCGCGAGACCGTGCTGGCGCACCAGGTCGGCAACGATCTCGGCAATCAATGGCTGGAAACGCATTGGGCCGGCACCGGGCCGTTCCGGCTGGTGATGTGGCGGCCCAATGAATATTACTCGCTTGAAGCGGTCGCGGATTATTGGGGCGCCAAGCCGGCGTCCCAACGCATCATCGTGCGCGAGGTCAAGGACGCCGCGACCCAGCGCCTGATGCTGGAGCGCGGCGACATCGACTACGCACGCAACCTCGACAAGGATCAGTTGGCGGCGCTGGCGGGGAAGCCGGGTCTCGCCTTCGACAAGGGCATCAAGAGCGCCATCACCTATCTCGGCCTCAACCAGAAGAACCAATATCTGCGCAAGCCGGCGGTGATCGAGGCGCTGAAATACCTGATCGATTATGACGCCATCGACAACGCCATTCTCGGCCCCACGGCGGTGGTGCATCAGAGCTTCGAGCCGAATGGCTTTCTCGGGGCGATCGCCGACCAGCCCTATAAATTCGATGTCGCCAAGGCGAAAACCCTCCTGGCAAAGGCGGGGCTGGCCAATGGCTTTGCCGTCACCATGGATGTGCATAACGCGACGCCGGCGCCGGAAATCGCCCAGGCGATGCAGGCCGGCTTCGCGCAGGCCGGCATCAAGCTCGAAATCATCCCCGGCGACGGCAAGCAGGTGCTGACCAAATACCGCGCGCGCCATCACGATATTTTCCTCGGGCAGTGGGACCCGGACTATCCCGATCCCCACTCCAACGCCGAGGGCTTCATCCTCAATCCCGACAATGGCGACGACAGCACCGTGCGCACGCCGGCCTGGCGCAATGCCTGGTCCGATCCGGCGATGATGAAGGCGATGGCCGCCGCCCTGGTGGAGCGCGACGACGGCAAGCGTGCCGCGATGTACGAAGCGCTGCAACGCGATTTCATGGCGACGGCGCCCTATGTCATGCTGTTCGAGCAGGTGGAGGTCGCCGTCCATCGCGCCACGACCAAAGGCTTCACCATCGGCGTGACCTCCGAATTCGACCGCTATGCGGGTATCGTCAAGCAATAAGAAATAAAAATTTTGAACCGCCAAGACGCCAAGAATTCCAGAAGCGAAGCGCCACAATCGTCCTGTCCCGGTTTCTACGATCATGCCGGCACGAAGTTTCATTGAAACAACAATCGCCTTGCCCCGCGAAGGCGGGCCATCCACAAATTTTTCCTTGTCAGTAACACCGACAAGTCGCATTGCGGCACCAACTTTATTCGTGGATGCCCCGGCCAAGCCCACGGCTGTCCGGTTGAGCAAAACCGGTTGTTATTGTGGATTTTCTCGACTCGCGCTAATCGCTTTGCGCGGGCTTGGCCCGCGCACCCACGACTATGTTTGCCTCTTCGTTCGCGTCGCTTCTGTCGAAAAAAAGCAAAAATCCGTGGGTGGCCGGGACAAGCCCGGCCAAGGCGGTCATTTGCCGCAGCGACAAGTACCTTGGGAGCCTCGCCAAATCCCAACCGGAGCGCTGTGGGCCAAATCGGGCCAAGGGGAGAATGGTTGTCACACCCTTGGCGTCTTGGCGTCTTGGCGGTTCAAATTTTTTCCTTATTTCACGCCATGACAGCCGCCAGCCGCGCCGCGCGTATTTTTTCGGGCGCCGTCCTGACCCTGTTCGGTCTGTTGCTGGCGACCTTCCTGATCACGCGGGTGGTGCCGGTCGATCCGGCGCTGGCGATCCTCGGCGATCGCGCCTCGCCGTCGAGCTATGCGGCGGTGCGCCGGGAGCTGGGGCTGGACCGGCCGCTTTACATACAGTTCGCGCGCTATGTTGGCGCCGTCGCACGCGGCGATTTCGGCCGCTCCGCCCTGACCAAGAATCCGGTGACGCAGGATCTCGCCCGCTTCTTTCCGGCGACCATCGAGCTCGCGATCACTGCGACGCTCCTCGGCGTGCTGCTCGGCGTGCCGGCGGGCGTATTCGCGGCCGCGCGGCGCGGGCGCCTCTCCGATCATGTACTGCGCCTGCTGGGCCTCTTCGGCTATTCGGTGCCGGTATTCTGGCTCGGCATGATGGCGCTGATCCTGTTCTATGCCGATCTCGGCTGGGTGGCCGGGCCGGGGCGCATCGACACGATGTTCGAGGATTTCGTGCCGCGAATCACCGGCTTCATCCTGATCGACGCGACGCTGGCCGGCGATGGCGCGGCGTTCCGCAGCGCGCTGTCGCACTTGATTCTGCCGGCGCTGGTGCTGGGCTATTTCTCCTTCGCCTATATCAGCCGCATGACGCGCAGCTTCATGCTTGCGGAGTTGGGGCAGGAGTACATCGTCACGGCGCGCGCCAAGGGTCTCACCGACCGCCGCGTGCTGTGGGTCCATGCCTTTCGCAATGTGCGCCTGCCGCTGATCACGGTGATCGCGCTGGCCTTCGCCGGGCTGCTTGAAGGGTCGGTGCTGACCGAGACGGTATTTTCCTGGCCCGGCATCGGCCAGTACATCACCAATTCGCTGCTTTCCATCGACATGAACGCGGTGCTCGGTGGCACCTTGCTGATCGGCGCCATGTTCGTCGCGGTCAATCTCGGCGCCGATATTCTCTACCGGGTGCTGGACCCGCGCGCGCGATGATGGCGTGGCTCGACAGCGATGCCCCCGCGACCCGGCGACAGGCCTGGCTCGGGCGGCTCTATCGCGGCGGCGCCGGCTTCCGGCATCACCCGATGGCGGTGGCCGGCGCGGCGATCATCCTGATCGTCGCGCTGCTGGCGATTGTCGCGCCGCTGGTGGCGCCTTATGGACCATCGGCGCAGGATCTGGCCCTTCGGCTCCAGCCGCCCGGCGCGGCGCATTGGCTCGGCACCGACGAGTTGGGGCGCGATATTCTCTCTCGCCTGATTTACGGTGCGCGGGTGACGCTGGGCATCGTCGTGCTGGTCTCGGTCGTCACCGCGCCGATCGGGCTGTTGCTCGGCTGTGCCGCCGGCTATTTCGGCGGTTGGGCCGAGGCGGCGCTGATGCGGATCACCGACGTGTTCCTGGCGCTGCCGCGGCTCATCCTGGCGCTGGCCTTCGTCGCGGCGCTGGGGCCGGGCATCGAGAATGCGGTATTGGCGATCGCCATCGTCGCGTGGCCGCCTTATGCCCGCGTCGCCCGCGCCGAGACGCTGGCGCTGCGGCGCGCCGAGTTCATCGAGGCGGCGCGGCTCGCCGGCGCCTCGCCGTTCCGGATCGTGCTGCGCCACATCATGCCGCTGTGCCTGCCGTCGGTGGTGGTGCGGATGAGCCTCGACATGGCGGGCGTGATCCTGACCGCGGCGGGGCTCGGCTTCCTCGGTCTCGGCGCCCAGCCGCCGACGCCGGAATGGGGCGCGATGATCGCGTCGGGGCGGCAATACATGCTCGATCATTGGTGGGTGGCGGCGATGCCCGGCATCGCCATCGCGGTGCTGAGCCTCGCCTTCAACCTGCTCGGCGACGGGTTGCGCGACTGGCTGGACCCGAAACAGAAATGACCGACCTGCTGGCCATCGAGGGTCTATCCGTCACGATCGGCGACCGCGCCGTGGTGCGCGGCGTCGGCTTCACCATGGGCCGCGAGCGCATCGGCATTGTCGGCGAGTCCGGCGCCGGCAAGTCGATGCTCGGCCGCGCCATCATGCGCCTCTTGCCGCCGGGTGCGGCGATGAGCGCGGGGCGGCTCGATTTCGACGGCATCGACCTGCTTGCCGCCGACATGCGGCGGGTGCGCGGCCGGCGCATCGCCCTCATTCTCCAGGACCCGCGCTTCTCGCTCAATCCGGCGATGCCCGTGGGCGCGCAAATTGCCGAGACTTTGCGCACCCATCGCCGCCTGGATGCACGCTCCGCGCGGGCCGAGGCCCTGCGTTTGATCGATTCGGTACGCATCCGTGATGCCGAAATGATATCTCGGCGATACCCGCATCAGCTATCCGGCGGTATGGGCCAGCGTATCATGATCGCGATGATGCTGGCGCCCGATCCCGACCTGCTGATCGCCGACGAGCCGACCTCGGCGCTCGATGCCAGCGTCGCCGGCGGCGTGCTGGCGCTGCTCGATGCCGAAGTGACGCGGCGCGGCATGGGCATCATCCTCATCAGCCACGATCTCGATCTGGTGGCCGCCTTTTGCGACCAGGTGCTGGTGATGAAGGATGGCGCGATCGTCGAGCGGCTGGCGGCGCGCGACCTCGCCAACGCGCGGCATCCCTATACGCGCCAGCTGCTGGCGGCGCGGCTGACGCTCGACGCATGATCGCGGCGCGCGACCTCACCGCCCGGCATGGGGAGAATGCCGTCGTCAAGGACGTGTCGTTCGATGTCGCGGACGGCGACAGTTTCGGCATTGTCGGCGAGTCGGGATCGGGTAAATCGACGCTGCTGCGGGTCATTGCCGGCCTCCATCGGGATTGGACCGGCGAGCTGGCGATCGCCGGCAAGCCGCAGGGCAAGCGCCGCCCGCGTGCCTTTGGCCGCGCCGTGCAGATGGTATTTCAGGACCCTTACGGCTCGCTGCATCCGCGCCAGACGGTGGATCGCGCCCTGGCTGAGCCGCTGATCGTACAAGGGCTTGGCCATGACAGCGCGCGCATTCTCGGCGCGCTGCGCGATGTCGGTCTCGATGCGTCCCACCGCTTCCGCTACCCGCATCAACTGTCGGGTGGCCAGCGCCAGCGCGTCGCCATCGCGCGGGCGCTGATGTTGCACGCGAAACTGCTGCTGCTCGACGAGCCGACCTCGGCGCTCGACGCCTCGGTCCAGGCCGATGTGATCGCGCTGCTGCGGCGGCTCAAGGCCGAGCATGGCATGACCTTCGTTCTCGTCAGCCATTCGCTGGCGGTCGTGGCGGCGCTGTGCGAGCGCGTGGCGGTGATGCAGGACGGGCGTTTCGTCGAGCAGATCGCCGCCGCCGACCTGCGACGCGGCGCGCTGACGGCGCCCTATGCGCGCGAGCTCTTCGCGGCGAGCCGCGGCTTTCGCCGCGCCTGAGACCAGCGGCGCCGCAGCCGCGCGCGGTTCGCGGCCAGCCAATAAAGTGCCACTACGCAAGTCGAGTTGATATCGGGGAAAATTTCCATCGGTATGGTTCTTGATATCGACATGATTTAGATATATCTTAGTTTCGTTATATCGAAATCAGGAGTTCAACATGTTTCACCACCATCACATGGGCCATGACCGCGCCGAGGAATATGGCCGCCGTTTCGCCCACGGTTTCTTCGGCGGCCACCGTCAGGGCCACTGGCGCGGCATGCGCGCCGGCCGCTTCTTCGATCATGGCGATCTGCGCTATCTCATCCTCAAGCTAGTCGCGGACAAGCCGCGTCACGGCTATGAGCTGATCAAGGCCATCGAGGAGGCCTTCGGCGGTGCCTACAGCCCCAGCCCCGGCGTGATCTATCCAACGCTGACCATGCTGGAAGAATTGGGCTACACGGTCGCGGCGGCGGAGGGCAACAAGAAGCTCTACACCATCACCGCCGAGGGCCAAGCCTTCCTCGCCGACAACCAGGCCCAGGTCGATGCCGTGTTCGGCCGGCTAAAGGAAGCAGGCGAAGTCTATGGCGGCGGCCGCGCACCCGAAATCCGCCGCGCGGTGCATAATCTGCGCCTAGCGCTGGCGACTCGCCTCGGCCGGGGCACGCTCAGCCAGGAGCAAATTCTGGCCATCACCGGTGTGCTCGACAAGGCCGCCAGCGACATCGAGCGGATCTAGAGTGCGATCCGGCCAGACGGAAGCAACCTTGCTTCCGTCTGGCCGGAGAAAATCGCACTCTAATCATTGAATTAGAGTCGGGTCGCCCCTGATGGAA
>DATCDN010000083.1:0-5832 GCA_036510675.1 Allostellaceae bacterium
CGCTTGGATAGCGCAGACGGCTGCGGTCGTAACGCACGCGATTTTGAATCGTCCACATCGGCGGCTCCTTCGAATCAGGCCGCCATCCTTGAATCACAAACGATTCATATGATTCAACAACTCATTGGACAGACACTAAGATTCCGAGTTCGGAAACCCATGCGGGCACCGCCATATCATCCCCCCAACATTGCTGATTTTCTTATGCGGGCTTTTGGGCGTGCATTCCGCCAGAAACAGCAGCTTGCTTCGCCGCCATTGCGAGTTCCATGCGGTCGCCATTCCATCCGGGATTATCCCGGTAGATGACACTGTCTGATTTTAGCCAATCGCCCTCGTTGAGATACTCATAGAACGAAAACCAAATGCCCGAAGCCTTATGCACGACTCTGCGCTCCGGGAGATTTATATCGAAGTCGTTTGGGGAAAAAACTCTCATTCTCGAAGCCTTTCTAACCTAACCATGGGAGGGACATTTGATGTCCTCCAGATCGCCTTCACCATGCTATTTGTGGCGCACTTCAAATATTTAAATACATGCGGCCGGGATTGAGGATGTGGGCGGGATCGAAGGTTTCCTTGACCCGCGCGCTCAAGGCGGCGAGCGACGGCGCCAGCGGCTGAAACACCGGCACAGCCGCGCGCAGCGCATCGCCGCCGCGCAGCAGCGTCGCATGGCCGCCCTCCGCCGGCAGCGCCGCGCGGATCGCCGCCGCGCCGCCATCCTCGGCGCCGAGCACCGCCAGCCACACCAGCCCGCCGGCCCAATCGTAGAAATGCTGGAATTCGAGCGCGGGCGCCAGCGCCGCGACCAGCGCCGGCCCGGCATCGGGCGCCACCGAGACGCGCCAGATCGCGTAGCCATCATGCAGCGCGGCGAACGGCATCGCGTCGCGCACGAATTGCCATTGGCTCAGCGACGCCGCGCGATCGGCAATCTCGCACGATCCGAAGGCGCGCAGCGCCGCCGCCAGTGCCTCGACGCGCGCCGCAACCGAGGGCGCGTGCCCCTCGAGCCGCAACAGCGTCATGGCATCGCCCATCGTGGCATGCGGCAGATGCGCGGCGCCGCTGACCTCGAAGGGACCGGCGAGCGCCGCCGCCATCGCCGCCTGCGCCTGGGGATCGGCGAGGCCGCGCAGCATCAGCGTGCGGGTTTCCTCGGGCGCGGGCAGCACCTTCACGGTCATTTCCGTCACCGCCGCCAGCGTGCCGAACGAGCCGGCGATCAGCTTCGAGAGGTCATAGCCGGTGACGTTCTTCACCACGCGGCCGCCGGATTTGAAACGCTCGCCGCGGCCGCTGACGGCATGGAAGCCGAGATGATGGTCGCGTGCCGCGCCGTCGCGCACCCGCCGCGGCCCCGCGAGATTGCAGGCGATGGCGCCGCCCAGCGTCGGTGCCGCGTTGGCGCCCCAGAGATGCCGCCAGTCCGGCGGCTCGAACGCGAAATGCTGGCCCGCCGCGGCAAGCGCGGCGACGATCTCGCCGAGATCGGTGGCGGCACCCGCGGTCAGCACCAGTTCCTCCGGCTCATAGAGGCGAATGCCGGCGAAGGCGGAGAGGTCGAGCGTGTGCGCCGCCGCGACCTTCCGGCCATAGCTGCGCTTGCTGCCGCCGGCGATCAGTTCCAGGGGCTCGCGCCGCACCGCCGCGTTGCCGACGATCTCGACCAGTTCCTTTTCATCGCCGGGGCGGAAATGGGTCACGTCAGAACCTCGGCAGATCCGGGAAGGCGGCATGATGGCCGTGATGCACATGCTCGCGCCCCAACTCGGCACAGCGGCGCAATTGCGGAAACACCTTGCCGGGATTGAGCAGGCCCTCGCTGTCGAAGGCGCATTTCAGGCGCATCTGCTGATTGAGGTCGATCTCGTTGAACATGGTGCCCATCAGGTCGCGCTTCTCGACGCCGACGCCATGCTCGCCGGTGAGCACGCCGCCGACCTCGACACAATAACGCAGAATATCGGCGCCAAGGTCTTCCGCGCGCGCCAGTTCGCCCGGCCGGTTCGCGTCGTAGAGGATCAGCGGATGAAGATTGCCGTCACCAGCGTGGAATACGTTCGCGATACGCAAATCATACCGTCGTGATAGCTCGCCCATATGGCGCAGCACATCCGACAATCGCTTGCGTGGTATCGTGCCGTCGACGCAGTAATAGTCGGGCGAGATGCGGCCGACGGCGGGAAACGCCGCCTTGCGCCCGGCCCAAAACAGCAGCCGCTCCGGCTCGCTGGTGCTGATCCGGACCGAGGCGGCATGGTTGGCGCGGGCGATCGCCTCGACCCGCGCGATCAGATGCTCGATCTCCGCATGGGGGCCATCCAACTCGACGATCAGCAGCGCCTCGGCGTCGCGCGGATAGCCAGCCTGAACGAAATCCTCGGCGGCATTGATCGCGGGCTTGTCCATCATCTCCATGCCGCCCGGAATGATCCCGGCGCCGATGATCGCGGCGACGCAATGGCCGGCATCCTCGCTCGACGGGAACCCGATCAGTAGCGCCCGCGCGCCCGGCGGCTTCGGCAGGATGCGCACCGTGACTTCGGTGACGACGCCCAGCAGCCCCTCGGAGCCAATAGTGACGCCGAGCAGATCGTAACCGCCGGCATCGAGATGCTTGCCGCCAAGGCGGATGATCTCGCCCTCGATGGTCACCAGCTCGACCCCCAGCACATTATTGGTGGTGAGGCCGTATTTCAGGCAATGCACGCCGCCGGAATTTTCCGCGACATTGCCGCCGATGGTACAGGCGATCTGGCTCGAAGGATCGGGCGCATAGAAGAACCCGGCATGCGCGACGGCCAGCGAAATGCCGAGATTGGTTACCCCCGGCTCGACCACGACGCAGCGGTTGGCGAGATCGATTTCCTTGACGCGGTTGAACTTCGCCATGCCGAGGAGGATGCCGTCCTCCAGCGGCAGCGCGCCGCCCGACAGCGACGTGCCGGCGCCGCGCGGCACCACCTTGATGCGATGCGCGTGGCAATAGCGCAGTACTGCGGCGACTTCGCTCACGGTCGCGGGCAGCACGGCAAGCAGCGGCGGCTGGCGATAGGCGGTCAGCCCGTCGCTCTCATAGGCGCGGCGTCCGACCTCGCCCTCGATCACCCCTTCGGCGGCCACGATGCGGCGCAGATCGGCGGCGATCTCGCGGCGGCGGGCGACGGTCGCCATATCGGGCGCCGGCATTCTCATGGTCGATCCTCTCCGCGCCTATCTTCGGGATCGCGGGGGGGAGGCACAACAAAAAACCGCGCCGAAGCGGCGCGGCTCTCACAGACGGGGCAGTAAGGTCAGCCCTGTCGCGCCTTATAGCGCGGATTGACCTTGTTGATGACGTAGACCCGGCCCTTGCGGCGCACGATGCGGCAATTCTTGTCGCGCTTTTTCAAGGATTTCAGCGAATTGGCGATCTTCATGACAAGGGGCCCCGGCAAAAGAGGGGCGGACCATAGGGGCTGCCGCCCTTCAAGTCAACCAACGGCGCAATAACGGATCCGACTAGGCGCCGGGGGGATTTTGGCCCTGGCGCTGGCGGCGGCGGCGCCAAATCAGAAAGCCCGCCACCAGCGCTACCATCACGGCGAGGCCGATATAGAAATAAAGCTGGTTCTCGTGGAAATGACGATAGAGGCCGTAAAAGCGCCGGCCCAGGACGTAGGCCAGCCCGCCCCAGAACCCGACCCACAGCGCCGCGCCGATTGAATTCAGCATGATGAAGCGCCACCACGGCATCTCCAGCGTGCCCGCGACGATGCCGTTGAACTGGCGCAGCACCACGACGAAGCGCGCGAACAGGATCACCGCGTCGCCATAGCGGGTGAAAAACCCCTCGACCTGCTTCAGCTTGGCCTCGGTGATGCCGATGCGGCCGCCATAGCGCAGCATCAGCCGATGGCCGCCGCTGTGGCCGATGAGATAGCCGATATTGTCGCCGACCACGCCGCCCAGCCACGCCAGGAACAGCAGCAGCCAGATATTGAGATCGCCCTGCGAGGCGCCGATGGCGCCGGCGATCAGCAGCGTCTCGCCCGGCGTCGGCAGGCCGAAATCCTCAAGGAGAATGCCCAGCCCTACGGCGACATAGCCGTAATGCTCGATGGCGGTGTGGACATGGGAGAAGATATCGGCCAGCAAGGGCGGGGTTCTGCCGTGGTTGATGTTGCTGTCTAATAGCAGTTTCCGGGGCGAGGGAGGCAATATGTCGGATCTGGTGGTGTTGGAGCGTAGCGACGAGATCGCGACCGTGATCCTCAATCGGCCGGAGCGGCTGAACGCCTTGACCTTCGACATGTGGCGGGCGATGGGCGCGATCTTCACCCGGCTCGATGCCGATGAGGGCTTGCGCTGCATCATCCTGCGCGGCGCCGGGGGCAAGGCGTTCGCGCCTGGCGCCGACATCGCCGAATTCGCCGAGCGCCGCTCCACGGCCGCCCAGGCCCGGGATTATGGCGCCCTGATGCACGGCACCATGCGGGCGATCGACGAATGCCGCCACCCGACCGTCGCGGCGATCGAGGGCATCTGCGTCGGCGGCGGCATCGAGATTGCCATGCTGTGCGATATCCGCATCTGCGGCGCGGGCAGCCGCTTCGGCGTGCCCATCAACCGCATCGGCGTCACCATGGCCTACCCGGAGATCGGGGCGCTGATCGCGCGGGTGGGGCGCCAGGTGGCGCTGGAGATTCTGCTCGAAGGCCGGGTGTTCGGCGCGGCCGAGGCGCTGGCGAAGGGACTGGTGTCGCGGGTGGTGCCCGACGAGCAGGTGCTGGAAGAGGCGTTCGCCACCGCCAACCGCATCGCCGCCGGCGCGCCGCTGGTCAATCGCTGGCACAAGAAATTCGCCCGCCGTCTGATGGACCCGACGCCGCTGTCGCCGGCGGAGCGCGACGAGCCGTACGAAACCTTCGATACCGAGGATTTCCGCGAGGGCTATCGCGCCTTCCTCGCCAAGAAGCCGCCCGAGTTCGGGGGGAAGTGATCAGCGCCGCGCCGGCTTGTAGGGGCTGAGCGGGTTGACGTCGAGATCGACGGTCTCGACACAGCCTTGCGGCTGTTTGTGGCTGCCGCCGGCATGCCAAGGCCCATCGCGCAACTGAATGTCGCCGACCCGCGACAGCAACAGACAGCGCCAATTCCCGCCGCTTGGTAGGCCGGACTTGCTCGCGCCGCCGAACTGGAATGTCAGCGCCGTCTCCTGCCCCTTGGTGTGACCGAGGACGACGGGACAGAGTTCGCGCGGATAGCCCTC
The DNA here is from genome assembly GCA_036510675.1 of Allostellaceae bacterium. Taxonomy (GTDB): domain Bacteria; phylum Pseudomonadota; class Alphaproteobacteria; order ATCC43930; family CGMCC-115725; genus JAATGI01. Next base: position 5,258 of record DATCDN010000083.1, read on the forward strand.
ATAGGTGCAAAGAATTTGCCGCCGGCCGCGAATGGCCTGGGCGAAAAGTTGATAATTCTCGCTAGGCACCGATCCGGCTCCGTCATGGGTCGTGTCCAAGGACATTACCCCGTCAAGCCTACGGATGACGAAAGAAAGGAGCTTGACTTTTTCTTGAAAAGAACAAATCATGAACTAACGAGAAAATTGAGCCATGCTGCAGCTAGTCGGAACCGAGCGGATCGAGGAATTGCGGGGCCGGGTCGCTCGCATCGAGCGGGGTGGCGCGGCCGGCGAGACCGCGCCGGTGCTGCCGTTCGGCGTCGACGCGATCGACCGGCACCTGCCGGGCGGCGGCCTGGCGCTGGGCGCGCTGCATGAGGTCAGCGGCGTCGGGCCGGATGAGGAGGATGGCGCGGTGCCGGCTTCCTTCGTCGCCGGCCTCGTGGCGCGCCTCGATCCGGCCCGGACGATTCTGTGGTGCCAGAGCGGCGCCGACGATCTTTACGGGCCGGGACTCGCCGCCTGTGGCCTCGATCCGGCGCGGCTGATCGTGGCGCGGACGCGCACCCTCACCGACCTTTTATGGGCGGTGG
>DATCDN010000084.1:0-42788 GCA_036510675.1 Allostellaceae bacterium
GGTCAGAGTTGCGTGTTGCAACCCAACACTACTCGGGATCGCCGCGGTGGCCGCTAACCGGCCCGCCTGCGCCAGACTCGTGGCGGTCGCTCCGGCGGGCCGGTCAGCGGCCTCCTACACCACCACCAGGGACACGACCCAAAGTAAGCGCCGTCACGTCTCTGATCTTTGACGAGCGACAATCGAAAGTGCTGCCTAAGGGGTATGTGCCACCGCAGAAACATCTCGTGCGGGCCGGTGATCTCCTCTTCAGCCGGGCAAATACAGCGGAGTTGATAGGGGCTACGGCGTATGTGGAAAGTGTATCATCGGGCATCGCCCTTCCGGATAAAATCTGGAAATTGATTTGGAATCCGAATGCCCAAGTAAATCCACTCTTTGTGTGGTTCTTGTTCCAGCAGCCCTCCTTTCGTCGTGAATTGAGCAGACGAGCTACCGGCACAAGTGGAAGCATGAAGAACATTTCACAAGATAAAGTATTGAGTATACGGGTAGGGCTGCCGCCCTTCCCGCGCCAATGCGAATTCGCGGACGGATACCGTTCAATTCGTGAGTTGACGGAAAAGGCAATTCTACAGGCTCGGAAGCTGGATCGTCTCTTTGAGAGCATCCAACATACGGCCTTTGTCGGAAACGGGCGAATGCGCGGTACGCAGGCAAGGCCCCTAGAACTTTCGCAAGCTGCGGCTGAATAGTCGATGTCCCAATTCGCCTTCCTCAAAGCCGAGTTTGCCGAGGTGCACCGCCTCGCGGCGCAGGCGGAGGCGATTGCGGCGAGCGATCCGCGCGGGGCGTGCGTCTATGCGCGGCTGTCGCTGGAGACGATCGTCAACTGGCTCTATCGCCATGATGGCGCATTGAAGAACCCTTACGAGACGACCCTCGCCGCCCGCATCCACGAGCCGACTTTTCGCGAGTTGGCCGGCGACACGCTCGTCGCCAAGGCGCGCATCATCAAAGACCTGGGCAACCAGGCGGCGCATGAGCCGCGCATCGTACCGCTGGGCAGCGCCGTCACGTCGCTGCGGGAACTGTTCCACATTTCCTATTGGCTGGCGCGCAACTATGCGCGCGGCGCCAAGCCCGCGCCGATGCTGGCCTTTTCCACCGACGCGCTGCCCCGGAACGCGTCGGTCCCGGTCGCGACCCTAACCCAGCTTCGGGACGCCGCCGCCCGCTTCGGCGACAGCGTCAAGGCGCGCGAGGAAGCAGAGAAAAAGCGCCTCGCCAGCGAGGCCGAGCGCACCAGGCTCGAAGCCGAGATCGCGGCGCTGCGCCGGGAAGTGGCCGAGGCCAAGGCCGCCAACGCGCGTGCCCCCGACACGCACGATTATAACGAGGCGCAAACCCGTGACGCCTTCATCGACCTGTTGCTGGGCGAGGCGGGGTGGCAGTTCGCCAAGCCCGGCCATGACACCGAATTTCCCGTCACGGGCATGCCGAACAGCACGGGTGAGGGCTTCGTCGATTACGTGCTGTGGGGCGATGACGGCAAGCCGCTGGGCCTGGTCGAGGCCAAGCGCAGCCGCAAGGACCCGCGCGCCGGCCAGCAGCAGGCGAAGCTCTATGCCGATTGCCTGGAAAAGCAATTCGGCCAGCGGCCGGTGATTTTCTATACCAACGGCTACGATCACTGGATCTGGGACGAGACGCGCTATCCGCCGCGGCCGATCCAGGGCTTTCTCACCAAGGACGAGTTGGAGCTGGCGATCCGGTGCCGCGAGGCGATGAAGCCGCTCGGCGCCATGGAGATCGACCGCAAGATCGTGGAGCGGCCCTATCAATCCCGCGCGATCCGCCGCGTGACCGAGGCGTTCGAGAAGGATCGCCTGCGCAAGACGCTGCTGGTCATGGCGACGGGCGCCGGCAAGACGCGGACGGTGATCGCGCTAAGCGACCTGCTGATGCGAGCGAACTGGGCGCGGCGGGTCCTGTTCCTGGTGGACCGCGTGGCGCTGGTGAGGCAGGCCGTTAGTGCCTTCAAGAACCATTTGCCGTCGGCCTCGCCCGTCAATCTGGTGAGCGAGCGGACGGCGCAGGGACGCGTCTATGTCTCCACCTACCCCACCATGATGCGGCTGATCGACGAAAAGGACGGCGGCGACCGGCGCTTCGGGCCGGGCCATTTCGATCTCGTCGTGATCGACGAGGCGCACCGCTCGGTTTATCGCAAGTACGGCGCGATCTTCGACTATTTCGACAGCCTGCTGGTGGGCCTGACGGCGACGCCGAAAGACGAGGTTTCGCACGACACGTATCGGCTGTTCGATCTTCAGCGCGGCGTGCCGACCGATGCCTATTCGCTGGATGAAGCGGTGGAGGACGGGTATCTCGTGCCGTTCCGCGCCGTGTCGGTGCCGCTGAAGTTCCAGCGTGAAGGCATCAAATACGATGAACTCTCCGACGAAGAGAAGGACGCGTGGGACGCCATCGAATGGGATGAGGACGGCACTGTTCCGGCCCGGGTCGAACCCGCCGCCGTCAATAAATGGCTGTTCAATGAGGATACCGTCGACAAGGTGCTCGAACACCTGATGACGCATGGCCTGAAGGTGGCGGACGGCGACCGGATCGGTAAGACGATCATCTTCGCCAAGAACAGCGCTCATGCGGCATTCATCGTGAAACGCTTCGACAAGAATTATCCGCACCTCAAAGACAGTTTCTGCCGGCAGATCGATATCAGCGTGAGCTATGCACAAACGCTGATCGACGATTTCAGCCAGAAGGACAAGGCGCCGCACATCGCCGTCTCGGTCGATATGCTGGACACCGGCATCGACATACCGGACGTCGTGAACCTGGTCTTCTTCAAGATTGTGCGCTCCAAGACCAAGTTCTGGCAGATGATTGGGCGCGGCACGCGTCTGTGCCCCGACCTGTTCGGCCCCGGACGGCACAAGGAATTCTTCTACATCTTCGACTTCTGCCAGAACTTCGAATTCTTCAATCAAAACCCGGAGACGGTGGATGCCGTGCCAGGCGAGTCGCTCGGCAAGCGCCTGTTCATTGAGCGCGTGGAGCTGATCGTCGAACTCGACCGGATGGCGGAAGCCGCGCGGACGGCGGGCGCCGGCGCCGGCCTGGCCGAGCCGCCGCGAGAATTCACCTATGACGATGAGGACGAAGCGGTCGCATCCTACCGGCAGCTCAGAACCGCGATCGCGGACCGGCTGCGCGAGGAAGTCGCCGGCATGAGCATCGACAATTTCCTCGTGCGTCCAAAGCGGAAGCTGACCGAAAAGTACGCCGAGCCCACAGCCTGGAACATCCTGAATCTCGACGCCCGCATGGAACTGACCGGCGAGGTCGCGGGACTGCCTTCAGGCCTCACCGACGATGACGTGGCGGCCAAGGAATTCGATCTGCTCATTCTGAGAACGCAGCTTGCCGTCCTGCGGTCCGACAAGCACTTTGCGGGGCTGCGTCAGCAAGTGGTCGAGATCTGCGGGATTCTCGAGGAACTGACGAATGTACCGGCCGTGGCTAAACAGTTTGTCTTGATTCAGGAGCTTCAATCCGACGAATATTGGCACGACGTGACCGCGCCCATGCTCGAGATTGCGCGCCTGCGCCTGCGCGACCTCGTCAAGCTCATCGAGTGGAAGAAGCGGCCAATCATCTATTCCGATTTTCAGGACAAAATCGGCGACGCCCGCGAGATCGCCTTGCGGGGCGTTAACGTTGGCACCGATATGGCCAAATTCCGTATGAAGGCCCGGCATTTTCTGCGCGAGCACATGGACCATATCGCGATCCGAAAGCTTTATCGCAACCAGCCCCTAACGCCGATCGACCTCACCGAACTGGAGCGGATATTTCTGGAGGCCGGGATAGCAGACGCCGATGCAATAAATACGGTACGGACCCAAGGCGGCCTGGGCCTGTTCATCCGCTCGCTCGTCGGCCTCGACCGCGAGGCAGCCAAGCAGGCGTTTGCCGCTTTTCTCCTGGACAAGACGCTGGCGGCCGATCAGATCGAATTCGTCAACATGATCGTCGATCACCTGACTGACCGCGGTACGATGGAGCCCGCGCTCCTCTATGAGAGTCCCTTCACGGACTTAAATTCACTTGGCGTTCAAGGCATGTTTGGCAAAGACCGTGCCGCCATTGTCGTCGATATTCTCGGTGACATCCGCCGCCGTGCCGCGGCGTAGCGACAGATTGGGCGGGAGGCGCATGCGATAACACGCCATGATGAAGGGATCGCGCACGGAGGCGAGCCGACCGTGACGGTGCGTATCGGCCAACCGGTGAGACGCCAGGAGGATTTTCGGCTGCTCACCGGCAAGGGGCGCTATGCCGATGATGTGAAGCTCGCGGGGCTCGTGCATGCCGTGTTCGTGCGCTCGCCGCATGCCCATGCGCGGCTTATCCGGGTCGATGTCGCGGCCGCGAGACAGGCACCCGGAATATTGCTGGCGCTGACCGGTCAGGATGCGCTGGATGCCGGGCTGAAATCGATTCCGCACACGCCTGGCGCCGAGGGCGGCGGCGCCGACATCCCGCTGGTCGATCGTCCCGGTTTCACGCGTGTGAAGACGCCGCATTTTCCGATGGTCACGGACAAGGCCCGCGCCGTCGGCGAAATCGTGGCCATGGTGGTGGGCGAGACCATCGACGCGGCGAAGGATGGCGCCGACCTGGTCGAGGTCGCCTATGAGGCATTGCCCGCCGTCACCCATGCGCTCGATGCCATTCGCGCGGATGCACCGCGTGTGTGGGACGAATATCCCTCCAATCTCTGCATCGACGCCGATGTCGGCGATCGGGCGGCGACCGATGCCGTCTTTGCCGCCGCCCCCCTGATCAGCCGTTTCGCCGGCTGGGTACAGCGTCTCACCGGCGTGCATATGGAGCCGCGCGCGGCGATCGGCGATTACGATGCCGCGACGGGCGAGACGACGCTCTATGCCGCGGGCGGTCTTGGCGTGGTGCGCATGAAGGACGATCTCGCCGGCGTTCTCGCCATTCCGCGCGAGACGGTGCGCGTCGTGGCGCACGATGTCGGCGGCAGCTTCGGGACGCGCAACGCGCTTAATCCCGAATTCCCGCTGATCGCCTGGGCGGCGCGCCTTCTCAATCGGCCGGTCGAGCATCTGGCCGAGCGGCAGGAAGCCTTCATCACCGACTATCAGGCGCGCGATCTCTGGGTCGAGGCCGAACTCGCCCTCGACCGGGACGGTAATTTTCTTGCCATCCGGTCGTCCAATCTCAGCAATGTCGGCGCCCACACCGCGTCGTTCGTCCCGCTCAACAAGGGCGCCCAACTCATGACCAGCGTCTATCGCGTGCCGACCGCCTATGTGCGGGCGCGCGCGGTGATGAGCAACACGCCGCCGACGATTCCGTTTCGCAGCGCCGGGCGGCCCGAGGCGATCTACGCGGTGGAGCGGCTCGTTGACATCGCGGCGCGGGAGCATGGCTTCGATCCGGTCGCGTTGCGCCGGCGCAACCTGGTGCCGCCCGACGCGTTCCCCCATCCGAACGGCCTCGGCATGACCTATGACAGTGGCGACTATCCGCAGGTCACGGCGACCGCGCTGGAATTGGGCGATTGGGCCGGCTTTCCGGCGCGGCGCGCCGCGGCGCTGCTGCGGGGCCAGCGCCTTGGCATCGGCATCGGCTGCTATGTCGAGACCACCAGCGGCATCCCGCGCGAGCGTGCCGAGATCACGGTGCTGCCCGAGGGCCGCGTCGATCTGGTGCTCGGCACGATGGCGAGCGGCCAGGGCCATGAGACGGCGTTTCCGCAACTCGTGGCCGCCTGGCTGGGACTGCCGATCGAACGCGTCCGCTATCTGGCGCACGATACCGCTTTTGTGAAGGCGGGCGGCGGCTCGCATTCCGGCCGCTCAATGCGCATCGCCTCGATCGTGATTCAGCAGGCGACCCTGGACATCATCGCGAAGGGCAAGGAAATCGCGGCCCATCTCCTCGAAGCGGCGCCGGTCGATCTCGATTTCGCGGGTGGTTTCTTCACGGTGACGGGCACCGATCGCCGGGTCGGTCTGTTCGATGTCGCCCGCACCGCGATCGAGCGGGACGATCTGCCGGAGAATTTGCGTGGCCCGCTGGATGCGGTGTCGGATCAGGTCATCCGGGGCGGTGCCTTTCCCTTCGGCTGCCATGTCGCCGAGGTCGAGGTCGATCCCGAGACTGGCGCGGTCGCGCTGAAGCGCTATGCCGCCGTCGATGATGTCGGCAAGGCGATCAACCCGCTGATCCTGCATGGCCAGACTCATGGCGGGATCGCGATGGGGGTTGGCCAGGCACTGTTGGAGCACGCCTATTACGACCGGGAGAGCGGCCAAATGCTGGCGGGGTCGCTGATGGATTATGCGCTGCCGCGCGCCGACGATCTGCCGATGTTCGACACGGCGCTGAGCGAGGTGCCGGCGACCAGCCATCCGCTCGGCATCCGCCCCGGCGGCGAGGGCGGCACGACGCCGGCGCTCGCCACCATCATCAATGCGATCTGCGATGCGCTGGCCGAATTCGGGGTGCGGCATGTCGAGATGCCGGCCACGCCCGAGCGGGTGTGGCCGGCGATCCGCGATGCGCGGCGTTAAGAGGGGCCGTCCGTGGCCTTGCGGGGAAATGCCTTCTCGTCGCGAATGGCGCCGAGCCGCGCCAGATTGCGGGCGGCCGCCTCGGCGGCGCTCGACCCCGGCGCCGCCTTGGCGACGCTGAGCCAGTCGCGGCGCGCGCCGGCGACATCGCCCTGCAGGCGGCGGATGTTGCCGCGCTCCAAGAGGCCGACGGGATTGTTGGGGGCGAGGGCGAGATTCCGGTCAATATCCTGCCGCGCCAGCGGCAGCGCGTCGAGCACGCGATAGGCGGCGGCGCGATAGATATAGATTTCCGCCTTCTTGGGCGTGAGATCGCTGGCGCGATTGAGATCGTCGATCGCATCCCAATATCGCTTAAGCGACGCCAGCGCCTCCGCCCGATCGACCAGCATGTCGGAATCGTTAGGCGTCAGCCGCAGCGCGGCATCGAAGTCGAACTTGGCGGAGCGCGGCTGTTCCGCGACCAGCCAGGCCTGTCCCGCCTGGTCGTACATGCGGGCCTGGTCGGCGGGGGCGAGCGTGTCCATGCCGTGCGCTAATTTTTCAAATTGCCGCGCCGCTTCGACATATTCCTTCATGTAGAATAGGGCCATCGCCGCGCAATGATCGGCGTCGAAGCCGCCGCCGCTATTCGACCATTGCTTGGCCCGTGCCAAAGCCGCCGGCGCGTCGCGCTCCGCCTCGGCAACGCATTGATCGTGTTCCGCGGTGGGATCGCCGGTGATGCGCGACGGGGCGGCGGCCGCGGGCGCCAAGCCCCACAGCGCTGCGATCATGGCGGCGCCGATCCAATAGGGGTGCGGGAGCCTATTCGCCCGGCTGCGCGACATGCCGATCGGCCATCGCCGGTTCCGGCTGCATCGCCGGCTGTTCGGCGCGGCCGAAGAACCGCCGGACGCGCTCGAGGTAGACATAGATCACCGGGGTGATGAACAGCGTCAGCGCTTGCGACACTAAGAGGCCGCCCACCACCGCGAGACCCAGCGGGCGGCGCAATTCCGAGCCTTCGCCGACGCCGATGGCGATCGGCAAGCCGCCCATGATCGCCGCCATGGTGGTCATCATGATCGGGCGGAAGCGCAGGAGGCAGGCCTCGTGAATCGCGTGCTCCGGCGTGGTGATGCTCTCGCGTTGGCGCGCGATCGCGAAGTCGATCATCATGATCGCGTTTTTCTTGACGATGCCGATCAGCATCACGATCCCGATGATGGCGATGATGCTGAGGTCCATGCCGAAAGCCATTAGGGTCAGCAGGGCGCCCAGTCCGGCCGCCGGCAGGCCCGACAGAATGGTAATGGGGTGAATGAAGCTCTCGTAGAGAATCCCCAGCACCATGTAGATCACCAGCACCGCCGCGATCAGCAGCATGCCCTGGCCCTTGAGCGATTGCTGAAAGACTTGGGCCGTGCCCTGGAAGCCGGTGGCGACGGTGACCGGGAGATTCATCGACCGCTCAAGCTGATGGATTTCCTCGACCGCCTGGCCCAGCGCCACGCCCGGGGCGAGGTTGAACGAGATCGTCACCGCCGGCAGCAGGCCCTGATGGTTGATCAGCACCGGCCCCAAGGTGGTGCGCAGCGTGGCGATCGCCGATAGCGGAATCGGTTGGTTGGTCGAGGTGCGCAGATAAAGCTTGGTCAGATCCGACGGTGTGCGCTGAAAGTCCGGATCGATTTCGAGGATCACCTGATAATCGTTCGCCGGCTGATAAATAGTCGAAATCTGGCGCACGCCGAACGCGCTGTAGAGCGTGTTTCGGACCTGGTCAACGGTGATTCCCATGGAGGACGCGAGGTCGCGGTTGACGTCGACGACCAATTGGCGATTTTTCAATTCGAGATCGGAATTCACGTCCTGGATGCCCGGCAGTTTTTCAATGCCGGCCATCAATTTGGGCGCGACCTGATAGAGTTCCTTGGTATCGCTGTCCTGCACCGTATATTGATACTGGCTGCGCGACAGGCGGCCGCCGACATTGATGTTCTGAATCGCCTGGAAATAGGTTTGGATGCCCGGCACCTGCGCGACCTTGCGACGCAGGCGCTGAATCACCTGCTCGATGGTGGCGTGGCGCTCGTCGCGGGGCTTCAAGGTGATGAACATGCGGCCATTGTTGAAGGCCGGATTGAAGGGCGAGGCGCCGATGAACGAGCCGATATCCGCCACCGCCGGATCGGCCTGAACGATGGCGGCCACCTTCTCCTGGTGCTCCGACATGCTGGCGAAGGAAATATCCTGCACCGCCTCGTTGGTGCCGAAGATCAGGCCCGTGTCTTCGTTGGGGAAAAAGCCTTTTGGGATGACGCTGAAGGCGTAGAGCGAGGCGACGACCGACAGCAGCGTGACGCACAGCGTGATCAGCTTGAAGCGCAGCACCCGCGTCAGCATCCAATCGTACCCGCCGATCAGGTGATCGAACCCGGCCTCCGAGATGCGATAGAGCCGGCCATGGCGCCGGCTATGCTCCGAGCGCAGCATGCGCGACGCCAGCATCGGCGTCAGGGTCAGCGATACGAACCCCGAAATCAGGATGGTCATGCTGATGGTGACGGCGAATTCGCGGAAAACGCGGCCCACGATACCGGCCATGAACAGAACTGGGATGAAGACCGCGACCAGTGAAAACGTGATCGACAGAATGGTAAAGCCGATCTCCCGCGAGCCGCGAAATGCCGCTTCCATCGGCGTCTCGCCATTCTCGATATGACGGACGATGTTTTCCAGCATCACGATGGCATCATCGACGACGAAACCCACCGACAAGGTCAATGCCAGCAACGACAGATTGTCGATCGAATAGCCGAACACATACATGCCCGCGAAGGTGCCGATCACCGAGACCGGCACCGCCAGCGCGGGAATGATCGTCGCGGTGACATTGCGCAGGAAGGCGAAAATCACCAGGACAACCAGGCATACCGTCAGCATCAGGGTAAACTGAACGTCGCTGACGGAATTGCGGATCGAGACCGAACGATCGACCAGCGTCTTGACCTGGACCGACGGCGGAATCTGCACCCGGAACTCGGGCAACAGCGCCTTCACATTGTCGACCACCTCGACCGTGTTGGCGTCGGGCTGGCGGAAGATGGCGAGGATGATCGAGCGCTGGCCGTCATACCAGCCGGCCACCAGATTATTCTCGGCGCTGTCGACGACCCGCGCCACGTCCTGGACCCGCACCGGCGCGCCATTGCGGTAGGCCACCACGACCTGCTTGAAATCCTTGGCCCAGGCGAGCTGGTCGTTGCCTTCGATGGTATAGCCGACCTTGCTGCCGTTGAGCTGTCCGACCGGCGTGATGGTGTTCGCCGCCGCGACCGCGGTCTGGACATCGTCGAACGACAGCCCCTTCGAGGCCAGCGCCTCCGGGTTGGCCTGGATGCGCACGGCGCGCTTCTGCGCGCCATAGACCTGAACCCGGGAAATGCCGGGCAGCATCGAGATGCGCTGGGCCATCAGCGTCTCGGCATATTCGTCCATCTCGTAAAGCGGCATGGTGGACGAGACCAGCGCCAGATTCATCACCGGCTGGTCGGCGGGATTGAGCTTGATGAAGCTGGGCGGGGCCGGCAATTGCGGCGGCAAATAGCGGGTCGCCGCCGAGATTTCGGATTCGACGTCCAGCGCCGCGCCATCGATATTGCGCGAGAGATCGAACTGGATGGTAATGGCGGTCGAGCCTTGGCCGCTCGACGAGACCATCGAATCGATACCGGCGATATTCGAAAACTGCTTTTCCAGCGGCGTCGCGACCGCCGAGGCCATGGTATCGGGACTGGCCCCCGGCAGCTGCGCGATGACGAAAATGGTTGGGAAATCGACGCGGGGCAGCGCGGCCACCGGCAGCAATCGATAGGCGAACAGCCCGAAGACGACAAACGCCAGCATCAACAGCGTCGTCATCACCGGACGACGGATGCAGAGTTCGGGCAGATTCATGAGGCGTGATCCGGCTTCGGTGCATCCGCCGCGCCGTGCACTACGACACGGCTGCCGTCGGTGATACGCAGGAGACCATCGGTGACGACGCGCTCGCCGGGGCTAAGGCCCTTGGCGATGATCGATATCCCGCCGAGCGCCCGGCTCACGGTTACCGGACGATACTTGGCCTTATCGTCCGGGGTGATGACATAGACATAGTCACCGGTTTGGCCGATCTGCACGGCCACCGATGGGATGGTCACCGCATCGGCCTGGACCGACAATTCCACCATCACGTTGCAAAACTGGCCGGGCCATAGTTCCTCGCGCGGGTTGGCGAAGGTCGCCCGCATCAGAATGGTGCCGGTCGCCGCATCGATGCTGTTCTCGAAAAAGCTCAGGCGGCCCTCTTCCGGCCGGCCGGTGGTGGCGCCGACCGGGGTCGCCTTGACCCCAACCACACCCTCCGCCATGGCCTTGCGCACCGCCGGCAGATTGCCTTGCGGCAAGGGGAAACTGACATAGATCGGCGTGATCTGGTTGATGGTGGCGAGCGGAACGTCGTTTGCTTTGATGTTATTGCCGACCTTCTGGCTGACATAGCCGATCCGCCCGGCCAGCGGCGCCTTGATAGTGTAATAGCTCAGCTGCACCTGGGCGCTTTCGACCTGGGCCTGATCCGCCCGAACCGAGGCGGAGGCGGCCGTCGCCGTCGTCGTCGAGGTATCGAGCTGCTGGCGCGAGACGAATTCCTTGGCGGCCAGCGGCTTATAGCGGCCGACATCGCGATAGGCATTGGTTTGCTGGGCGCGGTCGCGGGCGAGCTGGGCCTGTGCCAGGTCGACCTGGGCCTGGGCCAGCCTTGGGTCGATCAGCATGATCGGGTCGCCCGCCTTCACGGCTTGGCCGTCCTTCACCAGGACCTGGGCGATCTGACCGTCGACCCGCGATTTGATCGCGACCGCGGCGATCGTCTGCACCGTGCCGACCGCCTCGAATTGCACCGGCACGGGCTGTTTTTTCACCAGCGCGACGACCACCGGCACCGGCGGCGGTCCGCCGGCCGTCGCGGGCCGCGTCTGCGAGCGTGCCTCGCTTGCCATCAAGGTCTGATAAGCGACACCGGCCGCCGCCAGGACCACCAGGGCGGCGCCCGCAATCCACACCCGCTTCATCGTCAACGTCAACCTTTCGCCCGAATGGCGGCAAGCGGCCGGCCCGCACCAGCCTCACTCCACCCCAATATAGGCCACCCACTATAGAAACGTCGGCCCTGCGATGAGTAGGCCATTGGGGGCGACAACATCCCCGCGTGGCACGCATAGCCGTGCGTCGCAAGTCGGTTATCACCGGCGATGGATAACCGCACCGCATGAATTTGTAAATTACTCGCCCCTTACTTTGCTAACATCCTCTAATAAACAAGCACCGGGCGGCCATGCTACCGGTCGGGCGCGATGGGAGTGACGCGCGGATGGGTGGGTTTGAAAACGCGCTGCGCGCGATGGGCGCGCGTAATTATCGGCTCTATACGATCGGCAACGCCATTTCCCTGGTCGGCAACTGGCTGCAGCGGGTCGCGGTCGGGTGGCTGGCCTGGGAGCTGACGCATTCGACGACGTGGCTGGGGGTGGTGGCGCTGGCCACGACTGCCCCCGGCTTTTTGCTGAGCCCGCTGGCCGGCAGCCTCGCCGACCGGGGCGATCGGGTGCGCATGATCCTGTGGTCCCAGATTATCGCCATGGCGGTCGCCATCGTGCTGGCGGTGATGACCTATGCCGGCGAGACCACGATCATCAGCCTGTTCCTGCTGTCGCTGACCATGGGCGCCGCCAACGCGGTCAATCAGCCGGCGCGGCTGGCGCTGGTGTCGAATCTGGTGCCCCCGGCGCTGCTCGGGGCCGCCGTCGCGCTGAATTCGCTGGTCTTCAATACCGCCCGTTTCATCGGGCCGGCGGTGGCCGGCCTGGTGATCGCGAATGGCAGCGTGGCGCTGGCGTTCGCGCTTAACGCATTGAGCTATGTGGCTTTTGTCGTCGCCCTGGTGCGACTGCGCGACATTCCGGCGCTGCCTCGCCGGCCTCGCCGACACCTCATCGGCTACACGCTCGAAGGCTATTCCTATGCCGTCCGCCATCCCGGGATCGGGCAGATCATGATGCTGTTCGCGCTGACCGCGTTCAGCGTACGGGGCTTTGTCGATCTGTTTCCGGGATTTGCCGATGCCGTGTTTCAGCGCGGGCCGCAGGGCCTGGCCTGGCTGACGGCGGTGACCGGCATCGGCGCGATGGCCGGCGGTATTTGGATGGTGCGGCGCGACGGCATTCGCGGGATGACCAATCTCATCGTGACCCACACGCTGATGGTCAGCCTGGGCGTCCTGGCCTTCACCGCCAGCCATAATTATTGGGTGGCGCTGGTGGCGCTGTTCTTTACCGGCTTCGCGATGATCACTACCGGAATCGCGGCGCAAACCCTGGTCCAGACCGTCGTCGATCCCGAAAAGCGGGGCCGCGTGATGGGGCTTTATGGCGTGGTCTTCCGGGCCGGTCCGTCGCTGAACGCCGTCATCATGGGTTGGATTTCATCGTTCATCGGCTTGCAAGTCACCGTCGCCATCGGCGCGGGATTGTGCCTGATTTATTGGGGATGGGCGCGGCTGCGGCGGGACGCGATGGAGGAAGCGCTGGAAATGGCGGCGCGCGGCGCCGCCGCAGAATGATCAGGCGGGGGGAATACCGATGGGCAGGGGCGCGCCATGGCGCAATATCTGGTCGGCCGCCTCGGTATAGCGGCCATCCGCCTCGTGGAGAACGAGGCCGGAAGCAAGCCGGGTCGGCGATGCGATCCCCTTGCGGGCGCGGACGATGACGCGCTTGGCGTCCTTGCCGGCGCCCGCCCATAGCGGAAAGACGATGATGTCGCCGGCCCGGCCGGCGAGCTGAACCAGCAGGCCGTCCAGCCGATCGGCGCGATGGATGAAGGTCAAGGTGCCCTTCGGGCGCGCCATCGTCAGCGCGAAGCGCACCCAGGCGGCGAGGTCTGCCTCGCCCTCGACGTTGGCCTGGACCTTGGCGGCGTTGGGGGAGGGGGTTGCCGTGCCCGCCGCGAGATAGGGCGGGTTGGCCATGACGTGGGCGAAACTGTCGGGCTCGAGGCGCTGAGGGCGCCGCGTGAGGTCGCCCAGGAGGACGAGGATTTGTCCGCCCATGCCGTTAAGGGCGACATTGTCGCCGGCCAGCCGAACCAGGGCGCGCTCGGATTCGATGCCCGAAATGCGGCAGCCGGCCACCCGCGCGGCGAGACACAATGACGCGGCGCCGGTGCCGCAGCCGAGATCGAGGACTGCCTCGCCCGATTGAGCCGGGATCGCTGCCGCCAGCAGGACCGGATCGATCGCCGCCCGGTAACCGTCGCGCGGCTGGCGCAGCCGGATCCGCCCGCCCAGGAGGGTATCTTCGGTGATCGCGTCGCTGGCGGCGGCGCCGGCCGGCGCCGCGCCCTCGCTCATTCCAGCCGCTCCGTTGCGTCTTTCAACAGGGCCTGCGCCCGCTCAAGGTCGCGGTCGGCGACCATGATGCGCCGGGGAATGGCGCCGGCGCTGCCCTCGATGATGCTGGTATGGTTATCGAGGACCATGGTCGCGATCCCGGCGTCGGCGAGAAAGGTCCGAGCCCAGGAGATGAAGACAAGATCGTTACTGCGGCTGAGTTCTTTCATCGGGCCTTTGGCATAGCGCGACGGGCCGGTGCCGGACAACAGCCTGCCGGGCTTGACCCCTTCGGTAAGCGGCCTATGCTCGCCCGCGATCTTCTTGCCGTCAAGCGAGGCGGCGAACCGTTGGAGTTTTTGCGTGGCGCTGCCGGCAGGTGCAACTGAAGACGGGGCAAAGCCACAAGCCTCGCTGGAGACCCTGACCGATCTGCTGAAGGGCGATTTAGAGCGGGTTAATCGGCTGATTGTCGAGCGCATGCACAGCTCGGTCGCCCTCATCCCCCAGCTCGCGGGCCATATCGTCGCCGCCGGCGGCAAGCGGCTGCGCCCGATGCTGACCCTGGCGACGGCGCGGCTTTGCGGCTATCGCGGCGATCGGCACTTCGCGCTGGCGGCGGCCGTAGAGTTCATCCATACCGCGACCCTCCTCCATGACGATGTCGTCGATTCCAGCGGCCTGCGCCGTGGTCTCGCGACCGCCAACGCTGTCTGGGGCAACAAGCCGTCGGTGCTGGTTGGGGATTTTTTGTTCAGCCGCGCCTTCGAGTTGATGGTCGAAGACGGCTCGTTGCGCGTGCTGGAAATCTTGTCGCGCGCGTCGGCGGTGATCGCCGAAGGCGAAGTGCTGCAATTGATGACTTCGAACGACACCAGCACGCAGGAAGACGCCTATCTCGAGGTGATCCGGGCGAAGACCGCCGAGCTGTTCGCCGCCGCGAGCCGCATCGGCGCGGTGCTGGGCGAGCGATCCGCCGAGGATGAGGAGGCGATGGACGCCTATGGCCGCAATCTCGGCGTCGCCTTTCAGCTGATCGACGACATGCTCGATTACTCGGCGCAGGAAGCGGAACTGGGCAAGACCGTGGGCGATGATTTCCGCGACGGCAAGATCACCCTGCCGGTGGTGCTTGCCTTCCGGGCGGGCAACGAGACCGAACGCGCCTTCTGGCGGCGCACCCTCGAAGAGCAGGAGCAGCGCGACGGCGATCTCGCCCGCGCGGTCGAATTGATGAACCGCCACGGCTGCCTCTATGCGACCTGGGATCGGGCACGGCACTATGGCGAGCTGGCGCGCCGCGCGCTGGCGCTGTTCCGCGAGTGCCCGGAGAAGCGCGCCCTGAACGAGGCGATCGATTTCTGCCTCGCGCGCCGTCACTGAACCCCGGTTCTGGCCTCGCTTTGTCGATTGCGGGTTGCCGCGTCGTCGATAAGGCGGTATATCGCGCGCCGGCCGGAGTGTAGCTCAGCCTGGTAGAGCACCGCTTTCGGGAGGCGGGGGCCGGAGGTTCGAATCCTCTCACTCCGACCAGTATTTCCCGAGCCGATCTTCCCCAAACCGCCGTTCAGGCGAGGCGCCAGACCGTTACGGGGTCGGCGTAGCCGCGCACGGCGACGGGACCCAGCGCCTGGCAATCGCCGATCGCGGCACCCGCCGCTTGGTGAACGGCATCCGATACCAGAAATTCGGAACCGACCTCCTTGTTGAGGGCCTCGAGCCGCGAGGCCAAATTCACGGTATCGCCGATGACGGTATATTCCTTGCGGCGCGGCGACCCGACCGTGCCCGTCACCGCGTCGCCGATATGCACGCCGATGCCGATCTTGATCGGCCAGTCGTTGCCGATATTGCTCTGCGCGATGGCATGCAGCATCGCGCGGCCCGCCGCGACCGCGTCGGCCGCTGCCGCGGGATCGTCGATGGGGGCGCCGAACATGGCGAGAAAGCCATCGCCCAGGAACTTGTTCACGATGCCGTGGTAACGATCGACGATCGCGACCAGGATCGCGAAGGCATCGTCGAGGCGCGCCACGACCTGTTCCGGAGACCGGATTCGGGCCGCCGCGGTGAAGCCGCGAATATCGACAAACATGACGCAGACCCGGCGCATTTCGCTGAGTTCGCCGGCGCCGATGGCGAGCAGCCGGTCGGCCACTTGGGGCGAGACATGCTGACCGAAGAGGTTGGTCACCCGGTCGCGTGCCGAGGCAGCGGCGAGCGCGCGCTCGAAATGGCCTCGGATCGTCACGCCGACGGTGCCGGCCAGAATTCCCGCCGCGAATAGGACCGCGCTGCGCGTCAGGTGATAGCTGATGCTGAAATTGAGGTCATCGACCCGCCAGCTCAGCGGCAGTAGGACCGCGGCGAGCGCGAACAACTCGATCGCGGCGACCGCGCCGGTAAATGCCGACAGGGCGAAATCGAGCCGCAATGTCGACAGGATAATGAACAGGAAATACAACAGCGACGGCCATGCGTTGAAGGCGAACGGCCGCCCGACATAGTGGGTCAAGAGATAGATCAGCAGGGTCGGCAGGCTGGTCTCGATGATGGCGTTGGCATAGCGCCCGACCGCCGGGAAGCCACGCCCGGCGCGCGCGAGGTAGGTTAAGACACTCGCGGCCGCCAGTTCGTAGAGAATGAACGGCGGAAACACTTCAAGCGGCAGGTGATAGGGAATATCGGCGTGGAAGATCGATCGGATCAGCCCGGGGGCGACGACGAAAAGCGTCAGGATGATCACGATAATCGTCGTCATCACACCGGCCAGCGTAAGGACCCGCCGCCGCTCGCTGCGCAGGATTTCGCCGCTCAGAAGCTGACGGAAGGCACCGTCTTGGGGCAAGGCTGCTCGATCCATGGATTATGTCGAAGGGTTGGTGTTCAGCAGCGCCTCCAGATTGGCGATTTCCGCCTCGGCCGCGACGCGATCGCGGTCGGTCGGATTGCCGGCGCTGGCCTGAATTTTCGTCGCCGCGTCGTGGATCGTCTCGAAACTGGCGAGGCCGGCCTGCACGACCTTGATCGCCAGCGGCAGATATTTCGCCAAGAGGCTCAAAATAGTCAGGCCGAGCGTCATGGCGCACCCGCCTTCGCTGGCAACAGCGCTTCGGCACCCCCAAGCGACGCCTGGACATTGGCGAGAAGCGTGCCGGCATCGGCCGCCGGTGCCGCATCCGTCAAATCGCGCAAGGCATAAATTGCGTCGTGCAATTTCCGTTGCGCGGCGCGCAGTTGTACGATGGTCGCCGGGTCGCCGCAGGCCGTTCCGGGCGGCTGCGCACAGCGCGGCAACAGATCATAGGCGGCGGCGGGAACCAGAAATTTCTGGACATAATCCAGTTCTATCCGCGTGACGGCTTGCTGCGATGCCGAGATCGTTTCCATCGGCGCGGCGCAGCCCGCCAGCAGCAATATGGCCAAGAACGCAAGCCGCCGCATATCAGTGCCCCCCGCCTGGTGATGCCGCCGCCGGATTCTGCTGCCCGGCCGTGCCCGAGAAGATCATATCCGCCATCACGTCCGCCAGCCATCCATCGCCGAGGGCATTCGCCGCGGCACAGGCGGGCGTCACGAAATCATTCTCGGTTGTTTGAAGGATGGTGGCCGCCCCGCCCTTGGCCAGCGCGGTGGCGGTCGCCTCGACGGCCGGCACCAGCGTCTGGCAGATGAGCGCGAGATTGCTCGCGACGCCGGAGGCGTCGCTGGCGATTGCGTCGGCCGAGGGCGAGACCGGCGCGCAGGCCGGCAGAACGGCCAGCGCCAGCATCATCGCCGCCGCCGATTGTTTGACTATCCATGTCATGCGGGTTGCTCCGGGAGTGGAAAGGGCCGGCGGTTCAGGGATTGCGCGTGGGTTGCGGCGGCGCGCCGCCCCCGAGCTCGGGCAGGACAATCGCGATGAGGCCCGCAACCGCCGTCAGCACGCCGACGATCGCCTGCCATTCGGCGGGGGCGATGACGATGCCCAGCATGCTCAGCAGGCTTGCGGCACCGGCATAGGAGGATGGCTCCACGGCACGCGCCAGGAGGTATTGCAGCATTGCGTTCTCCTCATAAAAAAACCGCCTCGAAGGGCGGCGGATCAGGGATCGGATGAGCGCGGCGTCAATGGGCGCCGAGCTTCAAGGCCAGGGTGAAGATGATGCCGCCCATGCCGCAAATGACCGAGCCGGCGACGATGACGACCAATACTTCCAGCCGGCCGACGCGCCGCATCGTCGATTGGAGGGCGGTCAAGAGATTGGCATAGCGTTCGGCGCACACGGCTTCGTGGGTGCGGAGCGCGGCCGTGCCCTTCTCGGGACGGCCACATGATTCTTCGGCCTGGATGGCGTTCATGGCTTGCTCTCTCTATTGGCTGATGACGATGACGATGCCGGGGCCGCCGGCGCCGCCGGTTCCCGGTGTCGCGCCGTTTAGGACCGAACCGCCACCACCGCCGCCACTGCCGGTGGCGCCGGCACCACCATTGCCGCCATTGCCGGAGCCGTTGCCATAGCCGCCGCCACCCGAGGCGCCCTGGTAGGCCGATGTCACATTCGTGGCCGAAGAGCCTGCGCCGCCGGCAGGCAAGCCGGATGAACCGCCTGTGACGGCCGAGTGGCCATGCGCTACCCCGTTGCCGCCATTGTTCGAGGCGCTGGCGCTGGTGACGCCGCCACCGCTGGCCCCACCGCTGCCGCCGATATCGGTAAGATTAAATCCACCAATCGATGAGACACCGGAAGCGCTACAGCCGCTGCCGCCGCCACCCGCACCAGATACCGCGGCGACGCTCCCAGCACCGCCAGTCCCACCATTACCACTGCCGGTCACTGTTACGGCACCGCTGGCGCCCGTGGCAGAAACACCTACCGCCGACATTCCTGCGCCGCCACCGCCACCTGAAGTCGCTGCTAACTGCCCGCCGGCGCCGCCGCCACCGCCAAAGGCCGTTTGGTAAGGGCCGAAGGTGGTCTGTCCGCCCGCGCCGCCGTTGCCGCCGGCTGTCGTGCTGGTGGTTGCCGCCGTTCCTGCCCCTCCGGCGGCGCCGATAGTTACGCTGACCGAGGATGGCAGGGCGCTCGCCAGATAAACGAGTTCGGTAACGTCGCCGCCACCACCACCGCCACCACCCGAGCAGGCGCTGCCGCTGGCCTGCTGCGCGCCACCCCCGCCGCCGCCGGCACCGCCAATGGCGATGACGCGCACCCAGGTAATGCCGGCCGGCTTTGTCCAGGTTCCCGACGCGGTAAAGCTTTGCAGGTTGGTCGCGGCGTTGAGATTGCCGCCGCTCGATACCAAGCCGGCTCCGACGCCCAGATTGGCCAGCGCGCCCGGCGCGCCGCCATCCGCCGCGCTTTGGCTGGGGGCGGTGGGCGCCAGCACCAGATGGCCGGCGGTGAGACCGCTCGGAATGTCGAGCGGATTGGCGACCTGACTCGTCATGACACTTGCACCCATTGGGTTCCGTTGAATTGAATTTTCAGCATGCCGTAGGCGTCGGCGATCACCGGGTTGGTCGATCCGTCCTGGAAGTTCTTGCCATTGAGCGCGACGGTAATGGCATGCGTGGCGGCCTGGCCGGCGGTATCGACGAAGCTGAATTCGTCCCACTGGGCGGGGCCGGCCGGCAGCGTCGCGGTGAGGGCGCCGCCGCTGGTGTCGCAGTGATAGACCTTATTGACGGGCGTCACCGCGAAGCTGGCGTTTTTCAGCGCCGCCGTTGCCGACGCGATGTCGCTTCGGAGGGCGAGGGCGACGCCGCCCGGGGTCGCGCCGTCGAAAAACCACAGCCGCCCGGTGTCGATGATATAGGCCAGCACATAGGCGATGCCGCCGGGCTTGGTGATCGCGGCGCGCGCCGCGTCGGTGCCGGTATTGATGCCGAGGAAATTGGATGCCGCCGCCATGGCTCAGAGACTCCCCAGTTGCAGGACTTGCCCGACGCCGTCGATCGGCCCGCACTCGAACACCGCGCCCAGCGGACTGGCGATATCGCCCAGCGACAGGGTGGCGCCGTTGTAGAGGATCGCCATGAAGGGGCTGTTGGAGAACGCGACCCCGCCGCCGCTGGGCGTGTAGGTCACGGCGGTAAGGTCCGACAGATCCTGCAGCCCGCCGCCCCAGGCATTGAACGAGGCGAATTTGAAATAGAGCGCCTGGCCGACATAGGCGGGCGGCAAATTGTATTTGAAAACCGCATCGTCGAGAAAGACGAACGCCTCGCCGCTCGAATGCGAGACGCCAGCGCTGCCGAACAGGGCGCGGTAGAGGCCGGTCAGGTCGTAGGCATCGCCGGTGGTCGGCGTCGCGAGGCCGAACGCGATCAACTCGCCATCGACATAGCAGAGGGTGCGCCCGGCGGCGCCGTCGGCATCGGTGCCAGTCGGCAACTCGCCGCCGCTCATCGCGAGGTCAATCGACAGCGTATTGGTCGTGTCGGGGTTGGCGCCCGGCGGCGCGCCGAGGCTGGCGGTCAGCACGCCCTGTTTCGCCGTCGCGACGATCGAACCGATCCGCACATAGCTGGTATTGTCGAACGACAGCCAGACCTCGCAGCCGCCCCAGAGGGGATCGGCGTTGCGCGGCGAGGCCGCGATCCATAATTGCGGGCCGCCGCTCGGCGCGACCCCGCTGCCGTCGCCGGGCGAGCCGAGATTGCCGAGGCTCTGGGCGGTGAGCAGGCCGGCCGGTGGCTCGAAGATGATCGGCATCAGTTCACCGGCGACGCGCTGATATCGAGGTTGGGGACATAGCCGACACCCGGCTGGGCGGCATAGACGCCGGCGCTGCCGGTGCCCTGCAGATATTCCTCGGCGGTGATGGTCAGCGTGCCGTCCTGCTGGTTCTCGGTGATCTCGCGGATGCGCACCCACTGATTGACCAGGCCGAGGCGCGAATCGTTGATGGCGACGATGTCCATCGGATCGAGCAGGATGAAGTACCAGGGCACGGTGAAACTGTAGAGGTTGCGCACCTGCTGGCGCCCCAACCGCAACTGTGCCGACATCATCGCGGCATCGGCCGAGCAGAAGAAATGGAGCTGCGTGGTGTCGGCGGGGCGCAGGCCATAGGCGTTGATCGCGGCATCGTCCTGAGCCTCGACGATATAGGGGTTATAGGAATTGCCGCGGTCGAGATATTCGACCTTCACGGCATTGGCGGCATCGCTCAGCCGCGGAACGACGCACACGACGGGATCGTCGCCGGTGAAGGCCGAGACGCCGACGCTGGCGGTGCCCTCGTTCTTCAGAAAATCATCATCGTCGAGCGCGTACCAGGGTTCCGACGCCGGGACATAGGTTTTGCCGAAGGCGGTAATCGTGGCGTCGCCATACGGCTCGAAATCGAGCTGTCCCGCCGACCACACGAACTCGCCATTGAGCGCTGTCGCGAAATCCTTCAGGAAGTCGTTCGCGGCCTGGGCGGAGACGAGGGCGGGCGAAATAAACATGCCGGTCGCATAGGCGTATGCCTCCAGTGTCGTGAGATCGAACAGGTTCGCGGCGGGAAAGCCGCAGCCATAGCGTGGATTGGTCAGATAATCCGTCAGCGATTCGGCCGGGTTGGCATCGGGCACGTCGACGATGAATACGACCTTGCCATTGTCGGCCGTCGCGAATTGATACTGGCCATAGGTTCCGGGCTGCACCGAGACGCTGAACTGCCCCGCCGCCGGCGTGCCGAGCACCTGGTGCAGGGGGGTGGCGACGAAAATCAGGGAAGCGCCGGTGAGGGTAGCCGTCGCCGGCTGGCTCAGAATGACGGTGCTGCCGGAGGCGAAGATGGTGACGGTGCCGGACGGGATACCGGGACCGAATACCAATTGACCGCCGCCGGCCGGGATGATTGTCGGTGCGATGCTGATCGTCGCCGACCCTGCGACGAGATCGGCGCCGCTCGGATAGGCACAAAAGACGGCGGGGCCGATCGCGAGATCGATGATGGTAATCGCGGTGCCGGCGTCGGCGGCGGCGAACGTATAAATCCAGCCGGCCGCGTTCGCGGCGATCGCATATTGTCCGGCGGCTGGCGTGCCGGTGACGCGCGTGAAGACGAGACCATCGTCGCCGATGACCCCTTGGCTGGCGCCACCGGGGATCGACGAACCCTTGATCAGGCCGCCACCCAGTACGCGGACATGGGTCTGGGCCTCGGGGTTCAGCGCCTGGTATTGGAACGGCGCCGTGGCCGGGATGGTGATCCGCTCGGTGACCGACGAGGACAGCGTGAAGTAAGACGGCGTGAAGGTGTGGGGCGACGTTACGGAATAAGTTTCGCTGACGGCGCAGGACAGCGCGCTCAAGATCTCGAAATTCAAATTCGGCAAGGACGGGCTGGAGCCGAGCTGCATTGGGGCGGCGCCGACATAGGCGAGCGACGAATAGGTCAGCGCATATCGCGGATAGCTGGCGACGAGAAACGTCCAGGGCTGGGGTGCCTGCCAGCCATCCACCACTGTGAGGCCAAGTTTGGCGGTGGTTTCGAGCGAGCCGCCATCCCACACCGTGCCGATGCCGAAGATCGGCCCCTCGCACAGGCCAATGATTACGTCCGCCGTGTAGTTGGGCTGCGCGCCGCCCTTGCCGCCCTTGCCGCCGCCTCCGCCACCACCACCGCCGCCTTTGCCGCCACCCTTGCCGCCGCCGCCGGCGGTGAAGCCGCCATACCAGACGAGGTCGCCGGCCAGCCGGTTCTGGCCGTGCACGATGGCGACGGGCTGGCCGTTGATCGCGGTTTGAACGCGCAGGCTGGTCGCCGGCTGGTCCGCTTGATTGACGCGGCTGCCGCCGCCGAACAGGATGCCCATCGGATCACCAGCGCGAAAAGAATTTGCGGGGCCGGCCGGCGAGCCGGTGGGCGATGCCGCTGTCGCCGATCACCGCCCCCGCCGCGTACCAGGCATGGATGATGCGCGGCCATCCCGGCGCATCGACGATGGCGCCATGCGCATAGAGATGCCCCATCCGGTACAGCACGAGGTCGCCGGGCTGAACCTCCCGCTCGCCCATCTCGCGGGCGCGGTCGAGCACGATGCTCAGATAGCGCTCGATGCCCTGGTGCAGCATGAAGTCGCGCGAATAGGGCTCCAGTGGCAGGAACGGCGTCAGCCCGACATTGTGGAACACCGCCCAGACCAGTTGGGCGCAATCGACCCCGCCCCCTGGTCCCTTGGCCCGCCCCATATGCCGGTACGGCGTGCCGATCCAGCCGCGCGCTTCGGCGATCACCGCCGCGCGCTCCTCGCTCTCGCTCATTGGGCTTCCCCGATCGCATCGATTCGCCGGCGCAGCGCGGCATTGTCCTCGGCGAGTTCCTGGACCGCGCGGACCAGCGGCGCGATCAGCTCGCTGTAATTCATGCGGAAGGTGCGCTCGGCGTCGGCTTCGCGCTCGACCAGGGCGAGGCCCTGGCCGTCGCTATGGATCCGGTCGCGGAGCGGCCGCGGCAAGGCGCGGGCCGCTTCCTGCGCGATGAAGCCATAGCGCAGCGTCTCGTCGCCGCTCCGAAACCGATAGGCGACCGGGCGCAGCTTCGTGACAAAGTCGAGGCCGAGATCGAGGTCGCGAATATCCTTCTTGCGGCGCCGGTCGGAGATCGCGGTGAACGACGTGACGGCGGCATAGACACGGGTGACCGATCCGTTGCCCAGCACCACCGAGTTGCTGTTGGTCGCCGCCGCCTGATAGCCAATCGCTGTCGAATTGGTGAAGCCGGCGCTGGCGCCGAAGCCGATTGCGGTGCCGTCGAGGCCGGCCGCCGACGCGGTCGCGCCGATCGCGACGGCATCGTCGCCGGCGGCGTTGGCGCTCTTGCCGATGCCGACGCTTTCGATGCCGCTGACCGCGACACTGGCGCCGATTGCGAGCGAGCTTCCGCCCGTGGCACTGGCGGCATAGCCGATGGCTTGCGCGAAGCTCGCGCTTGCCGCCGCGTTGGTGCCGAACGCGGAAGAATGATCGCCGGTCGCGGCCGCCGCCTGGCCCACCGCCACCGTGTTCAATTGATTGGCGGTGGCATTGGCGCCGAGCGCGACGGCATTCTGCGCGGTGGCGCGCGCCGATGACCCCACCGCCGTCGCTTCGTTCGATCCGATGATCGGCGTGAAGGTGGCGGTGCCGACCGGCTGGTGGAGTGTGTGCGTCGGGCTTTCGGCGCTGGGCCAGCTCGCGACATCGTTGCCGCCAACCGGCGGACTATTGTCGCCGGGATTGGCGTCGGCGGTGGCGCTGCCGTCCCAATACCAGACCTGCTTCGACGGCAGGAGATATTCGCTGCCGCCGGTCTTGTAGTAGGTGAACATGTAGGTGTTGCTGGTCGAGCCGAGATGCGCGGGCGGAAAAGTGCCGCTCCAGCTCCAGCCGAGATTGATCTGCTGGCCGCTGGTCCAGCCATTCGCCGCGCCGGTGCCGGCCGGGATCGCGATGTTCTGGCTCGGCAAGCCGCCGACATTGCCGATATCGACGGTGCGATTGCCGGGGCCGGTCGCGACGCTGAACGGTGTCCCGAGAACCGCGGTGGTCGCGCCGGCGCCAATCGCCACCGTATCGTGGCCGGCAACCGCCTGGCTGGCGCGGCTGCCGATGGCGACGTGATTGTAGCCGGTCGAGACAAACAGCGTCTGGTAGCCGAAGCCGACGCTGTCGTGCAGCGTTGACCAATACCCCGACTGGTGGCCGTGGAAATCGTTATTGCCGCCCCAGGCGAATTTGCCGGCCTCGACCCCGACGAAATTGTTTTGGCCGGATGGCATCAGGCGTGCCACGGGCGCGCCGGCACCGTGTTTGGCGCCGGCAAAACCGTTGGCGCCGCGCACATCAAGGGCGATATGCGTGCCATCGACGTAGTGCCCCTGCACCACCTCCTGATCGATCAGGAAGAACAGCGTGCCGTTGGCATAGCCGAGTGTACCGGGCGCCCAGGGCGCGGCATTGCCGACCGAAACGGTGCCGGTGGTGGTCGCGTCGAGCGCGCCTATAAGCGCGGTCGTGTTGGTGTCGATCCCGCCGTTGGAGAATGAGCCGGCCTGATAGCCAACCGCGCTGATCTGCGCGCCGACCGACGCGAACCCGGCCCAGCGGCCGGCGAAGCACGAGGCATAGCCGTGCGAGAAATATCCCGCCTGCTGACCGAGGAAGGTGCCGGAATAGGACCAGGCGCCGCGCCCGGCGCGCTCGCCAAAGGCCGCGACATGGTCCAGCGCCTCGTAAGTGGCGCCGGCGCCGGTCATCGCCGGACTGACGGCGGGGACCTGTTGCAGGTTGATATCGGTCTCGAAGCCGCCGGCGGCCGCCTCATACCCGCACGCCATGCCACGCCACGACATCGGCCATTGCACCAATTGGCCGATCGCCATCGAGGGCTGATTGTCGGTGAGGCTGGTGACGAAGATCAGGCCGGTGGCGACGCTGGCGCCGAGGAAATTTAGCGTGCATTTAACGTCGGCCGCCGGGTCGCTGCCTTGCACCAGATGAACGAATTCATTGCCCGTCAGCGCGCCGGCATCCGGCAGCTGCAGCACCGTCTTCAGCGAAAAGTCGGATGTGTCCATGGTCAGGCGCTCATCTCCGGGGCCGGGATGAAGGGCATGCCGCCGAAATTGGCGGCGTTGCCAAAGGCGTCGCAGGTGCTGAGCTGCTTGTCGCAGCCGGGATAGGCGATCGCGCCGTCGCCGACGTCGAACGCGAAGGGAAAGGGCGCCATCAACGTGACGGTGGCCGCGGGCGATGGTCCGGGCCCCAGCGACCAGGATCGGATTGAACGCGAAAAGCCCTGATTGGCGCCATTGACGAAGACGATCCGGCCGAGCGCGTAGGTTCCGGAGCCGACCGGCGCGGAGAGATTGAGATAGAGCTGGTTATTGTTGGGAGCCGGCGGCGAGATGACGTTGCAGTCAACGCCAAAGCTCGAAGCGGCGAGGTTGCAGCCCGCGCCGAACAGCGGCCAGCGGCACCCCGACTGGTAGAGGTTGCGCGGCATGTTCTGGGATAGGAGCTCGAGATGCGAATTGATCGAGATCACCGCGTTGGAGCGGCCGAGATCGATCTCGGCGACGCGCCCGGTGAAGACATTGACCACGCCCAGCGGCGACAGGGTCGGCGCATAGCCGACGCCGTCGCGATTGTCGATGAAGGCGCGGTCGACCGCGACCACCGCGCCGTCGAGCGCGCGTGCCCGCAGCGCCGCCAGGAACGGCATGCCGCCGATCGCCGCCTCCGGGCTCGGCGTGCAGATCACCTGCCAGGTATCGACATCGAGCCCGACCTTCCAATGGCCATAGGCCTTGTTCTGAAGCTGGTCGAAATAGACGCCGCTCGAGGAATAGCGCGTCGGCCCGGCCGCCAGTGGCGCCGGCGCCAAGGGCGGCCCGCTGATGACCAGCGGCGTTCCCGCCGCATAGGGCACGACGACATCGATATCGGCCGTGGTGTAAAGCAGCGGCGCGCCGCCATTGATCGACCCCACCGGCGCGAAGGTATAGAGATCGCACAGCATGACCGAGGCCGGGCGGCTGGCGAGAAACGCCGCGAGCGCGCCCGTGCTCGTCTCGAATTTGGCGGGCTTCACAGCACTTTCTCCGAGGTGAAGCCGAGCTTCTTCAGCTCCCAGAAATTCGCCATGAATTGCGAGAATTCGGCGCTGTCATCATCGAAGCGGCATAGCCAGTTGTATGAGAAATCGGCGGTTACCGGCGCGCTCGCCGCCGGCGCGTTACCGGCGTTGAATTCGATACCGTAGGTGCAGCCCCAATTCGGATCGGTCAGAAAACTATAGATCGACGGGTCTTGCACGACGGTCGCGACCCGCACCGTCACCGAGGATTGCACCACGTCCTGGATCGGCTCTGTGATCAGCGACAGGGTGCGTTGGAAATAGAAGGCACGATTGGCGCCGTCGCCGGTGCCGAGCAACTGGCCCGCCACCGCGTTGTCGTTGGCGTCGGTGAAATGGAACGGCAGCGCCGAACCGGCGACCAGTTGGAAGAAGCTGGTCAGCAGTTGCCAATCCTGGTTGGCGGCGCCGGAGCCGAGATAGGAAAAGCTCAGCCCGTATTTGTAGCGGCCATAGGTATAAAGCTGCAGCCGCGTTTGCTTGCCGCTGATCGCTTCGTGTTTCAGCGTGCTCTGTAGCGGCGCGCGCAGCACCGGCCAGGCGAGGCCCCTCAAGGCCGGGAATGTCGGGATCGCTGGCATGGGCAGTATCAGACCTCCACTTCCGTCGAGAAACGCGAGCGCCGAGCCATCGGTCGTGGCGATGGTGCCGACCATGTCATTCAATAGCCGCCGCGCACGCTGGGATTGGCGCCGAGATAGGATTGTAGGTTGCGGGCGAACTGCCGCATGATCGACGGGTTGTTGAACAGCGCGACCACCGACTTGCTGTCGAGCGCGGAGATGGTCGGCGCGAACGTGATGCTCGGCGCGACTCCGGCGGCCCCGCCATTGTCGCTGCCGCCTCCGCCGATCGAGCTGCGCAATCCCGACGCGAAGCTCTCGGGCACCACCGTCTCGCCGGCGTGGAGCACGCCCATCATGTCGGCCGGAATGCGCCAGGCGCCGACCTCGAACGCGGCGATCGATCCCGTCGCGGCATAGACCGCGGCTTCACCCGCCGCCGCGGGTCCGGCCGCCGCAGGGCCCATCAGCGGACTGAGAAAGGCGAAGATACCAGCGAAGGTCTGGCCGGCGTCGATGGCGATGGATTTCACCGCGCCCGCCGCC
The DNA here is from genome assembly GCA_036510675.1 of Allostellaceae bacterium. Lineage (GTDB taxonomy): Bacteria > Pseudomonadota > Alphaproteobacteria > ATCC43930 > CGMCC-115725 > JAATGI01. The sequence goes on from DATCDN010000084.1 coordinate 27,699, forward strand.
TGGGCCAACAGACCCGTGCTGGCGCCCACGGTTGCCGCCGAGGTGCGTGCCGCGACCCCGGTGGTGGTCGCCGCCGTCTTTTCCGATTCCATCAGCAGATGCGCCACCAGGCCCTGCTGCGATGCCACCCGGTCGGCGTTGACGCCGAGCGCGCTGAGAATCGCATAGTTGGTGAAATATTTCAGATCGTTGGCGATTTCGCCTTCGAGCAGGCGCGTGCCCAAATCCAACAGCGATTGCGACAGCGACTGGCGGCGCGAGACGATATCGCGCACGAACGCGGTTTCCGCGCTGTCGATCTCGCGCAGCATGCCGCTCCACGCTTGCGCGCCGCTTTTCGCGCCGGTGGCCATGCTGGATTCGACCAGCTTGATCGCAACATCGACATGTTGCGCCGCCGCCGCGAACACCGGGCTCAGCTCGTCGGTCGCGACGAGTTTGACCTCGACGACATTGTCGGCCATCGGCGCCGCTCCTTTCTTTGCTTAACTCCGTTTCAGGGCCGCGACATTCAGCGTTCCGCTTGGGGCCAGCGCCGCCAGCCCCGCGAACGAGGCTGGGGCGGCGCCCGGCGGTTTGAAACCGACCAGCGCGCGCAGCAGCAGATGCGCCGGCGGATAGGTCTGCCAATAACGCAGAAGCGCGCGATAGCGGGGCATTGTCAGCGCGTCGATCTGGTCCCAATCCCAGCCGGTCGCCGCGATGATCTGGGCATAAAGAAAATCCCAGTCGGTCAATTCCCCGCTTGTGCTTCCCCCGGCGGGGCGGCCGCCTTCTCGATGTAGCCGCTCAGCTCCAGCACGGCGCGCGTCGCCGCGACGAATTCGGCCTTGCTGCCTTCGAGATCGAGGATTGCCTCCCGATCCAGTGCCGTCGTGCCCCGGCGCAGCGCGGCCGCCAGAATATCGACCGCCGCGTCGAAATCGATGCGGGTCAGCGGGCCGGTCTTGGCGGTTCGCGCCAGCGCCTCCTCGATGTCGCGCATCTGGCGAAAGGTCAGCGCGCGAATCTCGAAACGCTGGCCGCCGAGGCTGATGGTCATGGTCTCGGCCATCACGATGCCTCGCTGAACGACCAGTCGAGCACATTGCCGGCGGCATTCGCGAACACCGCGAAATCCAACTCGGGCACGGTGAAATCCTCGAGCTTGGTGGCGTAGGAGAGTTTCGAGCTGACGCAATTATAGAGCGACACCGTCACCGTCTTGCCCTGGAAGCTGGTATAGAGCTGCGCCGAAAAGGTCGGCGTCGTGCCAAGCGGCTGGTTGACCAGCGGAATTTTCTGGCCGCCGGTCGCGGTGTAGATGTAGTTGACCAGGACCGCCTTGCCGGCATCGTCGGCGTTGACGGAGTAGGTGCCCGCGCTGACGCTGTACTGGCCGGCGCCGGGCGAGCTCGCGACCAAGGTCAGCGGCAGGCCAGTCGCGGCATAGACCATGCCGTAATCCGCGACGAAGCTCGCCACATGTGCCGCCGTGACGGTATAGGGCGAACTCGCCGGCACCGTCGCGGCTTCGCCGAACGACGAGGCGGTATAGTCGCTCGACATGTTCATGCCGAAAAACAGATTGTTGAAGGCGAGGCCGCTGATTTGCGCCATCTTCGCCTTGCCGGTCATCTTCGCGGTGCCGCGCGCGACAGCGATGGCGAACTGGTTCTGACCGTACAGCTCCTTGGTGGTATAGCTCAGATCGAGCTGCACCTCCTGGACCAGGCCGAAATTGATCGGCGTCGCGTTGGCGATGTCGGTGCGGGCGCCGAGCAGCACGCCCGAACCGAACTGAAAGATTGCCATGGGAATTGCTCCTCTGAAGAGCGGTGGAGAGGGTCAGGGAACGGTGATGCGGATCGGCACGATCGCGACCGACTGGCCGCCCAGCGTGCCCTCGTCGGTTTCGATCTTGCCGCTGATTGCCGCCTGATAGGCGAGGCCGCCCAATGTCTGAACGTTGGTCGCGGTGTCCGGCGCCAGCGCCGCTTCGACCGCGTCGAGCAGCGGATTGAGAATCCCGGCGGGCGCCCCCCGTTCATCGGGCGCGTGGCAATAGATGTAGAGCTCGACGTCGCACACCCATTTGGCCGGAAGGCTGGGGCGCTGTTCCGCCGTCTCGCTCTTCTGCGCCATGAACAGCGCCGGCTGTTCCACCGAAGCGACATCGGACCAGTGGCGAAGCCGGCGGCTCGCGGTGGCGAACGGCGCGGCGCTCGCCAGCAGGTCGAACAGCGCCGCATAGATCGGTTCGCGTGTCATGAAGCGGCCTCCTCGCCGGCGGCGGCGCCGATTTGCGCGGACACGTCCGGCGCGATGTCGGCCAGCGCCGCGCGCAAAAAGGAATGCGCCGGATAATCGATGCGCCGGGCAAAGGACCGCACCGCGACGGGACGCGGCGCGATGGTTCGCCCGAACGCCTCCGTGATGGTGCGCAGGTGGGCGCGCACGGTTTGCGTGTCGTGAAAGCCATATTCCTGATACGCCGCATAGGGCACGCCGGCGATGCCGAGCGTCGCCGTGACGTGCCCGCCATCCGATGTGACCTGGAGGTCAATGCCGGCGTCGAGACGGCCCGACCGGCGATGCAAGACATCGCCCGCCATCCTGTGCCGCGCACGCGCCTCGAGGGCGAGGCCGAGCATCCGCATCACGCCGTCGAGGCGGGCATGCAAGCGGTTGGGAAAGCCGCGCAGCCAATCGGCCGCGCCGTCCGTCGTTTCGGCGCCGATCATGGCGTGAAATTCCGGCGATACTGGCCGATCAGCGTCGCGACATCCGCCGGCATATCTTTTTGCGAAAACGCGACGATCTCGCCGGCGAGATTCTTCGACACCTGGCCGATCCGATCGCGCTCCTTGTAGCGCAGCACCACCAGCTCGATGCAGGCTTGTTCGATGTCGGGCGGCGTCGCGTCATAGCCGGCGGTGTACGACACCACCACGTTCTGGACGCCGTCGCTCAGCCGATGGCCGCGCAAGTACAGCATGCTTGGATCGAAAAGATAGCCGTGCCCGTGCGTGCCCCCTGCCGGCGGCACGTCACGGCCATCCACCGTCACCGAGGCGACGGCGGTGACCGGCGCGTTGGCGAATACCAGCCGCGCCCCGCCGTCGCCGTCGCGCGTCTCGACATAGGTTCGGGCGGCGATGGCGCGGTTGAGCCAGGTCTGAATGAACCGGCTCGCCGCCGTGATCAGCCGCGCCAGCAATTGATCGTCAGCGGTCGCCGTCAAGGGCGGCGACAGCCAGCCCTTGACGTTGTCGAGCGTGGTGAGATCGCCGGCGGTCATCGCCCCCTCCTATCCCGCTCAGCCGTTGGCGATGTTGGTGATGGCGCCCAGCGCGAACGGCGCATAGATCGCCAACACTTCCTCGGCATAGACGCCGACCTCGCGCTGGCGGGTGCGCAGCGGCCAATCGACCCGGTAATAATCGCGCCGCGTCTTGATCTCGGCGACGTTCGGCACCTCGTTCGACTGATAGGCGGAGGGCAGATGCTCGCACCAGCCGATCAGCGTGCCGGGCGGCAGGTCGGGGTGCACCTTGACCGGAATCTTGACGCCGCCATCGAGGGCGAACGGGTTGAAATAATATTCGACCGCGCCGGCGGCGACGATCGCGTAAGGGTCCGGCCCGTCCGCCGTCGCTTCATAGCGCAGCAGCGGCGACGAGCCGCTGGTCAGCACCTTGGCGGTGATGTTCTTCAGCTCCTGGCTGTTGACGTAGAGCACGGTCGGCGACAGCCGGTATTGATCCCACATCGATTGCAGCATCGTGTCGATCTCGTCGATCGAACCGCGCCCCGACGCGGTGAGCGCGGTGCCGGTGCCGGCGGTGCCGGTCGCCAGCGTCCGCACATAGGCATTGTTCGCGGGATTGAAGGTCGCGGTCAGCAAGCCGTCGAAGGCGAGGCCGGCATTGGCCGAGCAATCCGCGGTGATCGCGGTCGCCGCCTGGCGGCTCGACGCGAGCGGCGCGGCGAAGGCGGCGCTGTTGAGCGGGGTGATGGCCTGCAGCGTCTCGGACCCGGCGGCGCCGACATACCAGGCATAGGCGACCGCGCCCGCCAGCGGCGTGACCGAGGCAAAGAGCGTCTGGCCCAGCGAGACCGCCTGCGTCGCATTGCTGGATTTGTTCGAGGAACCGGCGTTGAGCGTATAGGAATTGCCGTCGGCGCCGGTGAATTGCGTCGCGGTCGCGACGCCGCCGGTCAGGCTCGAATTCTTCCAGCCTTCGAAGGTCAGCGCGACGACGATGACCGAATAGGTCGTCGGCGCGCCGGGCAGGGTGGCGCCGCTGCCGGACGCCGACAGGGTCGGCGTCGCCGGCGTGCCGAGCGCGAGCGAGGCGTTGCCGCCGAGAATCCCGCATTCCTCCTTGCGCATCATCTTCTGTAAGAGGCGCAGCGTCATGGTGGCGTCGAGATCCTCGAACCCCTGCGCCGCCGCCTCGGCCTCGAAGCTCATCTGGTCTTCCTCGCCGATGGTGACGAAGGTCGCCGACTTGCTCGCGGTGGTATAGGACATGCGCGCCGAGCGCTGGCCTTCCGGGACCCAGCCCATCGCATCGTAGCCGGAGCCGGTGATGGCGGTGACGGCGCGCCAGCTGGTCGCGGTGCCGGTGCCGCCGCCGACCCGCGCGATCGAATTGCGCAGCGGCGTGACGGTCGGATAGAGATTCTTCGACGGCGCTTGCAGGTCGATGGCGGTGAGGCCGGTGGCGAGGGTGATGCTCTTGGCGAGCTCGCCCGATTTGGCGAGCGCCTGTTTCATCAGGGCAAGCGTGTCCTGCGTGACGTTACCGTTCATGTCGGTCTCCGTTCGGGTTTAGTGTTGGGTTAGCGGGCGATCGGGCGCGGAAAGCGTAGCGCCAGCTTGGTCAGCTCGAAGGCGCGCCGCTCGGCCGGCAAGGCGCGCAGGCGCGCCACGAAATCATCGACGGTTTCGTCCGTGCCGGTGCCAGCACCGAAGCCGCCATCCTGTTCCTTGGCGATGGCGACGGCTTTTGCCATCGCGCGCGCCGGCATCGGCTGCGCCTCGAGCGCCTCGATCCGCTTCGTCAACTGCGCGAACTGGTCGCTCAGCGGCTCGAGCTTCGCCAGCGTGTCCGGCTGGGCGAATTTCCGCGGGGCGCCCGGACAATCGGCGCCGAGTTCGACCGCGACATCGTGCAGATGTTGCACGCGGGCGAGATCGTCACGGCTGTGCCGCGCGCCGATCTTTTCCGTCACCGGCCCTGGCACTGGATTCCGGCCTTCGCCGGCTGGGTCCCGGCCTTCGCCGGAACGGGCTTCGGCCACCTTGAACAGCTCGATCACCGAATCGGGATTGGCCGGCCGATCGACCAGGCTGATTTCCAGGAGCTCGACCCCGGTGATGACGTGCTTGGCCTCGGGATCGCGCGCGGTGACGCGGCCACCGATGGAGAAGCCGCGATAGACGCCCTCGACGACCTTGCGCCACGCCTCGTCATCGACGATTTTCGCGGCGAGGTGCAGGCCCTTATCGTCCAACGCCGCCTCGCGCGCGACCCCGACCGCCGACGGCTGGTGCATCTCGCGGATATTGGCGAACCGCATATAATCGGGCAGCGCCGCCTCGATCGCCTCCTTGCGGACGATTTCGCCCTGGCTGTCGAGCGATTCCGTCGAGGCATAGCCGAAGACCAGACGCTGGGATTCGTCGATCTTCGCGATCGGCGCGAAAAGTTTCATGATGATGATCCTCAAACCATTGCGAGGGGCTGGGCGATGCTTTATCGGCGACTGACGATTGTCTTGCTGCTGTCACTGTTGGGCGCCGCGCCGGCTTTCGCGGCGGCGCCGGATTGCGCTAACGCCGAGACCCAGGCGGCGCTCGATCTTTGTGCCGGCAAGGCGCTGCGCGACGCGGACCGGGCGCTCGACCGCGTTCGCAAGGCGCTCAACAAGGAATTATCCGATCCCTTGGCGCGCGCCGCCCTGGCCCAGGCGGAGAAGAGTTGGGACGCCTATCGCGACGCCGAATGCCGGTTCGAATCGAGTGGCATCGCCGGCGGCAGCGCCGAGCACATGGTCATCGCCTATTGCCAGGCCCAGCGCGCGCGAACGCGGATGGGGGTCCTGAAACGCATTCTCGACTGCAAGGAAGGCGATCTGACCTGCCCCACGCTTACGCGCTGAGGCTGCGCGCTCCGGCATAGTCGGCGTGCAGAAATAAATCCCGCTCGGCGGCGCGGCGGCGGGAGAGGCCGGGACTGACCGTCAGCGCGCCCGCCACCCGGATCTTGTCCCAGGCCAGGAATTCGCGCGCCGCGCCGAGGAAATCGCCGGCATTCAGCCGCGCCGCCAGCGTCGAGCCACCAAAGGCGCCGCCGCCGATGTTGAACGCCAGCGACACCAGCGCATCGAACTCCGCCTGCGTCAGCGCGGCGGCGATGGTCCGGCGAACCGCCGCCTCGGCCGTCGCGACATCCTGTTTCAAGAGGGACAGCGCGGCGTCGCGCGTCATGGCGCCGGGATCGGGTTCATCCATCGCCAGCCGGTGACCATAGCCGATGGTTGGGATGCCCGCCGCATCGCGATAAACCGACGCGCGGAAATCCTCCCACGCCGCGATGAAGGCGAGACCGGCCGCGCTCAACGATAGCGTGTCGTTCATCGGCATGACCTCGGTGAAGACGGCGGCGTCAGGCTAACCGCATGCGTCCGTTCCAGAGACGTAACTGCCGCCAGCCCGATGGTAGTGACCGCCCAGTGAAAATTTCGCGCCCGAGCATGAAAGCGCTTTGCCAATGTCGCTGCCTTTCCAAGCCGGTGAACGATCCTTGGGCGCCTTTGCTATTTGATCCGCGGCATCGTAGATGATGCCGTACCAGTTGGATAAAAAGCCGCCCCAAGGAAAAACGACGATGATGGGTTTTTGGCAAGAAAACTCGTCGACGGCTACATTCCACTGCTTGCGCGCGGAACGTGAGCACCGGCCTGCGCTGACATCCGCGACGACACGATCGAAATCCGTCTTTTCGAGCCGAAATCTGATCGTATCCGCGAGATGCGTTCCGCCAAAATAGAGGAAAACGCCGGCGGCAGGTACTACCGCCCATACGATCGCCGAGACGTACTGGCGAGCGAAAATGCGCTTTGCTCCGATGGCGAGCGCGCCGAGAGGCACGATAATCCAGAGCACGCTCGCGACCCAAAGTCCGCCGGAAACCGCCAGCAACACCAGCGCGGCATCAAAATAGGGTAGGGACGGTCCAACGAAGCTTAACAGCAACCAAATTCCGCAGGTGACCGCGAAGAGCCTGGAACCAATATGCCGGCCGCGATCCGCATTCAGCACGGATGGAGTTTGCTTTTTCCCGGTCATCAATGACTCGAAACAATTCTTCCGGATTTGTAATCGTCGTACCTTTTTTGATCATCTCAAGATTTTGCGGTCAATTAAACAACGTCCGTGGGTGCCGGCGTGGCGACGGAGCGCGGGGCGAGGCCGATCTCGGCGCGTGCCTCGTCGATCGTCTTGATTCCCGCCGCGACATAGATTTGCGCGATGCCGGCCGCGGTCGCGGGGTCGGGTGCGCCGTCGTCGCGCCAGCGAAATTCAAGATCGGGCGCGCCGAACTCGGTCACGATGATGGCATCGACGAGCTGCTTGACCCAGTTCTGGATCGGCGCCAGCCCCTCGGCCAGCGCGGTGTGATGCGCGGTCTCGGCGGTGGCGCGGTTCATCTGGTCGACGAAGGGCTGCGCCGAGATCGAGAAGGCGAAGCAGATCACCCGCGCCAGCCACTCGTCATAATCGTTCTTGAGCTCGGCGTCCTTCGTCGGGATGAAGGTCTTGGCGACGCCGCCCGGCACGAACTTGGCATGACGGCGTTGACCCAGATTGCCCTCCAGCAGCGCGTCCCAATATTGCTGAAATTCGCGAATCTGGTTCGGACCCCAGCTCTCGGGCGTGCCGATCAGCGCCTCCGGCACATTGCCCTCGGTGTAATAGCTGAGCTGAAACATCTGGCGGCGCATCGCGATGTTGACCGTCATCACGATCTGCTCGACCGGCGAATAGCCATAGACGCGGTGCGTGCGCGGATTGCGCGGGCGATAGATCAGATCGCGCGTGGTGAGGTCGGCGGCCGGCAGGCCGTGCAGAATCTGCTGATAGGCGGGGTCGGGCGGCAGCGGCGTGCGGCCATCGGCGTTGAGGAGGCGCTTTACGGTGGCGCCATCGATCGGCTCCAGCGCGAGGAGGCGCCCCGCCCGATCGCGGCGCTGATACAGCGCCGGCGCGTCGATGACGAACAAATCCTCCAGCAATTGCCGCAGCCAGGACGACCAGCAATTCACCCCGTCGGGCAGGCGAAAGAATTGCTCGATCGCGGCGATGCGCGGGTCGGCGTCGCGCCCGGCCGGCTCGCCATTGGGCCGGTCGCGATGGCGGACGCACCAGTCGAGGCGCTCGATCTGGTCCTTGCGCGTCTCGATCACCGTGCGCAACAAATCGCAACCATCGGCCAGCGCCCGCAACTGGTGAAACGAGATCGGCGCGTCGGCGCGCGGCCTGGTGTCGAGATTGTAGCCGACCGGATAATCGAATTGCCGGCCCGCCACCTCGGGCGGCGCTTGCGGCGCCATCGGCTGGAACGGGCCGAACCAGGTCGCCGGCGTGACGCCGCTGATGATATAGCGCATGCCGTCGCGCGCCCGGGCGATCAGCCCCGGCGCAATCGGTGTCGCGGTGCCGCCCTGAGGCATCAGCTTTCCCTTCCGGAGTGGTAGAGCGCGCGGTAATAGTCGAGAATCCCGGTGTCGCCGGTGGCGATCATCAGATCGGTGATCGCCCACACCAGCGCGTCGGCGCGGTCGGGCGAGGGTCGGCCGCCGCGCCCGCTGTCGCCGGTGAATTCGCACATCTGATCTTCCAGCGTGGGCAGCCGGCCGACATGGTGGACGCGGCCCTGCTCATAGAGCGCGGCCACCGGCTCGGCGCGCACCGCCTTGCCGCGGCTGGCATGGACGCCGCGATAGCTGGCGTTGGCATCGACCACCCGCAGCGTCGCCTCGACCAAGTCGCCGCCATTATTCACCTCGGCGACGATGCGGTCGGCGGCGTGGCCGCGATAGGCGGCGACGGCGCGGCGCGCCCATTCATGCGGGGCGAAGCGGCCCGAGAGATCGTCCAGCACATAGCCATGACCATCGACGCCCAGGGCGGCGACCACGATGCCGGTTTCGTCGGAATCGGGGCCCGTGCTGACGGCGGGGTCGATCGCCACCACCATTCGGGCCAGCGCCGGCGCCACGGCAACGCTGGCGCGCTCGATCGTGTCGCGCGACCACAGCGCGCCCGGCACGTCGGTCAGCAATTCCGCCAGCAATTCCTGGCGCCCCAGCCGCGTCCCCTCATAGCGTTTCAGGATCGCGTCGAAGAAGGCCGGGGCAAGATTGGCGCGATTGTCGAAACTGGTGCCGCGCGTCACCGCGACGGTGGGGTCGGCGATCAGTCCGCGCAGCAGCCGGCCGGGGCGCGGCGTGGTGGTGACGACACAGCGCGGGTCGGACCCCAGCCGCAGCCCCAGCATCAGCATGTCCCAGCTTGCATCATGGCGCCACGCCGCCAGCTCGTCGCACCACGCGGCATCGTGCTGGGGGCCGCGCAGCCGGTCCGGCTCCTCGGCGCTATAGGCGGTGGCGATGGCGCCGTTGGGCCAGGTCAGACGCCGCCTCGACGGCTCATAGCGCGGCCGAAACGCCGCCGGCGCGATCGCCAGCAGGCCGCTTTCGCCCTCGATCATCACGTCGCGCGCATCGGCGGCGGTCGGCGCCATCAGCGCGACCCGCCCGGCTAGCTCGCTTTCGATCCGGGCACGCACCCATTCGGCGCCGGAGCGGGTCTTGCCGAAGCCGCGCCCCGCCAGCAGCAGCCACACGCGCCAGTCCCCCGGCGGCGGGTTTTGCGCCGCGCGGCCGGCGATCCGCCAATCGGCGTGCAAGATGCCGGCCTCAGCCGCGCCCAGTCCGCGCAGGACGGTTTCGCGGTCGGCCGGCGGCAGCTCAGCCAAGCGGGACAGCAGCGTGGCACCGTCCCCCATCGCGCCGCCCCGCCAAAGAAAAGCCCCGGCGGAGCGATGCTCGCCGGGGCGGAATTCTTACGATGACAAAACTCTATCACATCGATCTGGATTTGTCAACGCAAAAAACGTGAAGTCGCGAAAATCGCCTACCAGAATTTATAGTTGATGCCGCCGCGCAGGATGTCGGCGTCGAAGCGCACCCGCTCCGCCGCCGAGCCGGACGGGGGATTGAAACTATCGGTGAAGACCGGCCCGCTGCCGAGATCGACATGGAGATATTCGAGCTTCGCGCTCCAGTGCGGCGAGAATTGATCCTCGACACCGGCGCCCGCGGTCCAGCCGACGCGATAGGTGCTGCCGGCGCCGGACGCGCCGGTACCGACGCCACTGCCTTCGCCGCCATGGACGTTGCCGACCGCCAAGCCGCCGGTGGCATAGGGCATGATCGGGCCGAAGGAATAGCCGACCCGGCCGCGCACCGTGCCGAGATCGGAGAGCCGGGTGCCGCAAGTCCGCACCGCATCGCCACAGGTACCGCCGGCGCTGGTCGAGCCGCTGATATCGGCCCAGGACATGTCACCTTCGGCGCCGAACACCCACGGCCCATTCTGCCAATTATAGCCGATGGTACCGCCGGCGAGGCCGCCCTGGGTGGAGAATGATCCGCTGTCGAAGCCGTTGCTGTCGGTATGGCGGGAGGAGCCCCAGCCATAGCCGCCTTCGACACCGACATAGGGGCCGGCCCAATTCGGCACGGGGCCCTGAAACATCATGGTTTGGGCGTTGGCGGCACCCGCGAGCCCGGCCAGCGCGATCAGGGAAACGGATCCCGACAGCAATAATTTGCGCATTCTGTACTCTCATTTCCGGCCCTAAAGATGCTGATCCCCCCAACATGGGGCGACGGCGCTAGGGCGTGACGCCGACAGGGGCGCACAGGTACACGGGGATGATGGCGGGAGTGCGGTGATCGGTGCCTAAATTATGCCAGATTTCTCGGTGATTTCCTTTGCCGTTCCGTGCCTTATTCGCCGTTCCGTGCCTTAATTGCACGCTCGATGCGCGCGCTTAAGCGGCGCGGGCATCGGCGATCGCCTTTGCCCGCGAAATGGGCGGGCCGGCCCCCCGCCCGGCGCTGGCCCGCACCAAATGGCGCGCCAGCACCTCCAGCGCGCCGCGCTTGTCATGAAGGCGCAGCTTCGCGCCTTTGCCGCTGGCATATTGGGTCACTTCGGCGATCGCGGCGGCGTCATCGTCGGACAATTGGGCGTAGGGCCGCAGCGTGACCCCGTCGGGTCCCCATTCGCTGTAGTTGCGAATATCGGAAAACGCGATCCGCACCAATTCCTTGACCAGCCGCTGGTTCGACAGCCGCATGCGGCCGGCGCGCAGCCTGTCGAGCCGCTTCAGCTCGGCCTGGACATCTGCCCGCTTCAACAGCCGCTGGGCCGCCAGCGCGGCGGTGTTCGCGCTATAGCCCGCGCGGATCGCGGCCTGGCGGCCATTGCCGTCGATGCGATATTCGCGGGCGAAGGAACGCTGCTTCGGGTTCATCGGCATTCGCCCCTCCGGGTAAAATTTGGGCAATAAAAAAGCCGGCGGCGCGAGGCCGACCGGCTGATGATTTTGGAGTATGCGCCTTTCTAGCAGAGTGGACCCGGATTGTCAAGAAAAATGACGCAAGATGCGTTATAATGGACGCCCCAATATCCCTTTTCCTCTTACCGGCGAAGGCCGGTATCCATGGTTAGAATGGGCCCTGGCTTCCGCCGGATAGGCGCGACGGTGGGGGCGGTGGGTGCATCACCCGGCGCATAAAGGGGCGTGCTTTCGGGGCACAGGGTAACATGCCTCGCGTCGCCCCAATAACTACGGCTTAATCTTTGCCATTTCGCGGAAACCAAATTCCTATGGAATAGAGCAATCCCGCCAGGGCGGCGATTAGTAGAAACGGCTTGGTCGATCCAAGCGCAGTCAGTACAGGGGGAGAGAAAATTCCAGCGAGCAATAGAAAGGAGGTTGCGAATGTGGCTGAATCAAAGACGTGGACGATAATTTCCTTCCGTGGGTGGTGTATGGATTTGAAACGCCATCCGTTTAGACAAAAGGTTATCAGCAAATAGGCGGTCATAAGACCGCCTATCCATTGATACAGTTCGTCTTCGGTGGCTGGCAGTGTTATTTTTTATGCCTTTGAGGCTGCAACCACTCCGAGAACGGCACCTATCGTAGCCGCGATGCCTCCGCCAAACGCACCAGGATGAGGGACGCCGACATAGGGCGCTATGTAAGGTACGGTTATGCCGAAAAGGGCAAGCGCGGCAACGCTTCCACCGACCGCGCCTTTCAACATAAGCGCGTAACGGGTGGCTTTTAGAGTTTTATGTACGGCTTTGAGAGTTCGCTCTTTCATCGGCTAAGTCCTCCAAGGCCGCATAGGCGAATTGGGGCCAGATAGCTACCATGCAGATAATATGGGAGTAAAGTGAACAAAAAGAATACAACCAAAAATTGTATTTAGACAAAGCTATAGGATGGATTGCTCAAGTAAAATCGCGCCTATAAGCAACTTTTTCGTGACGGACGTACCATATCCGGCTCCTTACCATAGAACTGTGCATTGGCCGCACAAGTTGAGGCAGGGCGAGGAATTCCGCACCAATCGAAAGTAGCCATAGCCGCTCTATGTAAATAACTCCGAAGAGAACCATCATGTCTCCTGGGTATATTAGATTCGTTTGCTACCTATAGCCGGAAATGCGCCTGCAGCATGCCGAGGGCGCCGACCAGCACGCCGGCGGCGTTTTCCTGGGACAGCGGCCGGCCGCCCCAGCCCTGGCGCAGCGCCCAATCCTTGACGCTCCATTCGCAGCCGACGACGTGCCAGACACAGGAGCCGGCGGGCGAGGCGATGCCGCCCATTGCCTCGAGCGCCGCCCACACCTTGCGGCGGGCATCGGCGTGGCGCAGCGACAGCGGCGTGTCGGACCCGCGATTGCCGCTGGGGATGCGGGTGAGATCGGGCACGCGCAGCGGATCGAGGCTGGCGCGATGGAACACGCCGCGAAAATCTTCGGCCGCCTGATGCATCGCCGGCGAGATCGTGCCCCGCCGCAGCATCAAGGTCAGGCTATCGACGGCGCGATAGGGGCGCGCCGGGCGGCCGGCCTCGTCGGCGATGGCATGATCCAGGCGCTCGATAACGCCGTGGCGCGCCCGCTCCGGCGTCGGGCCGCCCTCCTCGGACCGGCGTGCCGCCTTGGTCTTGCGCATCATTCGTCGCCCCGCTCGTGTGCCGGCCACAGATCGATACAGGCGGCGAGGTCGCTCGGCTCGTCCGCGCAATCGAGCTCCGGCGCGGCGGTGCTGGCGAGATAGGCCAGCTCGTCCGGGGGGATGGCGCCGCGGTCGGCCGCGCGGGCGAGGCGGCGAATCGCACCGGCGCCGGCGGCCGATCCGGGATCGATCGCGCACAGGGCATGGTGCTGGCGACAATACGCCGATCCCGGCATCGCGGGGGCGCCGCAAAAGCGCGGACCGTGTCGCGACGCATGGTCCGGCGCCAGAACAAAGGCGCAGCGCGCCTCGCCGCCGGCATGGTGCGCTTGCCGGCAATGATGGTATTGAGTTTCTGCTTTGTTCTTTATTGGAGCAAGCGTCTGGCCTGGTTGCATGGGCGATCTCGCGGCAAGGTGGGGAAGACCATATGTACGCACGACGCGGTTATTATGTCAAGCAAAAAGCGTGTGGCTTACACGAGCCTGGGGCGGTACAATTGGTCTTGATGGCAGCGGAAGTGTCGGCGGTTTCACGCCGACTGAAAGAGATCAGGCGGCGCGCCGGCCTTTCCATCCGGGAAGTCGCCGAAGCGCTGGGCATGGAGCATGGCAGCTCCTATCAGCATTACGAGGATCGCTATCGTAAGGCGCTGCTGCCGCTCGACTTGACGCAGAAGCTAGTGCCGATCTTCAGCCAGGCCGGCGCCGACCCGGCCGAGCTTTACGCGCTGGCGGGGGTCGACGCGAGCGGCAGCCACCTGCTCGGCGCAGCGCCGCCCCGTGACGACGAGGCCGAGGCGCGGATCGTGCGGATCGAGGAACTGGATGTGCGCGCCAGCGCCGGCGCCGGCCTGACCGGCGATAGCGAGCGGGTGATCGATACCTGGCAAATCCCCAGCGCCATCGTTCGTGCCTATTCGACCGCCCCCGCCAGCGATCTGCGCATTATCACCGTGATGGGCGACAGCATGGAACCCGCCCTGCAACCGGGCCAGCGCGTGATGGTCGATACCGGCGACCGCAAGCCCAGCCCGCCGGGCATCTTCGTGGTGTGGGACGGGCTGGGCCTGGTGGTGAAGCGGGTGCAGATGCTGCCGCACAGCGACCCGGCGCGGGTCAAGATCACCTCGGACAATCCGAAATACGACCCCTATGAGCGAACCATCGACGAAGCCTATATCCAGGGCCGGGTCATCGGCCAATGGCGCTGGCTTTAAGTTAGATTCATCCTGATTGAAACAACCGTTCTTTGTCATTCCCGCGAAAGCGGGGAATCCAAATCCCGCCCCGGCAGGCGAAGACGCCACGTCACCAAGAAGAAAATCACCGTCCCGGCGTGATCCCCCTGTCAAGCCAAGCACCACTGGGTCCCGCGGAATGTCTCGCGTCTTTGGATCGATCGATCGCGCCATCTGCTCTGTCGCTTGCAAGTTCCGGCTTCGGCCGGGAGCCGATGCTCCGGCCGAACTGTTACGCCGCTCGATCCATCGCGCGGGCGATGGCGTGGGCGGGGTCGTAATGCTGGCCGCTCGCCATCAGCTTCCAGGCGACGCGGGCGTTCTTGTTGGCCAGCGCCACGGCGGCGAGCTTGGGCGGCTTGCGCTTCAAGAGCGCGAGAAGCCAGGGCAACGCGCGGCCTTTGCCCTGTTGCGCCTGGCGGATCACGGCCATCGCGCCCACCACCAGCACGCGGCGCAACGCCGCGTCGCCGGCGCGGGTAATGGTTCCGAGCCGGATCTTTCCCGCCGTGGAGTGATCCTTGGGCGTCA
>DATCDN010000085.1:0-29350 GCA_036510675.1 Allostellaceae bacterium
CGCGACGCCGGTTCCCGCGCCCGCCGCGCTACCCGAAGCCCCCGCCGATACCGAGCCATTCTGGGGCGCCCACCAGGCCGGCATCGTGACACCGCCGCAAAGCCACACCTATTATGCCGCGTTCGATCTCGCCACCGCCAAGCGGGCGGAGATCGTGGCGCTGTTGCGGCGCTGGACCGAAGCCGCGGCCCGCCTGACGGCCGGCGAGACGGCGGCTTCGCTCGATCTCGACCCCGGCAAGCCCGATGCCGATAGCGGCGAGGCGATGGGGCTGAAGCCGGCGCGCCTTACCCTGACCTTGGGCTTCGGCGCCGGCCTCTTCATCAAGGATGGCAAGGACCGCTATGGCCTGGCGGCCCAGCGGCCGGCGGCCCTGGTCGATCTGCCGCGCTTCAACGGCGACCAGTTGCAAGAGGCTCGTGGTGGCGGCGACCTTGCGATCCAGGCCTGCGCCGACGATCCGCAGATCGCGTTCCACGCGGTGCGGCAACTGGCCCGTCTCGCCTATGGCGCCGCCGATATCCGCTGGGCCCAGGCCGGCTTCACGCCCGAGCCCGGCGCCAAGCGCACGCCGCGCAATCTCATGGGCTTCAAGGACGGCACCGGCAATCCGGTGGTGGACGATGCCAAGGCCATGGCGAAGCTGATTTGGGTCGGCGATGACGGGCCGGATTGGATGCGCGGCGGCTCCTATGTCGTGATGCGCCGCATCCGCATCGCGCTTGAACATTGGGACCGGATGAAGCTCGGCTTTCAGGAAGAGACGGTCGGCCGGCATAAATATTCGGGCGCGCCGATCGGCCTCAAGCAAGAATTCGATACGCTCGATCTCGACGCCAGCGACAAGGACGGCAATCCGCTGATCGCGGAGAATGCCCATGTCCGCCTCGCCGCCGCCGTTAGCAATGACGGCGCCCAGATTCTGCGCCGCGGCTATTCCTATAATGACGGCGTCAATTTCACCGCGGAACGCTGGCCGCCCTGGCGCCAGGGCATGGAATACGATGCCGGCCTGCTGTTCGTCTGCTATCAGCGCGACCCGCGCACCGGCTTCATCAAGATTTTCGACCGCATGGCCAAGTTCGACATGATGAACCAGTTCGTGACGCACACCGCCAGCGCGCTGTTCGCCTGTCCCGGCGGCGCGGCCGAGGGCGAATTCATCGGCCAGCGCCTGTTCACATCGACTTAGCGGAATTCAGCATGCTCGCCACGCTTATCATCGTCTTTCGTGAAATCATCGAGGCCGGCCTCATCGTCGGCATCGTGCTGGCCGCCAGCAAGGGCGTGCGCGGACGCGGCCTGTGGGTCGGCTATGGCGTGGCGGCCGGCACGCTCGGCGCCTGTGTCGTCGCCGCCTTCGCCGGCCAGATCGGCGCGCTGTTCGAGGGCGCGGGCCAGGATCTGTTCAACGCGGCCATCCTCCTGCTCGCGGTGGTGATGCTGACTTGGCACAATGTCTGGATGGCGAGCCACGGCCGCGCCATGGCGCGCGAGATGCGCCAGGTCGGCGCCGCGGTCGCGTCCGGCGAGCGGCCGCTGTTCGCGCTGTCGATCGTGGTCGGCGTCGCGGTGCTGCGCGAGGGTTCGGAGATTGTGCTGTTCCTCTATAGTATCGCGGCCGCCGGGGGCGCCAGTACCGGCGCGATGATGGTCGGCGGGGCCTTGGGCCTGGCGGCGGGCGTCGCGGTGTCGGCGCTGATGTATTTCGGGCTGCTGGCGATTCCGGCGCATCGCCTGTTCGCGGTGACCGCCGGGCTGATCACCCTCCTCGCCGCCGGTCTCGCCGCCCAGGCGGTCGCCTTCCTGCAGCAAGCCGGGTACATCGAGATGCTGACCCGCGAAGTGTGGAATAGCTCCGCCATCCTGTCGCAGGACAGCCTGCTCGGCCGGCTGCTGCATACGCTGATCGGCTACAGCGACCGGCCCAACGGCGCCCAGCTTGTCGTCTATCTGGCGACCGTCCTGGTGATCGTGGTCTTGATGAGAATGGTCGGCGCCAGCCACCGCGCGGCAAGACGCCCCGTCCCCGCCGAATAGCCCGGCCTTACCGCCGGCGGGCGGGATGTGCCTTCAGCGCTTCCTCGTTCACGTCGGCACCCCAGCCGGGCGTCAGCGGCAGCACCAGTTCGCCGTTCTCCACCACCACCGGGCGGGTGACGAATTCGTGCGTCCAGGGCATATCGTCCGCCTCGAATTCCATGATGCGGAAATTCGGAATCGAGGCGCAGAAATGCGCGCTCATCAGGCTGGCGAGGTCGCCATAGAAATTATGCGGCGCGCAATTGACATCGAACGCATCCGCCAGCGCGGCGATGCGCACGCTCTCCCATAGCCCGTTCCACGGCACATCGACGATCGCGACATCGACCGCCTGTTCCTCGAAGAACGGCCGGAATTGCTTGACGCCATAGAGGGTTTCCAGCGACGCGACCGGTGTCGCGGTCGAGCGCCGGATCGCGGCCAAGCCCCGCGCATCGTGCAGGTCGATCTCGACCCAGCTCATATTGAACGGCTCAATCGCCTTGGCGATCCGCCGATAGCCTTCGATATGCTGGCTGAAATTGAGGTCGATCAGCAGCGCCATGTCCGGGCCGGCACCCTCGCGGAACGCCGCGAGCTGATCGGTGATCGCGACGATCAGCTTGTTGTCGATATTCTTGTCCAGAACGGCGGTGCCGGGCTGAAACCCCGCGGGCGCCATGCGTGGCCGCTCGCCGTCGAACAGCAGGGGATTGGTCTTGAGCGCCTTGAAGCCGCGCTGGACCGCCTCCTGCCCCAGCGCCCGCACATCCTTGAGACCGCGCAGCGGCGGCGTGCCAAGCTCGCGCTCGAACAAGGCGGCGTGCGCCGCGCGGAAGCTGCCGCAATGCGACCAGTACAGCGGAATGCGCTCGCGGAACGGGCCGCCGAACAGCGCGCAGACCGGGACGCCGAGCGCCTTCGCCGTGATATCGAGGCAGGCATTTTCGATCGCGGCGATCGCCTGGTTGTTGAGACCGCCCGGCGCGAGCTGGGTCAGCGCGCGCAGGGTCGCGCCGAGCCAGCCAACCCGGCGCGGGTCCATCCCGATCACCATCGGCGTGAAGCGGCGAATAATGTCGCTCGCGCCGCCGGCGCCAAAGCCCTCGTTGAACTCCGACCAGCCGACGACACCGTCGTCGGTGGTGATTTTCAGGAACGACAGCGTCCGCCAGCCGCCATCGGCGTGAAAATCCTCGAGCTTGACGATCTTCATCGCGCCGGCTTCATCGCAGCGGAATCAGGACCAGACGCCGAACGCCGCGCCGATGCCGGTGCCGGCCGGCGTGCGATACAGCGGCTGATATTCCATCCAGCGGTTGGCCATGCCCTCGACCGCGCCCGCCACGGTGATCCAGTTGCGGATTTCCGACGAGCCGGAGTTGAGCGCCGCCGCCGGCAGGCTGCGCAGCAATTCGGCCTTGCCCGACTGAAAGCCCTCAAGCACGCGGCGGTCGAGTTCCTCGTCCACGGTGAAATGGCTCAAGCCCCCGGACGCCATGACGATGACGCGCAAATCCTCGTCGATCTCCTCGATCGACTGGCGCAGCACGCGGCCGATATCGTGACAGCGCGCGGCGCGCGGCGCGTTGGGCGGATAATAGGTATTGAGCAGCAACGGAATGACCGGGATTTTCTTGTCGCGAAAAATCCGCGTCTCGACGAAGCCGATGCCGTGACCGAAGCCGGATTTATAAGGGTCCTCGACCTGCGAGGCGGCGCCCATGTCGATGTCGCGATCGATGAACTTCTCGATCAGCTTGCGCGCGAACCCCGCCATCGCCGGAAATGTGTGCGGCTCGTCCATGGCATAGTTTCGCAGCATGGTCGGCATGAAGCTCGGCATCGGATCGGGCCGCGCGCGCGGATGGGTGATGATCTCCTCGCCGTAATAGATCGACACCGCCGGCGTATTCATGCGGGTGAACAGCTCGGTCTCATCGTCGGTGACGATCACCACCAGATCGGGATCGGCCGCAGCGACATCGTCGCCCAGCCGATCGAGCGCGCGCTGACAAGCGTCGCTTTTGCGCACGAAGGTTTCGAGGTTGGCGACGTCGGCATAGCGCCCGCCACGCAGCTCGTTGAGCGCGTCATAGCTGAGATAGCGCCCGTCGGAAAGATTGAGATTGTCGCGCTTATAATCGCGCGAAATATATTCGTTCCACTTATGCGCGTCGAATGTCAGAAGCGGGGTGTGGGACGTTCCCATCCCCATGATGATTTTTGCCATGGCGTTTCGCTCTAGGTCCCGGTCAATTGCCGCGAATAGGAGCGCCCATCATAAAGCGCGCCGCGCGCTTCGTCACGCGCTAGCGGCCACCGCCTCCGGCGCCAGCTCGGCCGTGGGATCGTCGACGGCGGCGAAGCCGCTGAGATGGAAGGCCGTGCCGAGCAGCGCGATGTGGGAAAATGCCTGCGGGAAATTTCCTACTAACCTTTTGATACGCGGATCGTATTCCTCTGATAGCAGGCCGACATCGTTGCGCAGGGTCAAAAGACGCTCGAATAATGCCGTCGCTTCCTTCATCCGGCCCTGCAGCGCGTAATTGTCGGCCAACCAAAAACTGCATGGCAGGAAAGCGCCCTCGCCGGGTGGCAGGCCATCGACATTGCTCTCGGTGCGATAGCGGGCGACGAAGCCGTCGGTGAACAGCTCGCGCTCGATGGCGGCGACCGTGCCGCGGACACGCGGATCCTCGGGCGGCAGGAACCCGACGATCGGCATCATCAGCAGGCTGGCATCCAGCTCGGGATCGCCGAATGATTGTGTGAATGCCTGTTTCTTCTGGTCGAACCCCTCGCGGCAGATGGTGGCGTGAATCTCCTCGGACAGCGATTGCCAGCGCTCGATCGGCGCCTCCAGCCCATATTTCCTGGCGTCGCGCAGCGCCCGGTCGATCGCGACCCACGCCATCACCTTGGAGAAGGTGAATTGCCGCCGGCCACCACGCACCTCCCAAATCCCCTCGTCGGGCTGCGCCCAAATCTTTTCGAGATGCTCGACCAGCTTGACCTGGAGGCTCCAGGCGGAGGGGATCGACGCTAGGCCGGCATCGCGCGCATGATGCAGCGCGTTCATCACTTCGCCATAGACATCGAGTTGCAACTGGTCGGACGCGGCGTTGCCGATGCGCACCGGCAGCGATCCGGCATAGCCCGGCAGCCACGGCACCCGCACCTCGGTCAGCCGCCGTTCGCCGGCGATGCCATACATGATCTGAAGCTGATCGGGGCTGCCGGCGATGCTGCGATGCAACCAGTCGCGCCAAGCGTGCGCCTCGTCGTAATAGCCCGCCTGCATCAGCGCCAGCAGCGTCAAGGTGGCGTCGCGCAGCCAGCAGAACCGATAGTCCCAGTTGCGATTGCCGCCCAGTTGCTCGGGCAGCGATGTGGTCGGCGCCGCGACGATGCCACCGGTGTCGCGGAAGGTCAGCGCCTTCAACGTCAACAGCGAGCGCATCACCGGCTCGCGCCAGCGGCCGCGATATTGACAGCGCGCCGACCAGTCCCGCCAGAAACTTTCGGTCGCGGCCAGCGCCTGCTGCGGGTCGATCGCGGGCGGCACCGGGCGATGCGAGCGGCCATAGGACAGGACAAAGGGTAGGGCCTGCCCCTCCATCACGGTGAACTCGGCGGTGGTCGCCAGATCCTCGCCATGGGTCTCGATCGGCGTGCGTAGCGCGACGCGATGCGGGCCGGCGATGGCACTGATGCCCAGCCCGTCCTCGAGCTTCGTCACCCACGGCACCGAGGAGCCGAAATCGAAGCGCAGCGCCAGATGAAGCTGCATCGGCACGGTGCCGCCCCGGCCCTCGACAATGCGGACGATGGCGGTGCGGGCGCTGACGATGGCCTGGCCATGCAGCATCGGCATGAAGTCGATCAGCGCGACGGTGCCGCTCTTGGTCTCGAACACCGTTTCGAGAATCATCGTGTCGGCGCGATAGCGGCGCTCGGTTCGGATCACCGGCTCGGTCGGGCTGATCGACCAATGACCATGATTTTCATTGCCCAGCAGCGCCGCGAGGCACGCATCACTGTCGAAGCGCGGCCAGCACAGCCAGTCGATCGACCCGTTGCGCGCGACCAGCGCCGCCGTGACGCAATCGCCGATCAAGGCATAATCTTCGATCGGCCGGGGATAATTTTCCGATTGGGTCATCGCACCTTCGGCACAGAATTTACGGGGGCAGCCGGCTTGACGAACTTCAAGGTAAATCGATCGCTTTCGCCGATTGCGAGATATTTGGCGCGATCCTGATCCTTTAGACGCAGAGTCGGCGGCAGAGTCCAGACCCCTTCCGGATGCACCGTATCG
Organism: Allostellaceae bacterium; assembly: GCA_036510675.1. Taxonomy (GTDB): domain Bacteria; phylum Pseudomonadota; class Alphaproteobacteria; order ATCC43930; family CGMCC-115725; genus JAATGI01. The sequence continues at coordinate 6,344 of DATCDN010000085.1, forward strand.
TCCCTGGGATTGGCGTTGATCTCGCTCGATCCCGACAGCTTGAACCCGGCGGCCTCTACCAGCTTGATCGCGAATTCCGGGCGGACATAGCCCGACTTCGTCTTGGGATCGAACGGCAGGTCGAGCCGGGCGCGGTGATCGACGATGCCGAATACGCCGCCGGGCTTCAGCGCCTTATAGAAGGCGCGCATATCGGCCTCGGCCTTCCCTTGCATCAGCCAGTCATGGAGATTGCGGAAGGTGATGATCAGATCGGCTGAGCCAGGGGGCGCGATGTCGCCCTTGTCGCCATCGAGATGGGTGACGATGATCTTGTCATAGAGGGCCGGATCACCGGCGAGCTTGGCGGCGAAGGCGGTATTCTGCCGCTGCTCGCCGGCGGAATGGGTCTGGTCCGGCACCGCGACATAATAGCGGCCATGATCATGCAGATAAGGCGCCAGGATTTCCGTCCACCAGCCGCCGGCGCCGGGCATGACCTCGACCACGGTAAGATTGTCGCGCAGGCCGAAAAATTCGAGGACGCCCTCGGGATGGCGATAGATATCGCGCGCCCGGTTGGCGGCGCCGCGCTGTGGCCCGTCGATCGCGGCATGGAGCGCGGCATCCGGTTCGGCGGCCTGGGCACGGCCCACGGCCAACATGGCAAAGAGCAAAATCGGCACAAATCGGCGTAAGCGCATGGGTGTGATCCAAGCTTGGGTTGCGGTGGACAATGAGCTTATCATCGCCAAGCTCACTGTCGCGACCCGCACTTGGGACCAAGGAGGATTGCATGAAGATCGTCCAAGCCGATCAGCTTCCGTTCGAGCGCGGTCTCGAACATCGCGGCGGCACCTTCCATTATTGCCGCATGCTGGAGGGCGAGCCCGGCACGCTCGGAAATTTTCAGCTCTCCTACGGCAAGATCGGCGGCGATTTCTTCTCGCCGCGCCACCGGCACAATTTCGAGCAGATTCGCTATCAGGTCGAAGGCGCGCTCGACTTCGCGCGCGACGGCAAGCTCGACGCCGGCATGGTCGGCTATTTCCCCGAAGGGATGGCCTATGGCCCGCAGACCCAGAGCGCGGGGGCGGATGTCGCGACCATCGTCCTGCAATTCGGCGGCGCCAGTGGCAGCGGCTATATCTCCGCCGATGAAATGCGCGTCGGCATGGCGGCGCTGCGGCAGGAGGGCGAGTTCAAGGACGGCGTGTTCCGCCGTCGCGCGGATGCCGAGGGCAAGCGCAACGTCGACGGCTACCAGGCGATCTGGGAGTATGTGAACGATCGACAGATGCAATATCCTGAACCACGTTACACGCGCCCCTTCATGATGAACCCCGACCATTATTCCTGGGTTCCCGTCGAACAATCGGCGGGGGTCTCGGAAAAGCCGCTGGGCGTCTTCACCGAGCGGCGCAGCGCCGCGACTTTCCTAAAATTTTCGACAGATGCCCGCCATGACGCGACCGGGGAGGCGATTTACCTGGTCCTGTCCGGCACCGGCCGCGCCGGCGATCAGGAATTGCGCCGGCTGACCACACTCCATCTCGCGCGCGGCGAGCGGCTGGCCCTGGAGGCGCATGATGGCATGGAACTGCTGCGCTTCGGCCTGCCGGACCTCCGCGGCATCGAGCGGCGCGTCACCGACGCGCCGGCGATGGCGGCCGAATAGCTATTGCGCCGCCATCATCGGCGATGGGCCGATAAAGTCGCTTTCGAGCTGCGCCGCGAGGCGGAACAGCGTCGCATCGTCACCGAAGCGCGCAACGCACTGCACGCCGATCGGCAGGCCGTCGCGGCTCTTGGCCAGCGGCAGCGACATCGCCGGCTGACCCGAGGCGCTGAACAGCGGGGTGAAGGCGCAATAGGAAAAGACGGCCGCCAGCGCCGACGGCAGATCGTCGCTATCGGTGCGCAACACGCCGAGCCTCACCGGCGGCCGCGACAGCGTCGGGGTGATCACCACATCGACATTCCGCCAGGCGCGCGCGGTCTGGCGCACCACCCGATTGATCCGTGCCAGCGCGCCATGCATCTCGACCGCCAGGGTGCGGCTATACGCCGCGATCGCGGCCCAGGTCAGCGGCTCCAGTTCCTCGCGGCGCGCCTTGCGGCCCAATTCGGCCTCGCGCATCGCCAAAAGGCCGCCCAGACCCGAAAACAGCAGCAGATTGCAATCGTCGATCAGCCGTTGTCCGTCGTGCGACAGATCGACCGGCACGATGCGATGGCCGCGCGCCTCGCATAATTTGCCGGCATGCTCGACCGCCGCCACGCATTCGGCATCGACCGGCGCGCCATTCCATGCCTCGGTGACGAGGCCGATCCGCAGCGATCCGGGATCGCGCCCAACCTGCGACAGGAAACTTTCCGCCGGCGGCGCGGTGAACCAGGGCGCACCCTCGTCGGGGCCGTTGGTGGCGTCGAGGATGGCGGCGCAATCGCGCACGGTGCGCGTCACGCAATGCTCGTGGCTGAGGCCCTGGCTGGCATCGCCGCGATGCGGTCCTACCGGATTGCGGCCGCGCGTCGGCTTCAGCCCGACCAGGCCACAACAGCTCGCCGGCACGCGGATCGAGCCGAGACTGTCGGTGGCATGGGCCGCCGGCAGCATGCCCGACGCCACCGCCGCCGCGGCGCCGCCGCTGGAGCCACCCGCCGAATGATCGAGCGCCCAGGGATTATGCGTCGGCCCGTAGAGCACCGGCTCGGTCGAGACATTCATCCCAAGCTCCGGCGCGTTGGTGCGGCCGGCGATGACGAAGCCGGCGCGCCGCAGCCGCGCCACGGTCTCAGAATCGAAATCGAACACGCTGCCCTGATAGAGCCGCGAGGCATGGGTCAGCGGCAGGCCGGCGACCGGCGCATGCAAATCCTTGATGAGATAGGGCACGCCGCGGAACGGCCCGTCGGGCAGGCCCGCCGCGATGGCGGCGCGCGCCTGGTCATAGGCCTCGATCACCACCGCGTTGACGGTGGGGTTGCGCGCCTCGACGCGCTCGATCATGGCATCGAGAATCTCGCCGGGCGCGACGTCGCGGTTGCGCACCAACGCGGCCAAGCCGAGCGCATCATACGATTCATAGTCTGGAAATGTCATTAACCGTCCTCCGCGATGATTCGGCGCAATTCGCGCTTGGCAATTTTTTCGTTGATCGAGCGCGGTAATTCATCAACCAGGCGAATCTCGCGCGGGCGCTTGAAATCGGCAAGCTGGCTCGCGCAGGCCGTCTCGATCGCGGCCATCAGCGCATCGCGATCGGCGACGCCGGGATCGACCAGGACAAAGGCAACCGGCACCTCGGCCAGGAATTCATGCGGCCGGCCGATCACCGCCGCCTCCCGCACGCCGGCGACCGCGACGATGGCGCGTTCGATCTCCGCCGCCGCGACATTCTCGCCGCCGACCTTCAGCATGTCCTTGGCTCGTGTCGCATAGCGCAGCGACCCGTCGGCGAGCCGCGTCACCAGATCGCCGGTGCGAAAATAGCCGTCATGTGTGAAGGCTGCCGCGGTGCCGTCAGGGTCGTCATAATATTCGAGGAACAAGCCGACCCCGCGCTGCGCGCGCACTTCGAGATTGCCGGTCGCGCCCGGTGCCACCGGCTGGCCTTCCGCATCGACCACGCGAAGCTGATATTCCGGCGCGGGCCGCCCCATGCCGCCCGCGGCGCACGGCAGCGACGGGTCGGAGACGGTGCCTTCGGTCACGACCTCGGTCATGCCCCATGAGGCGTTGATGCGCACGCCATAGCGCAAGCCCAGCGTCGGGTCGAGCATGCCGTGATTCCATAGACGATAGCGGTGGCGCGGCACCGGTTGATGGTCCAGCGCCTTCCACACGAACGGCATCATCACCGTGAAAGTGCAGCCACATTCGACCGACACCGGCCAGAATCGGCTGGCGGAGAAGCGCGGCTGCAGCACGATGGTACCGGCCGCCCACAGCGTCGCCAGCGTGATCCATGACAGGCCGACAATATGGAACAGCGGCAGGTACACCAGGCTGATATCGTCGCCAGTCAGGCCCATATGCGCCGCGCCGACCCGCGCGCCCCACAGCGCGTTGGCATGGGTGAAGACGGCGCCCTTGGGCCGCGCGGTAGTGCCGGAAGTGAACTGAATCGCGAGCGGCGCCAATGTCAAATCTGGCTCGACCGGCACTGCGCCGACAGCCGCAAGCAGTAACGCAAAACCGCGAAGCGGCGAGGCAACGGCGGCACCCGTGACGTAGAGCGGCAATGCCGGGCAGGCGGCGGCGACCAGATCAACGAGATCAGACTGGGTAACACAAAGCACCGGCGCGACCTTGTCGCGGACATAGGCCAATTCATCGACCGCGAGCCGCGCGTTCGTCGAGACCGCGACCGCGCCGATGCGGCCGCAAGCGAACCAGGTCAGCAGCATCTCCGGGCAATTGTTCATATGGAGAAGAATGCGATCGCCGCGCCGCGCGCCTGCCTGCCGCAGCCCCGCCGCCGCGCGTTCCGCCGCCGCGAGAAATTCGCGATAGGACCAGGTCCGGCCCGGCCCGGCGAAGGGCCGCCAGATCAGGAATGGGTGGTCTGGGCGCACCGCCGCGCGGGTCGCCAGCAAGCCCCAAATATCCATGCCGTCGAACGGCGTCAGCGGTGCGGTCATGCGCGATCCTACCAGCCGCCGGTTTCAAGCCAGCGTTCGAGTTGCGGCAGATGGTCCGTGCCCCAGAATAATTCCGATCCAACCTGAAAGGTCGGCACGCCGAACACCCCTTGCGCGATCGCGGCATCGACCAGCGCGGTCAGACGCTGCTTTACCGCCGAGTCGTCGTTGGCGGCGACGAGGCGCCCGGCGTCGAGGCCGAGCCGCCGCGCGACCACTGCCAGCCCTTCTTGGGTCGAGGGATTTTCGCCCTCGACCCAACGCGCGCGAAACACCTCTTGCGCGAATTTTTTTGCCAGCGCCGGATCGTCCTGCCCCAACGCCACGAAGGCGCGCAACGGCGGCAGCGGCGCGACCGGCGGCGGGCTGGCGCCAATCGGAATATCGAGATAGCCGGTCTGGCGAATGAAATCGCGCACCAGATAGGGCCCTTTCAGCGGCGTCTCCGGCAGCGGCTTCATCCCCATGATCTTCAAGACGGTGATGCCGAGCAGCACCGGCCGCCATTCGACCGTAAGGCCGCGCCGCGCCGCCAGCCGCTCGATCGCGACGCTGCCGAGATAAGCGAACGGCGAGATGAAATCGAAATAGAAGATAACGTTGGCACCGCTCATCCGGGGTCAGCCATAAAGATCGAGCACGGTGCCGCGCCCGCGTTCCTCGGCGCGGCGCAACAGGAAATTCGCGGTCGCCAAATCCTGCGCGATGATGCCGAGCGAGCGATAAAGCGTGCGCTCGCTCGCCGAGCTTCGGCCCGGCGCGGTGCCCATTAGCACCTCGCCGATTTCCGGCAGCACCCCATCCGCCGCCACGATGCCGGCGGCGCGCGCCGCGATCAGCTCGCCCGCCTGCGTGTCGGCCGAGGGGCGATAATCGACCACCGTGCGACAGACGCCGTGGCAATCGGGCGCGATCTCCTGTTGCGACGGCAGCGATGCGCCGACCGCGTTGAGATGGACGCCCGCCGGCAACTGGGCGGCGTGGAGGATCGGCGTCGCCGCGTTGGTCACGGTACAGATGATGTCGGCGCCATCGCAGGCTTCATCGACGTAGGCCACGGCGCGCGCATCATGGCGTGCCGCCAGCGCGGCCGCCTTCTCGGGCGAGCGGCCCCACACCCGAACCTCGCGGATCGGCCGCACCGCTCGCATTGCCGCGATGTGCCATTCGGCCTGCTCGCCGGTGCCGAGAATGGCGAGCGTCGCCGCATCCGCGCGCGCCAGCGCCTGGGTCGCGACCGCGCTGGCGGCGGCGGTGCGCATCGCGGTCGGCAGGCCCGAATCCATGATGGCGGCGGGCTCGCCCGTCTCCGGATCGAACAGGATTAGCGCGCCGGTGTGCGACGAGCCGGCCGCGCGCCGCATCAGCGACAGCAGCTTCGCGCCGTGGCCCAGCCCCGCCATGGCGCCCGTCATCACGCCGAAGCCGGCACCCGGCGCCAGCGGCACCACGAAGCGCAGCGGCATCGTTGCCTGCCGCGCCGAAACCTGGCGCATCGCCGCCGCGATCACCGGAATCAACTCGCCGAGCGACGCCGACGCCATGATATCGGCGTGGCTCAGCGCGCGCAGGCTCATTCCAGCGCTTCGCCGGTGCGGTCCTTCAACGGCAGCACCGCGATGAAGCCGACCACCGACGCCGCCAGCACATAATAGGCGGGCGCCAGCACGTCGCCGGTACGGATGATCAGCCAGGCGACGATGAATTGGCCAAAGCCGCCGAAAATCGCCACCGCGATATTGTAGGACACCGCCAACCCGGTGTTACGCACCCGGGTCGGGAACAATTCGGCCAGCATGGTCGGCGACACCGAAGCGAAGGTGGAGACGAGCAGCGCGAACACGGTTTCGATGATCACGAGCCGCCCGATGCTCGGCGCCGCGGCGAGGAAGGCGAACAAGGGATAGGTCAGGATCACGAGGCCGATGCTCGATGCCAGCAACAGCGGCTTGCGGCCGACGCGATCGGAAATCCAGCCGGCGATCACGCACCACACCACGCCGACCAGGCTCATGAACGCCGTCACCGCCAGCGCGTCCGATTGCGGCAGATGGAATTGGCGCGAGGCGTAACCGGGCAGGAACAGCACCAGCACATAGACGCATACGGTGCCGAGCACGACCATGCCGAAGCCGGAGGCGATGATCCTGAAATGGCCGCGGAACGCCTCGCCGAGCGGCGATTGCGCGAGCCTCGTCTGCGCGGCGAAGATCGGTGTCTCCTCGAGCCGCCGGCGGATATAGAAGCCGACCGGCCCGATCAGCAAGCCGATGGCGAACGGAATCCGCCAGCCGATGGTGGCCATCGCGTCGGGACTGAGGCTCTTGGAGACGATGGTGGCGACCAGCGCGCCCAGGAGCGAGGCCATGAATTGGCTCGACATCTGCCAGCTCACATAGAGGCCGCGCCGGTTGGCGACCGAATATTCGCTCAGATACGAGGTGGTCGCGCCGAACTCGCCGCCGGCGGAAAAACCCTGGAACAGCCGCGCCAGCACCACCAGAACCGGCGCGATGAAGCCGATCGAGGCGTAGGTGGGGGTGAAGGTCAGGATCAACAGGCCGACGATCATCAGCGCGATGGTCAGCGACAGCGCCGCCCGCCGGCCGCGCCGGTCGCCGTAGATGCCGAGCAGGATGGCCCCCAGCGGGCGCATGAAAAAGCCGACGCCGAAGGTGGCGAGGCCGATCAGAAGCTGCGCGTTGGGCGTCTCGGATGGGAAGAACAGCTTGCCGATCAGCGCCGCGAAAAAGCTGTAGACGATGAAATCGTACCATTCGAGCGCGCTGCCAATGGTCGCGGCGGCAACCGCGCGCCGGCGCTGCGCGGCGCCGATCCGCACCTCCAGCGTCCCCGGATTGATGCTGCTTTGCGTCGACATCGGCCCCCCCTATCATCGTCTTCTAAGCGTCGTTCTTATTGGCGGCGCCGTGACCGATGGTAGACCTAGACCGCACGGAATCAATAGAAGGATGGCGAACGCATGACCGCATACGAGCCGCGCTTTTCCCGCTTGTCACCGGACACGCTCACCGACGCGCAGCGGCCGATCGTGGAGCGGATCAGGAATTCGCTCAATAGCGCGCCCGCCGGCGGCCCGCCGCGCGACGGGCTGGGCGGCCCGTTCGACATCATGCTGCGCAGTCCCGGCATGGCGCACGGCATGGTCGAGCTGTTCGACTATTATCGCACGCAATGCCGGCTCGATCCGCGCCTCAAGGAATTCGCGACTCTCATTCTGGCGCGCGAATGGACGGCGCAGTTCGAATGGTTCGCGCACAAGCCGGCGGCGGCGCGGGCCGGGCTGGCGGATGCCACCATCGAGGAACTGCGCCTGGGCAAGCGGCCGACCGCGATGCGGCCGGACGAGACCGCGATCTACGATTTCGCGACCTCCCTGATCCGCGCGCATGAAGTTGGCGATGCGGCGTTCGCCGCGGCGCGCGACCTGCTCGGCGAGGAACAGCTCGTCGATCTGATTTCGCTGATCGGCGAATATATGAAGGTGGCGCTGCTGCTCAACGCGGGGCGCGTCGGCGTTCCCGCCGGCAATGAATTGCCGCTGCCGGCACTGGACGCCGGAGCCCCGCGATGAGCGACGAGGTTCGCTGTGTCGTCGATGCCCATGCCGACATAGGCGAATCGCCGGTATGGGACGATCATCACCACCTGCTCTACTGGATCGATATTCCCGCCAAGGCGCTGCATCGCTTCGACCCGCACACCGGCCACGACGCGGTGTGGGAGCTGCCCTCCGAGCCCGGCGCGGTGGCCTTGCGCGCGGCGGGCGGGGTGGCGCTGGCGATGCGCGATGGCTTCTATGGCTTCGATTTCATGAATCCGGTTCTGCGCCTATTGGCGAAGCTCGAGGGCGAGCCAAGCACCAACCGCCTCAATGACGGCCGCGCCGATGTCGCGGGCCGGTTCTGGTCGGGCACCGTGAACGAGGCCGCGCGCGAGCCGACCGGCGCCCTTTATTGTCTCGGCACCGATCGCAAAATCAGCAAGAAAATCGCCGGCATCGCGGTCTCCAATTCGCTGTGCTGGTCGCCCGATGCCAAGACCATGTATCACGCGGATAGTTTCACCTGGAAAATCCAGGCGTGGGATTTCGACGCCGCGACCGGAGAGATCGCCAACCCGCGCATCTTCGTCGACGTTCCGCGCGACCGCGGCTTTTCCGACGGCGCCACCATCGATGCCGAGGGCTGCCTCTGGGCCGCGCATTGGGGCGAGGGCGAGGTTAAACGCTATGACCCGGCCGGCGCGCTGATGCGGATCGTGCAATTGCCGGTGACCAACCTGACCTGTCCATGCTTCGGCGGGCCGGATTTGACGACGCTCTATGTCACCAGCGCCACCTTCCGTCTCACCGACGCGCAGCGTGCGGCACAGCCCCAGGCCGGCGGTCTCTTCGCTATCGAGACCGAGGTCAAGGGCCTGCCGGAACACCGCTACCGGGGTTAGCGCGCGCTATAGTCGGCGGCGACCGTCTCGTCGGTGTTGTCGGCGGCGCCGAGCGCGCGGAACAGCACCGTCAGGACCAGCGCTACCAGCAGATTGACGATCACCGAATAGAAGGCGGCGTAGCCCGGCATGGTGAAGCCGGCGATGGTCAGCGGATAGATCGAGCCCTTGAAGTGCAACAGCGCCGCCATCCAGGTGCCGCTGGCGATGCCCGCCGCCCAGCCGATCAGCAGCGCCTTGGGCTCCAGCCAGCGCGTGTATAGGCCGAGGATCACCGCCGGCAGGGTCTGCACGATCCACACTCCGCCCAGCAATTGCAGCTGAATCGCATATTGCTGAGGCAGCGCGATGATGAACAACAGCGCGCCGAACTTCACCACCAGCGACACCAGCTTCGCCATCCGCGATTCCTGCGCCGGCGTGCAGTTTGGGCGAAAATAGGGACGATAGATATTGCGGGTATAGAGGCTGGCGGCGGCAATCGACATGATTGCGGCGGGCACCAGCGCGCCGATGCCGATGGCGGCGAACGCGACCCCGACGAACCAGCTTGGGAAAGATTTGAGGATCAGCGCGGGGACCGCGAAATTGGTGCCATATTGCTTGAAGGAGGCGGCGAATTCCGGCGCCTTGCCGACGCCGGCGGCGATCGCCATGAACCCCAGCAGCGCGATCAGCGCCAGCACGAAGGAATAGGCCGGCAGCAGCGCGGAATTGCGCCGAATGGCGTGGCGGCTCGACGCGCTCAGCACCCCCGTTATCGCATGCGGATAGAGGAAGAGGGCTAGCGCCGACCCCAAGGCCAAGGTGGCGAAACCGCTATAGCTGCCCCAGGTGCCAGCGCCGGGCGGCGCCAGAATCAGCTTCGCGGGTGGCACGGCGGCAAAGATCTTGGCGAAGCCGCCAAGCTGGATCGGGATCACGATGACCGCGGCGATCACGGTGATGTAGATCAGCAGGTCCTTCACGATCGCGATCGCCGCCGGCGCGCGCAGGCCCGCCGTGTAGGTGAAGGCGGCCAGGATCACGAAGGCAAGGATCAGCGGCAATTCGCCGACCAGGCCCGAGGCATGGACGCCCATCGCGGCGATCACCACTTCGAGGCCGACAAGCTGCAGCGCGATATAGGGCATGGTCGCGACGATGCCCGTGACCGCGATGGCGAGCGCGAGGCCGCGGCTGCCGAAGCGGCCGCCGACGAAATCGGCGGCGGTGATATAGCCGTGGGCGCGCGACACCGACCATAGGCGCGGAAACACCACGAACACGAAAGGATAGATCAGCACCGTATAGGGCACGGCGAAGAACGCGATCGCCCCGGCGCCGAACGCCAGCGCCGGCACCGCGATGAAGGTGTAGGCGGTGTAGAGATCGCCGCCCAGCAAAAACCAGGTGACGAGGGTGCCGAACCGGCCGCCGCCCAATCCCCACTCGCTGAGCAGATCGAGGTCGCCGCGCCGCCACCGCGACGACAGGAAGCCCAGAATAGTGATGCCGCCGAACAGCAGCACGAACACGATCAGCGCCGTCCAATTGATGGGCATGGCCGGGTTCCGCGCTATTCGTCGTCGGTGAGGAAATAGGCGAGCCCGGTCAGCGCCGCGCCGATCAGGATTTCCAGCAGCAGGAACCAATAGAAGAACGGGAACCCGATGAAGGTCGGCTCGACCCGGTTATAGAGCGGGACCCACATCGTCAGCGGCACCAGGATCAGCAGCAGCCACAGGCTCCAGACGCCGCGACGGCGCCCCGTGCCGGCTTTGCGTTGCGACGATGGCGGCATCGCCTTCCCCCCTCGTTATTCTTGGACTTCGGCGTATCACAGCACCGCCAAGGTGACAAGAATCGGTGACGCTGAGCGTCACGCGACAATTTTCTTGCCGAGTCGCGCTTGCCTTCGCCCGCCGTCTCTTTAGACTTTATGCGCGATGATTCGTCACGATCTGTTTCCGCCGATCGAACCTTATGCCTCGGGCATGTTGCGGGTCGACGGGCTACACAGTCTCTATTGGGAACAGTCGGGCAATCCCCACGGCGTGCCCGCCGTCTTTCTGCATGGCGGACCGGGCGCGGGCGCCACCTCGACCCATCGCCGCTTCTTCAACCCGGATATGTATCGCATCGTGGTGTTCGATCAGCGCGGGGCCGGCCGCTCGACGCCGCTGGGCGCGACCATCGACAACACGCTGGCGCATCTCGTCGCCGACATGGAATTGCTGCGCGTCCATCTCGGCATCGGGCATTGGCATCTGTTCGGCGGCTCCTGGGGATCGACGCTCGCGCTCGCCTATGCCGAGCGCCATCCCGAACGCTGCACCGCGATCATCCTGCGCGGTATTTTTCTGTGCCGGGCGGTGGAGATCGACTGGTTCCTCTATGGCATGCGCACCGTCTATCCCGAGGCATGGCGCGCCTTCGCCGGCCACCTGCCCGAGGCCGAGCGCCGCGACATCCTGAACGGCTATTACCGCCGGCTCGGCGACCCCGACCCGGCGGTGCATCTGCCGGCGGCGCGCGCGTGGAGCAGCTATGAGGGCGGCTGCTCGACTCTGCTGCCCAGCCCCGACACGGTGGCCGCCTTCGGCGAAGAGCGCATGGCGCTCGGGCTGGCGCGGATCGAGGCGCATTATTTCCGCCACAATCTGATCCCGGCCGAGCGCGATCTGGTCGCGGGCGTCGATCGGATTCGCCATATCCCGGCGACCATCGTCCAGGGCCGCTATGACATGGTCTGCCCGATCGTCAGCGCGGACGAGTTGGCGCGCGCCTGGCCCGAGGCGGATTATGTCGTGGTGCCCGATGCCGGACATTCGGCGATGGAGCCGGGCATTCGTGCCGCCCTCGTCGCCGCGATCGAGCGGCACCGCGGCGGCTGATCGGGGTCAGGGGCCGCCCGGCGTTCCGACCGGGCCGGCTGGAACCGTCCGGGCCAGCGAGCGGCAACCCTTGTCCTCCATCTGCAGGCCCAGCGTCGCAGTCGCGCCCAGCGGACAACCCGGCGCCAGCGGCACGATCGCGGTGGCAGCCGCCGGCTTGGCGCGCGGCCTGCCGGTATATCTGGCGTCGATCTTGCCGGACGCGCCCGATTTCAGCACATCGCACCCCCCGATCAAGACACCGGCCAGCGCCAGCACGACGACCGTCCGCACCCAATATGGTCGCGAAATCAATGGCGGCGGATGAGGCAAGGCGGCAATCCGGTGGCTGCGGGAGCCACATGATCCGCGCTGGCTTCGGCGGCGTCAAGCCGGCCGGCTGAATCCGACTGAATCCGACTTCCGTCGGCAAAAAAACGACGGCGGCGCCCTGAAGCAACCGCCGTCGCGACCCGCCGGCGCGCTGCGGGGGAGGCCCGCGCCGGCGGTAGCAAATTTCAAATCAGGCCGGCAATCATGGCGGCGGCGCGGCCGGCATTCAGGCCGAGCAGGCTGGCGCCGCCGATAACGGCCATCGCAACGAGTGCCGCGATCAGCACGCATTCCAAGGCGGCGACACCCCAATCATCCTCACCCCACCAGGACCAGAATTCACGCTCCGATACACGCTCTGTAGCAGCATTCATCGCGATCCTCACGCGTAACACGATTATGATTTATAGTTTTTCTCTTATTTGTCTAAAACACAAGGCGCTGCATCAACTCATTCGTTAACGCGGCTTAGCTAAATGTTAACGCGATTCGCGGCTAATCAATCGGTAATATTGCCGGAAACACAAACGGCGGCGCCCAAGGGCACCGCCGTTCGCAAACCATCGGGTGAGCCGTCAGATCGTGTTCGCGACCGTCGAAAACACCTTGCTGACGTTAGTGCCCAGCAGGCTGACACCGCCGATGATGACGACCGCGACCAGTGCGGCGATCAAGGCATATTCCAACGCCGTCACACCCTTCTTGTCACCAACCAGCTTCGTTACGAACTTGCGCATGCCAATCTCCGTTTTCCTGCGTTTAGGTTCGCCGCATCCACAACGCCGGACCGGCACGCTGGTTGTTTTACGGGACGAGGGTTAAATCGGCGTTAAGGATAGATAAATTGCTATCATTCTGCGAGTCGCGGGGGCATCAGCCGGGTATCGCGCCCTTCGCAACCGCGACCATCGCCGGCCGCAGCAGGCGATCGTGAATGATATAGCCGGGCTGTAGCACCTGGACGATCGTGCCCGGCGGCTGGCCGGTATTTTCGACCTCGAACATCGCCTGATGAAAATTATGATCGAAGCGTTCGCCTTGCGGATCGAGCTGGCGAATCCCGTGCCGCTCCAGCGCGGCCAGCAAGTCGCGCTCGGTCGCGGCGACCCCGGTGAGGAGGTTGCGCGTCAAATCATCCCATTCGCTCTCGTCCGGTACGCTGGACAAGGCGCGGCGCAGATTGTCGGCAACCTCCAGCATGTCCTTGGCGAAATTCGCGGCGGCATATTTGCCGGCGTCCTCGCGCTCGCGCTGGGCGCGCTTGCGCTGATTCTCGGTGTCGGCCAGGGCGCGCAACAATTTGTCCTTGGTCGCGGCCAGCACCGCTTCGGTCTCCGCCAGCCGCGCCTCGAGGTCGGCCGCGCCGTCCGGCGATTGGTCCCGGTTGATCTCCTGGTCATCACTCATGGTGCGTTTCGTTCCTATCCGAGTAGCCGCCCGATTACTTTCGCGGTGTAGTCCACCAGCGGAATGATCCGGGCATAGTTGATTCGCGTCGGGCCAATGACGCCGATGGCGCCGACCACCCGCTCGCGGCTGTCGGCGTAAGGCGCCACGATCATGGCGCAGCCCGCGACGCCAAAGAGCGGATTATCGGCGCCGATAAAGATCTGCATGCCTTCGGCGTCGGCGGCGGAATCGAGCAGCCGCACCAGCGCCTCGCGGGTTTCCAGCGCATCGAACAAGGCGCGCAGCCGCTCCAGATCGCCGATCGCGGTGACATCCTGCAGCAGCATCGCCTGGCCGCGCACGATCAGCGCGGCGGAGGGACCGCCGCTGCGCGAGGCCAGCCCGGCCTCGACCAGTTTTTGCGTCAGCTCGTCCAGCTCGGCCCGCTGAGTCACGATCTCGGCAGCAATCGCGGTTCGTGCCTCGGAGACCGTGCGCCCCACCAAGCGCGCGCTCAGATAATTTCCCGCCTGCACCAGGGTCGAGGGCGGCGTTCCTAGCGGCACCTCGATCAGCCGATTCTCGACCAGCCCATCCTCGGTTACCAGCACAACGAGGGCGCGGCCGGGCGACAGCGGCACGAACTCGACATGTTTCAGCGGCCGCTCGGTCTTGGGCGCCAGCACCAGCCCGGCGCAATGCGACAGGCCCGACAGCATCGAGGTCGCCTGCTCGAGCACCTCGGGCAGGCTGCGGCCGGCGGCGGCACAGCGCCCGTCGATCGCCTGGCGCTCATCCTCGCTGAGGCCGCCGATTTCGAGGAGGCCGTTGACGAACAGCTTCAATCCGGCCTCGGTCGGCAACCGCCCGGCCGAGGCATGCGGCGCGAACAGCAGCCCCGCCTCCTCGAGGTCGGCCATGACATTGCGGATGGTGGCCGGCGACAATTCGATGCGGCCACGGCGCGACAAGGTGCGCGAACCCACCGGCTCGCCAGTCTCGACATAAGACTCGACGATCATTCTGAAGATTTCGCGGCTGCGCTCGTTCAGTTCTGTGATCATAGTACCCATGGAACCCCGGGGCCATGATTTAGGTGCGCGCATGGCTCCGGTCAACCTCGCGCCCGGGGCGCCATCCCTCGGAAGCGCTACCGCCTCGGCTAAAGCGCGTCGAGCAACGACTTCCAAGCCTTCCGATGCTTTGGTTGCGTGCTGAATTTGTCCAACTAAATTCCCACCTGTATTACGAATGACTTTATTCCCTGCTCTCCCACAAGCGGCAATATGCCTTTCATGAGATCACTGATTGAAAATTGATAGAGGTTAAGGCCCCGCCCGCGCGGAGCGAGAGCTAACTGAATGTACGCGTCCATTTTGGCGATCCTCAGAATCTTTGGCTCAAAGATTGTGCACAGTACGATCTCCTGGTCCTTGCTTCGGCTCCACTGGCAGGATTTCCGCCGCCGTACTTCAGCAAACCCGTATTCTATCTATTCGCGTCGGAGGACGAGGAGTCTTGCCTGACCTTCAACCGCAAAGGCGAGCAGGGATTTCGTGATATCCGCGGGTTCAAGGCGATTCTCGCCAAGCGTCTCCCGGCATTGCTCGGGGCGATTTCGGAAATCCATGCGGCAAAGATCAAGCCGATCCGGGCGGAAAGAGTAATCGGCCAGCAAGATATCGTGGCGTACGAGGATCTGGATGTCGTGGCCAATCTCGCGGACATTGTCTTCTTCCCGGATTACAGCGTGACCAGCATTACGCTCATCTTGACGACACGGTTCGATGTGTGTCGTCGCTTCTGAGCCAGAGCTACCACGGTATCGACGTATACATCGTCAGCAATGCTTTGGACGGCCAGTCGTTTGCTTATCTCGCGCGAATCTTTCCCGCCTGCACGGTGATCCAGTCGCCCGACAATCTCGGTTATGCAGGTGGCAATAATCTTGCCTTGTCGCTAATTCAGAAAGGTTCCTATGATTTCATCTGGATTGTGAATCCGGACGCCGTCATTCCGGATGAAACCCTCGAACGACTCGTCGAGTTGGGAGATTTAAACCCCGACGTTTCTATCTTCGGTTCGAAGATCATGTTTGGCGATCGACCCGATGTCGTATGGTTCGGCAGCGGTACGATCGAATGGGAAGCCGGGCTGGAGACCAAGCACCTCTACATCGGCAAACCAGCGGATGCGGTGCCGACGGATCCATTTCCGTGTGATTATGTCACGGGGGCCAGTCTATTCTTCCGGAGACCACTCTCTATCACTACAAACGGTCGGAGGCCGACGGTTTGCCGACATTGATCTATCTCTACTATTTTTCACGCAACATTATTTTGATGTGCCGGCACTTCAAGCCGGAGCGGGTCGAGGAAACGGTGCAACGGTTCCGGCGTGTTGCCAACATTTGGCTCGACCGTATCAAGGAAAAGGCGCCCGCGCGGTGGGACACCGCTTATGAGGCAATCGAACGCGGCCTAACGGATGGCTTAGCCGGGATCGACGGCAAGGCGGATCTGTCGGAACTCGCCCTGCGTGAGCGGGGGGACATTGAGGCCGTCGCGCACCTTGAGCCCAGAACCGAGACCGTAACGGTCTAGTGGATAGACATTCACGAACGATTCCGGACCACATTGAGGTCCGGCTTGGCCCGTGCGATCGGGCACGGCTGGAAGCGGTGATCGGATCGGGAAATAGCCGCGAAAGCATGTGTGGCGGGCGCGGATTGTGCCCGGCCGATTGGCAACCGTTGCTGTCGCCGCAGACGATCGAACGTGTGGTCGAGGTGACGCTCGCCGAGCCGGGCGAGACGACGCATTGGGCCGGGCGGGCGATGGCGAAGGCCGCCGGGGTCAGTTATTGCAGCGTGCAGCGCATCTGGGCGGCGCACGGCCTCAAGCCGCACCGGGTGCGCACCTTCAAGCTGTCGAACGACCCGAAGTTTGCCGCCAAGTGTCAGCGGCGGATTAATTCTCCCCAGTTGTGACATTTGAAAATTCCCAGTTGCCGTGATGTCCGGGGTTCCAGGGCGCGCCCTGGAACCCCGGACATCGGATCGCGTCACCGATGCTGCTCTCCGTGGTGGGAGGGAGCTGCTGGTGATCAAACTCGGGGAACTCATCATGATTTTGGAACTGCACCGGCAGGGTCTTTCGGTCTCGGCCATCACTCGGCAACTCCGCATCGATCGCAAGACCGTCCGTGCCCATAGCCTACAAATCGCGGTCACCACGGCCGGCGATCATCGAGTACTGGGGCCAAGTCCCGACGCGGCGCTTGCCCGCAGGGAGCGCGCCTCAGGCAAGCCGCTGCCAGCTCGCTCAAACAGCGGGACCTTCGTCCCTGCAAACCGAAGAGAATCGATTAGGACTTAAGGCTCATCCTGGGCACGGATTGGGCCTGTTCCTTTCGCGAAACTGGCCATAACCGTCGGACATTAATCGCCGCCGCGTCGAGCGTGTTTTTAATGTGGGCGGCGTAAAATTTCCCGATCATTTCGACGCCGGTGCGGCAATTCTTGGCGATCTGACATGAGTCTGGAATCCGTCGCCCCGGTGAGCGATGATCCCTTCGTCGGACTGCCGGCCCGTGCCCGTCTGATCGACCCGGTCCTGCCGGAGATCGCGGTGATCACCACCGAGCTACACCACGCCATGGGACACGACCAGTTATTGTAAAATTTGGCGTCCCCGGGGTGACTCGAACACCCGACCCACAGTTTAGGAAAACTAGGGAGCGGTCCGAGTCGCATGGTTGGTGAGATGCCAGATGCGCTTTACCGGCCGTTATCCATGGTGCCAAATCGGTGCCATGACGAGGGGAAATTGTTGCTAAATCTGTGAAATTGCTGGAGCGGGTGAAGGGAATCGAACCCTCGTCGTAAGCTTGGGAAGCTTCTGCTCTGCCATTGAGCTACACCCGCGACGCCCCGGGGCTTGGCCCGTGTCGGTCGTGCGCGAATTGATACGCATCCGGGCGGCGATTGGCAAGACGGCCGCCCGTCGCGCTCCCTCGCGCTCATGCCGGAAATTTCTGTTCGCGATAGAAACCGAGCTTTTCCTGCACGCCGCGATCGGAATAGCTGAACAGCACGGCGTCGCCACTGGCGATAAGCCGATGTGTCTCCCAGCTCGGCACCACGAAAATATCGCGTGGCCCCCAGGCCAAGGTGCGGGCATGGTCGCCCTCGCCAATGACCGTCGTGCCACTACCTTCGACGCAGACGAAGACCGTGCTGGCGGTCGCCCGGTAGGGCGCGGTCTTGAAGCCCGCGGGCAGAAGCTGAATGAAAGTCGCCAGCGTCGGGATGGCATAGTCGCCGGTCTGGGGATTGGCATATTTGAGCTTCAGCCCGTGCCACGGGTCCCACCGGTCGTGCCGCCGCATCTGGTCGAGCGCCTCGCGCGTGCGGTCATAGCGGTAATTGAAGATCGGCGAGGTCGGCCGGCGCGGCCCGTCATCGACCGGCAACAGGTTGGCGCCATAACGGGCCTCGGCATCGCCCTCGGGCCGGTCGGTCGGCGATGCGTCGTCGAGGCCGGAGCCTTCGCGGAAACTCGCCTCGAATAGCTTGATCATGTGCATGTCGAGACCATCCAGCCATACCATCGGTCCCACCCCGGTGTTGCCGTGATCATGCCAAGTCCAGGACGGGGTGATGACGAAATCACCAGGATGCATGGTGGTGCGCTCGCCATCGACCGAGGTGTAGGCGCCCTCGCCCTCGATCACGAAGCGCAGCGCCGCCTGGCTGTGGCGATGCGCCGCCGCGATCTCACCGGGGAGGATGATCTGCAGGCCGGCGAAGAGGCTCTTGGTGATGCGCGATTCGCCGGGCAGCGCCGGATTTTCCAGGACCAGCACCCGCCGTTCGGCCTCGCGCGCGGTGATGAGCTCGCACGCCTCCATGAGGTCGGGCCGCAGATCGGCATAGCGCCACAGATGCGGCACGATGGTGGTTTCCGGCGTCGCCGTGACCAGCTTGTGCAGCACTTCCCACAACGGCGCCAGATTCCGCTCGCCGATGCGGCCATAAAAGTCGCGGCGCGCCGGATCGATATTGTGTGTGGATTGCACGGTCACGCCAATCTCCCTTTTCCGCCTTCGGGTTCATGCCATAATCGGCGCCGAACCCGGTCGAAGCAAGCCAATGGAGGAACCATGCCCGAAATCGCACTCATTGTCGGCGCCGGCAGCGGGCTCAGCGCCGCGATCGCCCGCCTCTTGGCCCGCGAGGGCATGAAGGTCGGCCTCGCCGCGCGCAACGCCGACAAGCTGCAGCCGCTGGCCGAAGAGATCGGCGGCATGGCCTGGCCCTGCGACGCCACCAATCCCGATCATGTGGCCGGGCTATTCTCGGCGCTGGACCGCGAGCTGGGGGTGCCCGATCTGGTGGTCTTCAACGCCGGGTATCGCACCCGGGGTCCGCTGGTCGATCTCGATATCGAGGAGGTACGCAAGACCCTCATCGCGACCGCCTTCGGCGGCTTCCTGGTGGGCCAAGCGGCGGCGCGCGCGATGTTGCGGCGCGGCCATGGCGGTACCATCATCTTCACCGGCGCGTCGGCGAGCGTGAAGGGCTATCCCAAATCGGCGCCATTCGCGATGGGCAAGTTCGCGCTACGGGGCCTCGCTGAAAGCATGGCGCGCGAGCTGCAGCCGCAGAACATCCATGTCGGCCACGTCGTGATCGACGGCGGTATCCTGGCGTCCGACCGCGCGGCGGCGGCGGCTCAGCGCGGCCCGGATTCGATGCTGCGGCCGGAGGCGATCGCGGACAGTTTCCTTCACCTTCACCGCCAGCATCGCTCGGCCTGGAGCTGGGAGATCGCGGTCCGGCCGTGGGTCGAAAGCTTCTGATCGGCGCGCGATCGCCCAAAAAAGAAGGGCCGCGCAATGCGCGGCCCAAGTTTAGGGAGGAAACGCCTAGGAGGCGTTCACAAGTGCATTTAAGCTTCGATGGCTCGCTCGACAATCCTTCGGACGCATGGCGGCGTTGCGCAAAGCGCAAATGTCGAATGGGGATGCGTGCGCCGCCACCATGAGCAAAGTCGATAACAGTTGGCAATCGATGGCGGGGCTGGCGGCGCGGCTCGGCTCGGTCAGGCTGTTCGCGGCCCTCGACGAGCCGACCCGCATTCGCATTGCCACCGAACTCGAATGGTTCAGCCTGCCGGGCGGCGCCGTGCTGTACACCGAGGGCGAAACCCCCGACGCGTTCTTCGTCGTGCTGTCGGGTCTCCTCGGCATTGTCAGCGGCCCCTTGTCGGAGCGCAGCGAGAGCTTCGTCGATGTCCGCCCCGGCGAATGCGTCGGCCATGTCGGAATGCTGAGCGACAAGCCGCATAGCGGTACCGCGATCGCACTGCGCGACTCGACGCTGGGACGCATCGCCAAGCCGGTGTTCGAGCGGCTGGTCGCGCTCTATCCCGTGTTCATGCTGAACCTCGCCACCGAATTGGTCGAGTGGACGTTCCGGCCGCCGAGCCGGGCGCTGTTGCGCAACGCGCGGCGCACCGCCGCGCTGCTTCCCGTCGGCGGCGAGCCGCCATCGCGTCTCGCCATGCCGCTGAAGGCCGCGCTGGAGAAAATGGGGCGCAGCGTCGCGGTGCTCGACGTCGCCGATCACGGCAAGCTCGAAGACGAATACGACGCGATCGAGTTCGCGCACGACATGACCCTCTATTGCGGCGAGACCTCGGCCTCGTCCTGGACGCATCTCTGCCTGCGCCGCGCCGACCGCGTGCTGTTCGTCGCCGATGCCACCGCGACCCCGCAACGGCCGGAAATCTGGGCCACTATCGAGAGGCTGCCCTGGCGGCGCATCGTGCTGGTGCTGATGCAGGAGGCGACGCGCCCCCTGCCGGCGCCGGCGGCGCCGTGGCTGCGCGCGGTGCCGGCGCAATTCCATCGCCATTGCCGGCGTGACGGCCAGCGCGACGTGGCGCGGCTGGCGCGCTATCTGATCGACGGCGCGATCGGGCTGGTGCTGTCGGGCGGAGGTGCCCGCGCCTACGGGCATATCGGCGTGGTGCAGGCGCTGAACGAGGCCGGCATCGAATTCGATCTTCTCGGCGGCACCAGCATGGGCGCGATCGTCGCCGCCGGCATCGCCTATGGCTGGAGCAACGATGAATTGCGCGAGCGCATGCTCGAAGCTTTCGTGCGCTCCAACCCGCTGCACGATCTGACCCTGCCGATCCTGGCGCTGACCAAGGGGCGCCAGGTCAGCAGCCGCCTGCGCCAGCATTTCGGGATCAGCCGCATCGAAGATCTGTGGCTGCCATTTTTCACGGTGTCGTCGAACCTGACCACCGGCAAGGTACAAATTCATCAGAACGGGTTGGTGTGGCGGGCGCTGC
The DNA here is from genome assembly GCA_036510675.1 of Allostellaceae bacterium. Classification (GTDB taxonomy): domain Bacteria; phylum Pseudomonadota; class Alphaproteobacteria; order ATCC43930; family CGMCC-115725; genus JAATGI01. The sequence continues at coordinate 27,378 of DATCDN010000085.1, forward strand.
GCGCCAGCGTCGCGATCCCCGGCCTGCTGCCGCCAAGCATCGAGAATGGCGAGGTGCTGGTCGACGGCGCGGTCATGAACAACTTGCCGGCCGAAGTGATGAGCGCGGTCAGCCACGGCCCGGTCATCGGTGTCGATGTCGGGCGGCGGGAAGATTTTCGGCCGGTGAAGCGCGGCTGGCTGGCGCACTTGCTGCTGGGCGAGGATGCCGAGGCGCCCAGCATCGCTACTCTCCTGTTGCGTGCCGGCACCATCGCCAGCGAGGCGCAGACCCAGATCAGTCGCGAGAATGTCGATCTGTTGATCGAGCCGGCGCTCGACCAGATCGGCATGCGGGATTGGAAATCCTTCGACCGCGCCATCGAGGCGGGCTATCGCCACGCCGCCCAGATGCTGGCGAATACCGATCTGTCGATTTTTAGGAATTAACGTGGGGGTTGCGCTTGAAACGGGGCGGGGCTGCTCTGACCCCCCACCGGTACAGAGCAGCCCCGCGATCGTCTGAACGTCAGACGGTTAGGCGCACTACTTCTTCTTGGTCGCCGCGCGCTTCGCCGGCTTTTTCGCGGCGGGCTTCGCGGCTTTCTTCTTCGCAGCCATTTCAATTCCCTCTAACGCGGGCCGCAACGGACAATCCGCTGCGTAGCCCAGCACACCGACCCTATCACAACTGCAACATATAGTACAGTTTGACCTATGCATCCCCAGATTTTGATGCACGGTTCTTCTGGCCCGTCACAATATTGCAACGGGCCGCCCCTAGAGTGCCCGGGCGCTTGGGGTGAAATCACAGGAGAAAGAGATGAATTTTCGCAACAGCCCGTTCCTGGCCGTGATGGCATTAGGCGCCATCGGCCTCTTCGGCATCGGCGGGGCGCGGGCCATGGATATTTCTGGCGCCGGCGCGACATTTCCCTATCCAGTATTCGCCAAGTGGGCCGCCGATTATGCCAATAAGACCGGCAATCATATGAATTATCAGTCGATCGGCTCCGGCGGCGGCATCGCCCAGATCAAGGCCGGCACGGTCGATTTCGGCGCCTCCGACAAGCCGCTGACGCCCAAGGAATTGTCGGCCGCCGGCCTCGGCCAGTTTCCCGATGTCATTGGCGGCATCGTGCCGGTGGTCAATCTCGACGGCATCAAGCCCGGCCAATTGAAACTTTCGGGCGCCGTGATCGCCGATATCTATCTCGGCAAACTCAAAAGCTGGAACGATCCCGAGATCGCGGCACTCAATCCCGGCACCGCCTTGCCCAACACCAAGATATCGGTGGTGCATCGCTCCGATGGATCGGGCACGACCTTCAACTTCGCCAATTATCTCAGCCAGGTCAGCCCGGAGTGGAAAACCAAGATCGGCGCCGATACCTCGATTTCCTGGCCGACGGGCATCGGTGGCAAGGGAAATGAAGGCGTCGCGGCTTATACGCGACAGATCAAGGGCGCGATCGGCTACGTCGAATACGCCTATGTGCTGCAGAACAAGATGACCTACGCGCTGGTGCAGAACGCGGCAGGCAAGTTCGTTGCGCCCGATCTCAACAGCTTTCAGGCGGCGGCGGCGAGTGCCGACTGGTCCAAGGCTCAGGATTTTTACCTGGTGATGACCAATGCGCCCGGCGCCGATGCCTACCCCATCGCGGCAACTTCGTTCATCCTGATGCACAAGCAGCCGAAGAACGCGGCGCGCTCCAAGGCGGCGCTCGATTTCTTCACTTGGGCGTTCAAGAACGGCCAGGCGCAGGCGCTGGCGCTGGACTATGTGCCGCTGCCCCCCGCGTTGGTGACGCAGATCGAGGGATACTGGAAGGCGCAGATCAAAATGTAGACAGGTCGTGTCCCTGGTGGTGGTGTAGGAGGCCGCTGACCGGCCCGCCGGAGCGACCGCCACGAGTCTGGCGCAGGCGGGCCGGTTAGCGGCCACCGCGGCGATCCCGAGTAGTGTTGGGTTGCAACACGCAACTCTGACCC
>DATCDN010000086.1:0-31187 GCA_036510675.1 Allostellaceae bacterium
GCGGGGGAGGGAGCGAAGCGCGGGGAGCGGGCGCGATTGCCTCTTGCCGCGACGCACCCTATGTTCCGCGCACCCCATGACCGATCTATCCCACATCCGCAATTTCGCGATCATCGCGCATATCGACCACGGCAAGTCGACGCTGGCCGACCGGCTCATCCAATTCTGCGGCGGCCTCGCCGACCGCGAGATGAAGGAGCAGGTGCTCGACACCATGGATATCGAGCGCGAGCGCGGCATTACCATCAAGGCGCAGACCGTGCGCCTGCCCTACACGGCCAAGAACGGCCAGACCTATGAGCTGAACCTCATGGACACGCCGGGCCATGTCGATTTCGCCTATGAGGTCAGCCGCTCGCTCGCCGCGTGCGAGGGCTCGCTGCTGGTGGTCGATGCCAGCCAGGGGGTCGAGGCCCAGACCCTCGCCAATGTCTATCAGGCGATCGATGCCGGGCACGAGATCGTGCCGGTGCTGAACAAGATCGACCTGCCCGCCGCCGAGCCGGAGCGGGTCAAGGAGCAGATCGAGGAGGTGATCGGCCTCGACGCCTCGAACGCGGTCGAAATCTCGGCCAAGACCGGCCTCAACATCGAGGCGGTGCTGGAGGCGCTGGTCACGCGCCTGCCGGCGCCGACCGGCGACGCGACCGCGCCGCTGAAAGCCCTTCTGGTCGATAGCTGGTACGATGCCTATCTCGGCGTCGTGATTCTGGTGCGGGTCAAGGATGGGGTGCTGAAGCCCGGCCTCAAGATTCGCATGATGGCGACCGGCGCCGCCCACCCGATCGAGCGGGTCGGCGTGTTCACGCCGAAGCAGCAGATCCTCGACCGGCTCGGTCCCGGCGAGATCGGCTTCATCACCGCCGGCATCAAGACGGTGGCCGATTGCAAGGTCGGCGACACCATCACCGAGGAGCGCCGGCCCGCCGCCGCGCCGCTGCCCGGCTTCAAGCCGCTGCAGCCGGTGGTGTTCTGCGGCCTGTTCCCGACCGACGCCGCGCAGTACGAGCATCTGCGCGAATCGCTGGGCAAGCTGCGGCTCAACGATGCCAGCTTCGAATACGAGCCCGAGACCTCGGCGGCGCTGGGCTTCGGCTACCGCTGCGGCTTTCTAGGGTTGCTCCATCTCGAGATCATTCAGGAGCGGCTGGAGCGGGAATTCGATCTCGATCTGATCTCGACCGCGCCCAGCGTCGTTTATCGTGTCCATCTCACCAATGGCACGGTGATGAATTTGCACAATCCCGTGGACATGCCCGACCCGGTGCGCATCGACCATATCGAGGAGCCGTGGATCAAGGCGACCATCCTGGTGCCCGACGCGCATCTCGGCGACATCCTCAAACTGTGCGAGGACCGGCGCGGCACCCAGCTCGACCTGACCTATGTCGGCAACCGCGCCATGGCGGTCTATCGCCTGCCGCTGAACGAAGTGGTGTTCGATTTCTATGACCGGCTCAAATCGGTCAGCCGCGGCTATGCCAGCTTCGACTATCAGATCGACTCCTATGCCGAGGGCGATCTGGTTCTGCTCAACATTCTCGTCAATAGCGAGCCGGTCGACGCGCTGGCCATCATCGTGCATCGCGTCGCCGCCGAGAAACGCGGGCGGGCGCTGTGCGAGCGGCTGAAGGACCTGATCCCGCGCCAGCTCTTCCAGATCGCGATTCAGGCCGCGATCGGCGGCAAGGTCATCGCGCGCGAGACCGTGAAGGCGCTGCGCAAGGATGTGACGGCCAAATGCTATGGCGGCGATGTCAGCCGCAAGCGCAAGCTGCTCGACAAGCAGAAAGAAGGCAAGAAGCGCATGCGCCAGTTCGGCCAGGTCGAGATTCCGCAATCGGCCTTCCTGGCGGCGCTGAAAATGGGCGATCAATAAACCCCGAATCGGGCGGTCGATCGTTGCTGATGGGGGCGACACGCCTTAGGGTTCGTGGCGGCAGGGGAAGCATATGATCGGACGCTTGATCGGTTATCTCTTCGTGATCCTCGCGGTCATCGCCCTGATCCGCGACGGGCTGAATTTCTATGATACCGGCCAGTTCGCGCTGATGTCGGGCGACCAGATCTGGTTCGGCCTCAACCCGGACGGGTTCGAGGCGGCACAGATTTGGGGCGCCAAAACGCTGTCCTATCTCTGGGACCCGGTCATCACCACCATCCTCGCCCTGCCGGCGTTCGTCGTCGCGGCGGTGATCGGCATCCTGATGGTGCTGGGCTCGCGCAAACGCCCGCAGCGCCGGCGCCGGATCGCCTGACGCCGCGCCATCACGCCATGCCGCCGACGCTGCGGGACCGGGCCTCGCCCAACCAAGAGGAGCGGCCCGCCGGCGTCACGCCGGACATGCTGATTCTGCATTATACCGGCATGACCAGCGCCGGCGCCGCGATCGACCGGCTGTGCGACCCGGTGGCACGGGTCAGCGCGCATTATGTCGTCGAGGAAGACGGCGCGATCTGGCGCCTGGTGCCGGAGGCGCGCCGCGCCTTTCACGCCGGGCAATCGGGCTGGCTGGGGCGGCACGACATCAACGGCCATTCGATCGGCATCGAGATCGTCAATCCCGGCCACGAATTCGGCTATCGCCCGTTCCCCGAGGCGCAGATGCACGCGGTCGAGGAATTGTGCCGCGATATCTTCACCCGGTGGACCATCCCGCCGCGTCTGGTGGTGGGCCATTCCGACGTGGCGCCGCACCGGAAGCAGGATCCGGGCGAGCTGTTCGACTGGCCACGCCTCGCCCGCGCCGGCATCGGCCTGTGGCCCAATTTCGCGGCGGTACCGAGGGATATCCCTGGCGATATTTTGGGGGATGCACGCGATATGCAAGCGATGCTGATTCGCTATGGTTACGATCTGCCGGAGAGCGGCATTTTGGATCAGCGCACGACGCAGGTGCTGGTCGCGTTCCAGCGCCATTTTCGCCCCGAGAATTGCGACGGCCTCGCCGATGCCGAGACGCGGCGGCGGATCGCACTGGTCGCCGCGGCGGTTTGACAGGAGGCGCGACGCGCCCCTTAATGGCCGCGCCAGATGGCCGGATGGCCGCGGCGCGCCGCGAGGCGCGTCGAGGAAAGTCCGGGCTCCACGGAAACACGGTGCCGGCTAACGGCCGGCGGGGGCGACCCCAGGGACAGTGCCACAGAAACATACCGCCAACTCCTGCCGCGAGGCGGGACGGCAAGGGTGAAATGGTGCGGTAAGAGCGCACCGCGCCGCCGGTAACGGCGGTGGCAGGGTAAACCCCACCGGGAGCAAGACCAAGTAGGGATGGCCGGCCTGCCCGCGAGGGCGAGGCCGGGTGCGTTTTCGCATCGCCATCCGGGTCGGTCGCGCGAGGCGCAAGGCAACTTGCGTCCCAGAGGAATGGCCATCCCCCGCCGCGAGGCGGGGACAGAACCCGGCTTACAGGCCATCTGGCATCGTACCGTTTGTTGAACGAGGATCATGACCCAGCTCGCCGCCCCCCAACGCCGCTCGATCGCCCGCTACGCCGCCGCCGGCTGGACCATCGCCGCGATCGTGCTGATCGGCTTCAACCTGCGCCCCTCGGTCAGCGGCCTCGGTCCGATTCTGCGCGAGATCAGCCATGCCCTCGACTTTTCCCCCGCCGTCGCGGGGATTCTGACCACCGCGCCGGTGATCTGCTTCGGCCTCGTCGGACCGTTCGCTCCGGGCCTCGCGCATCGGCTCGGCACCGAGCGCCTGATCCTCTTCTGCCTCGCCTCGCTGACCGTCGGCACCGCGATCCGCGGCCTCGGCGGCACGGAATTGCTGTTCGTCGGCATGGCGGTGGTCGGGCTCAGCATCGGTGTCATCAACATCCTGCTGCCGTCGATCATCAAGCAGGATTTCCCCAAGCGCATCGGCGCGCTGACCGGGTTCTATACCAGCGCGCTGTGCGCCGGCGCCGCCGCGTCGGCGCTGCTGACCCCGCCGTTCGAGCGCGCGATCGGCGGCACCTGGCGCTGGGGCCTGGGCATCTGGGCGGTGCCGGCGGTACTCGCCTTCCTGCTCTGGCTGCCGCAGCTCGCGCTGCGCCGGGCGACCAACCGGCGCCAGTCCGGGCTGCGCCATGATCTGTGGCGCAACGCGCTGGCGTGGCAGGTCACCGCCTATATCACCGCGCTGACCTCGCTCGCCTACACCATGTTCGCCTGGGGACCGGCGATGTTGCAGGACCGGGGCATGAGCGTCGATGGCAGCTCCCAGCAGATGGCGCTGTGCTTCATCGTCCAGGCGTTCAGCGGTTTCTTCGTGCCGCTGTGGGCGGCGCGGCGGCGCGACCAGCGCGGCTATGCCATGGTCAGCGCGGTGATCGCGCTGGTCGGGCTGTTGGGCTGGGTGTTCGCGCCGATTTCCACCATCGCCTTCTGGTCACTGCTCGCCGGCATCGGGCAGGGCGGCGCGTTCGGCCTCGCCCTGGCGCTGATCGGGCTGCGCTCCGGCAACGGCGAGAGCGCGGCCCAGCTCTCGGGCATGGCGCAGACCATTTGCTATATCGTTGGCGGGCTGATCGGTCCCTTCGCGGTCGGCCTGGTGCATCAGTGGAGCGGTGGCTGGCCCGCGGTCGCCATTCTCTTCGTCGCGATCGCGGCGATCGGTATCTGGGCCGGCTGGGGCGCCGGCCGGCCGCTTACCGTTGATGCCGTCGATGTCGGCGATAGTTCAGAACAAAAATAGAACTCAGGAGTAACCATCGCCTATTCATGGTTTGTTCCAGAATTCGCTTACGAATACCGCACCGGCCCAAATAAAGCCCGCCCTAGACCCTGAATCAATTTGACGGCCCATGAAATCCCATGATACCCCAAACAGTCACAACCGCCGAGGCGTCGTGATTCGAGATTAAGTGGCTGCGACACCACGGGATTGCGGCAAACGGGCCGGTGCATGGTCAGGTGCCGAGGGCAAGCGGTGACGCTTTTCGTATCCAGTTACACCAACAAAATCGATCGCAAGGGACGCGTGTCGGTGCCGGCGCCGTTTCGCCAGATGTTGGCCATGAAGGGCTCGGAAACGGTGGTGCTGATCCCTCATCCTAAGTATCAATCCATCGAAGGTAGCGGCATGGATTTGCTGGAAGATTATGCCGCACGTTTGGCCCAACTGCCAGAATATGATGCCGACCGCGACGCCCTTCAGGCGACGCTGTTCTCGCAAGTGTCCCAGCTCACGCCCGATGCCGAGGGCCGCATCATCCTGCCGGAAATCCTGCTGGAAGCCGCCGGCATCACCGAGAACGCCATCTTCGTCGGCGCCGGCACCAAGTTCGAGATTTGGGATCCCACCTGCTACGCCGCCCACTTCGCCCAGCAGCAGGCGCGCGTGAAGGAGCGGAACTTGACCATCCCGGCGCTGCTGCGCGCCTCGGCGGGTGCGTCATGAGCGAGACCGGCCATGAGACCGTACTGCTGGCGGGAACCGTGACACTGTTGGCGCCGCGCGACGGCGAGACCTATATCGATGGCACCTTCGGCGCCGGCGGCTTGACCGCCGCCTTGCTGGGCGCGGCCTCCTGCCACGTGATCGCGATCGACCGCGACCCCAGCGCGATCGCCGGCGGCGCCGGCCTCGCCGCGCGCTATCCCGGCCGCTTGACGCTGATCGAGGGCCGTTTCGGCGCGATGGCCGAACTTGCCGGCGCGCGCGAGGTCGCCGGCGTCGCGCTCGATCTCGGCGTGTCCTCGATGCAGATCGACCAGCCGGAGCGGGGCTTTTCGTTCCGGTTCGACGGCCCCCTCGACATGCGCATGGGAAATGAGGGACCGGACGCCGGGGAACTGGTCAACACCCTGCCCGAGCAAGCCCTGGCCGACCTCATCCACCAATTGGGCGAGGAGCGCCACGCCCGCCGGGTGGCGCGCGCCATCGTCGCGGCCCGGCCGCTGCGCCGTACCCTGGAGCTGGCGAGCGCCATCCGCAAAGTGGTGCCGCAAGCGGGCGGCATCGATCCCGCGACCCGCACTTTTCAGGCGCTGCGCATCGCCGTCAATGACGAATTAGGCGAGCTCGACCGCGCCCTCCTGGCGGCCGAGCGGCTGCTGGCGCCCGGCGGCCGGCTGGCGGTCATCGCGTTTCATTCGCTGGAAGACCGGCGGGTCAAGAATTTCCTCGGCCAGCGCGCCGGCGCGCCTGCCGTCTCGCGCCATCGCCCGGCGGCGCCCCATGCCGCGCCCAGCTTCCGGCTGCTGACCCGCCGCGCGGTCCAGGCCGGCCCGGACGAGGTCGGTCGCAATCCCCGGTCGCGTTCCGCCCGGCTGCGCGCCGCCGAGCGCACGACGGCGCCGATCTGGGAGCAGGCGGCATGATGCGCGTCGGCACCCTGATCTGGGTCGTGCTGGTGGCGCTGAGCGGCTATGCCATGTTCCAGGTCAAGAGCGAGGTCGGCCGGCTCGATCGCCAGCTCGCCGCCGCCAATCGCCAGATCGGCGACGATCGCGAGCAGATCCGCACCCTCAACGTCGAATGGGCGATGCTGACCCAGCCCCGGCGCCTGGAATTGCTGGGCGAGCATGTGCTGGACCTTGCCCCCATCGGCACCCTGGTGCTGGGCTCGTTCGACCAGATTCCGCTGCGCGACGACGCCAAGGCACCGCCGGCACCTTCCGTCCCCGCGATCGCGGCGATGCCGCCCCGGGCCAAGCCGCAGCTCGCCGCCTTCCGGGTCAGGACCCAGCCATGAGCCAGACCAACAAGCCGGACGACAATCCCTGCCGGCCGCGGCATTTCCGGCCGACCCTGTGCGCGCCGGCGCCGACCGACGGCCCAGGCAAGACCGCGCTCGAAATCTGCCACACGCGGCTGATCGTGGCGGGCGCCCTGTTCGTCCTCGCGTTCGCCGTGATCGGCGCCCAACTCATCGATGTGATGGAGCTGAAATCGCCGGACAAGAATCTGGCGCGCAACCATCTCGCCGAGCACGCCGTGCCGCTGCGCGCCGATATCGTCGATCGCAACGGCGTGCTGCTGGCGACGTCGCTGGCGATGCCGTCGCTCTATGCCAATCCGAAACAGATCGCGGACAAGGCGCGGGTGGCGGCCGAGCTCGCCCATATCTTCCCCGAACTGACCGCCGACAAGCTGGCGGAGACGTTCAACCGGCCCAATCTCAGCTTCGTGTGGATCAAGCATAATTTGACCCCGCGCGAACAGCTCGCCGCCAACGCGCTGGGCGAGCATGGCCTGCAATTCATCGACGAGGACCGCCGCGTCTATCCCAAGGGCGATCTCTTCGCCCATGTCGTCGGCTTCGTGAATGGCGACGGCAAAGGCACGGCCGGAATCGAGGCCGGACTGGACAAGCGACTGAAGAGCGACCCGACGCCGGTGCGCCTCTCGGTCGATGCCCGGATTCAATTCATCCTGCGCGGCGAGATTCAGCGCCAGATGGATTTGTTCGAGGCCAAGCGCGGCTTCGGCCTGGTGATGAATGTGCGCGACGGCGAGGTGCTGGCGCTGACCTCGCTGCCCGATTTCGACCCCAACAATCTCGGCGCGGCGACCCCCGACCAGCTCTACAACCACGCCACCTTCGGCGTCTATGAAATGGGCTCGGTGTTCAAGATTTTTAACACCGCGATGCTGCTGTCGAGCGGTCTCGCCACCATGGACACCAAGTTCGACGCCACCAACCCGATCCATATCGGCCGCTTCACGATTCACGACGACCACGCGAAGCGCCGCTGGCTGACGGTCGCCGAAATCTTCCAATATTCCTCCAATATCGGCTCCGCCAAGGAGGCGATGGCCGCCGGGATCCCGCGCCAAGAAGATTTTCTCGGCAAGCTCGGCCTGTTGACGACGCCGCATTTCGAGCTGCCCGAGGTGGCGGCGCCGCACATCCCCTCGCCGTGGCACGAGGTCAACCTGATGACCGTGGCGTTCGGCCACGGCATGTCGGTGTCGCCCTTGCAGATGGGCCCGGCGGTCAGCGCGGTGGTAAATGGCGGCTTGCTCTATCGCCCGACGCTTCTGGTGCCGGACGCGCCGCCGCAGGGCGAGCGCGTGCTGACCCCGGCCGTGTCGGACGAGATGCGCCGCCTGCTCCGCCTCGTCGTCACCAGCGGCACCGGGAGATTCGCGGCGGCGCCGGGCTATCTGGTCGGCGGCAAGACCGGCACCGCCGAGGAAGTGTCGCATGCGGGCTATGCGCGCAAGCAATTGCTGTCGTCGTTCGTCGGCGTATTTCCGGTCAACGATCCGAAATACGTCGTCATCATCTGCATCGACCAGCCGCACGGCACCAAGGCGTCCTATGGCTATGCCACCGCCGGCTGGGTCGCGGCGCCCGGCGTCAGCCACATCATCGAGCGCATGGCGCCGCTCGTCGGGATTCATCCGGTCGATGAAGATACGCCCGAAATTCGCCGTGCTTTGATGATCGATTTGCCCGTCCCGGAGGGACGGAAACTTGCGTCTGAGTGAACTCATGAACGGGGATGGCGCCACCGCCACCATCGCGCCGCCGGGCGACCCGGAGATTCGCGGCCTGAGCCTGGATTCGCGCCGGGTCGAGCCGGGATTCGTGTTCGCCGTCCTGCGCGGCAGCCGCGCCGATGGCAAGGAATTCGTCGACGACGCGGTGGCGCGCGGCGCCATCGCGATCCTGACCGACGATCCGGCGAGCTACGCGGCGCTGGCCCGGCGCACGCCGCCCGTCACCATCATTGGCGACGACAATCCGCGCCGCCGCATCGCCCGCATGGCCGCGCGCTTCTATCGCCCGCAGCCCACCAATATCGTCGCGGTCACCGGCACCAACGGCAAGACCTCGGTCACGGTGTTCGTGCGCCAGATCTGGCAGGCGCTGGGCCAGCCCGCCGCCAGCATCGGCACCATCGGCATCGTGGCGCCGGGCTTCACGCGCGCCGGCTCGCTGACCACGCCCGACCCGGTGACGCTCCATTCCGAGCTCAACGCGCTGGCGCAAGGCGGCGTCGATCACATCGCCATCGAAGCGTCGAGCCACGGGCTGGACCAGTTCCGCCTCGACGGCATCAGGCCCAAGGCCGCCGCCTTCACCAACCTGACGCGCGACCATCTCGACTATCACGCCGACATGGCGGCCTATCGCGCCGCCAAGACCAGGCTCTTCACCGAATTGCTGCCGCGCGACGGCGTCGCGGTGATCAATCTCGACGATGCAACCGGCGCCGAACTGGCGCTGTCCTGCGCCGCGCGCGGCCAGCGCGTCATCGGCTATGGCCGGCACCCGAAGGCCGATTTGCGGCTGATCGCGGCACGGCCGACCGCCGCCGGCCAGGCGCTCACTTTGTCGCTGTTGGACGCCGAGGCGACCATCGCGCTGCCGCTGATCGGCGATTTTCAGGCGATGAACGCGCTGGCGGCGCTCGGCCTCGCGATCGCGACCGGCGCCGACCCCGGCCGCGCCGCCGGATTGCTGAGCACGCTCCACGGCGCGCCCGGCCGCATGGAGCGGGTCGGGACCCACCCCAGCGGCGCGCCGATCCTGGTCGATTACGCCCACACGCCCGATGCCTTGGAGAATGCGCTGACCGCGGTGCGTGCCCATGCCAAGGGCCGCGTCATCCTGGTGTTCGGCTGCGGCGGCGATCGCGATCCGGGCAAGCGCCCGCAGATGGGCACGATCGCGGCGCGGCTTGCCGACATCGCCATCGTCACCGACGACAATCCGCGCGGCGAGAAGCCGGCCGCGATCCGCCGCGCCATTCTGCGCGCGTGTCCCGGCGGCATCGAGATCGGCGACCGCGCCGACGCCATCCGGCGCGGCCTCGCGATGCTGGCGGCCGGCGACGCGCTGCTGATCGCCGGCAAGGGCCATGAGACCGGGCAGATCGTCGGCGCGAAGACCCTGCCCTTCGCCGATGCCGAGGTCGCGCGCGCCGCCCTGGCCGAATTGGGCACCGCCGCATGAGCGCGCTGTGGACCGAAGCCACCGCCGACGCCGCCACCGGCGGCGAGAGCACCGGGGCGTGGCAGGCCAGCGGCATCTCGATCGACACGCGAACGTCGGCACCGGGCGATCTCTTCATCGCGCTGGCCGGTCCCCGGCTCGACGGCCATGATTATGTGAGGGATGCGTTCGCGCGTGGCGCTAGCGCGGCCATGGTGCATCGCCGCCCCCCCGGCAGCGACAATGAGCGGCCTCTGCTTATTGTCCGAGACACCATGGCCGCGCTGGACGGCCTGGGCATTGCCGCGCGCCAGCGCGGCGACGCCCGGATCCTTGCGGTCACCGGCAGCGTCGGCAAGACCGGCACCAAGGAGGCGCTGCGCTTGGCGCTGGGCCGCCTGGGGCCGACCCACGCCTCCGCCGGCAGCCTCAACAATCAATGGGGGGTGCCGCTGTCGCTGGCGCGGATGCCGGCCGAGACGCGCTTTGGCGTGTTCGAGCTGGGCATGAACCATGCCGGCGAAATCGCCGCCTTGTCGCGGCTGACGCGGCCGCATATCGCGCTGATCACCACGGTCGAGCCGGCGCATCTCGGCTTTTTCCCCTCGGTGGCGGCGATCGCCGACGCCAAGGCGGAAATCTTCCTCGGCATGGACCCACAGGGCATCGCCATCCTCAATCGCGACAATGAATGGTTCGACCGGCTGGCGGCGGCCGCGCGCGCGGCGGGCCTAAGCCGCATCGACGGCTTCGGCGCGCACCCCGAGGCGGCCATCCGCCTCGTCGCGTGCGATCTCGGACCCGACGCCAGCCGCGTGACCGCGTCGGTACATGGCGAGACCATCGAGTATCGCCTGACCATCCCCGGCCGGCATTGGGTCATCAACAGCCTCGGCGTGCTCGGCGCGGTTCACGCCGCCGGCGGCGATGTGGCGCGGGCGGCCCTGGCGTTCGCGGCGATGGCGCCGCTCGCGGGGCGCGGTCGGCGCCATTCGATCGCGGCGGCGACCGGCGAGGCCGTGCTGATCGACGAGAGCTATAACGCCAGCCCGGCCTCGATGCGCGCCGCCATCGCGGTGCTGGCGGCGGCGAAGCCCGGCCCCGGCGGGCGGCGGATCGCGATCCTGGGCGAGATGCGCGAGCTGGGCGATGGCGCGGCGGCGCTGCATGCGGCGCTGGCGGCGCCGCTGATCGAGGCGGGGATCGAGCTGGTGCTGACCGTCGGCGACGCGATGCGCGCACTCGACGATTCGCTGCCGGCCACGATGCGCGGCGGCCATGAGGCGGCGGCGCCGGCGATGGCCGAGCGCGCGGCGCGCCTCGTGCGCGCCGGCGACGTGATGATGGTCAAGGGCTCGCACGGTGTCGGGCTGGAGCGGGTCGTGGCGCGGCTGGTCGCGGCGCCGGCCGGCACGGGCGAGGGCTGAGCGATGTTCTATCAAATCCTGCCACGCTTCGCCGACAGCTTCACCGCGTTCAACCTCTTTCGCTACCTCACGTTCCGGTCGGGTGGCGCGCTGGTGACGGCGCTAATCATCAGTTTCTGGATGGGGCCGCGCATCATCGCGTGGCTGAAATCGAAGCAGGCCGACGGCCAGCCGATCCGCCTCGACGGCCCCGAGGATCACCTGGTCAGGAAGCGCGGCACGCCGACGATGGGCGGGTTCCTGATCCTGCTGGCGCTGATCGTCTCGACGCTGCTGTGGGTCGATCTCACCAATCTTTATGTCTGGATCGTGCTGTTCGTCACCGTCTCGTGCGGCACCATCGGCTTCGTCGACGATTATCAGAAGCTGACCAAGAAATCGTCGCGCGGCCTGTCGAGCCGGGTGAAACTTCTGCTGCAATTGCTGATCGGCGGCATCGCCGCCCTCGCCACCATGCATACGGCACCGGGCGCTCTGAGCGGCACGCTGGCGGTGCCGTTCGCCAAGAATTTCATGCTCGATCTCGGCTGGCTGTTCGTGCCATTCGGCATGATCGTGATCGCCGGCTTTTCCAACGCCGTCAACCTGACCGACGGGCTGGATGGCCTCGCGATCGTGCCGTCGATGATCGCGGCCGGCGTGTTCGCGCTGATCTCGTATCTGGTCGGCAATCTGATCTTCTCCAATTATCTCCAGATCCATCACGTCCCCGGCGCCGGCGAGTTGGGGGTGTTTTGCGCCGCGATGGTGGGCGCGGGGCTGGGCTTCTTGTGGTTCAACGCGCCGCCCGCGATGGTGTTCATGGGCGATACCGGCTCGCTCGCGATCGGCGGCGCGCTGGGCGCGGTCAGCCTCGTCACCAAGCACGAGCTGGTCCTGGTGATCGTCGGCGGCCTCTTCGTGCTTGAGACGGTGTCGGTCATCGTCCAGGTGGCCAGCTTCAAGCTGACCGGGCGACGCGTCTTCCGCATGGCGCCGCTGCATCATCATTTCGAGAAGAAAGGCTGGCAGGAAGCAACCATTGTGATCCGGTTCTGGATCATCGCCTCGATCCTCGCGATCGGCGGCCTCTCGACGTTGAAACTGCGATGATCGCGGTCGAGACCTTTCGCGGCGAGACGGTGGCGGTGATGGGCTTAGCGCGCTCCGGCCTCGCCGCGGCCGAGGCGCTGCTGGCCGGCGGCGCCCGGGTGCTGGCCTGGGACGATGCGCCCGGCCGCCGCGATACCGCGCAACGGCACGGCATCCCGCTCGCCGATCTCGGCGAAACCTCCTTCGCGCCGATCAGGGCGCTAATCCTGTCGCCAGGCATTCCCCTCACCCACCCGAAACCCAACAGCGTCGCGGCGGCGGCGCGCGCGGCGGGCACGCCGATCATCGGCGATATCGAACTGCTGGCCCGCGCCGTACCCGAAGCGCGCTTTGTCGGGATCACCGGCACCAACGGCAAATCGACCACGACGGCGCTGATCGCGCATATCCTCGGCGCGGTCGGGCGCTCAGTCGCGGTCGGCGGCAATCTCGGCACCGCCGCCCTCTCGCTCGACCGGCTCGGCGCCGACGGCACCTACGTCCTGGAGCTTAGCTCCTATCAGCTCGACCTGATCGACCGCGCGGCGTTCGATGTCGCGGTCTGGCTCAATCTCACGCCCGACCATCTCGACCGGCATGGCGGCATGGATGGCTACATCGCCGCCAAGCGCCGGATCTTCAAAAACGCACGCGGCACGGCCGCCGCCATCGTCGGCATCGACGATTCGCCGAGCCGCGACATCGCCGATGCGTTGGCGCATGAGAATGCTTGGCGGGTGACCCGAATCTCGGTTATCAGCGAATCAATGGGAGGCGTGGTCGTCAAACACGGACGCATCATCGACGAGACGGGACGAAGCGCCGAAAAAGTGATCGATTTAAATGAGGTGCCGCTGCTTCCGGGGCGGCACAATTGGCAGAACGCCGCAGCCGCCTATGCCGCGACGCGGGCCTTGGGGCTCGCGCGCGCCGACATTGTCGCGGGCATCGCGAGCTTTCCCGGCCTGGCGCATCGCCAGGAACGCGTGGCGACGCGCGGCGAGGTGCGCTTCATCAATGATTCGAAGGCGACCAACGCCGATGCCGCCGCGACCGCGCTCGCCTGCTATAACGATATTTATTGGATCGCGGGCGGCGTGCCGAAGGCCGGCGGCATCGCCGCGCTGACCCCCTATTTCCCGCGCATCCGCCACGCCTTCCTGATCGGCGACGCCGCCGACGATTTCGCCGCGACCCTCGGCGCCAATGTGCCGCATGAGATCAGCGGCACGCTCGACCGCGCCGTTGCCGCCGCCGTCGCCGCCGCCAGGGCGGCCGGCGGCCCGGCGGTGGTGCTGCTGTCGCCGGCCTGCGCCTCGTTCGACCAGTTCTCCGATTTCGAGGCGCGCGGCGAGGCGTTCCGCGCCCTGGTGAACGACCTGCCGGGGGCGCGGCCATGAAATTCGCGCGCACCGATCAAAGCCCGATGGCGCAATGGTGGTGGACGGTCGATCGCTGGAGCCTGGTCGCGCTGATCGCGCTGATCGGTCTCGGCGCGCTGATGATCATGGCGTCATCGCCGGCGGTGGCGATTCGCATCCACGCCTCGAGCCCGCAATATTTCGTCCATCATTATCTGATCGAGCTGCCGATCGCGCTCGCCGTGATGTTCAGCGTCTCGCTTATGAGCCCCCGCAATATCCGCCGCCTGGCGCTGGGGGTGTTCGCGGTGTTCATCCTGCTGCTGGCCTATACGCTGGTCGGCGGCATCGACATCAAGGGCGCGCGGCGCTGGATCGCGTTGCCGCTGTTCTCGCTTCAGCCCTCGGAATTCGTCAAGCCGTGCTTCGCCGTGATCGGCGCGTGGCTGTTCGCCCAGCACAAGCTGACGCCAAAATTTCCCGGCCACTGGATCGCGATCATGATGCTGTTCGGCATCGTCGCGCTGCTGATCAAGCAGCCCGATCTGGGCATGGCGGTGGTTGTCATCGCGGTGTTCTTCATCCAGTTCTTCCTCGCCGGCCTCAACATGTTCTGGATCGTCGCGTTCGTGATGGCGGCGGGCGGCGGCATGATCGGGGCCTATTTCACCCTGCCCCATGTCACCAGCCGGATCGACCGCTTCCTCGATCCGACCGCGACCAATTCCTATCAGATCGACCGCGCGATGGACGCGTTCATGAATGGCGGCCTTCTGGGGCGCGGGCCGGGCGAAGGCACGATGAAGCAGTTCCTGCCCGACGCGCATGCCGATTTCGTGTTCGCGGTGGC
The DNA here is from genome assembly GCA_036510675.1 of Allostellaceae bacterium. GTDB lineage: Bacteria > Pseudomonadota > Alphaproteobacteria > ATCC43930 > CGMCC-115725 > JAATGI01. The sequence continues at coordinate 14,588 of DATCDN010000086.1, forward strand.
GGGCGAGGAATTGGGGCTGCTGGTGTGCCTCATCATCATCGCGCTGTTCGGCTTCGTGGTGCTGCGCGGCTTCTCGCGGCTGATGCAGGAGAACAATCTCTTCGTGGTGCTGGCGGCGACCGGCCTCCTGGTGCAATTCGGGCTTCAGGCGGTGATCAACATGGCATCATCGCTAGAGCTTATGCCCACCAAAGGCATGACATTGCCGTTCATTTCCTATGGCGGCTCGTCCCTGGTGGCGCTGGGCCTGACCATGGGCATGGCGCTGGCGCTGACGCGCAAGCGCTTCGGGGCCGAGACATGAGCGGCGGCAAGCTCATCGCGCTCGCCGCCGGCGGCACCGGCGGGCATCTCTTCCCGGCGGAGGCGCTGGCGCGCGAGCTGATGGCGCGCGGCTATCGCGTCGCCTTCATCACCGACCGGCGCGGCCAGGCATTCGGCGAGCGTCTCGGGGTCGAGCTGCACCGCATCCGCGCCGGCCGGCTCGGCGCCGGCGTTTCCGGCAATCTCGTCGCGGTCGCCGAGATGGCGATCGGCACGCTGGGCGCCGGGCGGCTGCTGCGCCGGCTCGCGCCCGCCTGCGTCGCGGGCTTCGGCGGCTATCCCTCGGTGCCGACCATGCTGGCGGCGACGCGGCTCGGCCTGCCGACCCTGATCCACGAGCAGAACGCGCTGCTGGGCCGCGCCAACCGGCTGCTGGCACCGCGCGTCGCGCGCATCGCCATCTCGTTCGCCGAGACCGCGGGGGTCCGCGCCAAGGATCGCGCCAAGCTGGTGGTGACCGGCAACCCGGTGCGCCCGGCCATTACCCTGATGCGCGGCGTCGGCTATCCCGAGGCCGATCCCGACGCGCCGTTCCGCGTGCTGATCCTGGGCGGCAGCCAGGGCGCGCGCATTCTCGGCACCATGGTGCCGCAAGCGATGGCCCAGCTCGACGAGATTTTGCGCCACCGCCTCGATGTCGCCCAGCAGGCGCGGCCCGAGGATCTGGTCGCGGCGCGGCACACCTATCGCGAGGCCGGCATTACCGCTGAGATCGACAGCTTCTTCGACGATGTGCCGGTGCGGCTCGCCAGCGCGCATCTGGTGATTTCGCGCGCCGGCGCCTCCAGCGTCGCCGAGATCGCCGCCATCGGCCGGCCCGCCATCCTGGTGCCGTTCGCCGCCGCCGCCGAGGATCACCAATCGCTGAACGCGCGGGCGTTCGCCGCTTCGGGCGCCGCCTGGATCATGCCGGAGCACGAATTCACCGCCGCCGCGCTCGCCGCGCGGCTCACCAGCCTCAGCACCGATCCCGCCGGCCTGGCGCGCGCCGCCGCCGCCGCCGCCGCGCAGGGCCGCCCGCAGGCGGCGCACGAGCTCGCCGATCTGGTGGACCGGCTCGCCGGCGGCGCCAACGGCGATCACGGCTCGGTCGAGCGGAGGGACGCCGCATGAAGACCCTGCCGCTCGACATCGGCACCATCCATTTCGTCGGCATCGGCGGCATCGGCATGAGCGGCATCGCCGAGATTCTGCATAATCTCGGCTATCGGGTTCAGGGCAGCGATGTCGCCGACGGCGCCAATGTCCGCCGGCTGCGCGCGCTCGGCATTCCCGTCCATATCGGCCACGCCGCCGACAATCTCGGCACGGCGCAGGCCATTGTCGTCTCGTCGGCGGTAAAACCCGACAATCCCGAGGTCGCGGCGGCCCGCGCGCGGCTCATTCCCGTGGTGCGGCGCGCCGAGATGCTGGGCGAGCTGATGCGCCTCAAATGGTCGATCGCGGTCGCCGGCACCCACGGCAAGACCACCACCACCTCAATGATCGGCGCCTTCCTCGACGAGGCGGGGCTCGACCCGACGGTGATCAATGGCGGCATCATCAACGCCTATGGCACCAATGCACGACTCGGCGCCGGCGACTGGATGGTGGTCGAGGCCGATGAAAGCGACGGCACCTTCGTCAAGCTGCCGGCGACCATCGCCGTCGTCACCAACATCGATCCCGAGCATCTCGATTTCTATGGCGATTTCGACGCGCTGCAGCGCGGCTTCGAGAGCTTCATCGCCAACATCCCGTTCTATGGCTTCGCGACGCTGTGCATCGACCATCCGGTGGTCCAGTCGCTGATCCCGAAATTGGAGCGGCGCATCGTCACCTATGGCCTCTCACCGCAGGCCGATATCCGCGCCGTCAACCTGGAGCTGGGGCGCGACGGCGCGCGCTATGACGTGGTCATCGCCGAGCGCGGCAAGGGCACCAGCCGCACCCTGACCGGCCTGCGCCTGCCGATGTTCGGCCAGCACAATGTCCAGAATTCGCTGGCCGCCATCGCCATCGCCGAGGAACTGCATCTCGGCGACACGGTGATCGTGAAGGCGCTGGCGGGCTTCCGCGGCGTCAAGCGGCGCTTCACCAAGACCGGCGAATCGGGCGGCGTCACGGTGATCGACGATTACGGCCATCACCCGGTGGAGATCGCGGCGGTGCTGAAGGCGGCGCGCGAGGCGTCGTCGGGCCGCGTCATCGCCCTGGTGCAGCCGCATCGCTATAGCCGCGTCGCCAATCTCTTCGAGCAATTCTGCACCTGCTTCAACGATGCCGACACGGTGCTGGTCGCCGACATCTATGCCGCCGGCGAGGCGCCGATCGCCGGCATCGACCGCGACACGCTGGTCCAGGGGCTGCGCGCCCACGGCCATCGCCATGCCGATTCGGTGAACGCGCCCCAGGATTTGGCGGAAACCATCCACGATCTGGCGCGCGCCGGCGACTTCGTCGTCTGTCTCGGCGCCGGTTCCATCACCAACTGGGCGGCGACGCTGCCCGCCGAGCTGGATGCCGCCGCGGCCGCGCGGCGCGACGCCTCGGGGTCGGCGGCATGATGAGCGCGCGCAAGGCGAGCGACCGCCTGATCGACCGGCTGCCGCCGGTGCGGGGCCGCATCGCGGAAGCGGCGCCGCTGGCCGCGCTGACCTGGTTCCGGGTCGGCGGCCCGGCCGAGATTCTGTTCCGTCCCGCCGATCCGCTCGATCTCGCCGGCTTCATCGCCGCGAAGCCGACCGACGTGCCGGTCACGGTGATCGGGGTCGCCTCCAATCTCCTGGTGCGCGACGGCGGCATCGCCGGCGTGGTGGCGCGGCTGGGCCGCGGCTTCGCCGAAATCACGGTCGAGGGCACCGAGATCGTCGCCGGGGCCGGCGCGCTCGACCTCAATGTCGCGCTGACCGCGCGCGAGGCCGGCATCGCCGGGCTGGAATTTCTCTCCGGCATTCCCGGCACGGTCGGCGGCGGCCTGCGGATGAATGCCGGCGCCTATGGCACCGAGTTCAAGGATGTGCTGGTCGCGGCGCAATTGATCGATCCGGCCGGCGCGCTGCGCACGCTGGCGGTCGAGGATCTCGGCCTCGCCTATCGCCATTGCGCGCTGCCCGAGGATTGGATTTTCGTCGGCGCGCGGTTTCGCGGCCAGGCCGGCGACCAGGGCGCCATTGCCCAGCGCATGGCCGAGATTCAGGCGGCGCGCGAGGCCAGCCAGCCGGTGCGCGCCCGCACCGGCGGCTCGACCTTCGCCAACCCCGCCGGCTACAAGGCGTGGGAGCTGATCGATCGCGCCGGCTGTCGCGGCCTGATACGCGGCGGCGCCCAGGTCTCCGACAAGCACGCGAATTTTCTGATCAATACCGGCAATGCCTCCGCCGCCGATCTCGAAGGGCTGGGCGAGGAAGTCCGCCGCCGCGTCCATGCCCAGTTCGGCATTTCGCTCGATTGGGAAATCCGCCGCGTCGGAATTCCCGGCATGCCGGTGCGGGGCCTCGCATGAGCCGGATCGCGGTCCTCAAAGGCGGCTGGTCGGTCGAGCGCGCGGTCTCGCTGAGCAGCGGCCATGAATGCGCCAAGGCGCTGCGCGCCCTGGGCCACGAGGTGACGGAGATCGACGTGACCCGCGACCTCGCCGCGCTCGCCGCCGCGCTGCGGCCGCGCCCGGACGTGGTCTTCAACGCGCTGCATGGCAAGGGCGGCGAGGACGGCACGGTGCAGGGCGTGCTCGAATTCCTGCGCATCCCCTATACCCATTCTGGCGTCGCCGCCTCGGCGATCGCGATGCACAAGCCCTCCGCCAAGGCGGTGTTCGCCGCCGCCGGCCTGCCGCTGGTCGAGAGCAAGGTGGTGGCGCGCGCCGACCTCGCCGGCGGCGACGTGCTGCCGCGCCCCTTCGTAGTGAAGCCGATCGACGAAGGCTCCAGCGTCGGCGTGCGGATCGTGCGCGAGGGCGACAATGGCTGGGCGCAAGAGGCGCGCAATTGGAATTACGGCGCCGCCGCGATGGTCGAGACTTATGTCCCGGGCCGCGAGATCACCGTCGCGGTGATGGGCGAGCGGGCGCTGGGCGCGCTCGAAATCCGCCCCGCCAACGCCGCGCTCTATGATTACGACGCCAAATACGCGCCCGGCGGCAGCGAGCATCTGATGCCGGCGCCGATCCATCCCGCCGCCTATGACGAGGCGCTGCGGATCGGCCTCGGCGCGCATCGCGCGCTGCGCTGCCGCGGGGTCAGCCGCTCCGATCTGCGCTATGACGATACCGCGGGCGAGCCGGGCCGCATGGTGCTGCTGGAACTCAACACCCAGCCGGGCATGACGCCGACCTCGCTGGTGCCCGATATCGCGCGCCATGCCGGCATCGATTTCACGGCGCTGGTGCGGTGGATGGTGGAGAACGCGTCATGCGATTCATGATGCTTCGCCCACCCACCCCACGCCAGCGCACCCAGATCGGCGTCGCCGCGATGATGCTGGCCTTCGCCGGCGCCGCGATCCTGGTCGCGCGCAGCCCGCTGGCGGCGGCGGCGTGGCCCGGCATCGAGCAGCGCCTGATCGCCGCCAGCGGCCAGGCCGGCTTCCGCGTCGGCGCCGTCGAGGTCGAAGGCCGCGAGCATGCCAGCGCCACCGCGATTCTGGCCGCGCTCGGCGTCGCGCGCGGCACACCGATCTTCGCCATCGATCCGGCGGCGGCCAAGTCGCGGCTGGAGCAGGTGCCGTGGGTGAAGTCGATCTCGATCTATCGCCGCCTGCCCGACACCCTCTTCGTGCGGATGACCGAGCAGGAGCCGCTGGCCTTCTGGCAGCACGACAATCATCTGGTGCTGATCGACCGCGAGGGGCGGACCATCGCGACCCGCCAGCTCCGCGAATATAGCCGCCTGCCCGTCCTCGTCGGCGACGACGCCCCCGCCAATGCGCGCTCGTTGCTGGCGCTGCTGGCCAGCGAGCCGACGCTCGACGATCAGGTGGTCAGCGCGGTGCGCGTCGGCGCCCGGCGCTGGAACATCCAATTCAAGAACGGCGTCTCCGTCGCGCTGCCCGAGACCGATCCCGCCGAGGCGTGGCACCGGCTGGCCGCGATCGAGCAGGATCACCGCATCCTAGAGCGCCGCGTGCTGCTGGTCGATCTGCGTCTCCCCGACCGCGTCTATCTGCGCGTGCCGCCGGAGCTGATGCCGAAGCCGCCCGGCAAGAAGAACAAGAATCATGGGGGCGACCCGGTATGATGCACAATGTCGTCCCGCGCCGCTCGCTCGTCGGCATCGTCGATATCGGCACCAGCAAAGTGTGCTGCTTCATCGCGCGCCCCGACACGGCCGGCATCAAGATCGTCGGCATCGGCCACCAATTGTCGCGCGGCGTGCGCAATGGCGTGATCGTCGATCTGGAAGCGGCCTCGCAATCGGTCATCACCGCGATCCATGCCGCCGAGGAAATGGCCGGCGAGCTGCTGAACAGCGTCGTCGTCAACCTCTCCGGCGGCTTTCACGCCTCGCGCATCGTGCAAAGCGAGATCAGCCTCAACGGCCGCGAGGTTGGCGACGCCGACCTCAACCGCGTGCTCAATCTCGGCCACCACATGAAGGAGCCGCCGGGCCGCGAGGTGATCCATGCCATCCCGGTCGGCTTCTCCATTGACGGCAGCCGCGGCATCCGCGATCCGCGCGGCATGTCGGGCCTGAAGCTGGCCGTCAACATGCATGCGGTGACGGCGGATTCGGCGGTCCTGCGCAATCTCAATGCCTGTCTCGGGCGCTGTCATCTCAAGGTCGAGGCGTTCGTCGCCAGCCCCTATGCCGCCGGCCTCTCCGCGCTGGTCGAGGACGAGACCAAGATCGGCGTGACCCTGATCGACATGGGCGGCGGCACTACCACCGTCAGCGTCTTCTATGACGGCAACCTCGTCTTCGCGGACAGCATCCCGGTCGGCGGCAACCACGTCACCAACGACATCGTGCGCGGCCTCTCGACGCCGCTCGCCCATGCCGAGCGCATGAAGACGCTGCATGGCAGCTGCATCACCTCATCGACCGACGAGCGCGAGATGATCGCGGTGCCGCAGATCGGCGAGGAAGACGAGACCCAATCCAACCATGTGCCGAAATCCTATCTGGTCGGCATCATCGCGCCGCGCCTCGAAGAGACCTTCGACATGGTGCGCGACCGGCTGGACCATAGCGGCTTCGACAAATTGTCGGGACGGCGCGTCGTCCTGACCGGCGGCGCCTGCCAGCTGGCGGGCGTGCGCGAGCTGGCGGCGCTGATCCTCGACAAGCAGGTGCGCATCGGCACGCCGCTGCGCGTCGGCGGGCTGGCGCCGGCGACCGGCGGTCCCGCGTTCGCCACCTCCGCCGGTCTTGTCCATTTCGCATTTTCCGAGCGGGCCGAAACGCCACGCCCCATCCGGGCGCCGGCCGGCCTGCCGGATTGGAGATTGTTCGGCCTGTGGCGCTGGCTGCGCGAAAACATTTGAATCGATTGGAGGGTAGAATGACCATCAGTCTCACCATTCCCCATGAAGAAAACGAGCTGAAGCCGCGCATCACGGTGATCGGGGTCGGCGGCGCGGGGGGCAATGCCGTCAATAATATGATCCGCTCGAATTTGATCGGCTGCGATTTCGTCATCTGCAACACCGACGCGCAGGCGATGCAGCAATCGCTGGCGGAGCGCCGCATCCAGCTTGGTGTCACCACCACGCGCGGGCTGGGCGCGGGCTCGCGGCCCGAGGTCGGCCGCAGCGCCGCCGAGGAGGCGCTCGACGAGATCATGGCGGCGGTCGAGGGCGCCAACATGGTGTTCATCACCGCCGGCATGGGCGGCGGCACCGGCACCGGCGCGGCGCCGGTGATCGCCCGCGCCGCGCGCGAGGCCGGCATCCTGACGGTCGGCGTCGTGACCAAGCCGTTCCAGTTCGAAGGCTCGAAGCGGATGAAGACCGCCGAGCAGGGGATTCAGGATCTGCAAGCCTATGTCGATACCCTGATCATCATCCCCAACCAGAACCTGTTCCGCATCGCCAACGAGCGCACCACCTTCGTCGATGCCTTCAAGATGGCGGACGATGTGCTGCACGCCGGCGTGCGCGGCGTCACCGATCTGATGGTGATGCCGGGCCTGATCAATCTCGACTTCGCCGATGTCCGTGCGGTGATGAGCGAGATGGGCAAGGCGATGATGGGCACCGGCGAGGCCGAGGGCGACCGGCGCGCCATCGACGCCGCCGAGGCCGCGATCTCCAACCCGCTGCTCGACGATGTCTCGATGAAGGGCGCGCGCGGGATTCTGATCAACGTCACCGGCGGGCTCGACATGACGCTGTTCGAGTTCGACGAAGCCGCCAACCGCATCCGCGAGGAAGTCGATCCCGAGGCCAACATCATCGTCGGCTCGACCCTCGACGAGACGCTGACCGGCAAGATGCGCATCTCGGTGGTGGCGACCGGCATCGACGCCGCCGAAAGCGCGGCGCGCCGCCCGATGATCCAGCTCGTCACCGAGAACGACCATCTCGCCAGCCCGGCGCGCCTCGAGCCAATGGAGGAAATGCCACACGCCGCCCCGGCGGTGGCGGCGATGGCCCCGGCGCCCCTGCCCCACACCCAACCGCATGCGGCCCAACATTTGACGGAGCCGACGCTGACCCGCACCAACGCCATCGAGCGCGAGGCCGCCAAGCGCGATTCCTTCATCGTGCCGCCGCCGTCCGAGGTGCCGGGCGGCCGCCCCGCCTATATCGCGCAACCCGCGATCGCGCCCGACGCCTATGCCGCCGCCGCGATGGAGAATGGCGGTCACCCGCCGCAAAAGGGCCGTAGCCAGCGCCCGCCCAGCCTGTTCGAGCGGGTCAAGGGCGTCGGCCGCCAACGCGCCGCCGCCGATCCGGAGCTGACCTCATGGAACCAGCAGCCGGGCCAGCGTGCCGGACAGGCGCGCCTCGGCGCGGTCGATCAGGCCGACCGCATCCTGCCGCCCAAGGAGGAAGAACTGCTCGACATCCCGGCTTTCCTGCGCCGCCAGGCCAATTAGCCGCCATGGGTATCGTATCCGGCTCCGGGCGGCGACTCGGCCCGGAGTTGGATGCGACAAGTCAAGCCCCTGAAAGGTCATGATAATCCCTCGAAATAATTTGTTACAAAGAGTGACTTGTTCGAGGGGGCGAAACTTTTTAGCGTGCACGGAGAATAAGACCAACAAGAGGTCCGGGGTCTAATGTCGTTGCACGGATTGGTCCGACAAAAAACGTTGAAAAACACCATTCGCTGCCGCGGCACCGCTCTTCACAGTGGCGACCGGGTGGCGATGGCGTTTCATCCGGCGGCGCCCGGCACCGGCATCGTGTTTCGCCGGAGCGACCGGGCCGGCGCCAGCCTGCGCGCCGACTGGCGGCACGTTCGCGAATCGATGCTATGCACCACCATCGACGATGGCGCGGGCCTCACGGTCGCGACCATCGAGCACGTCATGGCGGCGCTGGCCGGCCTCGAAATCGACAATGCGGTGATCGAGCTCGACGGGCCGGAAATTCCGGTGATGGATGGCAGCGCGGCGGAATTCGTCTTCCTGATCGAATGTGCCGGCATCGTGGAACAGGATGCCCCGCGCCGCGCCATCGAGATCGTGAAGCCGGTGCGGATCGCGGATGGCGCCAAATCGGCGGCGCTGCTGCCGAGCGACGGCATGTCGATCAGCCTGACCATCGATTTCACCGCGGCCGCCATCAAGCGCCAGACGCTGCGCTGGGAGCTCGACGCCGAGACCTTCAAGGACGAGATCGCATCGGCGCGGACCTTCGGCTTCCTCGATGATGTCAACGCACTGCGCGCGGCCGGGCTGGCGCGCGGCGGCTCGATGGAGAATGCCATCGTGATCGGCGATGGCCGGGTGCTGAACCGCGACGGGCTGCGCTTCCCCGACGAATTCGTGCGCCACAAGATTCTCGATGCGCTGGGCGATCTCTATCTGGCCGGCGCTCCTCTCATCGGCCATTTCAGCGGCACGCGGTCCGGCCATGCGATCAATCGGCAGGCGCTGGAGGCGCTGTTCGCCGACCGGTCGGCCTATCGCATCGTGCCGATGCGGCGTGCCGAATCAGCCGAATTCGACTGGCAGGCTGGCAAGCGCCGCGCCACCGCGTGAGGCCCCGCGGGGCACCTTCCGCCCGGCCGGCTTCATGATATAAGGGGCGCGGTCGAGACGGGAACGAATGTGAAGATGCGGATGAGAAATTGGTCTTATTTGCCGTGCCTGGCGGCGGTGCTCGCGTTGCTGCTGAGCGCCTGCGGCGGCGGCAAGAAGGAAACCTATGTCGATACGCCGGTCGACACGCTCTACAATCGCGCGATGAATTCGGTGATCGCCGAGGATTGGAGCAAGGCCGCCGGTCAGTTCGAGGAAGTCGACCGCCAGCATCCCTATTCGGTGTGGGCGACCAAGGCCCAACTCATGGCCGCCTATGCCCTCTATGAGGGCAGCAAATACGACCAGTCGATCGTCGCCGCCGACCGCTTCATCCAGCTTCATCCCGGCCACCGCGATGTCGCCTACGCCTATTACCTCAAGGCGCTCGATTATTACGTTCAGATCGCCGATGTCGGGCGCGACCAGCAACAGACCCAGCGCGCGCTGGCGGCGCTGGGCGAAGTGGTGCGGCGCTTTCCCGATTCGCGCTATGGCCGCGACGCGCAGCTGAAGATGCAGCTCGCGACCGACCATCTCGCCGGCAAGGAAATGGAGATCGGCCGCTTCTACGAACAGCAGCGCTATTATCTCGCGGCCATCAATCGCTTTCGCCGCGTCGTCGACCAATATCAATCGACCACCCATGTGCCGGAGGCGCTGGAGCGCCTGACCGAATGCTATCTGGCGCTGGGCCTGAAGAACGAGGCGGAAAAGACCGCGGCGGTGCTGGGCTATAATTATCCCGGCAGCAAATGGTATGGCTCGGCGTATTCGCTGATGACCGGCCACCCGAACGCCACCGCCGACAATGACAAGGGCTGGTTCGGCTCGGTGGTCGGCGCGATTTTTTAGACAGAAATCGGTCGTGTTCCCACTGGCACGAGGGCTGCGCACACCCTTTCTTTGGTTTTGCGCCCTGCAGGTCTGGTCAAGCCTGCTCATGCTCCAGACAACGTCGGAGCCTTGGACAGCGTTGCTGCGAAGTCCCTTCCTGTGCGTTGCGTTCGCGGGGTTTTGGCTGCTCCGCCCTAATCCGCGAACCAACCGCGCAGTCGCTCCGCAAGGCGCATGGCCGCGTTCCCTCATCGGCCTCCTTGCCTTTGCGGTGCTGCTCGATCTTTCCATCGCCGGCTATACGACAATGCGCGTGTTCGAAACGCGCCACATTCCCAGGGATGCGGGGCGGACGACCTGGTTGGCGGTGCGTCTGTTGTGGCAGGGGGAGAACCCGTTCGGCCTCGGCGCCTTGGTCGATACAACGGCCTTCGAGGAGCGCGCGCCGGCGCGGCTGGGCACGCCGCTTGCCAGCTCGCTCAATCCCGCGGCGTTCGCTTCGGCACTGAAACGTTACGAGGCGACACCCGATCCGGAACTGCGCCGGCAGCTACTGCCCGTCAGCAAATCCCTACCCCGTGATCTGGCCGTAGAGGCCCGGCTTTCCGGCTATAAGTATGGACCGGTGATCCTGATGGTGACGGCGCCCTTCGCGCTGATAAACCATCCCGCGGTCATTATGTTGCTTAACGCGGCCGCTACGGCGGGACTATTCTTGGCCCTCGGGCTATTGGCTTGGCAGGTTGCTGGCGAGAATAAAATGCTCGCGGCGCTCGGAATCGCGTCGCTGCTGCTTGAGCGCTCGATCACCGCCGCCTATGTCAGCCACTCCAGCACCGATATCTGGGCACTCTTGCCGATGGCGTTCGCGGTCCTCTGTCATTTGCAAAAGCGCCACGTTCCGATGGCTATCCTATTGGCCGTTGCGGTCGCCGCGAAGATTTTTCCCGCTCTGATTCTGGTGCCGCTCCTGCTGTGCGATCGCCCGCGCGTGCGGGTGCCGGTTTTCCTGGCAACGCTCGCCCTCTTGCTTGGCCCGTGGTTCGCGCTCGATCCGCTTGGATTCGTCGCGAACGTCTTTCTCTGGCCCATGCTCATGTATCCCCAAGCCAATTCTTGGATTTACTTTTTGTCGTTTCCCGTCGCGACCGCCGCCCGAATCGTCTTGTTCGCCGGGATCGGTTTCGTCTGGTGGCGATATTGCAGCGGGCGGGAACCCCGATTATTTTGGACCGCCGCCCTCGCCAGCACGCTGCTTCTATTGGCGGGCAATCATTTTCAGAATAATTATCTGCCCTGGGCCACGATCTGGATGCAGCTTGCCATCGTCGAGGCATTTCGCGGTCGCGTGACGAGTGCGGTGCTGCCCGCGCGGCCACGTGAAATCGAGCGGCGTTCGGTGGATACCCGCCTTATCGAAGGTTCCGCAACGGAACCAATCTAGCGACCTCTGGTCTCGCGGGCGGCACCCCTCTATCATTTCCGACCATGCTGCTTGGCTTGGCAATTCGCGACCTGGTGCTGATCGACCGGCTCGATCTATCGTTCGGGCCGGGTCTCTGCGTGCTGACCGGCGAGACCGGGGCCGGCAAATCCATTCTGCTCGACGCGCTAGGGCTGACGCTGGGCCTGCGCGCCGAAAGCGGGCTGGTGCGCGCCGGCGCGGCGCAGGCGATCGCGACGGCGGAGTTCGCGCTGCCCGACCGCCATCCCGCGCGCGATCTATTGCGCGAGGCGGGGTTCGATGCCACCAGCGACCGGCTGGTGCTGCGCCGGGTCGTGCAGGCGGACGGCCGCAGCCGCGCCTTCATCGACGATCAGCCCGCCAGCATCGGCCTTCTGGCGCGGGTCGGCGATTGTCTCGTCGAGGTGCATGGCCAGTTCGACCGGCACGGCTTGCTCGATCCCACGACCCACGCCGAAACGCTGGACGCGTTCGGCAACTACCCCGACGCGCTGGGCGCGCTGCGGACCGCGTGGCGGGGATGGCGCGACGCCCTCGCCGCCCGCGACGCCGCCGAGGCGATTCAGGCCACGGCGCGACAGGACGAGGCATGGCTGCGCCATGTCCGCGACGAGATCGCGGCGCTCGACCCCCAGCCCGGCGAGGAAACCGCGCTGGCGCAGGAGCGTCAGCTGCTCGGCAATCGCGAGCGCATCGTCGAGGCGATCGACGCGGCGCTGGCCGCGCTGTCGGGCGAGCATGGCGAGCGGGCGCTGCATATCGCGGCGCGCGCCCTGCAAAAAATTCGCGACAGAGCGGGGCCGCGGCTCGACCCGGCGCTGGCGGCGCTGGAGCGCGCCGCCATCGAAACCGCCGAGGCGCTGGCCCAGATCGAGGCAGCGGGCCGCGATCTGGGCGGCGATGCGCGCGGGCTGGAGACGGTCGAGGAGCGATTGTTCGCGCTGCGCGCGCTCGCCCGAAAGCACGGCGTGCCGGTCGATGCGCTGGCCGATCTCGGCGCCGATGTCACGGCCAAGCTCGCCCTGATCGAGGATGGCGGCGACACCCTCAACCGGCTGCGCCGCGCCGAGGCCGAGGCACAAGCGGCCTATCGCGCCGCGACGGAGCTTGTGTCGGCCGCGCGCCGCGCCGCCGCCGCCGCGCTCGACAAGGCGGTGACCCGCGAGCTGCCGCCGCTGAAACTGGCGGCGGCGCGCTTCGCCACCGCGCTGACGCCGCTCGATCCATCCGAATGGAGCGAGCATGGCGCGGAGCGCGTGCGCTTCGAGGTCGCGACCAACAACGGGGCGGCGCTGGGGCCGCTGGCGCGCATCCTCTCCGGCGGCGAGCTGTCGCGCTTCATGCTGGCACTGAAACTGGTCCTGGCCAAGGCGATGCCAGTCGCGACCCTGGTGTTCGACGAGGTCGATAGCGGCATCGGCGGCGCCACTGCGGCGGCGGTCGGCGACCGGCTGCGCCGCCTCGCCGACAGCCGGCAAATCCTGGTGGTGACCCATTCGCCGCAGGTCGCGGCGCTGGGCCAGGATCATTGGCGGGTCGAGAAGGGACGCAAGGGCGATGCCGCCATCACCACGGCCCAGCGGCTCGATCCCGAGGAGCGCCGCGAGGAAATCGCCCGCATGCTGTCGGGCTCGGCCGTCACCGCCGCCGCGCGCGCCGCCGCCGATAGTCTGATGGCGGGCAGCCGCGCATGAGCCGCGCCAAAAAATCCACAGCGCCGCCCGATATCGCGGAATTGAGCGAGGCGGCGGCGAAGGCCGAGCTCGAGCGGCTCGCCAAGAGCATCGCGCATCACGACAGGCTCTATCACCAAGAGGACGCGCCGGAGATTTCCGACGCCGATTACGACGCGTTGCGCCGGCGCAACAACGAGATCGAGGCGCGCTTTCCCGCGCTGATCCGCGCCGACAGCCCCAGCCGCCGCGTCGGGGCGGCGCCGTCGGCGACCTTCGCCAAGGTGGTTCACGCCAAGCCGATGCTGTCGCTGGACAATGCCTTCGACGATGACGATGTGCGCGCGTTCTTCCAGCGGATGAAGAATTTTCTGCGCGCCGATACCGACCATCTCGATGTCGCGGCCGAGCCGAAGATCGATGGTCTCTCCGCCACGCTGCGCTATGAGAACGGCGCGCTGATCCAAGGCGCGACGCGCGGCGACGGCGTCACCGGCGAGGACATCACCGCCAATCTGCGCACCATCAAGGACATCCCGCGCCGGCTGCGCGGCACGGGCTGGCCGGCAATTTTCGAGGTGCGCGGCGAGGTCTATATGGACCGGCAGGGCTTTTTCGCCCTCAACGCCGAGCGGGAAAAGGCCGGCGAGCCGGCGTTCGCCAACCCGCGCAACTCGGCGGCGGGATCGGTGCGCCAGCTCGACCCCGCCATCACCGCGTCGCGGCCGCTGCATTTCTTCGCCTATGCCTGGGGCGAGGCCAGCACCCATTTCGCCGCGACCCATTGGCAGGCGCTGGAATGCTTCCGCGCCTGGGGCTTCGCCGTCAATCCCTTCTCGAAATTGTGCCACGGGATCGAGGAATTGCTGGCGTTTCATCGCGACATGGCGGCGGAGCGCGCCAGCCTGCCCTATGACATCGACGGCGTCGTCTACAAAGTCAACGACCTCGCGCTACAGGAGCGGCTGGGCTTCGCCGCTCGCGCGCCGCGCTGGGCGATCGCGCATAAATTCCCCGCCGAGCAGGGTCAGACGGTGCTCACCGATATCGGCATCAATGTCGGCCGCACCGGCCAGTTGACGCCGTTCGCGATCCTGGAGCCGATCACCATCGGCGGCGTGGTAGTGCGGCGCGCCACCCTGCATAACGAGGACGAAATCGCGCGGAAAGATATCCGCGTCGGCGACACGCTGATCGTACAGCGCGCCGGCGACGTCATCCCGCAAGTGGTCGGCGTCGTGACGGAGCGCCGCCCCGCGCACGCCCAGCCGTTTCAATTTCCCGACACCTGCCCGATCTGCCACAGCCTCGCGGTGCGCGAGCCGGGCCAGGCCGCGCGGCGCTGTACCGGCGGCCTGATCTGTGGCGCGCAGGCGATCGAGCGGCTGATTCATTTCGTGTCGCGCGACGCGTTCGACATCGAGGGGCTGGGCGAGAAGAACGTCACCGCGTTCTGGCAGGAGAAATTGATCCGGACGCCCGGCGATATTTTCCGGCTGGATTTCGCCCGGATCGCGGCGCGCGAGGGCTGGGGCGAGTTGAGCGCGCAGAACCTGAAACGCGCCATCGATCAGCGTCGCCATATCGGCCTCGACCGCTTCATCTTCGCGCTCGGCATTCCCCAGGTCGGCCAGGTCACGGCGCGCCTCTTGGCGCGGCACTATCGCGCCTTCGCGCATTGGCGCGATGCGATGACCGCGGCGCAGGATCATGACAGCGAGGCGTGGAGCGCGCTCAACAACATCAACGGCATCGGCGAGGACACCGCCACCGACATTGTCGGCTTCTTCGCCGAGCCGCATAACCAGGCCATCCTCGACGATCTCGCCGGCGAGTTGACCGTCACGGACTATATCGCCAGCGCGCCGGCCGCGTCGCCGATCGCCGGCAAGACCATCGTCTTCACCGGCTCGATGGAGGCCATGTCGCGCGGCGAGGCCAAGGCGCGCGCCGAGGCGCTGGGCGCCAATGTCGCCGGCAGCGTCTCCAAGAAAACCGATTTCGTGGTGATCGGCGCCGATGCCGGCTCGAAAGCGGCGAAGGCGGCCGAGCTCGGCGTGACGACCCTTACCGAGGCCGAATGGCTGGCCCTGATCGGCCAATCATAGGAGGCGCGTCCAGACCTCGGCGCCGCCCTCATAGATCATGCGCAGCGCGACGACGGCGATGATCAGCAGCCCCACCGCCACGATCCAGCGATAGCGCGCCATCAGGCGTATGAGGATCGTCGAGGCCAGTCCCATCAGCGCGACCGACAGGATCAGGCCGACGACCAGCACCCAGAAATGATCGCGGGCCGCGCCGGCGACCGCCAGCACATTGTCCAGCGACATTGACACATCGGCCGCGACCAGGCGGAAAATCGCGGCCGACAGCGAGATCGATTTGGCGGGGGCGGCGGCCGGCACGCTGTCGCCGGCACGCCAGTCGCGATAGAGCTTCCACACCACCCACAACAGCAGAATGCCGCCCGCGAGGGTCAGGCCGAGCACCGCCAGAAGCTGAACCGCAACCGCCGACAAGGCGATGCGCAACAGGGTCGCAACCCCGATGCCGAGCCACATCGCGCGGCGGCGCACATCGCGCGGCAAGCCCGCCACCGCCAATCCCACAACGATGGCATTGTCGCCGGCTAGCGTCAGGTCGATCAGCACCACCGATGCCAGCGCCGCCAGCGCCGGCCAGTCGATGGCGATCACCGGCTAAATCGGCGATCGCGATGGCAGGACGGGGCGGCTATTCCTTGCAGAATTTATACTCGCGGCCATGTTCCTTGACCTGGCTCTCGGCGTATTTCTTGAAGGCGTCGCCCGACAGCGCGTCGGCGGTGGCGAGGAACTGAACCGCGACGGAGCAGACCTGGGCGATATCCTGGATGCCGGTGCGGAGCGCCGCCTCGTTGGCGATGTGGGTCAGGAAGGTATCGAGCTTCGCCTGGGCGGCGCGGCCGCCGGCACCACGGCGGAAATGTTCCTTCATCAGGTTCTGAAAATTGACGACTTCGAGCCGGTTGCGCTGAACGAAGCGTTCATAGGTCGGATTGCGGCAGGTGTCGCTCATCACCATGATTTCGGTGGTATAGCGGATCGCCTGGTCGGCGACCGCCTCGGACCGGCGAAAGCACGAGGGGGCCGCC
>DATCDN010000087.1:0-3347 GCA_036510675.1 Allostellaceae bacterium
CTCCCTCCCCCCTTGAGGGGGAGGGTCGGGGTGGGGGGGGCCAGCGACGGGAGGATCGAATGGCATCGCGCAACGCGCGGCTCCTGCGCAAAAATCCAACCGATGCGGAAAAGCGGCTGTGGCTCTATCTCCGCGATAAGCAGCTCGGCGGGTACCGCTTTCGCCGTCAGCAACCCATCGGCCCTTACATCGTCGATTTCTTTTGCCCGCAAGCGGGCGTCATCGTCGAAATCGACGGCGGGCAACATTCACCGGAGCGCGACGACAAGCGGACACGCTGGCTCGAAGAGTGCGGCTATCGCGTTATCCGGTTTTGGAACAACGATGTGTTGGAAAACACCGAGGGAGTTTGGGAGACACTTAGCGCTGTGCTGCGCGATTACCCCCCACCCCAACCCTCTCCCTCAAGGGGGGAGGGAGAATAAAGCGGCCCCTCCTCATTTATACGAAGCCCATGCCTAAGCGCACCGACATCAAATCCATCCTGATCATCGGGGCGGGGCCGATCGTCATCGGGCAGGCGTGCGAGTTCGATTATTCCGGCGCGCAAGCCTGCAAGGCGTTGCGCGAGGAAGGCTATCGCGTGGTGCTGGTCAATTCCAATCCGGCCACCATCATGACCGACCCGGACATGGCCGACGCCACTTATATCGAGCCGATCACCCCCGACTTCGTCGAGCGCATCATCGCCAAGGAGCGGCCCGACGCGCTGCTGCCGACCATGGGCGGCCAGACCGCGCTCAACACCGCGATGGCGCTGGCGAAATCGGGCGCCCTCGCCCGCTACCAAGTAGAACTGATCGGCGCCACCGAAGGCGCCATCGCCAAGGCCGAGGACCGGCTGCTGTTCCGCGAGGCGATGGACCGCATCGGCCTGCAATCGCCCAAGAGCAAATTGGTGCGCAGCCTGGCCGAGGCGCGCGAAAACCTGGCCCATGTCGGCCTGCCGGCGGTGATCCGGCCGTCCTTCACCTTGGGCGGCACCGGCGGCGGCATCGCCTATAATGGCAAGGAATTCGAGGAGATCGTCGAGAGCGGCTTGCGCGCCTCGCCCAGCCACGAAGTGCTGATCGAGGAATCGGTGCTGGGCTGGAAGGAATTCGAGATGGAGGTCGTGCGCGACCGCGCCGACAATTGCATCATCATCTGCTCCATCGAGAACGTCGATCCGATGGGCGTCCATACCGGCGACAGCGTCACCGTGGCGCCGGCACTGACGCTGACCGACAAGGAATATCAGATCATGCGCAACGCCTCGATCGCGGTGCTGCGCGAGATCGGGGTCGATACCGGCGGCTCGAATGTGCAGTTCGCGGTCAATCCCGAGGATGGCCGCCTCGTCGTCATCGAGATGAACCCACGCGTCTCGCGCTCGTCGGCGCTGGCGTCGAAGGCGACCGGCTTTCCCATCGCCAAGGTCGCCGCCAAGCTCGCCGTCGGCTATACGCTCGACGAACTCACCAACGAGATCACGCAGGTGACGCCGGCCTCGTTCGAGCCGACCATCGATTACGTCGTCACCAAGATGCCGCGCTTCGCGTTCGAGAAATTTCCGGGGGCGGAGCCGCTGCTGACCACCTCGATGAAATCGGTCGGCGAAGCGATGGCGATCGGCCGCAGCTTCGCCGAATCGGTGCAGAAGGCGCTGCGCTCGATGGAGACCGGCCTCACGGGCTTCAACGAGATCGAAATTCCCGGTGCCGGCGACCGCAACGCGATCCGCGCGGCGCTGGCCACGCCGACACCGGATCGCCTCCTCACCATCGCGCAAGCCTTTCGTCATGGCTTCACCACCGCCGAGATTCACGCCGCCTGCCACTACGATCCGTGGTTCCTCGACGCCATCGCGGAAATCGTCATCGCCGAAAACGAGGTGCGCGCGAGCGGCCTGCCCACCGACGCGCCGGGCTTGCTGCGGCTGAAGCGCCTCGGCTTTTCCGACGCGCGGCTCGCCGAGCTGACGGGATCGAGCGAGGCCGCTATCGCCGATGCGCGCGGCCGTCTCGATATTCATCCCGTCTATAAGCGCATCGATACCTGCGCCGCGGAATTTCCGGCGCTGACGCCCTACATGTATTCGACCTATGAGACCGAGTGCGAATCCGAGCCCACGGCGCGCGATAAGATCATCATTCTCGGCGGCGGCCCCAACCGCATCGGCCAAGGCATCGAATTCGATTATTGCTGTGTCCATGCCGCCTATGCGCTGAAAGAGGCCGGCTTCGAGACCATCATGATCAATTGCAACCCCGAGACGGTATCGACCGATTACGACACGTCGGATCGGCTCTATTTCGAGCCGCTGACCGCCGAGGACGTGATCGCCATCGTGCGGGTCGAGCAGCGCAACGGCCGCGTGCTGGGCGTGATCGTCCAGCTCGGCGGGCAGACGCCGTTGAAACTCGCGGCGGCGCTGGAGGCCGCCGATATTCCGATCCTCGGCACCTCGCCCGACGCCATCGACCTCGCCGAGGACCGGCGGCGCTTTCAGGAACTGCTGGCGCAACTCGACCTGAAACAGCCCGAGAACGGCATCGCGACCTCGCTCGACGAGGCGGTGGCGATCGCCGAGCGCATCGGCTATCCGGTGGTGATCCGGCCGTCCTATGTGCTGGGCGGGCGGGCAATGGAGATCGTCCATGGCCCCGACAGCCTCGCCCGCTACATGACCCATGCGGTGAAGGCGTCGGGCAAGAACCCGGTGCTGATCGACCGCTATCTCGCCGATGCGATCGAGGTCGATGTCGACGCGCTCGCCGATGGCGACGCCGTGCACATCGCCGGCATCATGGAGCATATCGAAGAGGCCGGCATTCATTCCGGCGACAGCGCCTGCTCGCTACCGCCCTATTCGCTCGGCGCGGCGGTGATCCGCGACATCGAGCGCCAGACCGCCGCCCTGGCAAAGGCCTTGCATGTGGTCGGCCTGATGAACGCGCAATATGCCGTCAAGGACGGCACCGTCTATGTATTGGAGGTCAATCCGCGCGCCTCGCGCACCGTGCCGTTCGTCGCCAAGACCATCGGCAAGCCGATCGCCGCCATCGCCGCCAAGCTGATGGCCGGCCACAAGCTTTCCGAGTTCGACCTGAGCGAAAACCCCTACGACCACATCGCGGTCAAGGAAGCGGTCTTCCCCTTCGCCCGCTTCCCCGGCGTCGACACGGTGCTCGGGCCGGAGATGCGCTCGACTGGCGAGGTCATGGGCCTGGACTGGCGCCGCGAGGGCGAGGACTTCGCCCCGGCCTTCGCCCGCGCCTTCGCCAAGAGCCAGCTCGGCGGCGGCGTGGTTCTGCCAACGGCGGGCTGCGCCTTCATCTCGGTGAAGTCGGCCGACAAGCCCTTCA
>DATCDN010000088.1:0-31903 GCA_036510675.1 Allostellaceae bacterium
TCATGATGCGCGCCGACATCTACCGCCATCGCCCGACGATGGCCTAGCCCGTCGCGCCGAGCCGGATGCTTGCAAGAGAACGAAGAGATGGTGATCGGTCGATCCGAGGATCGGGAGAACCCGTGGCCACCCAAGGCGTCATTGAGCGCCGTGATCGTGTTAGGGACCCAATCCGCGGAACCCATCTGGGCCAGCGGTCTTATCCGACCGCGCAAACAAGCCGGACATATGACCGCAAGTCGCCGCTCCCCTATCGCTTCCCATCTTGCAGGCCGGGGGCCGTCAACATATGGGTGGCCGGGCCAAACCCGGCCAAAGCGGTCGTTTCCCGCCGCGAAAAGTACCTTGGGAGCTTCGCCAAACCCCAACCGGACAGCCGTGAGGCTTGACCGGGGGATCACGCCGGGACGGTGATTTTTTCTTAGAGTGCGATCCGCCCGGACGGAAGCATCCCTTGCTTCCGTCCGGGCGGATCGCACTCTAAGCCGATAGCCGGACGGTGGTGTCGGCGCGGGTTTGCGTCTCGCTCAACAGCTTGTCGAAATAGGCGATGGTGCGCTTGAGACCGCTATCGAGCGCGACCTTCGGCTCCCAGTCCAGCGTCTCCCGCGCGACCGTGATGTTGGGGCAGCGCTGGGTCGGATCGTCGACCGGCAGCGGCCGGTATTCTATCTTGGAGCGCGAACCGGTCAGCTCGACCACGCGTTTGGCCAGGTCCGCCACCGTCATCTCAACCGGATTGCCGAGATTGATCGGGCCGGTGATGCCGTCGGCCGACCCCATCAGGCGCACGAAGCCCTCGATCAGATCGTCGACATAACAGAAGGCGCGGGTCTGCGAGCCGTCGCCGAACAGCGTGATGGCTTCGCCCTTCAGCGCCTGGATGATGAAATTCGACACCACGCGGCCGTCGTTCGGATGCATGCGCGGGCCATAGGTATTGAAGATGCGGGCGACCTTGATCTTGACGCCGTGCTGGCGGTGATAGTCGAAGAACAGGGTCTCGGCGCAGCGCTTGCCCTCGTCATAGCAGGCCCGCGGGCCGATGGTGTTGACGTTGCCGCGATAATCCTCGGTTTGCGGATGAACCTCGGGATCGCCATAGATCTCGGAGGTCGAAGCCTGAAATATCTTGGCCTTCACCCGCTTGGCGAGGCCCAGCATGTTGATGGCGCCGACCACGCTGGTCTTGGTGGTCTGCACCGGATCGAACTGGTAATGCACCGGCGAGGCCGGGCAAGCGAGATTATAAATCTCGTCGACTTCCACATACAGCGGAAAGCACACATCGTGGCGCAGCGCCTCGAAGCGCGGGTTCGCCAGATGCGCCGCGATATTGTCCTTGCGCCCGGTGAAGTAGTTATCGACGCACAGCACATCGTGACCGTCCGCGATCAGCCGGTCACACAGATGCGAGCCGAGAAAGCCGGCGCCGCCGGTGATCAGGATTCGTTTGGTCGTGACGCTCATCGATGCTCTTTCGTGGGTTGGGCCGCGCCTTAGGCGCGCGACCGGATGCGGTCCTGGCCTTCGGCCGGTTCGACTGGGCCACGGCCGATGCTGAAATAATAGAAGCCGGCATGGGCCATGTCGGCGGGCTTGTAGATGTTGCGCAGGTCGATCACCGTCGGCGTCCGCAACAGCGATTTGACGCGGGCGAAATCGAGCGCGCGGAATTCATTCCATTCGGTCAGGATGACCACCGCGTCGGCGCCGTCCATCGCCTCATAGGCGTTGGCGCAATAGGCGATGTCGCCCATCAGCTTCTTCGCCTCGGCCATGCTCTCGGGATCGAAGGCCCGGATCGTGGCGCCCGCTTCGCGCAGCCGCGGCACGATGGCGAGGCTGGGGCTGTCGCGCATATCATCGGTGTTGGGCTTGAAGGCGAGACCCAGGATCGCGATAGTCTTGCCGGCGATATTGCCGCCGCAATGGCGGATGATGCGGTCGGCCATCGCCAGTTTGCGGGCGTCATTGACCTCGCGGGCCGCTTCGACGATGCGTACCGGCGCGCCATGCTCGGCGGCGGTGCGGGTCAAAGCGAGGCAATCCTTGGGGAAGCACGAGCCGCCATAGCCCGGTCCGGCATGCAGGAATTTTCGCCCGATGCGGCCGTCGAGGCCGATGCCCCGGGCCACGTCCTGGACGTCCGCGCCGACCTGCTCGCACAGATCGGCGATCTCGTTGATGAACGAGATCTTGGTAGCGAGAAAGCTGTTGGCGGCGTATTTGGTCAGCTCGGCCGTTTCCAGCGAGGTGAAGATCATCGGCACTTCGATCAGATAGAGCGGGCGGTACAGTTCGCGCATCACTTCCTGCGCCGCTTCACTCTCGGTGCCGATGATGACGCGATCGGGCCGCATGAAATCCTGGATCGCCGAGCCCTCCCGCAGGAATTCCGGGTTGGACACGACATCGAATCGCGCCTCCGGGTTGGTCTGGCGGATGATCTCCGCGACCCGGCGCCCGGTGCCGACCGGCACCGTCGATTTGGTAATGATGACGGTATAGCCGGTGAGGGCGCGCGCGATTTCCTCGGCGGCGGCGAAGACGTAGCTCAGATCGGCATGGCCGTCGCCATGGCGCGACGGCGTGCCAACCGCGATGAAGACGGCGTCGGCGCCGGCCACCGCGGCGTTGAGATTGTCGGTGAAGGACAGCCGGCCGGCGCGGCGATTGGCCTCGACGATCTGGTCCAGGCCCGGCTCGAAAATCGGGATCTGTCCTTTTTCGAGCCGCGAAATCTTGTCGAGATCCTTGTCGACGCAGACGACATTGACGCCGAACTCGGAAAAGCAGGCGCCCGAGACCAGACCTACATACCCTGTTCCGATAACCGCGATGCGCATAGCTACTCCCGAATAGAACGTCCAAAAGTGACAGGAGGCGAACCGGTCCGGCAGCAACCCGCATGCGAGGGTAGGGGCATCGATTTAATAATGTCTTAAATGCTCCCCGGCTGTCCAACCACGCAAGACCGATACTATATACAAGGATGGCCCGAATTCTTAGGGGGTTGGCACCTCGCGCCGGGCAAGCTATCCCATGGCGATGGCAACCAATCTCAGCGGACCGTCCGCGGTCTATCCCCAGGGCGCCACGCCCAAACGCCTCGTCGTGCTGCTCCATGGATTGGGGGCCGATGGCAACGATCTTTTCGGCATGGTGCCGGCGCTGGCACCTGCCTTGCCGGAAACCGCCTTCATCGCGCCGGACGCGCCCTTTCCCTGCGACATGGCGCCCTATGGCAGGCAGTGGTTCAGCCTGCAAATCCGCACGCCCGAGGCGATCGAGTCCGGGGTGCGTGAGGCGGCGGCGGTTCTCGACGCCTTTCTCGACGACGCGCTGGACCGGCTGGGCCTCGATGAAGCGCGGCTGGCGCTGGTCGGCTTCTCGCAGGGCACGATGATGTCGCTGTTCGTCGGGCCGCGCCGGGCGAAGCAACTGGCGGGCATCGTTGGCTATTCGGGCCGGGTGATCGGCGGCAGCGACGAATTTCGCTCGAAGCCCCCGGTGCTGCTGGTGCATGGCGATGCCGATCAGATGGTGCCGCCGGAATCGCTGCCCCTGGCGGTAGCGGCGCTGGAGGCGGCCGGCCTGCCCGTCGAGGCGGCGAGCCGCCCCGGCCTCGGCCATGGCATCGACGAGGTGGGATTGAGCCGCGGCCGCGATTTCCTCGCCCGCGTGCTGGGCTGATCAGCGCGCCGGCTTGCCCATCAGCTCGTTCAGCGCGGCGACGGTGCGCGGCGAGTCCCAATCGGCGGGCCCGTCGAGGCGGGCCACGATGCGGCTTTGCGGGTCGATCAGAAAGGTCGAGGGCAGGCCATCGACATGGAGGGCGCCGGCGACGTTGCCGGCCGGGTCGAGACCGATCGCCAGGGTCTTGAGACCGAGCGTTGTCTTGAAGGGATCGACCGCCGCCGCGCCTTTGCGATCCTCGGAGATCGCGATCACGTTAAGCTCGGACTTCATCGCGTCGTTCATCCGCGCCAGCGACGGCATCTCGCGCATGCACGGGCCGCACCAGGTCGCCCACAGATTGACCAGCAGCCAGCGGCCGTGAAAATCGGCGATCGTGGTCTTCTTGCCGTCGGGACGGGTAAACATGATCGCGGGTGCTGGCAGCGGTGGCGAGACCGCTGTAAACTTGTCGGCGATCACCTCTTGCTGGCGCTGTAGCGGGGCCGGCTGGGGCGGTGTCTGAAGCGTCAAATAGCCGCCGATCGCGGCCACGGCGACCACCCCGACAATGATCACGATATAGGTTAAGCGGATGCGCATTTTCACGATACCCCGAGCGCGCGGATGAGCGACAAATCCTCGGCCAATGCGGCCTGGGGCGGGCGGTTCGCGGGCGGCCCCGCCGAAATCATGCAGCGCATCAATGTCTCGCTCGATATCGACAGGCGGCTTTATGCTCAAGATATTGCCGGCTCGCTAGCGCATTGCGCCATGCTGGTGCGGCAGGGAATCGTGACACCGGAGGATGGCGGCCTGATCGCGCAAAGTCTAGCGCAAATCAAAAACGAGATTGATGCCGGATCGTTCCCGTTCCGCGAGCAGCATGAGGATATTCACCTCAATATCGAGGCGCGGCTCGCCGAGTTGATCGGCCCCGCCGCCGGGCGCCTCCACACCGCGCGCTCGCGCAACGACCAGGTCGCGACCGATTTTCGGCTATGGGTGCGCGACGCCATCGACCGGCTGGATGGCCAGATGCGCGCGCTACAGGCGGCGCTGCTCGACCGCGCCGCCGAGCATGCCGCGACGGTGATGCCGGGCTTCACCCATTTGCAGCCGGCGCAGCCCGTGACCTTCGGCCATCATCTCATGGCCTATGTCGAAATGCTGGGGCGCGATCGCGGGCGCTTTCGCGATTGCCGCGCCCGGCTCAATGAATCGCCCTTGGGCGCGGCGGCGCTGGCCGGGACTTCGTTCCCCATCGACCGCGCCGCCACGGCCGAGGCGCTGGGCTTCGACCGGCCGGCGGCGAATTCGATGGATGCCGTGTCGGATCGCGATTTCGCGCTGGAATTTCTTGCCGCCGCCGCGATCGTGGGGGTGCATCTCTCGCGCTTCGCCGAGGAAATCGTGCTGTGGGCTGGGCCGAATTTCGGCTTTATAAAGCTTAGCGATGCCTTCACCACCGGCAGCTCGATCATGCCGCAAAAGCGCAACCCCGACGCGGCGGAGCTGGTGCGCGCCAAGTCCGGGCGCCTCACCGGCAACCTCGTGGCGCTGTTGACGGTGATGAAGGGCTTGGCGCTGACCTATGCCAAGGATCTGCAGGAGGACAAGGCGCCGGTGTTCGAGGCAGCCGACGCGCTCGAATTGTGCCTCGCCGCGACCGCCGGCATGGTGCGCGACATGACGGCCGACGTCGCGGCGATGCGTGCCGCGGCGGAGCACGGGTTCAGCACCGCGACCGATCTCGCCGATTGGCTGGTGCGGGTGCTGGGCATGCCGTTTCGCGAGGCGCACCATCGCACCGGCGCCCTGGTGAAGCGCGCCGAGGAATTGCATATCGGCCTCGCGGCCCTGCCGCTGGCCGAGATGCGGCGCATCGAGCCGCGCATCACCGCCGCGATCTACGACGTGCTCGGCGTCGAACAGTCGGTGGCAAGCCGCGCCAGCTTCGGCGGCACCGCCCCGGCCGAGGTGGCCCGCGCCATCGCGGCCGCCCGGACGCGGTATCTGTGATGGCGCGCCTCATCGCCCTGTTGATGATGGCCGCCATCGCCCTGCCGTTGGTGGCGTGCGGCAAGCGCGCGCAGCCGCAGCCGCCGGCGGGCGAGCCCAACGTCTATCCCAAAACCTATCCGAATCCCGATGGACAATAGCGACATGCCCGGCGGGCCGGAGCTGGCTTATCGCGACGGCATGCTGACGCTGGAGGAGGTTCCAGTCACGCGCATCGCCGCTGCCGTGGGCACGCCGTTCTATGCTTATTCGAGCGCGCATCTCGAACGCCGCTATCGCGAATTCGCGGCGGCGTTCGCCGGCCAGTCGATGATGCTGTGCTTCGCGGTGAAGGCGCTGTCGAATGTCGCGGTGCTGCGCCAGCTCGGACGGCTCGGTGCCGGCGCCGATATCGTCTCCGAAGGCGAGTTGCGCCGCGCGCTGGCCGCCGGCATTCCCGCCGGCCGCATCGTCTTTTCCGGCATCGGCAAGACCGAGGACGAGCTTGCCGCCGCGCTGGCGGCGGGGGTGCATCAGATCAATGTCGAATCCGTCGCGGAATTGTCGGCGCTGAGCGCGGTCGCGACGCGCCTCGGCACTACCGCGCGCATCGCGATTCGCGTCAATCCCGATGTCGATGCCAAAAGCCACGCCAAGATCTCAACCGGCAAAAGCGAAAATAAATTCGGCATCGACCTGGCGCATGCGCGCGACGCGTTTCATCGCGCCGCGCGCATGCCCGGCATCGAGCCGGTCGGCATCGCGGTGCATATCGGCTCGCAGATCACCAGCCTGGCGCCGTTCGAGGCGGCGTTCGCCCGCGTGGTGGATTTGCTGAAGGGGCTGCGCGGCGAGGGCATCGCGTTGCGCCGGCTCGATCTGGGCGGCGGACTCGGCATCCGCTATCGCGACGAGACGCCGCCCGCCGTCGCCGATTACGCCGCGATGGTGCGGCGCCTGACGCACGGTCTCGATGTCGATCTGGCGTTCGAGCAAGGCCGCTGGATCGCCGGCAATGCCGGTATCCTGGTGTCGCGCGTGCTCTATGTGAAAGACGGCGCGACGCGGCGCTTCGTCATTGTCGATGCCGCGATGAACGATCTGGTGCGCCCCGTCATGTACGATGCTTGGCACGCGATCGTCCCGGTCGCGGCGCCCGTCACCGATGACCGCGCCTTGGCCGATATCGTCGGGCCGGTGTGCGAAACCGGCGACATCTTCGCGGCCGAGCGGCCGCTGCCGCCGGTCGGCGCCGGCGACCTGGTGGCCCTGCTGTCGGCCGGGGCCTATGGCGCGATCATGGCGTCCAGCTATAATTCCCGCCCGCTGGTGCCGGAGGTGCTGGTGCGCGGCGCCGCGTTCGCCATCATTCGGCCGCGTCCCACCTATGAGGCGATGCTGGCCGCGGAGCAACAGCCGCCATGGCAGGCGTAAACCCGCCCCCCTCCGGCCCGGCGGTCGCGGCGCGGCGGCTGCGCCTCGCGGCGGGCGCGCTGCTGTGGGAGCGGCTGTGGCCGGCGGTGGCGCCGGCGCTGGCGGTGATCGCCCTGTTCCTGGTGCTGGCGCTGTTCGACCTGCCCGAGCAATTGCCCGGCTGGCTACATTTCGGCTTGTTGGTGGTGCTGGCGGCGGCGCTGGTGGCGGTGCTGGCCGATGGCTTGCGCCGATTTCGCCTGCCGCGTCCCGGCGCGGCGCGGCGCCGCGTCGAGCAGGCGAGCGGCCTCGCGCATCGTCCGTTGGCGGCGCTCGACGACCGCATCGCCGGCGGCGCCGACGATCCCGAAAGCGTCGCTTTATGGCAGGCGCATCGGGCGCGCATGGTCGCGGCATCGCATCGCTTGCGC
Source organism: Allostellaceae bacterium (assembly GCA_036510675.1). GTDB lineage: Bacteria > Pseudomonadota > Alphaproteobacteria > ATCC43930 > CGMCC-115725 > JAATGI01. Next base: position 7,524 of record DATCDN010000088.1, read on the forward strand.
ATCGGCTGGCCCGAGGCGGGATTGGTCCGCCGCGACCCCTGGGCGCTGCGCGCGCTGCTGGTGTTGTTGCTGGTGCTGGCGGCGATCGACGCCGGACCGGATTGGGCGTCGCGGATTGGCCGGTCGCTGGCGCCGGATGTAAGCGGCGGGCCGGTCGCGCCGCTCGCCAGCCTCGATATCTGGCTGACGCCGCCCGATTACACCGGCCTGCCGCCTCAGCTCCTATCGCCGGCGGCGACCGCGACGCCGATAAAAGTCCCGGCCGGCAGCGTCCTCTTGGCACAGGTTCACGGTCGCGGCACCGTGCCGCGCCTGGCGTTCGCCGGCACCGAATCCGATTTCGACCGCATCGATGAGGATAATTTCAAGGCGCGGGTGACGCTGACCAAGAGCGGCCCGCTGGCCGTGCAACAGGGCTCGACCACGCTGGGAAGCTGGCCGATCGCGATCGTGCCTGACCTGCCGCCGGCCATCGCGCTGATCGGGCCGCCGCGCCAGACCGAACATGGCGCGCTGCGCCTCGAATATCGGGCGACCGACGAATATGGTGTCGAGGCGGTGCGGGCGGAAATGCGCCTCGTCGATAATCCCGATGCGCCGCCGCTGATCCTCGACCTCGCGCTGCCGGGCCTCCATCTGAAGACGGCGCACGGCGTCGGCTATAACGATCTGACCGCGCATCCCTGGGCGGGGCTGCCGGTCACCATCCGGCTCGAGGCGAAGGACGCGCTGGGCCAGACCGGCCGCAGCGAGCCCGCGACCATCACCTTGCCCGAGCGCGTGTTTCACAATCCGGTGGCGCGCGCCATCATCGAGCAGCGCAAGGCGCTGACCGTCCATCCCGAGGATCGCGACGCGGTCGCGGAACAGCTCTCGGACCTGTCACTGCGCCCCAAGCGGTACGCCGGCGATATCGTGGTGTTCCTGGCATTGCGGACGGCAGGGACGCGGCTGGAGATCAATCGCGACCCCGAGACGGTGTCGGCGGTGCAGAAATTATTGTGGGAAACCGCCTTGCGCATCGAGGATGGCCGCGCGCCGCTGATGCAGCAGAGCATGCGCCAAGCGATGCAGGCCCTGCAGGACGCGCTGGCGCGCAACGCGCCGGCGGCGGAGATCAACCGGCTGACCGAACAACTGCGTCAGGCCATGAACAAATACATGCAGGCGCTGATGCAGAATGCACAGCGCCAAGGCATGAAGAATTTGAAGCAGGTCGATCCGGCGCAGGCCACGACCACGCAGCGCGATCTGCAACAGATGCTCGACCGCGCGCAGAAGCTGGCGCAGACCGGCGCGCGCGATGCGGCGCGCGATCTGCTGTCGCAGCTGCAGGACATGCTGGAGAATATGCGGCTGGGCCGGAGCGGCGCCGCGCAAAACGACGCGCAGCGCATGATGGGCGCGATGCAGAAGATGATGCAGCGCCAGCAGCAATTGCTCGATCAGAGCTTCCGCGATTCGCGCGCTGGCAAGGCCGATGAGCAGTCGGCGATGCAGTCGCAGGAGGCGTTGCGGAAATCGCTGGGCGAGATGATGCGCCGGCTTGGCGAGAATGGCGAGATTCCGTCGGCGCTGCAGCGCGCCGAGCGCGCGATGCGTAATGCCAGCGGCGCGCTGAAGCAAGGCCGGCCGGGCGCGGCCATCCGGCCGCAATCGGACGCACTCGACCAGTTGCAGCAGGGCGCGCGCCGCATGGGTGAGCGCATGGCCGGCCGCAAGAACGGCAACGGCACCAGCGATTCCGGCGAGCCCGACGATGGCTCGGAGCCGTCCCAGGCACAACGCGATCCCTTCGGGCGCGCCAGCCCGCAGGATCGCGGCAGCGGCTGGGTCGATGATGGCGGACCGATGCGGCGCGGCACCGGCCCGGAGGTCGATACCTCGCTGCATCGTGCCCGCACGATCCTCGACGAGCTGCGCCGCCGCGCCGGCGAACGCGCCCGCCCCGAAATCGAGCGCGACTATCTCGACCGGCTGCTGAAGGAATTTTAGAGGAAAGTTTTCAGTCGTCAGTTATCAGTCATCAGAACTGAAAACTGATAACTGCCAACTGAGAACTTCCTACTGCCCCGCCTCGTCGAGCACTTTCTTGGCGATACGGAAACTGTCGACCGCCGCCGGCACGCCGCAATAGACCGCGGCCTGCAGGAAAATCTCGCCGATCTCTTCCGGCGTCAGGCCGTTGCGCAGCGCGCCCTTGACGTGGACCTCGATCTCGTGCGGCCGGTTCAGCGCCGTCAGCATGGCGAGATTGATGATGCTGCGGGTCTTGCGGTTGAGACCGGGCCGGCACCACACCGTGCCCCAGCAATATTCGGTGACGAATTCCTGCATCGGCCAGCTGAATGGGGTGGCCGCGCTCAGCGCGTTCTCGACATAATCCGGTCCGAGCACGGCCTTGCGCACCTTCAGCCCTTCGACGAATTGCTTGTTGGTCGGCCGCTTCATTTTTTTCGCCTTGGTCGGTGCGGGTGCCTTCGCTTGTGCCATGCCGATTTCTCCCAATCGATGAATCCAGTTCGAGACGCGGAGGATTATGCATATCTCGCGCGGTTTGTGCATAATCCGACGCGATAAATTCGCGCGGGAGACAAAGATGACGCAGAACACGATCGGCTTTATCGGGGTCGGCAACATGGGCGGGCCGATGGCGCTGAACCTGGTGGCGGCCGGGCATCGGCTGGTGGTGCACGATGTCAACACCGACGCGCTGAAGCCGTTCGGGAACAAAGTGCAGATCGCCCGGTCGCCGGCCGAGGTCGCGAACGAAGCGGAAATCGTGATGGTCAGCCTGCCGCGCCCCGAGATCGTGCATGGCGTGGTGTTCGGCGAAGGCGGCATCGCCGCCGGCAGCAAGCGCAAGATTTTCGTCGATCTCTCGACCACCGGCCCGCGCATGGCGAAGACCATTTCCGACGAACTGGCGAAGCGCGGGGTCGTCGCGCTCGACGCGCCGGTGTCGGGCGGCGTTTCCGGCGCGGTGAAGGGCACCGTCGCGGTGATGGTCTCGGGCCCGAAGGCCGAGGCGGATATCGTGATGCCGCTGCTCGCCGCCGTCGGCAAGGTGTTCTATATCGGCGCCGAGCCTGGCATGGGCCAGACCATGAAGCTGATTAACAATTTATTGTCGGCGACGGCGCAGGCGGCGACCGCCGAGGCGCTGGTGATGGGCACGAAATTCGGTCTCGACGCCAAGATCATGATCGATGTGCTGAATGCCAGCAGCGGCCGCAACACCGCGACCGAGGCGAAATACCCCAACGAAATTTTGCCGCGCCGCTTCAAGGGCGGGTTCGCGCTGGAGCTGATGGTGAAGGATGTGAAGCTCGCCATCGAGACGGCGGAGAGCATGCACGTCCCGATGTGGGTCGGCCAAGCGGTGAAGCAGCTCTGGCTCTATGCCGAGGGCCATGGCGGGCCGCAGCAGGATGCGACCGAGCTGATCAAGCACATCGAGGCGTGGAGCGACGTCACCGTGAAGGGAAAATAGCGGCGTCTCTCGTGTCGGCGGCGGCCAGAAGATGCTATGATGATGCGGGAGACATGATGACCCCAAACGTTGAGGAGGGGGCCGAAATGGCGAGAGGCGAGGTTCATGCGATGGGGCATCGGTCGGACACCGAAGCGGAGGCGGTTCGCGCCCAGGCCCAGATGCAGGAAGCGATCGAGGCGCTGTCCGAAGGCTTCGCGCTATTCGATGCCCACGACCGGCTGGTCATCTGCAACGCCCAGTATCGCCGCATGTATGAGAATATCGATATCCCGGTGGTGCCGGGGACCAGCTTCGAGGAGATCGCGCGGGCGCTGGTGCGTACCGGCGTCATTTCCATATCTGGCGCCGGCGAAAGCGAAAAATGGGTGACCCAGCGTGTCGCCAAGCATCGCAACCCCGGCGCCTCCTATGAACATCTCAATGCCAGCGGCACCTGGCTGAATATCAGCGAGACGCGCACCAGCGAAGGCGGCGTGGTCGGCGTCTATATGGACATCACCAGCCTCAAGGTGCGGGAGAAGCAGCTCGCCGATCTGGTGGACCGCCTGGCCGATGCCCGCGACCAGGCCATGCAGGCGACGGTGGCGAAGAGCCGCTTCCTCGCCAATATGAGCCACGAGCTGCGCACCCCGCTCAATGCCGTCATCGGCATCACGGAAATGCTGGTGGAGGACGCCGAGGATGCGGGCCAGGACAGTTTCGTCGAGCCGCTGAACCGCATCTCGCGCGCCGGCAAGCATCTGCTGCATCTGATCAACGAGGTGCTGGATCTGTCGAAGATCGAGGCCGGCAAGCTCGAGCTGAATGACGAGGATGTCAGTGTCGGCATTCTCGTCGGCGACCTGGTCAGCGCGGCCCAGCCGCTCGCCGCCAAGAACAACAACCGCCTCGCGGTCGATTGTCCCGCCGACATCGGCACCATCCGCGCCGATCAGATGCGGCTGCGTCAGATCGTGCTCAATCTGTTGAGTAATGCCTGCAAATTCACCGATAAGGGCACGGTGTCGCTGACCGTCGCGCGCTTTCGCGAAGCGGGCGAGGAGCGGATCAAATTCGCGGTCACCGATACCGGCATCGGCATGACGCAGGAACAGATCGGCAGGCTGTTTCAGGAATTCACCCAGGCCGACAGTTCGACCACGCGGAAATATGGCGGCACCGGACTGGGCCTCGCAATCACCGATCGGCTGTGCACGATGATGGGGGGCGCCATCACGGTAGAGAGCACGCCGGGGCAGGGCACCGTGTTCTCCGTGGTGCTGCCGGCGCGCCATCAGATGAGCGCCGCCGATCAAGCGCCCGCCAATCAAGCCGGCGAGGCGATGCGCGCGGTGGCGAGCGCCGCCACCGGGCGCGCCAACCGCGTGCTGGTGATCGACGATGATCCGACGGTGCGCGACCTGATGCGCCGCTATCTCAGCCGCGAGGGTTTCGACGTCGTCACCGCGCAGAATGGCGCGGAGGGCATCGCGCTGGCGCGGGAGCTCGAACCTTCGGTGATCACGCTCGACATCATGATGCCGGGAACCGACGGCTGGGCGGTACTGCAGGAACTCAAATCCGATCCCAAGCTGGCGCCTATTCCGGTGATCATGATTTCGATCCTGGACGAGCAGCAAAAGGGCGTCACGCTGGGAGCATCAGGGTATCTCAACAAGCCGGTCGATCGCGGCAGGCTGGCGGCGCTGCTGGCGAATTTCAAATTCGCCGGTGCGGTGCGACGCGTTCTGGTGGTCGAGGATGACGATACGACCCGGATGATGGAAGGCCGGCTGTTGAAGGGCGAGGGCTGGGAGGTGATGGAGGCGGCCAACGGGCGCGAAGGTCTCGATCGGCTGGCGGAGCAACGCCCCGATCTCATCCTCTTGGATTTGATGATGCCGGAGATGGATGGGTTCGAATTCCTGGCGGTGCTGCGGCGCGATCCCGACCATGGCAAGATTCCGGTGATCATCGTCACCGCCGCCGACCTGACGGAAGAGGATCGGGCGCGGCTCAATGGCGGTGTCAGCTACATTCTCGAAAAATCGGGGTTCGAGCAGCAGGAGCTGCTGGGCCAGATTCGCCGGCTCGTCGCCAGCCACGCTTCGGCGATCGGCATGACCGGCGCGGGGGACTAGCCATGGCGAAGATTCTCTATGTCGAGGACAATGAAGACAATATCTACATGCTGACCAACCGGCTGACGCGGCGCGGCCATGAAATGGTGATCGCGCGCGACGGCCAGGAAGGCTTCGACACCGCGCATCGCGAGCTGCCGGCGCTGATTCTGATGGATCTCGACCTGCCGGTGATGGATGGGTGGGAGGCATCGCGCCGCCTGAAGGGATCGGCCGCGACCCAGCATATTCCGATTATCGCGCTGTCGGCGCATGCCATGTCGGGCGACCGCGACCGCGCCATGGCCGCGGGTTGCGACGATTACGATACCAAGCCCGTCGAGCTGCCGCGCCTCCTCGAGAAGATCGCCGCCATGCTGGGGGCGCCGGGCGATGGCTGACGCGGCGCCGGCCATCCTGCTCGTCGATGATGACGAGAATAATCGCTACACCCTGTCGCGCCGCCTGCGCCGCGAGAATTTCACCGACATCGCCGAGGCGGAGAATGGCCGCGTCGCGCTGGAGATGATGCGCGAGCGCGCGTTCGACCTGGTGCTGCTCGACGTCATGATGCCGGAGATGGACGGGTACGAGGTGCTCGGCCATATCAAGGCCGACATGATGCTGCGCGACACGCCGGTGATCATGATCTCGGCCCTCGACGCGGTGGAAAGCGTGGTGCGCTGCATCGAATTGGGCGCCGAGGATTACCTGCCGAAGCCGTTCAATCCGGTGCTGTTGAAGGCGCGCATCGGCGCGTCGCTGGAAAAGCGCCGGCTGCGCTTCCAGGAGGAAGCCTATACCCGCCTGATCGAAAGTGAAAAGCGGCGCAGCGACGAGTTGCTGCATGCGGTGCTGCCGCCAGGCGCGATCCGCGAATTGAAGGCGACCAACGAGGTCAAGCCGCGGCGCTATGAGGGCGTGGCGGTGCTGTTCTGCGACATCGTCGAATTCACCGCCTATTGCGACAAGAATCCGCCCGAGCAAGTGGTCGCCGAGCTGCAGACCCTGATCGAGGAGTTCGAGCGCATCGTCGCCGCGCACGGCATGGAGAAGATCAAGACCATCGGCGATGCGCTGCTGGCGACGGCGGGGCTGCTGCAGCCGGTGGAGGAGCCGCTGATCGCCGCGGTGCGCTGCGCCCTCGACCTGATCGAGGGCACGCGCCGGGTCCATCCGCAATGGGGCATTCGCGTCGGCATCCATCATGGGCCGGTGGTCGCAGGCATCGTCGGGCGCAAGCAGTTCCTGTTCGATTTGTGGGGCGACACCGTGAACATGGCGGCGCGCGTCGCCGCCAGCGCCAACGTCAATTCGGTGTTCATGAGCAGCCTGGTGTGGATGCGCATCCGCGGCCGCTGTCAGGCCAAGAGCCGCGGCCCGTTCGATCTCAAGGGCAAGGGCAGCATCGAACTGGTCGAATGCATCGCCGTGAAGTAAGGAACCGATTCGTGGAACGCAGCACCGACAAGATTTTGACCACGCATACCGGCAGCATTCCAGAAGCCGCGCCGCTCGACCGCGCCGCGCCCGATTTCGAGGCGAATTTGCGCCGCGAGGTCGCGGCGGTGGTGGCACGCCAGCGCGCCGTCGGCCTCGATGTCATCAACGAGGGCGAATACACCAAGGGCGGCGACTGGCTGTCCTATGCCGAGCATCGCTTCGGCGGCTATGAGGAACGGCCGCCGGCGGCGAAGCCGCTGATGATGCAAGGCAAGGATCGGGAAGAGTTCGCCGGCTTCTACCAATATGCAACCGAGCGCGGCTCGCTGTTCTTCATGCCGGGCGCGCAGATCCGCACCAGCCGTCCGATATGGGTGTGCACCGGGCCGGTGACCTATCGCGCCCAGGCCGATGTTCAGCGCGAGATCGACACGCTGCTGGCGGTCGCCCCGGCGGCGAATGCATTCCTCACCAGCACCGCGCCGGCCAGCCTCGAAGTCTATCGCCGCAACGAATTCTATAAATCCGAGGAAGAATATGTCTTCGCGCTGGCGGAGGCGCTGCGCGTCGAATACGAGGCGATTGCCAAATCCGGGCTGCTGCTTCAGATCGACGATGCCTGGCTGCCGGCGCTGTGGGATCGCATCGGCATCGCGATGGGGCTGGAGGCGTTCCGCCGGCGCTGCGAAATCCGGGTCGAGGCGCTGAACCATGCGCTGTCCAATATTCCCGAGGACCGGATTCGCTATCATCTATGCTGGGGATCATGGCACGGCCCGCATGCGCACGATCTGGAAATGATCCATCTCGTCGATATCATGCTGAAGGTCAAGGCGCAGGCCTATCTGTTCGAGGCTGCCAATGCGCGCCACGAGCATGAATATGATGTGTGGCAGCAGGTGACGCTGCCGGCCGGCAAGATCTTGGTGCCGGGCTGCGTCACCCATTCGACGGATGTGGTCGAGCATCCCGAGCTGGTGTCGCAGCGCATCCAGCGTTTCGCCGCGCTGGTCGGCAAGGAAAATGTCATGGCTGGCACCGATTGCGGCTTCGGCGGCCGCTCGCACCCGGAGATCGCGTGGGCCAAGCTGACCGTGCTGGTCGAGGGCGCGGCGCGCGCCACCAAGGCGTTGAAGTATTCATAGACGGCTGAATTGGATTTATTTCCCGCCGCGGAGCAAACCACCGAGACCCTCGAGCCGGGCGCGATGCTGTTGCGCGGCTTCGCCCGCGATGCGGCGGCGGCACTGGTCGCCGAGATCGGCCGCATCGCCACCGTGGCGCCATTCCGCAACATGATCACGCCGGGCGGCTTTCGCATGTCGGTGGCGATGACGAGTTGCGGGCCGCTCGGCTGGATCACCGACCGCAAGGGCTATCGCTATGCCGATGCCAATCCCGAAACGGCGCTGCCGTGGCCCGCGATGCCGCCGCGCTTCGCCGATCTGGCGCGCCGCGCCGCCGCCGCCGCGGGCTTTGCCGATTTCGCGCCCGATTCGTGTCTGATCAACCGTTATGTCGCCGGAGCACACATGTCGCCGCACCAGGATAAGGACGAGGCGGATTTCGCCGCGCCCATCGTCTCGGTGTCGCTGGGCGTGCCAGCGACCTTCCTGTGGGGCGGGGCGAAACGCGCCGACCGGCCGCGCCGCTTGCGCCTCGAATCGGGCGATGCGGTGGTGTGGGGCGGCCCCGCCCGCCTCATGTTTCACGGCATCGACACGCTGGCCGCCGGGACCGATCCCGTCACCGGCGATTGCCGCTATAATTTGACGTTCCGTAAAGCCAGGTGAAGTTGTCAGTTATCAGTAGTCAGTTATCAGTAAGCCAAGGTGACCGGGGACTGATAACTGACTACTGATAACTTAAGACTTTCCCGGCGGCTTGTGTCCCGTCGGGATGATGTCGTCGGGCAGAACGCGGCGGATCAGGCCCCACAGGCCGCGCTTGTCGATGAGGATGATCGCGATCGATACCGCGCCCAGCAGCATCAGGTGCCAGGTGCCGAGGTCCGACAGGTATTCGCGCAGCACGAAGAACACGATGGTGCCGAGGATCGGCCCCTCGATGCTGCCGATGCCGCCGATCACCACATTGAAAATGATCAGCACCGTCCAATCGGTGATGCTGAACGAGGCCGAAGGCGAGACGCGGATTTTTTGCAGCGTGATGATGGCGCCGGCCATGCCGAGGAACGGCGCCGTGCCCAGAAAGCACAGGATGCGCGCGCGGGTGATGTTGACGCCGACCGAGCCGGCGCCCTCCTCATTGTCGCGCATCGCGGTAAGCCCGATGCCGATCCGCGAGCGCAACAGGAAATAGGTCACCAGCATCGCGATGGCGGCCAGCGCGAAGGCCAGCCAATAAATCGCCATCAGCCGGTCGCCGCGCTCGTGCCCGAAGCTCAGCACGATCGAGATCGGCAGGCTGATGCCGGAGCCGCCACCCCACGCATCGAGCTTGCCGGCGCCGAGCATCAGCACCTCGGCCACCACCCAGGTGCCGATCGAGAGATAGGCGGTGCGCAATCGGAACACCAGCGCCATCGCCGGAACCGAAATCACCAAAGCCGCCAGTCCCGCGAGCGGAATTGACAGATAGGGATTGATTCCCGCCAGCGCGGCACAGCCGAAGAACGCATAGGCGCCGACGCCGACAAAGGCATGCTGGCCGACCGTGACGATGTCGGCATAGCCCGCCAGCAGGTTCCACATCACCGCCAGCACCAGCATCGACATGAACTCGGTCAGCACCACCACCATTTCGTCGTCGAACAGGAAGGGCGCGGCGGCAAGCACCAGCACGGCGCCGCAAAACGCGACCCGCAGGACCGTGACCGCCAGGGAGGGCATCGCGCTTTTCATCTCAGTATTTCGGGAACAGGCCCTGCGGCCGCACCGCGAGGACGATCAGGAACACGATATGCCCTGCCAGCAATTGCCAGCCGATATCGAACTGCGCGCCGACCGCCTGGGCGACGCCCATGATGATGCCGCCGGCGAGCGACCCCCACATGCTGCCGAGGCCGCCCATCACGATGACCTCGAACGCGACCAGCAGCCGGATCGGCCCCGAGGCCGGGTCGAAATTGGTCCAGATCGACATGAAGCCGGCGGCGATGCCGATGGTGACGAAGGAAATGCCCATCGCGATGGCGTAGATGCGCGCCGATGACAGGCCGATCAGATCGGCGGCGGCGACATCGTCGGACACCGCGCGAATCTTCGCGCCGATGCGGCTGCGATAGAGCAGCACGTCGAGTCCCGCGACCACCAGCACCGCCGCGATGAAGGTGATGATGTTGAAGAGGCCGAGATTGATGCCGTTGCCCAGCGCGACGGTCGCCGTCTCCAGCGCGCCGCCCGATACCTTCACCGGATCGGCGCCGAACCCTTCGAGAAGGCCATTCTCGATGATGATCGAGATGCCGAAGGTGACCAGGATCACCAGCAGCACATTCTCGCCGACGACGCGCTGCAACAGCAGGCGCTGAAGAATGAAGCCGACCACGAACGCGATCGGCAGTACGATCAGCGTCGCGATCACCGGATTGAGACCCAGCGACGTGGTCAGCACCAGCAGCATGAACGAGGTCAGTACGATGAAATCGCCATGCGCGATATTGACGAAGCGCATCACGCCGGCGGTCAGCGACAGGCCGGCCGCGAACAGCGTGTAGAGGCCGCCGAGCAGGATGCCTTGTAATATCTGATTGATCCAAATCGCCGTCATGCCGCCTCAATCCACCGACTGCTAAACATGAAATTCGTGCCAGGCGGAAGCATGTCTCACAACCCGAAATAATGTTTCATGACCGCCTCGCGGTTGGTGTCCGCCGGCCGCCCGGAGAGCGATACCTTGCCTTCGAGCAGGCAATAGAAGCGATCCGCGACCGCCAGCGAGCGCGAAATATCCTGCTCCACCACCAGGATGCCGATGCCGCGCGCCTTGATCGATGGAATCAGCGCATAGAGATCGTTCACCACGCGGGGCGCGAGGCCGAGGCTGATTTCGTCGCATAGCAACAGTCGGGGATTGGCCAGGAGGCCGCGCCCCAGCGCGACCATCTGCTGCTGGCCGCCGGACAGCGAGCCGGCCATCTGCCGCTTGCGATCCTCTAGCGCGGGAAAAAATTTCCAGATATCGGCGATGACGATCTCGCCCTTGCGTCCGACCTCCCAGCCGAGATTGAGGTTCTCGGCGACGGTGAGCGAGGGGAACAGCCGGCGCCCCTCCGGCACCAGCACGATGCCCGACGACACGATCTGCGCCGTGGTGCGGCCGCGCAAATCCTGACCGTCGAAGCGGATGGTGCCCTCGGTGCGGTCGGCCTGGCCGATCAGCGCCTTCAGCAGCGTCGATTTGCCGGCGCCGTTGGCGCCGATGATCGAGACGATCTCGCCCGCCGCCACCCGCAGGCTGACATTATCGACAGCGCGGAACTTGTCGTAGAAGACCGAGAGGTTTTCGACGGACAGCAAGTCCGCCTGGGTTTCGGGATTGGCCATCGCGCGTCAGGTCCCGAGATAGGCTTCCTTGACGCGGGCGTCCGCCAGCACCGCGTCAGGCGCGCCATCGGCGATGATGCCGCCGCCATTGAGCACCGCCAGCCGCTTCACTAGCCGCCGCAGCGCCTGAATCACATGCTCGATCCAGACGATCGTGACGCCGGAGGCGTGCACCGCGCCGATCGTCGCCAGCAGCGTCTCGCATTCCACCTCGGTCAGGCCGCCCGCGATCTCGTCAAGCAGCAAGAGGCGCGGCTTGATCGCCAGCGCCTTGGCGAGTTCGAGCTGCTTCATGTCGAGCAGCGCCAATTGCCCCGCCGGCACGCGCGCGCGATGGGCAAGGCCAATGCGATCCAGCACCTGGATCGCCTCGCCGCGCGCCCGCGCCACCGACATTTTGCCGCCATGCACCGCGGCCACCATGACATTCTCGAAGACGCTCATATGGGAGAATGGCTTCGGCACCTGATAGGTACGGCCGATGCCGAGCCGGCAGCGGTCCCAGCGTTTCATCGCGGTGATGTCGCGGCCTTCGAACAGGACACGGCCGCCGCTGGGCGGTAGGACGCCGGCGATGACGTTGAAGAGCGTGGTCTTGCCGGCGCCGTTCGGGCCGAGAATGCCGACGATCTCGCCGGCCTCGACCGTGAAGTCGAGACCGTCGAGAACCTTCAGCCCGCCGAACGCGCGGGACAGCGAAGCGAGTTGCAGCATCGCGGCCTCCCGCCCCTATGCCGAAAGCGGTGTCGCGCTTAGCTGTATTTGATCGCCTCGGGTTCGCCGCCGACCGGAACGTTCGGCGCGAACTTGTTATCGACGATCACCAGCTCCAGCGGCCATTTCTTACCCTTGCGCCATTGTCCGACGACGCATTGCGTCGCGGAGGTGTTGGGGAACGGCCCCGTCTTGAAATCGACCGGCCCGACGATCGTGTCGAAGGCATTGTCGCGCACCGCGTCGCGGATCGACGCCGGCTTGTCCAGCGTGTGGGTCTTCTTCAGCGCGGCGATCGGCACTTCCAGCAGCGAAAGGCGGAAGCCCAGCCCCATCGAGGCCTGCTGTTTCGCCTCTTTTTCATATGCCTCGGCGACCTCCATCGAGCTCTGATTCGTCAGGCTGGAATGGAAGGGGTGGAATTTCGACCACCAGACCTCGGTGATGAAATTATTGGCGCGATCGCCATAGGGATAGACGCCCTGCGGGAATTCGCTGACCTTGCCGGCCTGCACCATCTTGGGCTTATAGCCCTGCTGCGCGCATTGGTTCCAGAAGATGGTGAAATCGGGTCCGGGCACCACGGTGAATACCAGGTCGGCGTTGGCGGCCTTGAACGCGCTGATCTGCGTGGTGTAGTTGCTGGATGGCAGATCGAAGCGGCCGGGATCGATGACCTTGAAGCCGGCCTCACGCATCGGCGGCGGCATGATCTGGGCGAAGGTGCGCCCATCATCGTCATTGGCCCACAGCACGCCCAAATTCTTGTTGGAGGGGATGCGCGCCCAGGCCGCCATGTTCGCGCCCAGAACGCCGGCCCCGGAGAAGAAGAAATCATAGGTCCACTCGAAACCCTTCTTCGGGTCGCCCTTGCGGCCGAAGAAATAGGATTCCAGCGGATCGTCATTGGTGACGCACGGCATGCCGTTGATTTCGCATTGGTCCGAAACCGGATTGACGGTCTCCGGCGTCGCGAACGCGGTGACGATATGGACCTTGTCCTTGAGGATCAGTTCCTGTGTCACCTCGGAGGCGCGGTTGGGGTTGGACTGGCTGTCCTTCGCGACGATTTCCAACGGATGCTTGGTGCCGTTGATGGTAATCGAATTGTGCGTCGCCTTCCGGGTATGCTCGATCGCCCAGGACATTTCCTGATAGAACAGCGCGAGCGGGCCGGTCTTGGGTCCAACGAGGCCGATCTTCACGGTCTTCGGCACGGCGAAGGCGGGGCGGAAGATGCCGGTCGTCGATGCCGCCACCAGGCCGGTCGCGGCCGCGCCCTTCAACACTTGGCGGCGGCCGATGGCACGAATCTTTTTGCTCATGATTTCCCTCCCTGACCTCATTGGGCCGTTTCATTGGCCCTTCGGTTGAGCCGAGCCGAAACGATACACACGAGAACGTTTGATTTCAAACTAATTGCTTATGGCGCGCGGCGCGCCTTAAAGTCGGCGCATGCGGGCGAAGCGGGCGACCAATGATACCACGCGGCGGCGCGGCACGCGCGCCGATCGGGTGGTGACGCCGGTGGACCTCGGCGCGCTCCAGGATTTCATCGGCTTCAATTTACGGCTGGCGCAGGATGCGTCGTTTCGCGCCTTCGCTCGCGAGGCCGGCCAGCAAAACATTCGCCCGGGCCGGTTCGCGGCGCTGATGGTGTTGCGCGACAATCCCAACATCACGCAAAGCGCCCTCGGCCGCGCCATCGCGCGCGACAAATCCAGCGTGACGCCGCTGCTACAGGGGCTGCAACGCCAGGGTCTCATCAGACGCCAACGCTCCACCATCGACCGCCGCAGCGTCACCCTGACGCTGACCGCGGCGGGCGAGCGCATGCTGAAAGAACTGATCCTTCATGCGCGCGTGCATGACCGCCGGCTGGACCAGATTGCCGGCGCGGCGAAGGGCGAGTTCGTCGCCATTCTGCGGCGGGTCGCGGACATCATGTTATAGTTGCGATACGCCTCGCATCGTCTTGTATGTATTACGCGTTTCTGATACAGATCGAGGGTAAATCGCGGGGGGGCATGGTGGGGATCGGTCGGCTATTGGCCGGAGTGGGTGTCGCTGGCCTCGTCGGCATGGCGGCGGTCGCCACCGCAAACGCGCAGGAGCAGCCCCTGCCGCTATTGCGCTCGATGGAATTGTTGCCCGACGAGCCGAATTATGCCGATCTCGCGGTGGGCGGCTATGCCGTTTTGGGCCATCATCAGCTCAACCAGACCGAGGGTGGGCGCGCCGAGGTGCGCCTCGGCGAGAAATGGAATTACATCGGCCCGGCGGTCGGCATCGTCGCCAATGTCGATGGCGGTTTTTTCGTCTATGCCGGCGGCTATACCGACATCAAATGGGGCCCGGTGATCATCACGCCGCTGGTCGGCGTCGGTGCCAAAACGCCGGGCGATACGCATGATCTCAATCTCGGTGGGCCGTTCCAGTTCCGCCTGGAATTGACGACATCATATCAGTTCGACGATCTCTCGCGGCTCGGCCTGATGATCGGCCACATTTCCAACGCGCACATCAACAAGGTCAACCCCGGCGAGGACGAGTTCATGCTGTCCTATGCGTTTCCGCTCAGGCTCTGATCAGCCGCGACTGGAACCACGCGACGAGTTCGTCGAAATTCATGCGATGCTCGACCACGGCCATGATCATTTCTTCCAGGGCCCGATGGAGTTCGGGCGGTGCGCTGATCGAGAATCGATAACCGCTCCGCTGCAAAAATAGATGCAGCGCGTAAACGGTTGATCGTTTGTTCGCATCGATGAAACCGTGATTGAGCGCGAGCGAGTGGGTTAGGGCAGCAGCCTTGCCGGTGATGGTGCGGTAGTAGCCTGAATAAGGGCGCGCGATCGCTGCTTCGATGGCCGCCAAATCCCGAACACCATCAAGCCCGCCTTCTAAGAGGGCCAATCGGTGGGCGGTAAGAACATCCTCCAGCTTGACCCGATAATGGCGCTTATTTGTCCGCAAGGCGCTTCATTAGAGGCGCGTATTGGATTGCGGCTTCCGCAAAAATCTCGCGATTTCGCTCGTCAATCTTGGCCTCAGCCAAAATAGTGTTGACCTGCTTCAGACGTGCATCGTCGGTCGATTTTCGTCCCGCTTTCTCGCGACGGCGAGTCTCACGGCTGCGCAATGGGATAGATTTTGTCATTTTAATCATGGCTTGGCTCCGCGAGCATTCTAGCACGCGGCGCGCCAAGTCAAAATGCCTCCGCCGCTAGCTCCATGACGGGCTTGGCGCCGGCGCCGATCGAGGTGAACAGGGCTGCCGTCTCGGGCAGCAGCTTCGCCATATAGAAGCGCGCGGTGGCGAGCTTGGCGTCGTAGAACGCGGCCTCGCCATTGGCGGCACCTTTCTTCGCCAGCGCCACCTCCGCGATCCGGGTCCAGATATAGCCGAGCGCGACGAGGCCGAACGCGCGCAGATATTCGGTCGCCGCCGCGGCCGCCTCGTCGGGATCGGCCAACCCCTTTTGCGCCAACAGCGCGGTCACCTGCTGCAAACGCCCGAACGCTTTGTAGGTCGGCAGGGCGAATTCGCCGAGCGCGGGGTCGGCCAGCTTGGCGCGCAGATATTCGTCGACCGGATGAAAGAACCGCCGCATCAGCCGGCCCATATGCTGGCTCATCTTGCGGCCGACCAGATCGAGCGCCTGGATGCCGTTGGCGCCTTCATAGAGTTGCGTGATGCGGGCATCGCGCGCCAATTGCTCCATGCCATTGTCATGGATGTAACCGTGCCCGCCGAAAATCTGTATGCCGAGATTGGTGACGAGATAGGCATTGTCGGTCAGCATCGCCTTGATGATCGGCGTCATCAGCCCGACCAAATCGTCCGCCGCCTCGCGCGCGTCGCCGTCGGGCAGGCGGTTGGCCTTGTCCTCCGCCATCGCGACCCACGTCGCGAGCGCCCGCGCGCCCTCGGTATAGGCGCGCATGGTCAGCAGCATGCGGCGGATGTCGGGATGCACGATCAGCGGATCGGCAGGCTTGTCGGGAAATTTTACGCCGGTGACCGAACGGCCCTGCAGCCGCTCCATCGCATAGGCGCGCGCCGACTGATACGCGGTCTCGCCGACCGCAAGCCCTTGCAAGCCGACGCCGAGCCGCGCCGCGTTCATCATGGTGAACATGGCGCGCATGCCGCCATGGCGGCCGCCGATCAGATAGCCCTCGGCCTCGTCGAAATTGATGACGCAGGTGGCTGACGCCTTGATGCCCATCTTGTGCTCGATGCCGCCGCAGCGCACGCCGTTGCGCGCGCCGACGCTGCCGTCCGGCGTCACCAGGAATTTCGGCACGATGAACAGCGAGATGCCGCGCGTGCCGCTGGGCGCGTCGGGCAGGCGCGCCAGCACCAGATGGATGATGTTGTCGGTCAGATCATGCTCGCCGGCGGAGATGAAAATCTTGGTGCCGGTGATCTTGTAAACGCCGTCGCGGTCCCCGGGTCCTTGCCCGGGGATCGGCTCGGCGCGCGTCTTGACCTGGCCGAGATCGGTGCCGCATTGCGGTTCGGTCAGGCACATGGTGCCGGACCAGGTACCGTCGACGATCTTCGGCAGCCACGTCTTTTTCTGCGCGGCGTCGCCATGCTTGTGGATCGCCTCGCACGCGCCGGCGGAGAGGCCCGGATACATGCCGAACGACAGGTTCGCCGACGCCACCATCTCGCTGAAAAAGAAGTTCAAGGTCGCCGGCAATCCTTGGCCGCCATAGTTCGGGTCCATCGCCAGCGCGGTCCAGCCGCCTTGCCGGAACAGATCATAGGCTGCCTTGAAACCCTTGGGCGTGCGCACCACCCCGTTCTCGAAATGACAGCCCTCGGCGTCGCCGGAGAGGTTGAGCGGGAACAGCACCTCCTCGCAAATTTTGGCGCCTTCCTCGAGCACCGCCGCGAACGTGTCGGGGGTCGCGTCCTCATATCCGGGCAGCTTGGCAATCTCGCCAACATCGAACAACTCTTCGAGCACAAATTTGTAATCGCGCAGCGGCGCCTTATAGACGGTCATGGCGTTACTCCCGAAGATTCGTCAGCGCAAACTGAAATATTTTCCCTCCCCGACGAAAGTCGGGGTCCATTTCAGTCATGGATACCGGCCTTCGCCGGTAAGGCGATAAAGGGCGAAGCAAAAAATTTCGAACCACCAAGACGCGATCGCGCCTAGTCGCGCTTTGCGCCATACCGGCGGAAGCAGGTATCCATTCCTGTCGCGAATCGAGGGGCGGAGGAGTGGACCCCGACTTTCGTCGGGGTGACGCGATGGAGTTGCGGTGCTGGAAGAGAGCGCACATCCCGCGTCAATTCCGCAGCGGCTTGCCGGTTTCCAGCGTGTGCTCGATCCGCGCCAGGGTCTTGTCGGTGCGGATCAGCGCCTGGAACGCCTTGCGTTCCAGCGCCAACAACTGGTCTTCGCTGGTCTCCTCGGTGATGTCGGTGCTGCCGCCCGACAGCACCTCGGCGAGCTTGCTGGCGACGACGAGATCGTGGTCGCTGGCCTTGCCTTGGCGATGCAGATCTTCGAGCGACAGGCCGATGGCGGCGGCGCCGGTCGGGCCGGGCAGGCGCAGCATCACCGGCTTGGGCGGCTGATAATCCTTCGCCAACGCCAGCGCGCGCGCCTTGGCGTCGGCCAGCAGCCGGTCGCGATTCATGGTGATGCCGTCGCTCGGGCGCAGATACATCAGATCGCGCGCTTCCTCCGCCGATTTTGAGACTTTTGCCAAGCCGATCGTCTCGAACAATCCCGCGAGCGGCGCGATCGGCCCCTGCGGTCCGCGCTTGTTGGTGTAGGCACGCGTGGTCATTTCGGCGCACCCGCCCCAGCCCGGCACCAGGCCGACCCCGACCTCGACCAAGCCAATGTACGATTCCGCATGGGCCTGGACGGACGCGGAATGCAGCAAGATCTCGCAGCCACCGCCCAGCGCCATGCCCGACGGCGCCGAGACGGTGGGGAAGGGCGCGTATTTCAGCTCTTTCAGGATTTTCTGGCCCGACGCCTCGCCTTCCTCGATGAAGGGCCACAGCGCGATGTTGGCGGCGAACAGCGCGAGACCGACATTGGCGCCGGCGGAAAAATTATCGGCGTCGTTGTGAATCACCAGCGCGACATACTTGCCGGCGCTTTTCTTGATGGTGTCCTGCGCGGTCTTGATCATGCCGATGGAATCGCCGTCGAGCGCGTTCATGCGCGAATGGAATTCGACGCACAGCACGCCGTCGCCGATGTCCCACAGGCTCGCGGACCCGTTCTTCGCGACCGGTGCCGAGGCGCGCTTGATATCGCCGAGCAACAGCACGCCCGGCCGCCGCGCGATGCGGGTCCAGTCGCCGGCCGGACCGCGCTGGCGGATGAATCCGCCATCGACGCGATAGAACGGCAGCGGTTTCGCGAGCAGCGGCGGGACCTCGAGTTTTTCGCCCTTGATCAGCGCCGCGACAGTGGTCGCGCCGAGCTTGTCGATCAGCTCGAACGGACCCGCGCTCCAATTGTAACCGAGCCGCATCGCCTGATCGACATCGTCGACGCTGTCCGCGATCTCCGACACCAGCGACGCGGCGTATTGCAGCGTGTAGGCGAGGACGCGCCGCGCATACTGGCCGCCGCGATCCTGCGCCGCGAGAATTTTCGCCGGGTCGCGCTGGTTGGCGCTGGCGAGGCTCGGCCGGTCGCTGAACCGATAGTCGCCGGTGGCGAGGTCGATGCCTTCCTTGATCCGGCTGCCGTCGGTGTTGCGTTGCAGGCGATAGAAGCCGCCCTTGCCTTTGCGGCCGGTATAGCCGTCGGCGATCATCTTCGCCAACAGCGGCCGGTCCTTCATGGTGGCGAGATAGAGATCGCCGGGCAGCAGCGTGCGCTGCATCGACGCCGCGACCTGCGGCATCAGATCGAGGCCCACCAAATCCAGCAACCCGAACACGCCGGTGCGCGGCATGCCGAACGGCCGACCCATGATCGCGTCGGCCTCTTCGATCGACAGGCCAAGATCGAACGCGGCCTGGATCGCCGCTTGAATCCACATGCTGCCGATACGGTTGGCGATGAAGCCCGGCGTGTCCTTGGCGTGGATGACATGCTTGCCGAGTTTAACGTCGCAGAATTCGTCGATGGCGGCGACCGCGTCTTTGCTCGTATTCGGCCCGCTCACGAGTTCGAGGAGGCGCATATAGCGCGGCGGGTTGAAGAAATGGGTGATGAGGAAATCACGGGTGAACGCGTCGGGCAGGCCCGCGATCAGATCGTGCAGCGGAATCGTCGAGGTGTTCGACGAGACGATTGACCCGGCCTTGCGCACGCCCGCGATCTTTTCATAGGTCGCGTGCTTGATCTCGATCTTTTCCAGCACCGCCTCGACGATCCAGTCGCAATCGGCGAGATTGGACAGATCGTCCTCGATATTGCCCGGCGTCACGAGGCGCGCATTGCGCGGCGACATGAAGGCGGCGGGGTCGGTCTTGAGCAGCTTCGCGATCGCGCCTTCGGCGATCACGTTGAGGTTGTTGGCTTTCGGCGGCACGATATCGAGCAGCAACACCGGCACGCCGGCATTGGCGATCTGGGCGGCGATGCCGCTGCCCATCACCCCGGCGCCGATCACGGCGCATTTGGCGATCGCCATCAGGCGCGCTCCAGCACCGTCGCGATGCCCTGGCCGCCGCCGATACATTGCGTGGAGAGGGCGTATTTGCCGCCCTCGCGCTTCAACAGCGACGCCGCCTTCCCGGTGATGCGCGCGCCGGTCGCGCCGAGCGGATGGCCCAGCGCGATGGCGCCGCCGTCGAGATTGATCTTGCTTTCATCGAGGTGCAGATCGCGCATCGAGACGATGGCCTGGCTGGCGAAAGCCTCGTTGAGCTCGATCACATCCAACTGGTCCGATTTGACGCCCGCCCGCGCCAGCGCCTTGTGCGAGGCCGGCACCGGGCCATAGCCCATGATCTCCGGCGGGCAGCCCGCGACCGCGATACTCCGGACGCGCGCCAGCACATCGAGATTATGCTTGGCGGCATATTCCTCGGTGCAGACCAGCGTCGCCGACGCGCCGTCGGTCAGCGGCGATGAGGTGCCGGCCGTCACCGTGCCCTCGGCATCGAAGGCCGACGCGAGGCCGGCCAGCGCCGCCGCATTCGTCTCGGGACGGATGCAGCCATCCTCGCTGACGACGCTGCCGTCGGCGAGCTTGATCGGCACGATCTCGTCCGTGAACTTGCCGGCCGCGCGCGCCGCCGCCGCCTTCTGGTGCGACGCCACCGCGAATTTTTCCTGCTCGGCGCGCGTCACCTGATATTTGCGCGCCAAATTCTCCGCCGTCTGGCCCATCGAAATATAGGCTGCGGGATATTCCTTGGCGAGGCGCGGGTTCGGCGACGGGTTGAAGCCGGTCATCGGCACGCGTGACATGCTCTCAATGCCGGCGCAAATGAAGGCGTCGCCCGCATCCATCTGAATCGCGCCCGCCGCCATGTGGATCGATTGCATCGACGAGCCGCAGAACCGGTTGACCGTGGTGCCGGCGACGCTGATCGGCAGCTTCGCCAGGAAGCCGACGAGCCGGGCGATGTTGAGGCCCTGTTCGCCCTCGGGCATGGCGCAGCCCATGATCAAATCCTCGATGGTCGCGGGGTCGATCTTGGCGCGCTCGACCAAAGCCGCCACCACTTGCGCCGCGAGATCGTCGGGCCGCACCTTAGCGAGCCCGCCCTTCTTGGCGAAGTGAAAGGGCGAACGGGCATAGCCCGCAATCACGACGGATTTCATGACGCTTTCCTTTTCCTGATACCCCTCTCCGCCCCCTGGGGGGGAGAGGGAGGGGCCCGGCGCGAAGCGACGGGAGGGTGAGGTGGGGGACTCTCGGCGGTACGGCGCGACGCACCGACGCCCGTTTCCCTCTGCTTGATCATCTCGCGCACCGTGCGCGCGCCGGCGCGCAACTCGGCGAGCGTCTCAGCGATGGCGATTTGTTGCTGTTCCAGTTGCGCGATGCGCGACGACGCTTTTTTCAGCGTGACGCGGAGCTGTTCGAGATGCGCGGGATCGACATTGTAAAGCTCCAGCATCTCGCGAATATCCGCAAGGCTGAACCCAAGCCGCTTGCCGCGTAGCACCAAAATGAGCCGCGCGCGATCGCGGTGCGAATAGATGCGCTGATTGCCAATGCGCTGCGGCGCCAGCAACCCCTGCTCCTCATAGATGCGGAGCGCGCGATGCGTAACGCCGGTCTCGGAGGCCAGATCGCCAATGGAATAAAGCCGCCGCTCGGCGTGCGTCTCGTCCGATTGCCTGAGTGCTGCGGTCGTGCCCATCGAATTACCTTTAGGGTACCTGGCTGACACGAAGGTAAGGCGGGGGACAGAGATTGTCAAAGGTAGTTCTTAGCGGCGAGCAAGAACTTCAACGGCTTGAAAGCCTTAGGTGTTCTTCTGTTTGTTCAATTTCACCGGCGCCGATCAGAAA
The DNA here is from genome assembly GCA_036510675.1 of Allostellaceae bacterium. Classification (GTDB taxonomy): domain Bacteria; phylum Pseudomonadota; class Alphaproteobacteria; order ATCC43930; family CGMCC-115725; genus JAATGI01. Next base: position 29,251 of record DATCDN010000088.1, read on the forward strand.
GTCGACCTGACCGGAAATCGCCTGATCGAGGTCTGTTCCGGTTCGATCAAAGCCAAACAATCGGGCCACACTTCTTTTAAGTTCAGCCCTCGACATTGCGACAGACGCGCCTATGCAAATCTTGATTGCCACTCGATATTCGGCCGGTGCAATCCGATCGGCGCGTCGAAGCGAGATTGCAGCATTGCGCCTAGATCGAGGTTTCTCCAGCGTCCTTTGGGGGATGGACCAAAAATCGAGGTCACGAACTAAGGAGCCATGCTCGGCTGCATGCACGAGTACCCGACTAGTGCGATCTAAAATCCGATTGCCCGTGCGAGACAAACCAAATGCTTCTCGAATGCGTCTTGCGACTTCTTCTGTGTGCACAGGGCCTTCACGTTGGACTACTTCTACCGCAAGTGGAACCAGTTCGTGGATGCCAATTTCTGAGAGATCGCGGCCCCGAAGAACCTTCAGTGCGCATTCTTGGTAGGCTTCAGCAAAATCACTCTGACTCCGATATACTTCAAGGGCTGGTTTGCTCTCGGCCTGCGAATTACCTTTCGGCTCCGTTGATGCCGCATGCGACTGGGGGGGTGTAGTATCAGGGTCGCCGTCATCCTCACTATCCGATATGGCCTTCTCGATAGCGACAATTAGCCGTTGGATCTCACGACCTTGATTCCTAAACCAATCGCTACTCCATATGCGGTGAAGCCTCCATCCGAGTCCTTCGAGAACTTCTTGGCGTAGCCGATCACGGTCCCTCGCGGATCGCCCGCTGTGGTAAGTAGCACCGTCACATTCAATCCCTAGAACAAAACGCCCGGGTTTCGTTGGATGCAGTACTCCCAGGTCGATGCGAAAGCCCGACACCCCGACTTGCGCCTCCACGCGGTGCCCGCTTTTCCGAATCGCTATTGCGACGGCCTCGAATTGACTGTCAAAGTCTCCGCCGGTGGGCGACCCGGAAGCGATGTGACCAGTCTCCGCATAGTGAAGAAATTCGCGCAACATCCTGGTTCCGAGGGGCTTCACGTCTACGGGAATGTCGCCAGAGGTAATCGAGGAAAAAACCAAGCACTGAAATCGCGCCCGCGAAATCAGAACGTTTAACCGTCGTTCTCCGCCGTCAGTTGACAAGGGACCAAAACCAGCAGTCATTCGACCTTGTGAATCGGGGCCGTACCCAATGGAAATGAAAATGACGTCTCTTTCATCGCCCTGAACAGCCTCAAGATTTTTTATGAATAAGCGCTCTCCTTTGGGCGCAAAAGCCTCTGCCGTACTTAGGGTGCCACGTGTCAAAAGAGCGTCTTCGATTGCGTCCCGTTGCGCGACGGAGAAACACGCGATTCCCAGTGAAAGGTTCGGTCGGCTTCGCAAGTGCTCTTCGAGCGCTTCCGCGACTTTGTCGGCTTCAACGGGGTTTCGTCCAGAGCCGCCACGATCATAGTGACCGCGAGGTGTCTTAATGAGCGCCAAACCCAAACCAGCCGATTTTACAATCGGGCTCGGCGGTAGTAGAAGCTCGCCCCCGTAGCACGTTTGATTTGATAACGCGATCAACGATGGATGACGACTTCGGTAATGCCAACGCAGCATTCGCTGCGGCACTCCTCGGGCACGAGCTAGCGTCAAGATACTTTCGAAATCCTGCGTTCGCCCTGGTACGAGATTTTTCTCTTCCTCCTCGTCTTCATCCGAGGAAACCATATGAAAGAAATTTGTTGGCGGTAGTTGCTTGTCGTCGCCGACGATTACGATTTTCTTTGCACGCGCGATTGCGCCGAGAGCCTCCTCTGGTGGAATTTGGCTGGCTTCATCCATCACGACGAGGTCAAACGCAAAGCGCCCCGGCGGCAGAAACTGTGCAACCGACAACGGGCTCATTAGAAAGATGGGCTTCAGCCTTTGTATCGCGAAACCTGCCCTCTCCATCAGCTTTCGAATTGGGAGGTGGCGTTTTTTCTTGCCGATCTCGGCAAATATGATGCCCATCTCTCCTGCGGTACCCACCGGTCGACGCTCAATATAGCGAGCCAAGACTTCTTGTCTCGCAACCTCAATGCGTTTGCGATCCACGGCGCGGAAGGTTGTAACGGTCTCCGTTCGGAGCGACCCCTCAATTTGATCTAGGATGGGATCGTCGGAGCGTGCCGCGTTCCACAACGCTTCAGCAACAAGAAGATCGACGATTGGCCGTGCTTCCGCCGGCTCTATATCTCCGTTCTTGAGATAATCTGCAACTATCTCAAGACCCCAATTCCTTAGAATTTCGAGGGCTTCTCTCGCGCTGGCCCAATCATTGAAATCATGCAAATTATCTAACCATTGAGTAAGTCGGCTCGAAATGACGGTCAGCGGAGCGGCAGCTATGTCGAAGCCAAATACGTCAATGGCGTTTGGATGTACGACGTCGAATGCATTTGCTAGTGAACGGTTGAACGCGAAGAGGGCCGTCTCCAAATCGCTAGCAATCGTCAGACAAGAGTTTTCGTCTACGGTCGTTGCCAGAGCGAATAAATTACTAAGAGTCTGTCCGAAGAGATCATACGGGATTGCAAAGTTTTCGCAGCATGAGGCGGATTGAGGCGAGGCGCAGGAATGCGAGTCCTTTTCGGTTGAGATTTTCCCAATCTTTCGCGAGCCGTCTGCACCTGCCGAGCCA
>DATCDN010000089.1:0-57513 GCA_036510675.1 Allostellaceae bacterium
AAGCCGGGGCCCAGCCAAAGCGAGTCCGACCCGCATCAAAGACTTCCGCCGAGCACGCCCTTGGTCGATGGCACCGCGTCGCCGCGGCGGGGGTCGATCTCCACCGCCATGCGCAGTGCGCGCGCCAGACCCTTGTAGCAGGACTCGACGATGTGATGACTGTTCTCGCCATAGAGATTTTCGATGTGCAGCGTCACCCCGGCCGATTGCGCGAACGCCTGGAACCATTCCTTGAACAATTCCGTGTCCATCTCGCCGAGCTTCGGCTTCGGCACATTGACCCGCCAGATCAGATAGGGCCGGTTGGAGCAGTCGAGCGCGACCCTGGTCAGCGTCTCGTCCATCGGCACCAGCGCCTCGCCCCAGCGCGCGATGCCGCGCCGGTCGCCCAGCGCCCGCGACACCGCCTCGCCGACGACATAGCCCGTGTCCTCGGTGGTGTGGTGGAAATCGATATGGAGGTCGCCCTTCGCCCGGAGCTTGATGTCGATCAGACTGTGGCGCGAAATCTGCTCGAGCATATGGTCGAGAAAGCCGATCCCGGTCGCGATCTCGGACTGGCCGGTGCCGTCGAGATTGATGGTGGCGCCGATTTGCGTCTCGCGGGTGTTGCGCTCAACGGTGGCGATGCGATCCATCGATTTGGCGGGCGACAATGACGTGGCCTTGGGCAAGGCAGGTCTCCGTGCCGGCGATGATGGGCCGGCGGCTGCGTTTGTAACAAAAGCCGGGGCGAGCCGCTACCCCGCCGCCCTATGCCGGGACCCAGGTGCCGTGGACCTGGTTGCGCAGGCGGAACGGCATGGCGATGCGCGCGATCGGCCCCGCCTCGACCTTGCCGGCCTCCAGCAAATGTATCTCAGACCCCATCCGGTCGTGGAGGTCGACGGCGAAGATCAGATAGCCCTCATGCCCCTTCTGTTTCGAGGGGATGTGGACATGCTCTTGCACCGTGGCGTTCGGGCCGGGGGCATAGGTCGTCAGCTTGCCGGTCTTGACCGCGATGCGCGCCACCGTGTTGAAGCCCGCGCCCACCGGCCCCGCGACATGGGGGGCCCCGTTCTGGGGAAAATAGGTCTGGTAATAGCCGATCGCGTAATCCTTCATCGCGTCCTTGCGCGCGACCGCCGGCATGTCGCCGCCGGGTCCGATCAGATGCTCCTCATAGCCGTCGCCGGGCTTCGCCAGGTCGAAGGTCCAGCGCACCAGCCCGCGCCCGCCCATCTTGGCGGGCGGCACCTTGATGCCGGATGCCTCCTGAATGAAGGGAAAGCCGACCACCATCGCCGGCGCGAAATCGATATGGACGCGGCTGCCCTCGGAATGGGCGTTGAGATAGTGGAAGGCGCTGCGCGGCTCGAAATGGAACCAGCGCAAGTCCTTGACGCCGCCGCCGCGCGGCATGATGCCGATATGGCTGCCCTTCTCCGGCTCCCACACCCAATGCGCGCCGCCGGCCTTGAGCCGGGCGAGGTCGGCGGTGATCGGCCATACCGGGAAGATGATGTGTTCCTTGGTGACGAGGAAATCGTGCATCAGCGAGACAAAAGGCGCCTCGAACCATTCCTCGTGGACCAGTTCGCCGTTCTTGTCGGCGATGCAGAACGCGACATCGCGGGTGGCGAGGCCCGACGCCTCATAGCCGAAGAAGAACATCTCGCCGGTATCGTCATCGAGCCGGGGATGCGCGGTGAAGGTCTGGCTCTTCAGCCGGCCGTCATAATTGAACTGGCCCTTGGTCTCCAGGGTCTGGGGATCGACCTCATAGGGCAGCCCGTCTTCCTTGGTCATCAGCAGGCGCCCGCCGTGCCACACCGGCGTGGTATTGGCGACGGTGCGGTCCTTGCCCTGGACGCTGGGATCGTCGGTATAGGGGTTGCGGTAGAGCCCGTGCAAGGCACGGCGCGCGGCGCGGTCGTTCTTCAGCCGCTCGGTCAGCACATAGCGCTGCTTGAAGTCGGCATGGCCGTCGCGGATGCGCAACAGGCTGATCATGCCGTCGCCCGAGAGGTAAGTGTCCTTGGCGAATTTCGGCGGAAATTGATGGTCCGGGATGGCGCGGAACCAGGAGCCGTCGATTTCGCCGGGAATGGCGCCCTCGATCACCAGATCGTAGACATCGGCCTCGACCCGCGAGGGCGCGTTGAAGCCCTGAAAATCGAACACATCGGGATAGTTCTGGGTCATCGCGCGCCTCCCGTTCGACGAATGAGACTGGGATTGAGATCGGCGATCCGGGTCACGCCCATCAGCGCCATCGTGGTGTCGAGCTCGCCGCGCAGGATGGTCAGGGCATGATCGACGCCCGCCTCGCCGGCGGTCGCCACCGCATAGGCGGCGGCGCGGCCGACCTGTACCGCGGTCGCGCCCAGCGCCAGCGCCTTCACCACATCCATGCCGGTGCGAAAGCCGCTGTCGATCAGGATCGGCAGCTTGCCGCCGACCTCCGCCACGAATTCCGGCAACAGGTCGATAGTCGCGACCGCGCCATCCAATTGCCGGCCGCCATGGTTGGAGATGACGATGGCGTCGATGCCGGCGGCCAGCGCGACGCTGGCCTGGTGCGGATCGGCAAGGCCCTTCACCATCAGCGGCCCCTGCCACTCATCGCGCAGCCAGCGGATCAAATCCCAACTCAGCGCCGGCGAGAGGCGCGTGCGCATGTCCGGCGCCGCGCCCTCGGCGCCCCACGGCACCGCGAACATCAGCTTCGGGCGCGGAATGCCATGCGGGCCGATGCGCATGGTCCAGTCGGGACGCGTCGCGACATCGAACAGTTTCGACGCGGTCCAGGCGAACGGCATCGAGAAGCCGTGCCGCAGATCGCGCAGGCGGCGGCTCGGCACCGCCGTATCGACGGTGATCTGCAACGCCTCGAACCCCGCCTGCTTGGCGAGGCGCGTCCATTCCTTGGTGGCGGCACGATTGGGCGGCACATAAAGCTGAAACCATTTGGGTCCGGCGCCCGCCGCCATCGCCTCGGTCAGGGTGACGCTGGCATTGTTGGACAGGACCCACGGAATGCCGTGCCGGGCGGCGCCACGCGCCAGCGCCAACTCGCCCTTCACCCAGAAGGACGAGGCGAGGCCCAGCGGCGCCACGATCAGCGGCATCGGGTATTCCTTGCCGAACAGCGAGATCGCGAGCGAGCGCGTGCTGACATCGGCGGGCGCCGACGACACCAAGCGGATGCGCTCCAGCGCGGCGGCGTTCTCGCGCAGCGTGCTCTCCGTGCCGGAGCCGCCATCGACATAGTCGAACACCATGCGCGGCAGTACGCGGCGGGCGGCGTCGCGGAAATCGGCGATGGAATGAATGCGTTTCAGGCGACTGGCGGCGTTCATGGTTCTTCTTTATGCAAGAGCGGCACGGCGGAGGGACGCAGGATGATCACCCGAGAACAATATGCCGAATATCTGGCGGCGTTTAACAAGAATGATTTTGCCGGCTTCACCAAATTCTATGCCGAGGACGTGGTGCTGGAGCTGCCGGTCGCGACCCTCAAGGGGCGCCAGGCGATCGTCGATTTCTACGCCAAGGTCAAGCAATCGGTACGCGAAACGCTGACCGTCGGCCAATTCATCAGCGACGCGCACGGACTGGCGGTCGAGGCGGAGACCGAGTTCCTCGCCATCGCGGACGCGCCCGACTTCATCGTGCGCCCGCTGAAAAAGGGCGAGGCGATCCATAGCGTCAGCTTCATCTTCTACGAGTACCGCGACGAAAAATTCACCCGCATCCGCTCCGCCCGCTTCAAGATGACATAATGCCCCTCTCCTCCCATTGGGAGGAGAGGGAGGGGCCTACGCCGGAGGCGTGGGAGGGTGAGGTGGGCATGCTCGGCGGATTCCCCCACCTCACCTAACCTCTCCGCCCCAGGGGCGGAGAGGGACAAAGGGGGCCACCGTCGATAACGGCGCGTTCGGTCGGCGGCGACCTAAGCCCTCACTCCGCCGGCTGGGCCAGCAGCGATTTCGGCGGCTGGCGGCGCACCGACAGGCCGCGGATGTTGAAGCGGTCGCGCACCACCGGCCACAGCCCGTTCGGCGCGTAGAGCATCACCACCATCGCGGCGCCGCCCAGCGCGATCAGATACCAGGCGCCGGACAAGCCCAGCACATTGGTGAAGACCTCGCGCAGCGCGAAATAGATCGCGGTGCCGAGAATCGGCCCCTCCAGCGTGCCGATGCCGCCGACGATGGTGATGAACAGCATCGCCACCACCCAGTTGGGATCGAAGGCCTGGGCCGGCCCCATCGCCAATTGCGCGGTGAAATACACGGCGCCGGCGAGACCACAGCCGGCGCCCGCGATGACGAACACGATAAAGCGGTTGGTCCAGACATCGACGCCGAGGCTGGAGGCGGCGAGATCATTGTCGCGAATGCTCATCAGGCCCAGCCCCACCGACGAACGCATCAGCGCATAGGCGCCCCACACCGTGGCGAAGGCGATGGCCGCCGCGATCCAGAAAATCACCTCGTCGAACCAGTCGAAATTGATCAGCGGCAAGACATCGCTGAGCTGATAGCCCGAGGCACCGCCGAGTTCCGGCGTGCGCGAAATGAAGCTCGCGATCATGTCGGACAAGACCCAAGTGCCGATGGCGAAATAGACGAGCCGCAAGCGGAACATGAACAGCGCCGCCAGCGCCGCCATCAGGCCGCAGAAGACGAAGCTGACCGGCATCGCCCAATAGGGCGACACATGCAATTGCAGCGATGTGTAGAAGAGACAGTAGGTACCGAGGCCGATGAACATCTGCTGGCCCATGCACAGGAGGCCGGCATAGCCCGCCAGCAGGTTCCACATCTGCGCCATGGCGAGATAGAGGAACATTTCCGACGCGAAGCGCAGGCCGCCCGCCCAATCATAGACCGGCGCCAAAAGGCCGGCGGCGGCGGCGATGGCGGCACAGACCAGCAGCGCGATCAGGGCCTTCATGGCAGTTTGATTCCCATTAGGCCCTGCGGCCGGAACAGCACCACCGCGAAGAACGCCAGATGCACATAGAAGATACCGGCATCGGGATCGAAATGCAGGCCGATCAATTGCGCGAGGCCGAGCAGGAAACCGCCCAGCAGCGCCCCCCAGAACGAGCCGAAGCCGCCGATGACGATCACCTCGAACGCCACCAGCAGGTTGGAGAGGCCGGAGAACGGCGTGAAGGTCGCCCGCATCGCCAGCAGCATGCCCGCGACCGCCGCCAGCGCCAGCGACAGGCCCATGGTGATGTTGAAGATGCGGGTCGGCCGCACGCCCATCAGGCGCGCAACGTCGCGATTGTCGGCGGTGGCACGGACGGCGCGGCCGAACGCGGTGCGCGCGATGACAAGCTGCAGCACGACAAAGAACAAGATGGCAAGGCCCAGCGTGATCAGCGGCAGCACGCCGATGGAGATGCCGCCAACCGAGATGCTTTCGCGCGCCAGGCCGCCCGCCGTCAGGCTGCGGACATTGGTGCCGAAGGCTTCGAACATGACGTTCTGCAGCACGATGGAAAAACCGAAGGTCAGCAGGATCGGCGCCAGAAAATCCGGCGCGGTGACGACCTTGTTGAACAGCACCGCCTGCACGCCATAGCCGACGAAGAAGAACACGATGGCCACCGGCACGATCAGCCACAGCGGATTGATGCCCGGCACCTGCAGCGAGGCGAAGACGCCGAGGAAGGCCGCCATGACGATGAACTCGCCATGCGAAATATTGACGAAGCGCATCACCCCGGTGACCAGCGCCAGCCCGACGCCGAGCATGCCATAGAGCCCGCCGAGACAAAGGCCGTTGATGATCAGCCCGACCCAATCCATCAGCGCCCTGCCCCGCGCGTGAACGACGATGTGTTCATTTCGTGTCGCCGCATCCCCTACGTTCCGAAATAGGCGCGGCTCAGGGCGTCGAAGCTCAGCTCGTTGGAGCGGCCCTCCAGCGTGACCCGGCCCTTCAGCATGCAATAGGTATAGTCGGACGCCGCGGCGGCGCGGCGGACCTCCTGCTCCACCACGATGATCGAGGTGCCCTCGGCGCGGATCGCCGGGAAGGCTTTATAAATCTGATCGACCACCACTGGCGCCAGCCCCTGGCTGATCTCGTCGGCGAGGAGAAGGCGCGGATTGGCCATCAGCGCGCGGCCGATCGCCACCATCTGCTGCTCGCCACCCGACAGCACGAACGGCATTTCGCCGCCGCGCCGCGCGATGCTCGGGAACAGCGCATAGACCCGCGCCAGCGTCCAATAGCCCTTGCGGCCGGTATAGCCGCCCATGATCAGGTTTTCCTCGATGGTCATGTTCTGGAACAGCTGGCGGCCCTCCGGCACCAGCGCCAGCCCGAGATGCGCGACGCGCTCCGCCGGCAGCCCGCCGATCTCCTGGCCGTCGAAGACGATGCGGCCGCGCTTCGACGCGAGCAGCCCGGCGACCGATTTGAGGAAGGTGGTCTTGCCGGCACCATTCGCGCCGATCAGCGCCACCGCCTGGCCGGCCTCGACCGCGACGCCGATATCGAACAATGCCTGCAGGTCGCCATAGAAGACGCCGAGGCCGGTGACCTCAAGCAGCTTCATCGGGGGCCAGTCCCATATAGATTTCGCGCACCACCGGCGACGCCAGCACCTCCGCCGGCGGCCCGTCCAGCAGCTTCTTGCCGAAATGCAGCAGCAGGATGCGGTCGGACGCGGCGCGCAGCGCGTGCGCGATATGCTCGATCCAGATGATCGCGTGGTCGCGCTTCAACAGCACGATCAGCGCCGCCAGCTCCTCGACCTCGCGCTCGGTCAGGCCGCCGGCGATTTCGTCGAGCAACAGCAATTGCGCCTTCGACGCCACCGCCTTCGCCAGCTCCAGCCGCTTGCGATCCAGCAAGGTCAGGCGCCCGCCCAACAGCCCGGCCTTGCCGGCAAGGCCGAACTCGCGCAGCACCGATACCACCCATTCCTCGGCCGCCGAACCGCGCAGGCCCCCGCCATATTGCGCCGCCACCAGCAGATTCTCATAGACGGTCAGGGCGGGAAACGGCTGGGGAATTTGAAAGGCACGCACGATGCCGGCCCGCGCCCGCTTGTAGGCCGGCTGGCGCGTCACATCCCGTCCGGCGAAGCGGATGCTGCCGGAATCGGGCGGCAACGTGCCGGCGACCATGTTGAAGAACGAGCTTTTGCCGGCGCCGTTCGGCCCGATCACGCCGAGACATTCGCCAATCTCCACCGACACGGACACGGCGTCGGCAACCACCACCGCGCCGAACCGTTTCGACAGGCCCGAGACTTCGAGTAGCGCCAACGGAAGGTCAGGCCGCGAACGGCTTGATCTTCGCCTGCACCGGAATTTCAGGCGAGGTCTTGTTGGCGACGATCAGCAGCTCGTACTTGTACTTGCCGCCCTTGGTCAGCACCCACTGGCCGCAGGTCATCGGGGTCTTGGCGACACTGGGGATGTGGGTGTTCTTGAAATCGACCTTGCCGGTCATGGTCTCGACCTCGAGGCCCTTGATCGCGTCGCGCACCGCCTTCTTGTCCTTGGGGTTGCCCGAATTCTTCAGGGCGGCGATGGCGGCGTCCCACAGGCCCATCGTATAGCCCAGCGGCTGGGTCCATTGCTTGCCGGTCGTGCTCTCCCATTCCGCCGCGAATTCCTTGGCCGACTGGCCGGTGATCGGCGAATGGTAGGGCCAGGCCGGGGTCCACCACACTTCGGTGGTAAGGCCGTCGCCATGATCGCCCAGCGCCTCGACCGCCGAGGGGAATAGCGGCGCGCCGGCAAAGGTGCAGATCTTCGGCGCGAAGCGCTGCTGCGCCATCTGGTTGACGATCACCACCATCTGCTCGGAGCTGGAATAGCCGACCAGAATATCGACCTTGGCATTCTTGAACTTGGTCATCTGGTTGGAGAAATCATTGTTGCTCATCTGGAAGAAGCCGCCGGGGACTTCCTTATAGCCGGCGCGCGCCGCCGCGGCCGCGACGCCGATCTTGGCGTTGCCGAAGGCGCGGCCGGCGGGATCGTCCTGCCACAGCGAGCCGAATTCCTTGTTGGTCGCCAGCCCGTCCCAGGCGGCGACATAATCCGCGAGCATATCCTCGACGCCGAAGCCGATATGAAAGCTGAACGGGAAGCCCTTGAAGGACGGACCGGGCATCTTGCCGCGCCCGAGGACGAAGGGCTGCCACGGCGACATGGTGGTCAGCGCCGGCACGCCGCGCGCGTCGGCCACCGGGCCGATCGACATCACCGCGCCGCCATTGTCGCCGAGGATCAGATCGCAGCGGTCGCGCAGCACCAGCTCGTTCGAGACGGTTGAAGATACGGTGTTGTCGGACTGATTGTCCTTCACGACATAGTCGATGGTGTAATTCCGGCCGCCGATCTTCAGCCCGTCCTTGTAGACGGCCTTGACCTTGTTCATGACGAAACTGTCGGGGACGTTGAAATTCGCGAGCCAGCCGGAGCGCGCGCCGATATAGCCGATCTTGATGGTGCTGGAATCCGCGCCCCAGACATTGACCAGCGGAATCGCGCTGGTCGCCGCCACGGCGCCGGCGGCGGCACCGGCCTTGAGCAGCGCGCGGCGCCCGACCGCGGGGCCGCGCGATGATGCCGGCGATTTTCCCTCTGTCCCTTTGGTCATGATGTTCCTCTCCCAAGGATCGGCTATTCGTTATCGAAGTAAACTATGGCAAAGCCCACGCGCTGCCAAGGCCGTCGCGGCAGCCGTCGGCGTCCCGCGCAAAGGATTGATGCGACGAATTTCTTTTAATCCCTTGCCGCAACCCAGAGGATTGGGTAGGAAACCCTGGTACTCGCGATGGTCTATCATCGCGAAGATTGTAGCCTGGAGTCATTGGCCTCGACGCGCGGTCATGACCCGTCTGGGGGGGAGCGACCCGAATGACCGATCCGTTCGACCGCAATATTCTGTTCTGCCGCATGATCGGGTTGCTGACACAGCAACAGCTCGATTCGCTGGCCGACAAATGCGTCGCCGTCGCCGGCGCCGGCGGTGTCGGCTTTACCCACGCCGAAAGCATCGTGCGCCAGGGCATCGGGCGCATCAAGATTTCGGATTTCGACATTTTCGGCGCCGAGAATATGGGCCGCCAGTTCGGCTGCACCACGCTGACGGTCGGCCGGGAGAAGGCCGACGTGTTGCAAGAGCGCCTGATGGCGATCAACCCGGCGCTGAAGATCGAGCGCTTCGGCGCGCTGACCGCCGACAATGTCGCGCCGTTTCTCGACGGCGCCGATTTCGTCTGCGACGCGGTCGATTATTTCCATATCGGGCCGCACCGCATGCTGCATCGCGAGGCGCGCAATCGCGGCATTCCGTCGATGCTGACGGCGCCCCAGGGCTATGGCTGCACCGCGCATCTATGGGACCCGGCGCATATGTCGTTCGACGAGTATTTCGATCTGAACGACAGCATGTCGGAACAGGATCAGCTCGATAATTGGGGCCTGGGCCTGGGCGCCACCCACATGTATCGCCACTATCTGGCGGCCCGCAATCTCGACATGGAAAACAAGTCGGGGTCGGTGATCAGCTCCGTTTGTCTCTTGTCGTCGGCGGTGATCGCGGCGGTATGCTTGCGCCGGCTGCTCGGCCAGCCGATCTATTTCAAGCCGCTGCCCTACATGTACCACCTCGATCTGGTGATGGGCCGATTCGAGGAACTCCACATCCCCGACGGCGTGCGCGGTATCAAGGCCGATCCCGAAAAGTATATGCGCTGATACCCCGGCGCTAATCCCCGGGTATCACGCCCGGCATTAAAAGCTACCTTGTCGCCGTGTTTATCATTTACTCGCGCTTAACCTATTCCGAGGACACTCACGGTTGCGATCCCGCCATTAGTCGGAACGGGCCATGAGTATCAGCGTCAACGAATTTTCCAGCCAAGGACAACGCGACCGCGTCATACGACGGCGGCTGCCCCTATGGGACAGCGACCCGCCGAAGGTGAAGGTCCTGATGGACCTTTACCGCTATTGGGAATCGCTGCGCCCGGAAGGGCTGATTCCGACGCGCCAGAATTTCGACGTCATGAAGCTGAAGGCGGTGATGGGCACCACCACCGTCATCGAGGTCGATCAAGCGACGCCGGAGAATTTCCGCTTTCGCCTGTTCGGCACGCAGATTCCGCTGCCGATGCCGCTATCGAACCGCACCCTGTCGGCGGTGCGCGAGTCCGAGCCCTATTTCAAGATGGTCGAGCAGGATTATAACGCCGCCCGCGATATCGGCGTGCCGCTCTATCACGAAGTGGTGGCGCTGATCGATTATGTCACGCATTCCTATGCGCGGCTGATCCTACCGTTCGCCAGTGACGGGCGGAACGTCAACCAGTTGATGGTGTCGTCAGTGCGCCAGGATTTTCCCGACCTCGTCAAGCTCATGAATTGAGTTGCAGTCGGGCAGCAGCAGCCAGCGATCCATCGCCTCGACCGATTGGGCCCGCGACATGTGGCAGAAGCCGATCGGGATCGCCGGGCCGCCGGCGAGGAAATCGAAATAGAGCCGGCCCTCGACCTCGGGCCAGCCATATTGCTTGATGGCGATGCCGGTCGCGGCGAGATTTTCCGCGATGAACGCGGTGATGTGATCGAACCAGAAATTCTTCAGCAGCAGGCCGCGGCCAAGATGGTCGAGGAGGCCGGATAGGTTTTTCTTGCGGTACAGCGGGTCGATCCACAGCCCGCCGGCATGCCCGATGCGGCCGGAGAGGCCGCCCGCCGCCGAGCAATCGATGATGTCGATGGCCGATACGACCTCGCCGGGCCGGTCGTGCCACAGCCGCAGCGAGCGCAAATCCTCAAGGAAATTTTCGGTGTCAATGACCCGCTGGGCGATCATCGCGACGGTGTCGCCGCCCGGCTCCACGGCGCGCAGCCAGAACGCGTTATTCAGCGAAATATTGCTGTGTTCGGGATCATAGGTCGGGTTCTGGACCGATTGGGGCGCGAATTTCCGCCGCAACTTCATGAAATCGCGGAAGTTGGACTCGACATAGACGTCGAGGCCCAGGCCGGCGATTTTTTCCGAAATCAACTGACAGAAACGTTGCGCGGTCGCGAATTCTTCATTGGTCAGAGGGGTCATGCCGGACTCCCTGGATACCGATAATTTAACGTGGCCGGACTATAAAACCGCGCCCGGTAAAAGGAAAGTCGCGCGGGTAGCCATTAACGAATCACTGCGCGTTGGCGCCATCATGTCGCCCGATTTCGCGCGATGGTGGCGGGCGCGGGCAATAAAAAAGCCGCCCCAGGGGCGGCTTTTCCGGGCCGGATGGCGCGCGGCCTAATAGCCTTCGCGCTCCATCCGCTTACGCAGCAGCTTGCGATAGCGGCGCACCGCCTCCGCCTGTTCGCGGGCACGGCGCTCGGACGGCTTCTCGTAATTGCGACGGAGCTTCATTTCCCGAAACACGCCTTCGCGCTGCATCTTCTTTTTCAGCGCGCGCAGCGCCTGGTCGACGTTATTGTCGCGGACGATAACCTGCACGAGCACTCCTTAACTTCAGTCGCGATAAAGAAAATGGCCGCCTGATCGCGACCGTCGGGGCGCGTCTATAGCACTTCACGCCGGGCTTGTGAAGCCGCTTGGGCCGGCTGTGAGCCAGCTGTGCGCGGTCTTTACCCCGGGCGCGGGCGCCGCCATATTTCCCCCATGGCAATTCTCAAGATCGCGCGCATGGGCCATCCGGTGCTGCGCGCCGTGGCCGAGCCGGTGGATGATCCGGCCGCGCCCGAGATCCGGCGCCTCGTCGCCGATATGCTGGAGACCGCGCCCGACGCCGGCGGCACCGGCCTCGCCGCGCCCCAGGTCCATGTCTCGCGGCGCATCCTGGTGTTCATGGTGGGCGAGCAGCGCCTCACCGGCCGGCCGCTCGATACCGCCCAGGATTGGCTGACCCTGATCAATCCGGTGATCGAGCCGCTGAGCGACGAGATCGAGATCGGCTGGGAGGGGTGTCTCTCGGTGCCGGGTTTGCGCGGCGCGGTGTCGCGCTGGAGCCGAATTCGCTATCGCGGCATCGACGGCGAAGGACAGGCAATCGACCGTACCGTCGAGGGCTTTCATGCCCGGGTCGTGCAACATGAATGCGACCATCTCGACGGCATCCTCTATCCTCAGCGGATGCCGGATTTGCGCCTGCTGCAATTCAATGAGGAGGCGCGGCGCTTTCCAATCCAGCTTCCCGGCTTGGCGTCCGGCGCCACATCGGTTATGGAGGACGTCGATTGACGGACGATAATCGCGACGCGTTGCTGCTGGCGCTGTTGCCCGACGTGCCGTTCGACGGCTGGAGCCGCCATGCCGCCATCAATGCGGGGCGGCGCCTCGGCCTCGACGGCGCCGAGGTGGCGGCGCTTTATCCCGGCGGCCCGCGCGATCTGGTGGCGGCGTTCAGCCGCTGGGCCGATCGCCAGATGCTGGCCCGGCTCGGCCATCTCGACCTCACCGGCCTCAAGACGCATGAGCGGGTGGCGGCGGCGGCGATGGCGCGGATCGAGGCGCTGGCGCTCCACCGCGAGGCGGCACGGCGGGCGCTGGGCGTGCTGGCCCTGCCGACCAACGCGCCGCTGGCGGCGCGGCTGATCTATGAAACGGTCGATGCCATCTGGTACGCGGTCGGCGACCAATCGGTCAATTTCAGCTTCTATACCAAGCGCGGGATTCTCGCGGGCATCCATGCCGTGACGATGCTCTATTGGCTCGATGACCGGTCGGCCAATTTCACCGAGACGCGCGGCTTTCTCGAACGCCGTCTCGCCGAGATCGGCGCGATGCCGCGCTGGCGCCAGCGCCTCGCGGCGCGGCTCGACAACTTGCCTCGCCCCTCGGGCCTCGCCCGCGCCATGCGCGGCCGATAGCGCGCCGCTAATCCCCGACGAAACTGACCGAGGCGCCGACGGTCGCCGCGCCCGGGTCGGCGACGCTGCTGTGGAACGGCACCGCGTCGCCCGGTTGCAGGCGATCCTGCGTCGCCGTCACGGTCCAGCTTTTGATCGGGTGCCGCGCGGCATCCTCCAGCGTGATGCGCAGCGACGGTACGCGCCGCGCATTCGCCGAAATATTCGCGACCTCGCCCTGGATCACCAGGGTGGCCCTGCCATCCCGCTGTTGCCGGTCGGAGGTGACGCCGCGCAATTCAAGATCGGTGCGCGGATCGCCCGAGACGAGGCCCAGCGCGCCATAAACCGGGGCCAGCGCCGGCACCCGATCGATAATGTCGGCGCGGGCGGCATAAAGCACGCCCAGGACCAGCACGATCAACAGCGTGACGCCGAGCGGCCGGCCGATGCCGCGCGCCGCCACGCCATCGGCCGCGGGCGGCACCTCGAAGACTTCGGCCGGCGGGCTAGGCGGCGGCAAGGCGCGTGGCGGCGGCATCGCCCCCGGCAGCGGCAGATCGACCCGGCGCGGCCCGTCCTCCGCCGGCAATTGCATCCACACATGACTGCATTGGGTACAGCGCACCGAGCGCCCGGTGACGCCGAGCGCGCGCGGATCGATTAGGTAACGGGTCGAACATGCCGGACATGTGACGATCATCGCCGGTGCTGCCTTGTCATGCGCCCGTCTTATAGGTCCGCCGCACAAGTGACGCAAGAAAGCCCGCGCCCGCCCACACGCGGCGATGACGGCGCGGACGCCAATACTCCGGCGGCAATACCCCGGCGGCAATACCATTGTCGCGCCGCGACGCATGGATTAGAAATTGTGAATAAGGGTGCCGCCAAGGCATTCGGCGGCACGGTGACGTGCGGCCAAAGCAAACGATCATGGGGAGAAAAGCCGTGGGATTTCTCGACAAGAGTCGAACCGTCGCGCCACCGGGCTATACACGCTGGCTGATCCCGCCCGCCGCGCTGTGCGTGCATCTGTGCATCGGCCAGGCCTATGCCTTCAGCGTCTTCAATATTCCCCTGTCGAAGCTGATCGGCATCACCGCCCAGGCGCCGGGCGGCGCGTGGAATCTTTCCCGGCTGATCGCGGTGCCGTCCGCGCCCGGCGATTGGAGCCTGGCCCAGCTCGGCTGGATTTTCAGCGCGGCGATCTTTTTCCTTGGCGTGTCGGCGGCGGTCTGCGGCCGCTGGGTCGAGGAAGGCGGACCGCGCCGGGCAATGTTCACCGCGGCGCTGTGTTGGGCCGGCGGTTTCCTGCTCTCCGCTCTCGGCGTCTATGTCCACAGTATTTGGCTGATCTATATCGGCTATGGCTTCATCGGCGGCATCGCGCTTGGCATCGGCTATATCTCGCCGGTCTCGACCCTGATCAAATGGTTCCCTGACCGGCCCGGCATGGCCACCGGCATGGCGATCATGGGTTTCGGCGGCGGCGCATTCATCGCCTCGCCCTTGTCGGTGTGGCTGATGGGAAAATTCACCACCCAGACCCATGTCGGGGTCGCCGAAGCGTTCATCATCATGGGCCTGATCTATTTCGTGTTCATGATGGTTGGCGCCTGGCTGGTGAAGATTCCCGCGCCCGGCTGGCAGCCCGAGGGCTTCGTCGCGCCCAGGGCCTCGCCGCTGATCACCAAGAACCATGTCTTCGTCTATCAGGCGCTGAAGACGCCGCAATTCTGGCTGATCTGGTGGGTGTTGTGCCTCAACGTCACCGCCGGCATCGGGGTGCTCGGCCAGGCCTCGGCGATGAGCCAGGAAATGTTCCCCGGCCATATCACCGCCATCGCGGCCGCTGGCCTCGTCGGGCTGATGAGTCTCTTCAACATGGGCGGGCGGTTCGCCTGGGCCACGGTGTCGGACTTCATCGGCCGCAAGAACACTTATTTCATCTTCTTCGTCCTCGGCACCGTCCTCTATGCCATGGTGCCGACCTCGGGCAATATCGGCAGCGTTCCGCTGTTTGTCTTCTGCTTCCTGATCATCATCAGCATGTATGGCGGCGGCTTCTCGACCGTGCCGGCCTATTTGAAGGACATGTTCGGCACCCGCTATGTCGGCGCCATTCACGGGCTGTTGCTGACCGCCTGGTCGATGGCGGGCATCTTCGGGCCGGTACTGGTGAATTACATCCGGGCCTACAATATCGCGCACGGCATCCCGAAGGCCGACGCCTACAACAACACCATGTATCTCATGGCGGTGCTGCTGGTGATCGGCTTCTTCTGCAACCTCGCGATCAAGGCGGTGAATTCGCGCCATCACATGACGGCCGATGAAGCCGAACAGATGATCTGACGGGAGGCGAACATGGGAAACGGATTGAAATTGGTGTTGGCCTGGGGGCTGGTCGGGATTCCGCTGGCCTGGGGCGTCGTCGAAACCGCCATCAACGCGGCGAAGCTGTTTCAGTAGTTCATCGCCGCGCGCCCTCCCCCGCTCGCGAGGGAGGGTTGGGGTGGGGGCCGCGACACGCTAAGAGTATCGGATGCGTGTCGATGATTTCGATTTCTCCCTGCCGCCGGACCTGATCGCCGCCCGGCCCGCCAGCCCGCGCGACGCCGCGCGGCTGCTGGTGGTGGACGACAATCTCGGCGACCGCCAGATGCGCGACCTGCCGCGCCTCCTGCGCGCGGGCGACCTGATTGTGGTCAACGATACGCGGGTGATCCCGGCGCGACTGATGGGCGTGCGCGGCGTCGCCAAGATCGAAATCACCCTCCATCGCGATCTGGGCGACGGAAGCTGGCGCGCCTTCGCCAAGGGCGCCAAGAAGCTGAAACCCGGCGACCGGATCGATTTCGGCGACGGCTTCGCCGCCAATGTCGTCGAAAAACACGAAGCCGGCGACCTGACGCTGGCGTTCGACCGCGCAGGCGCGGAATTTCGCGCGGCGTTGAGCCGCGTCGGCCATGTACCGCTGCCGCCTTATATCAAGCGGCCGGACGATCCAAGCGACCGGGGCGACTATCAGACCATTTTCGCCGCGCGCGACGGCGCGGTGGCGGCGCCGACCGCGGGCCTGCATTTCACCGCGCCGCTGCTGGCGGCGCTCGATGCCGCCGGCGTCGCACGGGTCAGCGTGACGTTGCATGTCGGGGCGGGTACATTCCTGCCGGTCAAAGTCGCGGACACCGCCAATCACATCATGCATAGCGAAACCGGATATATCGACGACGCCACGGCGCAACGCATCAACGCGGCGCGTGCCGCGGGTGGGCGTATCGTTGCCGTCGGCACCACCTCGCTCCGCCTCCTTGAAAGCGCGGCGCGGGCGGACGGCACGATCGCACCGTTCGCCGGCGACACCGCCCTGTTCATCACGCCGGGCTATCGCTTCAAGACGGTCGATCTGCTGCTGACCAATTTCCATCTGCCGCGCTCCACTCTGTTCATGCTGGTCTCGGCGTTCGCCGGCCTCGACCGCATGAAGGCGGCCTATGCCCATGCCATCGCGGCGCGCTATCGCTTCTTTTCTTATGGCGATGGGTGCCTGCTGCATCCGGCGGCACGGGAATGAGCGACGCGCTGCCCTTCACCCTCTTGGCGGAGGACGGACCGGCGCGGCGCGGCCGCCTCGTCACCGCGCATGGCACCATCGAGACACCGTGCTTCATGCCGGTCGGCACCGCCGCCACGGTGAAGGCGATGCGGCCCGAGGATGTCGCCGCCACCGGCGCCACGATCATTCTGGGCAATACCTATCATCTGATGCTGCGGCCGACCGCCGAGCGCATCGCCGAGCTCGGCGGCCTCCATCGCTTCATGAACTGGCCCGGCGCGATCCTGACTGACAGCGGCGGGTTTCAGGTAATGTCGCTGGCCAAGCTGCGCACCATCGACGAGCGCGGCGTGACCTTTCGCTCGCATCTCGACGGCTCGCTCTATTCGCTGACGCCGGAGCGTGCCATCCAGATTCAGCATTTGCTCGGCAGCAACATCACCATGGTGCTGGACGAATGCACCGAATTTCCGGCGACGCCGGACGCCGCCTTTGCGTCGATGGAGCGGTCGATGCGCTGGGCCGAGCGGAGCCGAGCGGCGTTCCAGGCGCGCCCCGGCCATGGCCTGTTCGGCATCGTGCAAGGCAGCGTCTTTCCGGTTCAGCGCATGCATTCGGCAGAGGCGCTGACCCGCATCGGCTTCGACGGCTACGCGGTCGGCGGCCTCGCGGTCGGCGAAGGGCAGGAGACCATGTTCATGGTGATCGACGCGACGGTGCCGGCCTTGCCGCGCGAGGCGCCGCGCTATCTGATGGGCGTCGGCAAGCCAGACGATCTGGTGGGCGCGGTTCAGCGCGGCATCGACATGTTCGATTGCGTCATCCCGACCCGCTCGGGCCGAACGGCGCAAGCCTTCACCCGGCGCGGCACGGTCAATCTGCGCAATGCGCGGCACGGCAACGATCCGCGCCCGCTCGATCCCGATTGCGCCTGCCCGGTGTGCCGGAATTACAGCCGCGCCTATCTCCATCATCTCGCCCGCGCCGGCGAGATTCTGTCCAGCATGCTGCTGACCCAGCACAATCTCAGTTATTACGCTGAGCTGATGGCCGACATGCGCGCCGCCATCGAGCGCCGCGCCATCGACGATTTCGCCGACGCCTTCGCGGAGCAGCAGGCGCAAGGCGATTTGCCGGTGCTCTAAGATTGACCTGATTTGCGCGCGCCGACCAAGCGTGGCATTCTCCAGATGGTCAGTATGGTCAGGAGATCGTCATGCGCTGGCAAGTTCAGGAAGCGAAGGCCCGCTTCAGCGATTTATTGCGCGCCGCCCGGACCGGACCGCAGCAAATTACCGTGCGCGGTCGTGCCGCCGCCGTGGTGCTGTCAACCGAGGAATATGAGCGGCTTCGCGGCAGCAAGCCGTCGCTGGTCACATTCCTGCGAGCCTCGCCCTTGGCGGGGATCGATCTGGACCTGACGCGGGATCGTTCGCCGGCACGCCGCGTCAAACTATGAGCTATCTCATCGACACCTGCGTCCTGTCCGAAGCGATGAAGCGGTCGCCCGACTCCCGCGTTATCGAGTGGATCGACGGTGCGCCATCCGACGCGCTGTTCGTCAGCGCGCTGACGCTCGGCGAAATACGAAAGGGCGTGGAGGGAATGGGACCAGGCCGACGGCGCGAACGGATCGGCGCCTGGCTGGAAATCGAATTGCCGGCCTGGTTCGACGACCGGGTGCTGCCAATCGATGCGGCGGTCGCGGATCGGTGGGGACGGCTAACATCGCGGCGGATACGGACATTGCCGGCGATCGACGCACTGCTCGCCGCGACCGCGCTGCATCATCGTCTTGCGATCGTGACACGCAATATCGCGGACTTCACGGGGACCGGAGTTTCGCTTATCAATCCGTGGGACGGCAGCGGCGACAAGGGCACACCATGACCGACCCATCAGCAGGCGCAAGGCGATTTGCCGGCGCTGTAACTATTCCGGCGCGATCAATCCGAGCTTCGGGAAATAAGTCCGGTACCGCGCCGGGTCTCGCGTGAGCAAATCGTATCCAGCGACCGCGGCGTGCGCGCCAACGAAAAAATCCGGCAGCACCATCCGCTTCGTGCCACCGCGCCTCCGATAGGCCAGGAACGCCTTGCCGGCAACAAACGCCGCCTCATAGGGAAGCGGCTCGCGATCGAACATGTCTTGGGGTAGAGCCGCGTCGACATCCTCGACCCGAGAATATCGAATCGATACTTCGGCAAAGATCACCGGATTGACAATGAGGCGCGCGCGTTGGGCAACGGATTCGATTGCATCGACGGACCAGTCAAACCATTCCGCGTCGTCGGAGAGTAAATCGAAAATGACGTTGCTATCAACGAGCACACCGGTCCCCACAGGATCATTGATCCCCGCGCATCAACGCCATCATTTCGCCCGTCGTCATCGTAATGTCTCCGGGATGACCGCGGAGATGCGCGACGATACGCGCGCCGCGACTGTCTTTTCTTTTGGTTTTGGCGCGGACAATTCGGACAGACTTGCCATCTCTTTCGAAATCCACGTCGGTGCCAGGCAGCAGGCCCGACTGCTCGCGGATTTCCACGGGAATGGTAACTTGACCCTTCGACGTGATTCGCATGCCCTGTTCCTTACTCTTACGAGTAAGGGTAATACTCGATCGGGTTCGGTTCAAGGTCTCGCTTAAAGCACTCGATCGCACTAAATTCATGCCATGACCGACCCGACCTATCGCGACTTGAAGCAACTGGGCGCGCATGTCGCGCTTCCGGCCTCGCCCGAAACGGCGGTGCTTGAGCGCGTCGCTAACCCGCAGCCAGGCACCCTCTATCTGGCGCGCTTCACCGCGCCGGAATTCACCTCGCTATGCCCCGTCACCGGGCAGCCGGATTTCGCGCATCTGGTCATCGATTATGTGCCAGGCGACTGGATCGTCGAGAGCAAGAGCCTCAAGCTTTATCTCGGCGCATTCCGCAACGAGGGCGCCTTCCACGAAGATTGCACCGTCAAGATCGCCAAGCGTCTCGTCGCCGAGATCGCGCCGCAATGGCTGCGCATCGGCGGCTATTGGTATCCGCGCGGCGGCATGCCGATCGATGTGTTCTACCAGACCGGCGCGCCGCCGCCGGGCCTGTGGCTGCCCGACCAGGGCGTCGCGCCCTATCGCGGCAGAGGGTGAATTACTCCAGCGGCACTTCGACGACATGCTGGCGGAAGGCGTCATTCTCGCTTAACCGCTGGAGCCAGCGTCCGACATTGCTGTCGCGATTGCCCTGCCCCATGCTGAACCAGCGATGCGCCCAGATGCCGTTGCCGATATCGGCGAGGGTCGGCGCGTCGCCTTCGAGATAAAGCCGGTCGGCCAGCCGCGCTTCCAAGATCGCGAACGGCGCGGCGGTGTCCTGGGCGAGGCGTACAATGGCGTCCGGGGTACGCTTCGCCTCGGGCAGGCGGAACAGCAGAAAATAAAGCGGCACCAGCGCCGGCACCATCACCGACAATTGCCAATCCATCCAGCGCTCGACCAGGACGCGCTTCGCCGGCTCGGCCGGATAGATCGCGCTGGGGCCGTATCGGTTGCAGAGATAGCGGCAGACGGAATTCGATTCCCACATCACCAGGTCGCCGTCGAACACGGTCGGCACCAGCCCGTTGGGATTGAGCGCCAGATAGTCCGCCTCGCGGTTGCGGCCATGCCGGCCGCCGACATCCTCGCGCTCGAACGGCACGCCCAGCGTGGTCGCGGTCCACAGCACTTTTTGCACATTGGACGAGGTCGTCCGCCCGAGAATCCGCAGCATGATATTTCCCTCTTCCATGCCTGCAGAACTATGGCACGACGCGCCACACCGCAACTAGAATGGCGTCGGGACAAAGAGGGGCAAGGCATGGAATATCGCACGCTCGGCTCGACGGCGCTTCGGGTCTCGGCCGTGGGCCTCGGCTGCAATCCGTTCGGTCATGAGGTCGACGCCGCGGGCGCCGAACGCATCGTCGGCCGCGCGCTCGATCTCGGGGTCACTTATTTTGACACCGCCGATTCCTATTTCGAGGGCCGGTCGGAGGAATATCTCGGGCGCGCCCTGGGCAAGCGGCGAGGCGAGGCGATCATCGCCACCAAATTCGGCAATCCGGTGACGCGGGACACCGCCGCCGGCGCCTCGCGCCGCTATATCGTCGCGGCATGCGAGGCCAGCCTGCGCCGCCTCGGCACCGACTATATCGATGTCTACCAGGTCCATACGCCCGACCGCGCGACGCCGCTCGAAGAGACGATCCGCGCGCTCGACGATCTGGTGCGCGCCGGCAAGGTGCGGCATCTGGGCTGCAGCAATTTCTTCGCCTGGGAAATGGTCGAATCGCTGTGGCTCGCCGAGAAGCACGCGCTGACGCCGTTCGTCATCGCGCAGGATTTCTACAACCTGCTCTATCGCGAGATCGAAAAGCAGATGGTGCCGGCCTGCGCCAAGTTCGGCATCGGCATGGTGGCGTATTTCCCGCTGGCGGGCGCGTTGCTGACGGGCAGCTATCGCCGGGGCGAGGCGCCTGCCGCAGGCAGCCGCGGCGCCGGGCGGCCGACCTTCAAGACCTGGGACGTCGCGCGCAATTGGGACGTGCTGGAAAAGCTCGCCGTCTTCGCGGCGGCGCGCGGCTGGTCGCTGCCGCAAATGTCGCTGGCCTGGCTGCTGTCGCGGCCGATGACCTTCACGGTGATCGCCGGCGCCGATGTGCCCGAGCATGTCGCGGCCAATGTCGGCGCGCTCGCGATAAAATTTTCCGCCGACGATTTCGCCGAACTCGACCGCCTCACGCTGGTGGACGAGGATCGTACCATCGCGCCGATGCTGGGCGCCAACCGCCGATAAGGACAAAAATCATGCCGCCGACCAAGCTTGTTTCCGCCGCCATCGCCGGGGCGGTGTTGCTCGCCGCGCCCGTCGCCATCGCCGCCGGCGGTCCCGCGACCGGCGTCTATGGCTGTTACGACGCCCAGTTCAAATTCAATCCGGTGACCGGCCGCAGCAACTTGGTGATCACCCCGATGCCGGTGCCGATGTTCGGGCTGATCGACGGCTCGACCTATTCCGATTATGACGGCCATCGTGGCCATTACGCCTTTGACGCGGCCAGCGGCGTCATCACCATGACCGACGGCTCGCGCCAGGGCTGGCGCTATCAGCGCAAGGCGGATGGCGCGTTCGAGCTGATCGACAATAAGACCGGAAAATTGTGGTACCACTGCCCGCTGGAAAAGGGCAAAGACCCGACGCGCCGTCCCTGGTAGGCGGCTAGGCGCGCGCCGCCGCGTCGGCCTCGATGGCGACGCGTTGCCGGTCGAGGCCGGGATAGCGGCGCAGCATCTCGGCCGACAGGAACTTGGCCGGAACATCATGGAAATTGCCGTGATGGACCAGATAGCGCATGAACCGGCGCCCGCCCGAATCATAGGCCTGGAGCAGCGCATCGCCGCTGCCATCGAATTCCAGCGGCGCCACGTCCAGCTTTTTGCACAAGGATGAATTGAAGGTCGGGCTGGCCTTGAGCCAGCGCCCCTCCAGCAGCAATTCGGTATAGCCATGCCAGACGAAGGTATCGGTGCCCATCGCCGCCCGCAGACGCGGCGAGGTCAGGTGATTGGTGACATCGGCGAAGGCGATGCGCGCCGGGATGCCGCTGGCGCGGCACGCCGCCGCCAGCACCGCCGCCTTGCCGACGCAATAGCCCTGGCCCGCCGCCAGCACGCCGGAGGCGCGAAAACTGGCGAGATCGCTCAAATCCTCGACCGCGTAATAAAGCTCGCGCACGGCCCGGTAGAGGGCAACCGCCCTGTCGGTCGGCGTGACCGCGCCGCGCGTCGCCGTCGCGGCGAAATCGCGGATCGCCGGATGATCGCTGTCGATATATTCGGCGGGGGCCAAATAGAGGGCCGTTTCGTCCATGGTGACCTGCCTCTCGCGTTTTCCGGCGACACCCTAGCAGCCGCCCAAGTCGCGGAACAATACGGTTGGACGTAGCACCAAGTTAAGCTAGCTTAAGCTAGATATGAGGGAAAAGATGCGCGAAGTCGGCGCCTTCGAGGCGAAAAACAAACTTGGTCATTTACTGGATTTGGTCGAGCAAGGGGAAGAGATCACGATCACCCGGCACGGCAAGCCGGTTGCGCGCCTGTCACGGCCGGGGCCGATGCATGATCGCGAACAGGCGCGTCAGGCGATCGCGCGCCTTCGCAAGCGGGCCGAACAGCGCCAGCTCGGCGCGTTCGACTGGGATGAGTGGAAGAGCTTCCGGGACGCAGGGCGACCATGAGGATCGTGCTCGACAGTTCGGCGACGTTGGCCTGGATTTATGGCGACGAAACCACGGATGCAGTCCGCCGCGTCTTCGAGACGGTGGCCGAGGATGGCGCGGTGGTGCCCGCGCTGTGGCGGCTCGAAATCGCCAATAGCCTGACCATGGCCGCGCGGCGCGGCCGCATCGATGCGGCATTCCGGCGCGACGCGCTCGCCGATCTCGGCTTGCTCGATATCGCGACCGATCCCCATACCGATGCCCATGCCTGGAGCGCGACCCTCGATCTCGCCGAACGGTTCCGGCTGACGCTCTATGACGCGGCCTATCTCGAATTGGCGCGGCGCCTGGCCGCACCGCTCGCGACGCTCGATCATGCATTGCGCGAAGCAACGACATCGCTCGGTTTGCCCCTGCTCGGCGCCTGAGGCGCGCCGACATGGGCCGCGATTAGAGTTTCTTCATCTTGCGGTGCTATTCCTCGCGTTAACCTTAACCGGAAGAAAGCACGATGCAGCTCGGCGAAATCCTGGTCGGACGCGGATTGGTGACCGCGGCCGATGTCGATGCGGCGCTGGAGCGCCAGCGGCTCGATGGCCGCCGCCTCGGCGAGCAACTGATCGTCGCCGGAAAATTGACCCGAGAGCAGCTCGCCTCGGTGCTGCACAGCACGCCGAAGCTGCCGCGCACCCTGCGCGACACCGGCATTTCGCAGACGACGCTGCTGAACCTGCTGCTCAAGACCATGTATATCGACACCAAGGAGATCGTGCCGGACCTGGCGCCGCGCATGGGCCTCGGCGATCACATCGTGCAGGAGTTGATCGACGAGGCGGTGCGCCGCCGGTTCATCCAGACCCTGGGCACCGTCAAGGTCGGCTATATTCAGGCGATCCGCTATGTCTTGAGCGACCAGGGCAAATTGGCCGCCAACGAGGCGCTGGCGCAAAATCTCTATGTCGGCCCCGCCCCGGTGTCGCTCGCCGATTATCAGGCGCAGATCGAGAAGCAGCGCATCACCAACGAGGCGCTCGACGCCGAGACCTTGCGTAAGGGCCTCGGCGGCCTCGTCATCTCCGAGCATTACGTCAGAAAGCTGCTGCCGGCGATCAATGCCGGGCGCAGCGTGCTGCTGTTCGGGCCGCCCGGCAACGGCAAGACCACGATCGCGACCCGGATCGCCGACCTGTTCCGCGACGAGGTCTATGTGCCGCACGCGGTCGAGATCGGCAACCAGATCGTCAAGGTGTTCGATTCCAGTATCCACAAACGCTCGATGACCCAGGACCAGAGCGAGACCATGGCGAAGCCGACCAGCATTCAATATGACGGCTTCGACGAGCGCTGGGTCGCCTGCCGGCGTCCCGTGGTCATGGTCGGCGGCGAGCTCACGCTCGACATGCTCGACCTGCAATACGATTCCAACACGAAATATTATGACGCGCCGGCGCACATCAAGGCGCTGAACGGCATCTTCGTGATCGACGATTTCGGGCGCCAGCAGGTCGCGCCCGAGGCGCTGCTCAATCGCTGGACCGTGCCGATGGAGAGCCGCGTCGATTATTTCAAATTGCGCACCGGCGAGCGCTTCAGCCTGCCGTTCGACGAACTGGTGCTGTTTTCAACGAACCTCGATCCGGCGACGCTGATGGATGCCGCCTTCCTGCGGCGCGTGCCCTATAAGATCAAGCTCGGGGCGCCGGCGGTGGACGAATATCGCCGGATTTTCGAGGCGACGGCGCGCAAGCGCGGGATGGAATTGACCGACGAGGTGTTCGATTTCGTCATCGATCTGTTGACCAAGCACCATGATTTCGGGCTGGCCTACTACCAGCCAAATTTCATCTGCGACCAGGTGGTTCAGGTGTGCAAATCGCTGGTCATGCCGCCGGTCCTGACCATCACCGGCGCGGCCGAGGCGCTGGCCAACCTCTATGTCCAGCTCGAGGAAGAAGCCGGCGCGCCGGAAAAATAGTCAGCGCGCGGCGCCTTAAGCCTCGGCGATGTCGAGACGGCGTTCAATGCGCTCGACGCGCAATTCGAGCCGGTCAAGCCGGGTCGACACGGCGGCATAATGACTGGCCACCGTCGCGGACAGGCTCGCGATCTGTTGCTCCATGGTCGTCATGCGCATCTTAAGTTCGCGCACATCCTCGCCGAGGCGATCCATCTTCCCGTCGAGGCGGCGAAGAAAGACCAGAATCATGTTTTCCGGTTGGTCAACCATGGCTCGATGGTAACACGGCGGCGAATATCGTTCAAACCCGCGCCGCCTCGGCGGCGCGGCTGGCGCGCTTGCGGTCGTTGGGATCGAGCAGGCGCTTCCTGAGGCGAATGCTTTTCGGCGTCACCTCGACCAGCTCGTCATCGTCGATATAGGCGATCGCCTGCTCGAGGCTCATCTGGATCGGCGGCGTCAGGCGCACCGCCTCGTCCTTCGATGTGGTGCGGATATTGGTGAGCTGCTTGCCCTTGATCGGATTGACATCGAGATCATTGCCGCGGCTATGCGCGCCGATGAGCATGCCCTGATAGACCGGGGTGCCGGGCGTGATGAACATCGGCCCGCGCTCTTCGAGGTTCCACAGCGCATAGGCGACCGCATCGCCCGGCGCCGTCGAGATCAGCACGCCATTGCGGCGGCCCTCGATCGGGCCCTTCCACGGCGCATAGTCGTGGAACAGGCGGCTCATCACCGCGGTGCCACGCGTGTCGGTCAGCAATTCGCCTTGATAGCCGATGAGGCCCCGGGTCGGCGCGTAGAAGATGATCCGCATCTTGCCGCCGCCGGAGGGCCGCATATCCTGCATCTCGGCCTTGCGCTGCGACAGTTTATCGACCACCACGCCGGCGAAATCCGCATCGAGATCGATCTGCACTTCCTCAATCGGCTCGAGGCGCTGGCCGGTGGTCTCGTCGGTCTTGAACAGCACGCGCGGGCGCGAGATGGCGAGCTCGAAGCCCTCGCGCCGCATGGTTTCGATCAGCACGCCGAGTTGCAATTCGCCGCGGCCCGCGACCTCGACGGCGTCCTTGCCCGGCGCCTCGGTGACACGGATCGCGACATTGCCCTCGGCCTCGCGGCGCAGGCGCTCGGCGATCATGCGCGACGTGACCTTGGTGCCCTCGCGCCCCGCCAGCGGGGAATCGTTGACCGAAAAGGTCATCGCCAGGGTCGGCGGATCGACCGGAATCGCGTGCAGCGGCTCGGCGAGATCGAGCGCGCCGATAGTGTCGGCGACGGTGGTGGTCGTCAGACCGGCGATGGCGATGATATCGCCTGCGGACGCCTCTTCAACCGGGCGCCGTTCGAGGCCGCGAAACGCCAGCAGCTTCGTTAGGCGCGCATCCTCGATCGTCTTGCCGTCATGACTCAGCGAGCGCACCGGCATGTTGACCCGCGCGGTGCCGCTTTCGATGCGGCCGGTCAGCACGCGGCCGAGATAGGGATCGTATTCGAGGATGGTCGCCAGCATCGCGAACGGCTTCTCGGGTTCCGATTTCGGCGGCGCGACATGCTTGACGATCAGGTTGAACAGCGGGGTCAGATCCTTCCGTTCGTCCTTCATGTCGGCGATCGCCCAGCCGTTGCGGCCCGAGGCGTAGAGGGTCGGAAAATCGAGCTGCTCCTCGGTCGCGTCGAGCGCCGCGAAGAGATCGAATATCAGATCATGGACCTCGTGCACGCGGGCGTCGGGCCGATCCACCTTGTTGATGACGACGATCGGCTTGAGCCCGCGCTTCAGCGCCTTGGCCAGCACGAATTTGGTCTGCGGCATCGGCCCTTCGGCGGCATCGACCAGCACCAGCGCGCCGTCCACCATGGAGAGAATGCGCTCAACCTCGCCGCCGAAATCGGCATGGCCCGGCGTATCGACGATATTGATGCGCGTGCCTTGCCACTCCAGCGAGGTGCATTTCGCCAAGATGGTGATACCGCGCTCGCGCTCCAGATCATTGCTGTCGAGCGCGCGCTCCATCACCTGTTGGTTGGCGCGGAAGGTGCCGCTTTGACGCAGCAGCACGTCGACCAGCGTGGTCTTGCCGTGATCGACATGGGCGATGATCGCGATATTGCGCAAATCCATAGGGGCAGCGGTCCGGAAAAGTCTGGGCGGAAGATGGGGATGGGCGGGGCGGAAGATAAGGGGGCGGCTAGGGCTTGCGCAAGCGGTAGACGGCGGTGTCGCGGTTAATTCGGTCCTCGAGGTCGAGCGAGGTCGGCACCGCGTAACTTATGACAAATTCCAGCCCCTGTTTCGGCAAGTAAGCGCGGCCGGGATCGCCGATCAGGACCGTAACCCCGGCGGCGACGGCATCATTGAGCCACGCCGCGAGCCGGTCGGCCAGCGGCCGCTCATAGCACATATCGCCCACGAGGATGATGTCGGCCGCGGAAAAATGCCCGACGCCCGACGCCAGAACATCGGTCAAAAACACCGAAGGCGCGGCGCCGTTGAGCGCGCCATTCAGCGCGATGGCGCACGCCGCGAACGGGTCGATCTCGAACGCCGACGCCTGGGCCGCCCCCGCTTTCAGCGCCGCGATGCCGGCGATGCCGCAACCGGCGCCGAAATCCAAGACGCGCTTGCCCCGCGCCCGGTCGGGATGATCCAGCAGATAACGCGCCAGCGCCTGACCGCCCGGCCAGGCAAAGGCCCAGTAGGGCGGCGGCAATTGGCTTTGCGCGAGGCTGGCCTCGGTGGCGTGCCACAGCGGCGTCACCGCCGTCGCGAGATGCAGAAGCAGCTCCGGCACCAGCGACGGCGACGCAATCGCGGTATTGGCGCGGATGAAGGCGGCGCGGTCCCGGCCGGGCATCACCGCATTCGCGCGGCCAACGTTCTGTTCTGCGCCGTCAACACCCGGATCAGTCCATCGATGCCGCCCCGGTTGATCTCATGGGCAAATTTTTGCTTGTAGGTTTCAATGAGCCAGCCGCCCGCGATGTTGACGTCGTAGATTTTCCACCCGACGGCGGTCTTCTCCAGCCGGTAATCGAGTTCCGTGGCGGCGCCGTGTGGCGGTCCAACCCGGGAGCGCACCAGAACATCGGTGTCCGACGGTTGGAAGCGTGACGGCGTGACGGCGATGGTCATGCCGCGGGCGCGGTCCAGCGCGCCGACATAGGTGTAAATCAATAAGGTACGGAATTGCGCCGTCAGCGCTTTTTGCTGATCCGGCGTCGCGTCGCGCCAGGAGCGGCCCATCGCGAGGCTCGTGATGCGCTGAAAATCGACATAGGGAAGGATTTTCTCCTCAACCACCGAGATCAGCCCCCGCCGATCGCCGGGCCTGACGGCGTTTACGGCGTTCAGGACGTCGCGCGCGACGCGCGTCACCAAGCCGTCCGGCGCTTCGGCGGCGCTCGCGGCACCGGCGCAGGCCAG
Organism: Allostellaceae bacterium; assembly: GCA_036510675.1. Lineage (GTDB taxonomy): Bacteria > Pseudomonadota > Alphaproteobacteria > ATCC43930 > CGMCC-115725 > JAATGI01. Next base: position 28,056 of record DATCDN010000089.1, read on the forward strand.
GAAGCCGAGGACAGCAATGGCCAGGTATTTTCGGAGACGACTCATTTCATGCTCCTGTTCTTGCCACGCGCGATGCCGGCCGGCCCGGCCCCCGATACGCAAGATTTTGCGCGGGCGGCAAGGTGAGCAGTCGTAGGGATTTCGATCGCCGACGCCGCGATGGCGGGGCTCAAGGCGCTGTGGTCGGCCTCGCCCCGCTAGGATATGTTAAGGATTAAGAAAGTAAAGAATAACCCTAGCTGTTTAGTCCCGGCATTTGATGGTGCATTATTTTCCAGTGAATGGAAGGAAGCACTATGGGCCAAGTTTTACACGGGAGCGCCACAACGACTGAGGCAACCCGTCGAGCGATACAACATAGTCAAGAGAGCCTGAGGGCTCTGTCGAAGTGATTTCTCCCTCGGCGTCTACTCTAGCTTCGGTTGTAAAACGAAGAAAGAGGCTCCTTCGTGCGTCCTGAAGAGACGTCTATGATTACGGATACGAGATTGGACCAGACCACAAGGTGATCTTGCGGGAACCACGCCGCTGACACCATGTAAGTACAGCGGCGGCTCTCCGCTTGGGCGCGCATGTTATCTCGAGTGTTATCCCGGATTTTTCCAGCGGCGATTTTTGTTAACGAATCTGCCGCTAAGTATCTGTTTTAATTGGCGCGCCCGGAGAGACTCGAACTCCCAACCCCCAGATTCGTAGTCTGGTGCTCTATCCAGTTGAGCTACGGGCGCAATGGGGCGCGAAGCTAGCCGCATCGCCGGGGCAACGCAAGGTCGCGCTTCCAATCCCCTCCAATCCTCCGCCAGCCGAAATAAAAAAAGATCGTTCTATTGATGAGCGATTCCCGACCACCGCGTGTTGTCCACTTGAGGCAATGCCGCTCCGGCAGCTGCCGATCGAGGAGTCGACGCATGCGCACCCGTTATTTCCTGCTTCCGCTAGCGTTGGCGCTAGCGTCCGGCGTCGCCGCCGCGCCTCTGATGCGCGCGCAGGCCGCTGTTGATGTTTCCATCACCGTCGCCGTCGCCCCGCCGGCGCTGCCGGTCTATGAGCAGCCGCCACTGCCGGGCCCGGGTTATATCTGGACGCCGGGCTATTGGGCCTATGCCCAGGATGGCGGCTATTACTGGGTGCCCGGCACCTGGGTCGAGCCACCGCAGGTCGGCCTGTTGTGGACCCCCGGCTACTGGGGCTTCAATAACGGCAATTACGCCTTCAATGCCGGCTATTGGGGCCCGACCGTCGGCTTCTATGGCGGCGTCGATTACGGCTTCGGCTATACCGGTCACGGCTTCTATGGCGGCCGCTGGGAGCAAGGTCATTTCGCCTATAATCGGGCGGCGTGGAACATCGGCAACGTCCATGTCACCAACGTCTACAACCAGACCTTCGTGCATAACACCGTGATCAACCGCGTCAGCTACAATGGCGGCAATGGCGGCATCAATGTTCGCCCGACCGCCGAGCAGGAGCGCGCGGGGCATGAGCGCCATGTCGAGCGCACGGCGGTACAGGCCCGCCAGCGGGATATGGCCCGTCAGGATCCGCGGCTTCGCGCCTCGGAAAATCATGGCCGGCCACCGATCGCGGCGACCGGGAAGGCAGGCGATTTCAAGGCTCATCCCGTCGCGGCGACCAACCCCGAGACACGGGCCGGCGAACGCAACGCGGCCAAACCGAACGAAGCCCGCCCCGGCGAGCGCAATGCGGCCAAGCCGAACGAAGCCCGCCCCGGCGAGCGCAATGCGGCCAAGCCGAATGCAGCCCACCCCGCCGAGCGCAACGCGGCCAAGCCGAACGAAGCTCGCCCCGGCGAGCGTAACGCAGCCAAGCCGAATGCAGCCCACCCCGCCGAGCACAATGCGGCGCGGCCGAACGAAGCCCGCCCCGGCGAGCGCAACGCGGCCAAGCCGAACGAAGCCCACCCTGCCGTGCACAATGCGGCCCGGCCGGAGGCCCATCCCGCCGAGCGTAACGCGGTCCGCCCGAACGCGGCCCGTCCGGAGGCGCATACCGCGGTCCCGGAACATCGGACCGAGGCTCGTCCGGCGGCTCCGCGTGAAGCTCGTCCGGCCCCGCGTGTCGCCGCGCATCCGCCAGCCGCCGAGCGACGCGAAACGCAACGCCCCGTCGCGGCGCATGCGCCGGCGGTCCGTCAGGAGGCCCGGCCGGCCGCCCGTCCAGCGGCACCCCGTGCCGCGGCGCACGCTCCAGCCAAGGAAGAGAAGAAGCCTTAAGTCATCTCGCTTGGAACGAGGGCATGCCCGGCTTCGGCCGGGCATGTTCGTTTGGGGTCCATCGCAAGGCTTTCGTCCGGCCCGTTTGCGCCATAGACTGGCATGATCGACGGCGGTGGGGACGCGGGGCAGGTCATCCGCCTATAACCGCATGAGTTGAACGGGCGCCTGTGGGGGTGGCATGAGTAGCGGTCACCGTATCCTGATCGTCGACGATGACGATATGCTGCGCCACGCGCTGGCGGAACAGCTTGAATTGCATGAGGAATTCGCCGTGGCGGAGGCCGCGACCGCGGCCAAGGCGCTCGACCTCGCCAAGACGGAACGGTTCGACGCGGTGTTGCTCGATGTCGGGCTGCCCGACATGGATGGCCGCGCGCTATGCCGCTTGATGCGGCGCAGCGGGGTGCACGCGCCGGTGCTGATGCTGACCGGGGCCGACAGCGACGCCGATACCATTCTCGGCCTCGATGCCGGCGCGAACGACTATATTACCAAGCCGTTCCGGCTGGACGTACTGCTGGCCCGCCTGCGCGCGCAATTGCGCCAGCACGAGGCGTCGGAAGACGCGGTCTTCACCATCGGTCCCTATACGTTCCGGCCCAGCGCCAAGCTGCTCCAGGACGATCTCGGCAAGCGCAAGATTCGCCTGACCGAGAAGGAAGCCGCGATCCTTAAGTTTCTCTATCGCGCCGGCGAGCGCAGCATCGGCCGCGACACGCTGTTGAACGAGGTGTGGGGCTATAATGCCGGCGTCACCACCCACACGCTGGAAACCCATGTCTACCGGCTGCGGCAAAAGATCGAGCGCAACCCGGCCAAGGCCGAGATTCTGATCACCGATGGCGGTGGCTACCGGCTGGTTCCATAAGGCGCAAAATCACCGACCGCGAGCATTGCAAAGCCGTTTCAAGACTGTATGATGCGCGCCTTCCCGCAGGAGCGGTACGCACCCTCAAACGGATGCGCGCGGGCGTAGCTCAGGGGTAGAGCACGACCTTGCCAAGGTCGGGGTCGAGGGTTCGAATCCCTTCGCCCGCTCCAATCTTACGAAGACGGCCAGAAGACTGCCAGGCGGACGGTGCATCCGTGCTTCACCTGGCGGCGTCTGGCCGCCCCGCCCCCGGCCGCTGGAACGAAACATTCGACCATGGAGTTCGACTCATAGCGCCGCACTGCCACGCCGCCGCGGCAAGGAGCACGGGACATGAGGGCGATTCGAATTCATCGCTTCGGCGGCGGCGAGGCGATGCGGATAGAGGAATTGCCGACGCCCCGACCCGGTCCGGGCGAGGTGCTGGTGCGGATCGGCGCCGCCAGCGTCAACCCCGTCGATGCGAAGATTCGGGCCGGCAAATACCCTGCCGTGACGGCGGCCATGCTACCTTATACGCTGGGTCGCGACATGGCCGGCGTTATCGAGGCGGTCGGCCCCGGCATCGACGAGTTCAATCCTGGCGACGCGGTGTTCGGATACCTCGATATCGCACGCGGCGGCTATGCCGATTATGTTATCGCGACGCCGGCGGAAGTCACGCCGAAGCCGCTGTCCCTCGGCCTCGTCGCGGCCGCCGCGGTGCCGCTGGCCGGCCTCACCGCCTGGCAAGGCCTGGTCGAGCATGGCGGCTTAGCACCGGGCCAGCGGGTGCTGATCCATGGCGGCGCCGGCGGCGTCGGCCATTTCGCCATCCAGTTCGCCAAGGCGCTTGGCGCCTGGGTCGCGACCACCGTCTCCGCCGGCGATCTCGATTTCGCGCGGGCGCTGGGCGCCGACCTCGCCATCGACTACCGGGCGGAGCGGTTCGAGGACCAGGTGCGCGACCTCGATCTGGTTTACGATCTCATCGCCGGCGACACCCAGGAGCGATCCTGGTCGGTGTTGAAACAGGGCGGCATGCTGGTCTCGACCCTGACCCAGCCATCGGTGGACAAGGCGCGCGCCCATGGCGTGCGCGGCCTGCGCTATACCGCTCAGCCCAATGCCGAGCAGCTGATGGGCATCGGGCGGCTGATCGACCAGGGCAAGGTCAGGGTCACGGTCGCCAAGATTTTTCCGCTGGTCGAGGCACAGGCGGCGCAGGATTATCTCGATAGCGCGCATGTTCGCGGCAAGATCGTCCTGGCTATCAATCAGGGATCGGCCCGGTAACATCCGGTATTGATCTGGGTATCATTTCTCCGACCCGGTCGCGGTCTTGCCCCCGACGGTGCGCCAGGCCGAGAAAATCAGAATCGCGCCCAGCAGGATTTTTAGCACGCCATTCGGCGCGATATGCACCAGGAAGCCGCCGCCCGCGAGACGCGGCCATTTGACCGTTGGATAGGGATCAACAAGGGAGGTTCGCATGGCTGTCCGGTTGGTGGATGGCCGCTTTTGCCCTAAAGCGGGCCATCAACGAATTTTTAGTCCGGTCGCACCAGAAAAAATTAACCGTCAAGACGCCAAGATCGCCCTGACCAACCATCTCGCCTCTCCGGCGCAAGCCGGAGTCCATCCCCGCCATGGATACCGGCCTTCGCCGGTAAGGCGCGTTTTCTTGGCGTCTTGGCGGTTCTCTTTTTCTTGAGGGTTGTTTCGATGAAACTTGACCCGGCGATCCATCATTTCGGATGGACCCCCGGATCATCCCCGGAGTTGATCCGGGGACCGGATGCGGCGCTAGCGTTTGCTTTGCCACTCGATGCGCAGGATGCCCGGCTCGCGCGCCAGCGCCGCGACCAGCGCCGGTGGCGCGGTCTCCCCCTGCCGGCGATGCTGGCGCAGATCGAACATCAGCCGGCTCTGCTGGCCGCCCCGGTCGACGATCAGGCGGAAGCTGGCGACGGTCAAACCGGCTTCGGCTAGCCGTCGCCGAATCTCGTTCTCGCCCGGACCATCCGGCGCCAGATCGATGGCGAGGCTGGCGCGGTGCTCTTGGCGCAGCCGATCCTCGACCCATTTCAGCACCGTCAGCGCGATGAGGCCCAGTGCCGCCGCCGCGAGGCCCAGCCCCAACTGGCCGCCGCCGAGGCACAGCCCCACCACCGTGACCAGCCATAGGGTCGCCGCCGTGGTGACGCCGGTCACGATGTCGTCGCGGCGCAGGATCGCGCCGCCGCCGATGAACCCCATGCCGGTCAGGATGCCGAGCGGCAGGCGCATCAGATCGTTCATCACGAATGAATCGGACCCGCGACCCGCCATCGGCAGCAAGAGATTGACCTCGATCATCGCGACCGATGCTGCGAGACAGACCAGCAGCGTCGTGCGCATGCCGGCGGCCTTGCCCTGTTCGCTACGGTCGTAACCGATGGCGATGCCCACCAGCACCGTCAGCGCCAGGCGCAGCGCGATATCGCTCCAATGAACCGAGACAGGCATGGTGAACGCGTCACTCATTAAATATCGTTCAGGTTCCACCCGATCGCAAATTCCCCCGGAACCATACCCACACCCCGCAGTTGAATCGATTAAATATCAGGCTGGGGAGGCGATGCGGCGATGGGTCCGACAGTGGCTGGCGTGCCTTATTGCGGGTTACCGCCCGATCCAACCGACCTCTGGTCGCGGTGGAATTTCGATCCCATTCTGATTGCAATCCTTCTCATCATCGCCATCGCGTATGCCGCCGCCGTGCCGGCGGCGACGCGGCGCGGCGTCATCGACCGGTGCAACGGCGCGGCATTCTTCGCCGGCTGGCTGCTATTGTCGCTGACGCTGATCTCGCCGCTGTGCGCGCTATCGGTCTCGCTGTTCGCGGCGCGGGTCGGCCAGCATATGATCATCGTTCTCTTGGCGACGCCGCTGATCGCCGCCGGCCGGCCGCTGGCGGCGGCCCGCGCGCTGGCGGGCCGTCCGCGCGCATCCCAGTCCGAAACGCAATCGTTCCTCGGCGCGCTGGGCGCGTCGGCGGCGTTCGCGATCGCCTTGTGGTTCTGGCACATGCCCAGCCCCTATGCCGCGACCTTCGCCAGCCACGCCGTCTATTGGAGCATGCACATCACGATGATCCTCAGCGCGCTGTGGCTGTGGGGCGTGCTGTTGGATCGGCGCGGCACGCGCGCCGTGTCGGTGATCGGCACGGGCCTCGTCGCCTCGACGCAGATGAGTCTCCTCGGCGCCATCATTACCTTCGCGCCGCACGCGCTTTATAGCCCGCACGCCACGACGACGGCGGCCTGGGGCATGAGCCAGCTGCTGGATCAGCAGCTTGGCGGCGCCATCATGTGGGTGCCGGGCGGCGTTATTTTCCTGGCGGCGGCGATGGTACCGCTGTGGTCGCTCGTTGCCCGCGCCCCGCTGACCCTCGGCGCAAAATCCCGGTAGCCGCCATGGGAAACGCGACGACGCCGTTATCTTTTCTCCAAGGTTTCGGCATCAAGGCCTATCCGGTCACGGCCCTGACCTGGGGTCTCCTGATCATCTCGATCGTGGTATGCGTCATCATCACGCTCTTGGTGCTGATCGGCATCTGGCGCCGGCGCGCGACCGGTGCCTGGGCGGCCGATGTCACGCCGGTGCGCGGCGCCAGCGGCATGAGCTGGATCGTGATCGGGGTCGGCATTTCCAGCATCGCGCTGGCGGTAACGCTGGTGTGGACGGTGGTGGTGCTGGCCGCCATCAACGCGCCGCCGACCAAGCCCGGCCTCACCATCGAGGTCACCGGCCAGCAATGGTGGTGGAAGGCGCGCTATCTCAGCGACGATTCCTCGCGCATCCTAACGACCGCCAACGAGTTTCACATTCCGACCGGTGTGCCGGTACGGGTCAGGCTGATCGGCGCCGATGTCATCCATTCCTTCTGGGTGCCGGCGCTGGCGGGCAAGACCGACACCATTCCCGGCCAGACCAATATCACCTGGATCGAGGCGAATATTCCGGGCCGCTATGAGGGCCAGTGCACCGAATATTGCGGGCTTCAGCACGGGCACATGCAGTTCTATATCGTCGCCCAATCACCCGCCGAATTCCGCGCCTGGTGGGATGCGCAATTGCAGCCGGCGGCGCCGCCCGCCTCGCCCGCGATAAAAGAGGGCGAGCGGCAATTCGTGTTCCATTGCGGCGCCTGTCACACCGTGCGCGGCACCAGCGCGGGCGGCGCGGTGGCGCCCGACCTGACGCATCTGATGAGCCGCCAGACCATCGCGGCCGGGACCCTGCCGAACAACATCGCCACCCTGTCGGGCTGGATCGCCAATCCGCAATCGCTGAAGCCCGGAACCCTGATGCCGACACTTTATCTGTCAGGCCCGGAACTGACGGACATTCGATCCTTCCTCGAAACGCTGAAGTGAGGGCGCGCCAGTGACCGCGACTGTGACCACGACTGTGACCTCGACCTCCGACATCGAAAGAACGCCCGAGATCGCCAGCGCCGACATCGTGACGGGTCGCGGCGCGCTGGAGCGCATCTGGGAAACCGCGCCGGGTATCATCGGATTTTTCTCGAGCGTCGATCACAAGGAAATCGGCAAGCGCTATATCGTCACCGCCTTCGCGTTCCTGATCGCGGGCGGCATCGAGGCGATGGTGATGCGGGTCCAGCTCGCGCGGCCAAACGCCCATGTCCTGACGCCGGAACAGTACAATCAACTGTTCTCGACCCACGGCATCACGATGATTTTCCTCTATGCGCTGCCAGTCCTGTCGGGGTTCAGCAATTTTCTGTGGCCGCTGATGTTCGGCTCGCGCGACATGGCGTTTCCGCGCCTCAACGCCCTGTCCTATTGGGTGTTCATCGCGGCCGGCCTTTTTATCTATGCCGGCTTCGCCATCGGGGCCGGGCCGAATGACGGCTGGTTCAATTATGTGCCGCTGGCGTCGCTGCCCTACAACCCCGGCATGAACATGGATTTCTATGCGCTGGGCATGATCTTCCTGGGCGTCTCGACCAGCGTCGGCGCCGCCAATTTCGTCGTCACCGTGATGCGCACCCGCGCGCCCGGCATGTCGATCGACCGGCTGCCGATCATGGCGTGGGGCACGCTGACCGCGTCGGTCGCGAACCTGCTGGTGGTGCCGGCGGTCAGCCTCGCCTTTTTCATGCTGTGGCTCGATCGCCAGTTCAATACCCATTTCTTCGATGTCGCCAATAACGGCCAGCCGCTGCTGTGGCAGCATCTGTTCTGGTTCTTCGGCCATCCCTGGGTTTACGCGATCGTGCTGCCGGCGATGGCGATGGTGTCGGAGGGCCTGCCGACCTTCTGCCGCCGGCCGCTGGTCGGGTTTAACCTCGTCGCGCTGTCGACCGTCGCGACCATGCTGCTCGGCTTCGGCGTCTGGGTGCACCACATGTTCGCGACCGGCCTGCCGAACCTGCCGCTGGCGGTGTTCAGCGGCGCCTCGATCATCATCACCATCCCCAGCGCGGTGGCGGTGTTCGCGTGGGTCGCCACCATCTGGCTGGGCCGCCCGGTGATCACCACGGCGTTCCTCTTCTTCGCCAGCATGATCGGCCTCTTCGTCATCGGCGGCGTCTCGGGCTTCATGACCGCGTCGGTGCCGGTCGATTGGCAATTGACCGATACCTATTTCATCGTGGCGCACATCCACTATGTCCTGATTGGCATCAACGTCTTCCCGGTGTGCGGCGGCATCTATTACTGGTTCCCGAAAATGACCGGCCGGATGATGAACGAGCGGCTGGGCCGCTGGAATTTCTGGGTCATGTTCATCGGCTTCAACCTCTGCTTCCTGCCGATGCATTGGACCGGGCTGCGCGGCATGCCCCGGCGCGTCTATACTTATGCCGATGGGATGGGATGGGACACGCTGAACCTCATCACCTCGATCGGCGGGTTCGTGTTCGCCGCCGGCGTTTTCCTGCTGGTCATCAACGTGCTGCACAGTTTGCGCCATGGCCGGATCGCCGGCGCCAATCCCTGGGGCGCCGCGACGCTGGAATGGTCGGTGCCGTCGCCGCCACCGCCCTATAATTTCGCCGTCATTCCCCAAGTGGCGAGCCGCAACCCGCTGTGGGAGGACCATCTGCCGCCCGACGGGCCGGCCCGCTCCGTGATCCGCGAGGGCCTGGTGCTGGATCACGGCAAGGAGACCATCGGCACCACGCCGCTCGACGCGGTGCCCAACATCATCCTCAAAATGCCGGCGGATTCGCTGTCGCCCTTCATTCTCACCATCGGCATGGCGGCGTTCTTTGTCGGCCTCTTGGTGCATCTGTGGTGGCTGGCGGCGGTGGGCGCGTTCGTGATGCTGGTCGCGCTGCTGATCTGGCTGTGGCCGGAGCGGGAATTGGCGGAACGCGCGGAGATCGCGCCATGAGCGCGGAACGCGCGGAGATCGCGCCATGAGCGACGCGATCCTGATCCCCGAAGAGATGCCGCGGCTGCCGGTCGGACCGACGGCGCGGCGCGGCGTCGGCTGGTGGGGCGTGTGGTGCCTGGTCATGACCGAGAGCGCGCTCTTCGTCTATCTGCTGTTCAGCTATTATTACTCGGCGGTTCAGTTCGACGCCGGCTGGCTGCCGCATGGTCACGCGCCGTCGATGCGGCTCGCGCTGCCCGATACCATTGTGCTGCTGCTCAGCAGCCTCGCCATGTGGTTCGGCGATCGCGGCGTGCGGCGCGGCTCGCGTGTCCAGAATGTCGCCGGGATCGGCATTGCCATCATTCTCGGCGCGATTTTCGTTGCGGTCCAACTTTTGGAGTGGTCGGGCAAGGATTTCACGCCGCGCTCCGGCGAGTATGGCTCGCTCTATTACACCATCACCGGCTTTCACCTGGCGCACGTCATCGCCGGCCTCGTCGTGCTGCTGGTGGTGCTGGTATGGTCGGCGCTCGGCTATTTCAATCCGCGCCGCAGCGCGCCGGTGCTGATCGCGTCGGTCTATTGGCACTTCGTCGACGTGGTGTGGCTGTTCGTGTTCGCGACCTTCTATCTTTCACCCTATGCGATGTGGTGAGCAGAATGGCAGCGCTCGATCAACCCCCCGCCGCCACGCCGCCGCGCTATCGCAGCCGGGTCGGAATCACCATCCTCCTGGTGGCGCTGGCGCTCGGCCCGGTCGCCTGGATCGCGCAACTGCTGATCGTCTATGCCGTCGCCAGCCACGCGTGCTTTCCCGTTGGCGCGCCGCTGCTCCGCGGCGCCCAGGTTGGTTTCTGGTGGGTGCTGTTGCTGATCAACCTGATCGGCATCGGCCTCGCGGTCATCGCCGGGCTCACCTCGATGCGCAATTACCGCGTCTCCCAGGCGGCGTCGTTCGGCGAGCGCGGCGATACTCGCGGCTGGGAGCTTCGCGACCGGGTCGAGGGGCGCACGCAATTCCTCGCCGGCTGGGGCGGGTTGTGCGGCCTGATGTTTTTCATCGGCGCGATCGCCGATCTCGTCGCGCTGATCGTGGTGCCGCCATGCCTCGGCTGATCGCGGTTCTGGCGCTGGGCGGGCTGATGGCGTGGGCGCCGGGCGCCCGCGCGGCCGACGCGCATCGCGGCGGCCGGCTGATCGTCGCGACCGGCTGCGGCGCGTGTCACGCGATTCGCGGCATCGCCGGCGCGCATGGCCGGGTCGGGCCGCCGCTCGACAATATCGGCGCGCGCACGATCATCGCCGGCCTGCTGCCGAATACTCCGGAAAACATGGTGCGCTGGCTGCGGGCGCCACAGAGCATCGTTCCCGGCAACGCGATGCCGGATATCGGATTGAGCGCGCGCGACGCCGCCGATATCGCCGCCTATCTCGACGCACTGAAATAGGAATGGGTGACATGAAGATTTCCCGCCATCGCCGCTCTTCAGGGATGTTCTTGGCCGGCGCGGCGATAGCGATGGCGCTCGCGATGCCGGCGATCGCGGCGATGCCGACCCCGCCGGCCTCGGCGGCGCCCAAGGATGATGGCCAGTGGCCGATGGCGGCGAAGAACTATGCCGCGACCCGCTTCTCGTCGCTGGACGAGATCAACGATAAGGACGTGAAGAATCTGCGCGCCGATTTCACCTTTTCGCTCGGCACCAAGGCGGGCGCGGAGGCGGCGCCGATCGTCGCCGACAACACGATGTACGTCATCACGCCCTATCCCAATTACGTCTATGCGTTGGACCTGACCAAGCCGGGCGCGCCGCTGAAATGGCAATTCATCCCGAAGCCGGCGCCCGCCTCGCAAGGGGTCGCGTGCTGTGACGTCGTCAATCGCGGTGTCGCGTTCTCCGACGGCAAGATTTTCTTCAATACGCTCGACGATCAGACCTTCGCGCTCGACGCCGCCACCGGCAAGATGCTGTGGCGCGCCAAGGTCGGCAACATCAGCACCGGCGAGAGCATGACCATGGCGCCGCTGGTGGTGAAGGGCAAAGTGCTGGTCGGCAATTCGGGCGGCGAGTTCGGCGTGCGCGGCTGGCTGACCGCGCTCGACGCCAATACCGGCAAGATCGTCTGGCGGGCCTATTCGACGGGGCCGGACAAGGACGTGCTGATCGGCCCCGATTTCCATCCCTTCTATCCCCAGGACCGGGGCAAGGATCTCGGCGTCACCACTTGGCCGCCGGGCGCGTGGAAGATCGGCGGCGGCACGGTGTGGGGCTGGATCGCCTACGATCCCGATCTCAACCTGATCTATTACGGCACCGCCAATCCCGGCCCGTGGAATCAGGAACAGCGCCCCGGCGACAATCTCTGGACCACCACCATTTTCGCGCGCGATCCCGATACCGGCGCCGCCAAATGGGCCTATCAGATGAATCCGCATGACGAGCATGATTACGACGGCATCAACGAGATCATCCTGCTCGACATGCCGGTGGCCGGCAAGATGCGCAAGGTGCTGGTCCATCCGGACCGCAACTCCTATCTCTATGTCATCGATCGCACCACCGGCGAGCTGATTTCCGCCGATGCGTATGGTCCGCTCAATTCCTATACCGGCGTCGACATGAAGACGGGACGGCCGATCGTCAATCCCGCCAAGACCACCAAGGTCGGCACAATCGTCCACGATATTTGCCCGACCGCCTCGGGCGGCAAGGATTGGGAGCCGTCGGCCTATTCGCCGCTGACCGGCCTGCTCTACATCCCCCACGAAAACATGTGCATGGATTGGGAGGACGTGCAGACCAACTACATCGAAGGTACGCCCTATGTCGGCGCCACCGTGGTGATGAAGCCCGGCCCCGGCGGCAATCGCGGCGAGGTCACCGCGTGGGACCCGGTGACGCGCAAGCCGGTGTGGCAGGTCAAGGAGGATTTGCCGGCCTATAGCGGCGCGCTGGCGACCGCCGGCAACCTCGTCTTCTACGGCACCATGGATGGCTGGTTCAAGGCCGTCGATGCCAAGACCGGCGCGCTGAAATGGCGGTTCAAGACCGGTTCCGGCATCGTCGGCCAGCCGATCGCCTTCAAGGCGCCGGACGGCCATGAAAAGATCGCGATTCTGTCCGGCGTCGGCGGCTGGGCAGGCGCCATCGTCTCCGGCAATCTCGATCCGCACGATCCGACCGGCGCGCTCGGCATGGTCGGCGCGATGAAGGATCTGAAACAGCGGACCACGCCCGGAGGGATGCTCTATGTCTTCTCGCTCCCGCAATAATCGTTGGCGCGGCCCCACGCTGATTGCCGCGACGCTCGTCCTTGGCCTCGCCGGAACCACTGGATTGCGCGCCCAGGACAAAACCGCGCTGACCGCGACGCCAATGCCGGTCGCGGTGACGACGCTGTTTCCCGGCGGCGGCGCCATGCCGCCGCTCAATCCGGTCGCGAAGAAATATGACGGCAACGCCCAGGCCATCGCGGCGGGGGCGCGGCTGTTCGATTGGTATAATTGCTCCGGGTGTCACTTCCACGGCGCCGGCGGCATCGGTCCGGCGCTGATGGACGATACCTGGATCTATGGCGGCCGCATTGACCAGATCTACGACAGCATCGCGCGCGGCCGCCCTAATGGCATGCCGAGCTGGCAGGGCAAGATTCCCGCGAACGAGCTGTGGGAAATCGCCGCCTATGTGCGCTCGCTGTCGGCGCCGGAAGCGACCAAGGGCGGCCCCGGCGAAACCGAACCCAAGCCGTCACCGCCCCCGGTCGGCACGCCGCCGCAAGCGATGCCGCAGACGGTGCCGGGCTACGATAAATGAGGGCGTTGAGTGCCCTCGCCGCGCTGGTGGTGGTGCTGGGCGCGATCGGGCCAGCGCGGGCGGCGCCGGCAACCTTGCGGATTTGCGCCGATCCCAACAATTTGCCGTTCTCCAACGACCGGCAGCAGGGGTTCGAGAACCAGATCGCGAACCTGGTCGCGACCGATCTGGGCGAGACGCCCAGCTATTTCTGGTGGGCGCAGCGGCGCGGCTTCGTGCGCAACACCCTGAAGGCGGGGAAGTGCGATGTCTGGCCGGGCGTCGCGTCGCGGCTCGACATGCTGACCACCACCAAGCCTTATTACCGGTCGAGCTATGTCTTCGTCTCGCGCGGCGGTGCCCCCGCCGCCATCGATTCCTTCGACGATCCGCGCCTGCGCCGGCTGACCATCGGCGTGCAGATGGTCGGCAACGACGCCAACAACACGCCGCCGGCGCATGCGCTGGCGCGGCGCGGCATGACCAGCAACGTGCGCGGCTTCATGCTTTATGGCGATTACCGGCGGCCCAGCCCGCCGGCCGCGATCGTCGATGCGGTGGCGCATGGCCAGGTCGATATCGCGCTGGTATGGGGGCCGCTCGCCGGCTATTTCGCCGCGCGGGAGACGCCGCCGCTGACGGTGACCCCGGTCAAGGCCGTCGCGGACGGCGCGTGGCCGATGCAATTCGATATTTCGATGGGCGTGCGCAAGGGCGATACCGCGCTGCGCGACCGGCTGGACGCGGCGCTGTCGCGCGAGCGCGGACGGATCGACGCCATTCTCGACGCCTATCATGTCCCGCGCCCGGCGCTGACCCGAGCCGCGAGCGGGCATTAGCGCCGGGTTTGTGGTGGAAAAATATATTTTGCCCGATTATCCTCTTTTTCAACAAGCGGGCGCGCGCGAACGCGCCAACCATTGAAGGAGGCAAGGGCGCCATGGACACGCATCAGGTTACCGCGACGGATCAGGGCAAGCGATTGCTGCCGAGCCGGCTGCATCACAACGCCTATGTCACGCGCGACATGGCAGCGACGCGGCATTTCTATGAGGACATTCTCGGCTTTCCGCTGCTGGCGACCTGGTGCGAGCAGGACGAGCTGTTCGGCGCCCTGCGGGTTTATTGCCATTGCTTCTTCGGCATCGGCGACGGCGGCGCGCTGGCATTCTTCCAATTCGCCAACGCTGCGGATCAGGAGCAATTCGGGCCGCCGATGCCATTCTCGCCGTTCCATCACATCGCGCTCAATGTCGATGGCCCGACCCAGGCCGCGGTCGAGACGCGCATCGCCGCCGCCGGCATGAAAGAGCCGGCGGCCTTCGTGCTGGAGCATGGCTATTGCCGCTCGGTCTATGTCACCGATCCGAACGGCATGATCGTCGAGCTGACGCATGACGCGCCGAACGTCGAACAGATCAACACCGACCGGCTCGCCGACGCGCACAGCGAATTGACGCGCTGGCTCGGCGGCGACCACCATTCCAACAATAATTATCGCTAAGCGATTCCGAGGAGCGAGTCCGTGAAGATTCCGAAGAAGCTGCAAGCCGAAATCGACAACGCCTATGAAAACGAAGTGGAGATTCCGCTGATCGGGATCGCCCTGCCCGACGGCTATACCCACATCACCCCGCGCGGCAGCACCCAGGTCTATGACGACGAGCATATCTCCCTGTGGGTGCGCGGCCGAGGCACCACGGACAAGCTGTTGCAGGACGGCGGCAAGCTCTCGGTGTTCTTCCGCAAGCTGAAGCTGCGCGGCGACGGCGTGCTGCCGATCGGCGGCATCGCGCGCTTCTTCGGCACCGTTTCGGTTCACCGCTCCGGCCCGGCCTATGACAAAGTGTGGGAGCGGCTGATCCCCGGCGAGAAGAAATGGGACCCGGAGAAGAAGGGCTTCGCCGTCCTGATCAAAATCGAACGCGCCGAGGATTTGTTCGGCCAACCGCTAAAGGCCGACTAAAAGTCTGATACACTCAAACATCTAGGCGTTGCCCCAAACTTCCCGCGCGACCTCTTGCACCAGACGCAGCTTGCGCGCCGGCGCGTCGCGGTCGATGTCGTTGCCGTGGACGGTGCTGGAAAAGCCGCATTGCGGCGAGAGACATAGCTGATCCAGCGGCGCGTAGCGCGCCGCCTCTTCGATGCGGCGCTTGATGGCGTCGGGCGATTCCAGCGTATCGACCTTCGACGACACCAGGCCCAGCACCGCGACCTTGCCCTTGGGCAGAAAGCGCAACGGCTCGAACCCGCCCGACCGCGCATCGTCATATTCAAGGAAATAGGCGTCGACCGCCAATTCGTTGAACAGCACCTCGGCGACCGGGTCATAGCCGCCTTCGGCCGCCCAGGCGCTGCGGAAATTGCCGCGACACAGATGGATGCCGACGGTCATGCCGGCCGGCCGCTCGGCCAGCGCCGCGTTGATCCAGCGCGCATAGAGTTGCGGCAGCGCGTTGGGGTCCTCGCCGCGCGCGCGCGCCGCATCGCGCATCTTCACGTCGCAGAGATAGGCGAGATTGGTATCGTCGAGCTGGAGATAAGTGCATCCGGCCGCGCTGAGCTGCGCGATCTCGGCGCGATAGGCGGCGGCCACCTCGTCATAGAATTGGTCGAGATCGGGATAGGCGGTCTGGTCGATGGCGCCGCGCCCGCCACGGAAATGCAGCATGGTCGGCGACGGAATGGTCTGCTTCCCGACGCCTTGCGTCATGACCGATTTCAGGAAGGCGAAATTCTCGACCTCGATGCCGTGGCGATGGCGCACCTTGCCGGTGACCCACAGCGTCGGCGGCAGCTGCTCGACCGTGCCGGTCGCGGTCCTGAACTGCATCTTCGCCAAGCCGCCGCGCATCTCGACGCCGTCGAGCCGTTCGAGGAAATCGATGTGGAAATAGGTGCGGCGGAATTCGCCGTCGGTGATGGATTGAAGGCCGAGATTTTCCTGAAACCGCACGATGTCGCGAATGGCCGCATCCTCGGCGGCGCGCAACGCGGCGGCGTCGATGGCTCCCGCGTGGAATTGGGTGCGCGCTTCGATGAGGGCGGGCGGGCGCAGGAAACTGCCGACATGGTCGGCGCGGAAGGGCGGCATCGGCGGGCTCCGTTGCGAGGGGGGTCGGCGAACAGCGGCACCGGCCCCTGTGTCTACGCCGGTTTGTATCCAACAAGGCGCCCGTGTCAACAGGTTCGGCCGCCTGGGCGCCATCCCGGAAAATAATGTATCCAAAGAAGCGGCCTCGCGTGCCACCGGCTGGCTTTTCCGGCGGAAGGTGGTATCTCTCCCCGAAATCAGTATGGAGAACACCGATGCCCGCCCCTTATCGCGCCGACCACGTCGGCAGCCTGAAACGCTCACTGCAACTGATCCAGGCGCACCAGGCGCACGACCAGGGCACCCTCGCCGACGAGGCGCTGCGTGCGCTGGAGGATGGCGAGATCGCCGCCGCCATCCGCATGCAGGAAGAGGTCGGCATCGACGTTTTGTCGGATGGCGAATTGCGTCGCGGCGGCTGGACCGGCGATTTCGTCTTCGCGGTTGACGGGTTCGAGCGGGGCGAGGCGCCGGTCAAGCTGCATTGGGCCAACCGGCCGACCGATCCGCGCCAGACGCCGCCCGCCTGGATCATCGCCAAGCCGCTGACGCAGCGCACGCGCTTCACCAAGAAAGAGGCCGACTTTCTCAAGAGCCACGCCGACCGGCCGTGGAAGATCACCCTGCCCGCCGCCTCCTATCTGGTGGCGCGCGGCTGGAAGCCCGGCGTTTCCGACAAGGTCTACCCGGATCGCGCCGCCGCGCTCGCCGCCGTTGCCGCCATTCTGCGCGCCGAGATCGAGGCGCTGATCGCGGAAGGCGTGAACTATGTCCAGATCGACAACCCGCATTACCCCGATTACCTGATGGAGAATGTCCAGGCGCAGTGGCGCGACCTCGGCATCGAGCCGAGCCAGGCGCTGGCCGAGGATATCGCCGCCGACAATGCCACCGTCGCCGGGCTGAGGCGCGGCGACGTCGCGGTGGCGATGCATTTTTGCCGGGGCAATGGCGGCTCCGCCCTGTGGCACAGCGAGGGCTCCTATGAGCCGATCGCCGAGCAATGTTTCGGCGGCCTCGATTATGACCGCTTCCTCCTCGAATACGACACCGAGCGCGCCGGCGGCTTCGAGCCGCTGCGCTTCGTGCCGAAGCGCAAGATCGCCGTCCTGGGCCTGGTATCGACCAAGGTCGGCAGCCTCGAATCCGCCGACCAGATCCGCCGCCGCCTCGACGAGGCAGCGCGGTTCGCGCCCCTGGAATCGTTGGCGCTCAGCCCGCAATGCGGCTTCTCCTCGACCCTGCTCGGCAACGACGTCGATCCCGATCAACAACGGCGCAAGCTGGCCCTGGTGGTCGAGGTGGCGCGCAAGGTCTGGGGCAACGCGTAAGGGCCGACACTTCTCCTCGTCCCTGCGTGATCCCAAGGGTCAAGGACTCCGTTCGTTCGAAACTAAGTCCGGTGACTTTTCCCTCTCCCTCTCCCCCATTTTGGGGGAGAGGGTAGGGTGAGGGGGCGGCAAACACAAATACGGAAGTCTAATTCGAGGGCGCGAAATCTGCTGAGGCGGTGCCAAGCGGCACCACCCCCTCACCCTACCCTCTCCCCCAAAATTGGGGGAGAGGGGGAGAAAAAGGGCGATGCCGAATGAGGCGGTTGGGCGCTAACCCCTATTTGCGCACGCCCGCCAGCCGCACCGCGCCGCGTGGCGGCGCGGTTACGCGGTCGAGGGCGGCTTCGAGCTTGACGTCGCGACCATAGGCGTCGGGGCGGAACTCCACCGTCCCGTCCTCATCGACAAAGGCGGTCCAATAGACCAGCGCGACCTGTGGTCCGTCGGGGACCGCGATTTTCCGCGTCGCGCCACCATCGATCGCGATCTTGAGCCGCTCCGGCGTCCATTTGTCCTGGCTGGCCAGCAATTTCAGCGCCAGCTCGCGCGGCAGCTCGACGCGAACGCAGCCATGGCTGAGGGCGCGATCCTGCCGGGCGAACAGGGTTCGGGACGGCGTGTCGTGCAGATAGACCGCGAACGGGCTGGGAAAATCGAATTTGATCCGGCCCAGCGAATTGCGCGGGCCCGAGGATTGCAGCAAATGCCCGTTATCCCAATGCATGTCGTTATGTTTGAGATAGTCCGGCTCGCGCGCCAGCCGCGGCTCGATCTCCTGTTCGACGATCGACTTCGGGACGTGCCAGGTGGGGTTGAGCACGATCGCGTCGAGCGCCGGGCTGACCAGCGTCGGCGATTCATGCTTGCGGCCGCCGACCACCGCGCGCATCGCCATTTCGACGCGGCCATTCTCGATGAACTGCACCGTCGCGGCGGCGATATTCACCTCGATCCGGGTCGGCGCCAGAACATGGCCGAAATAGCGCCAGCGCTCGAGATTGAGGACCAGCTGATGCAGCCGCTCGGCGTCCGGCAGGTTCAGCGCCGCCAGCGTCTCGCGGGTCAGCCTGCCATCGTCGGCGATGCCGTGCCGGCGCTGAAAGGCGGCGAGCGCCGCCTTTGCCGACGCATCGAACCGGGTATCATCCCTCCCGTCCCGCAGATCGCCGAGCCGCCGCAGCCGCGCCTTCAGCGCCGCCACGCGCGGGCCGGCGGCGCCGAGCCGAAGCAACCCGCCCGCCGCGATCGGGGCGGTGTCGGCCGCGTCGGGCCGATCGCGATAGCGGCGATACGCCTCGGCGAGCCGCCGATAGGCCGGAGCGGAGGGCGCGAGGCCGACGAGCCAGGGCACGATATCGGGCTGCGCCAAGGCCGCGTCCAGTTGCGCCGCCAGATCGTCGGCGGGACGCCGCACGGCGATCTCGGTCTCGATCCCGTGGAGATCGACCCGCCCGAACACCATGTCGCGGCCATAGCGCAGCGCCATCGCGCTGGCGAAGAGGTCGCGCGCGGTCTCGGACAGGGTGCCCCGGCCCGGATCGAGCAGCTCAGGCCGATAGCGCGCGACATCCAGCCCCTGATCGCCGGCGCGCGACAGCACCGCGCGAAGCGAGAGGATTTTCGCCACGTCCCAGGCACAGCGATCGCCCCGCCCGCGATAGAACCCGCGCAGGGCATCGACCTCGCGCGGATCGAGCGATAGGGTCGTGACGGCCATCGGCTCGACCGATAAGACATCGCCACACGGCGCCGTGGCGGCGGCCTCGGCCCAGGATTGCGACGGCACAATCGTCCAGACCAGCAGAAAGAGACAGCCGGCAAGTCCACGCCGCCGCGACCCAACCCGTTGCATCGTGTTATTCCCCTGCGGACAGAGCCGGGGTATAGCGATTCGCGGTGTTGTACAACTCACGAAGCCGATTGGGAGAAGAACCGATGAAACCCGAAGACTGCATCGCCGATAAGCAGCGCCCCTATACCGGCGCCGAGTATCGCCAGAGCCTGCGCGACGGGCGCGCGGTCTATATCGATGGCGAGCGCGTCGCCGACGTCACCACCCACCCCGCGTTCCGCAATTCCGTGCGCTCGCTGTCGCGGCTCTATGATTCACTGCACGATCCGAAGACGAAGGACCTGCTGACCGCGCCGACCGATACCGGCTCCGGCGGCTATACCTTCCGCTATTTCCGCTATCAGCGCTCGCGCGAGGAGATGGTCGCGAGCCGCGACGCGATGGCGGCATGGTCGCGCATGACCTATGGCTGGATGGGGCGCACCCCCGACTACAAGGCCGCCTTCACCAACACGCTGGGCGCCAATGCCGACTATTATGGGCCCTATGCCGAGAATGCGCGGCGCTGGTACAAAAAGGCGCAGGAAACCGTGCCGTTCATGAACCACGCGCTGGTCAACCCGCCGATCGACAAGCATCTGCCGGCGGAAGCGGCGAAGGATGTGTTCGTGTCGGTCGATCGCGAGACCGATGGCGGCATCATCGTCTCCGGCGCCAAGGTGGTCGCGACCTCGGCGGCGATGACGCATTACAATTTCATGGGCCAGAGCAGCAAGACCGCGACCGAGGATCTCGACATGTCGCTGATGTTCCTGGTGCCGATCAACGCGCCGGGCCTGAAGCTGTTTTGTCGCGCCTCCTATGAGCTGGCCGCGAAGCGCACCGGCTCGCCGTTCGACTATCCGCTGTCCTCGCGCTTTGATGAGAATGACGCGATCTTCGTGCTCGACAAGGTGTTCATCCCCTGGGAGGACGTGCTGATCTATCGCGATCCCGCGCGGGTCCTCTCATTCCATCCGCGCTCGGGATTCCAGAACGGCTATCTGTTGCAGGGCTGCACGCGGTTCGCGGTGAAGCTCGATTTTTTCTGCGGCCTCCTCGCGAAGGCGCTGCGCTGTACCGGGGGCGACGAGGCGCGGCTGAACCAGTCACTGCTCGGCGAAGCGATCGCCTATCGCAACCTGTTCTGGGCGCTGTCCGACGCGATGTGCCACAATCCCGAGCCATGGCCCGGCGGCGTCGCGGGCGCGCTGTTGCCGGAATCGAAGGCCGCCCATGCCTATCGCGTGTTCGCGCCCGAGGCCTATCCGCGCATCCGCGACATCGTCGAGCGCACCGTCACCTCGGCGCTGATCTATTTGCCGTCATCGGTGAAGGATTTCTTCAATCCCGAATCCGAGCCCTATCTCAAGCAATATGTTCGCGGCAGCCATGGCATCGGCCATCGCGAGCGCATCAAGATTCTGAAACTGCTGTGGGACGCGACCGGCACCGAGTTCGGCGGCCGCCACGAACTCTATGAGCGCAATTACGCCGGCAGTTGGGAGGATGTGCGGATGCAGACCTATAGCGCCGCGACGCGCGGCCCGTTGATGAAGGAGATGGAGGCGCTAGTCGATCAGTGCCTCGGCGACTACGACGAAAGCGGCTGGACGAACGCGGCGTGGAAAGAGGGGGGAGATAGGTGAACGTCTTTAGTTACGACGTCGGATGTCAGAGACTTGAGGCGAGTTCTTCCCTCGGTACGAGGCGATAGTGACGTTCTTCGACGACCACAAACTGAACCGATATCGCGCGGCACGGAACGCTCGGAAATTTTTCCGCGCATGCTGCAATGTCTGGAGAAGCTTGAGCGGTCGAAAGCTGGTCGGAACCGCCTTTCGTTATAGAGCGCGTTGACGATATAGCCGGTGCCCCGCCCTGGCGGCGGGAGGGATCAAGCGCCGGGCATGGCAATGGACCAGGAGGAGGGAGCGCTGCCGACGACCTTCTCGGAGATCGGCGTGGTGCCGTTCATCAGCCATTCGGCAACCTGACCATTCGTGTTTCGCCACAGAATGTCTGACTTGCCGTCGCCGTTGAAGTCACCGACCCCGGCGATCGACCAGGACGAGGCGGCGCTGCCGATGACCTTCTCGGCAGTCGGAATTGTTCCGTCCATCAACCACACGTCAACCTGACCATCGGTGTTCCGCCACAAAATGTCCGCGTCGCCATCGCCGTTGAAGTCCCCGACCCCGGCGATCGACCAGGACGAGGCGGCGCTGCCGACGACTTTCTCCGAGGTCGGCGTGGTCCCGTTCATCTGCCATTCGGCAATCTGACCATTCGTGTTCCGCCACAGAATGTCCGATTTGCCGTCGCCATTGAAGTCCCCGACCCCCGCGATCGCCCAGGACGAGGCCGCGCTGCCGATGATTTTCTCCGAGGTCGGCGTAGTCCCGTTCATCAGCCAAGCGGAAACCTGACCATTTGTGTTGCGCCACAAAATATCCGTATTGCCGTCGCCGCTGAGGTCGGAGATTGTCCGCGAGCCGGGCGTAAGCGTTCCTGGATGGGAAGGATTGTCGGTATAATCGGCACTGACCGCCGTAACGCTAACCGCATAGCTTTCCGGCGGGGCTAGGAAATCCGAAACGTCAATGTAGTAAGTGCCGCTTACCGAGGGCATGAAATAAAGTATTGAGCCGCCCCCGCCGCTTGGCTGCGAAGACGCTCCGGTGCCGTCCCCGGCCAACGCGGCGGCCGTGCCAATCGATACCGAGGCAGAGAAAAAATTCCTGGTCTAAAGAAAAATTTATTCAGCCCGGTGACCGTCACCTCATAGGCTTGGTTCGCCGTCAGCGAGACCGCGACCCATCCCCCTGGCCGATATTCGTTAGCTCGCCTTCGCCGACTTCCCCCATGACAACAATCCCTTCCCCTAACCTTATGCTTTCATGATGCATAGAAAATCAGCGAATGCAGTCCGGGGAGGCGCCGTGCACGCCCGTACAATCGGCCGTACCCAACGAAGGTTTAGAAGTTTGACACATCCAAATTGAAACACGGTTCCCCTTACCGGCGAACGCAGGTATCCATCGAGCCGTTATATTATCGTCTTGCCCCGGCTTGGCCGGGGCATCCACGAATAAAGTTGGTATCGCAATGCGACTTGTCGGTATTGCTGACAAGGAAAAATTCGTGGATGGCCCGCCTTCGCGGGCCAAGACGATTGTTGTTTCGATGAAACTTCGTGCCGGCATGATCGCAGAAACCGGAACCGGACAGCCGTGGGCTTGACCGGGGGATTACGCGGGAATGACGGAGAAGGTTGTTGCAATCAGGATGAAGCTAACTCTAGCCGCGCCGGTAAATCACCAAATGATAGGCGGCGAGGCCGCAGCAGGCGAGGATTGCCAGCATGCCCGCTAGTGGCAGGGCGGTGCCGTTATAAAGCGCGTTGACGATATAGCCAGTGACGCCGCCCGAGGCCATCTGTACCGCGCCCAACAGCGCCGCCGCGAACCCGGCCATATAGGGCAGCGGCTCCATCGCGCCGGCGATGGCGTTAGGCATGACGAGGCCCTGGCTGAAGCTGTAGGCCATCACCGGCAGCATGAACAGGATCGGGCTGGGGAAAACCGGCACCATCAGCCACGCCAGCAGCAGCAATACGCAGCCGGCCGTCGCCTGCACGAACAGGCCGCCGCGCAGAATCCGCTCCGGGTTGACGCGCCGCACGAGGCGCCGGTTGAGCGAGGCGCCGAAGATCAGGCCCGTGGCGGCCAGCGCGAAATAAAAGCCGAAATGGGTCGGCCGGACATGGAACACATCGGTCATCACGAAGGGAATGCCCGAGATGAAGGCGAGCAGGCCGCCCTGGATGAAGCCGTTGATCAGCGCGTATCCGACACAGATACGGTTGCTGAAAAACGCCACGAAATTCTTGATGAGGCGCGCCGGGTGCACCGCCTGGGGATCGGGCATGGTCAGCGATTCGGCGAAGCCCGACCAGACGATAATGGTCAGCGTCGCGCCGAACGCCGCTAGGAACAGGAAGATGCCGCGCCAATTGGCGAAGGACAGGATGGCGCTGCCCAGGATCGGTGCCGCGACCAGCGCGAAGCCCATGGCGAGCTGAACCGAGGACAGCATGTGCGAGGCGCGCGGGCCGCCGTGATAATCGCGGATGATGGCGCGGCTCATGGCGGGGCCGACCGCCGCCGCCAGCGCCTGGACGAAGCGCAGCGCGATCAGCGTATCGATGTCGCCGGCCAGCGCGCAGCCCAGCCCCGACAGCGTATAGACCGAGAGGCCGATCAACAGCATCGGCCGCCGGCCGTAGCGGTCCGACAGCGGCCCCGCCAGGATCTGGCCCAAGGCATAGCCGAACATGAAGACGCTGAGCGTCAGCTGGACGCGCTCGGGGCTGGCGGCGAACTCGGCGCCCATCGCCGGCATCGCCGGCAGCGAGGTATCGACCGCCAGCGCCGTCATGGCGTTCATGGCGGCGAGCATGTAGACGAACCAGCGGGAGGTCGGCGCGATCAAGGATTTTCGAGGCTCAACGTGCCGCGATCGTAATCATAGGCGAACAGCTCGGCATAGCGGCCCCAGTTGATCACGGTTTCGAGCACGCGCTGCGCCTCTTCTTCCGAGAGATGATCCTCGAGCTCGGCGACGAAGCGCCCCTCGGGCGCCTGGTGCCCCGGCCGCTCGTCCAGCACCTTGCGGATATGCGCCACCAGCGGCACGCTCTTGACCAGATGCTCGGCGAACAGCTGCTTGCGGTGCAGGATGTCGGCATCGGCGAAGGCGCGGCCGGCGGCCGTCGCCTCGATATCGCCGCCGGCGGCGCTGGCGAAGCCCAGCACCTGCATCGCCTCCACCAGGACGAACATGTCCTCGTCGCTGATCTGGGTGCTTTCGGCGATATGCGGCAGGTCGGCGCGACCGGAATAAGGCGGCAGGCACAGCGCCTCGATCAACCCGGTCAGCTGCTGGATCGAGGCGTTGGGCAGGCGATAGCCGATGCCGACCGCGGGGTCGGCGCCGGCATCGCCGCGCGCGCGCCGCCCGATCGTGCCCTGCGGTGTGGTGGTCAAGAGGCCATAGACCTGATCGACGATCTGGCGAAAGCTGGCCGATGCCCAGTCGCGCGGCCGCGGCAGCGTGACCGCGATGTCGGCGCGGATGCAGCCCGGATCGGAGCCGAACACGATGATGCGGTCGGCCATCTCCACCGCCTCTTCGATATTGTGCGATACCAGGATGATACCCTTGGTAGGCACCCGTCGATCGATCCACAGATCCTGAAGATCACCGCGCAAGGTCTCGGCGGTCAGCACGTCGAGAGCCGAGAACGGCTCGTCCAGCAACAGGATATCGGGGTTCACGACCAGCGCCCGGGCAAAGCCGACGCGCTGGCGCATGCCGCCCGACAATTCCTTGGGATAGGCCGATTCGAAGCCGTCGAGGCCGATCACGTCGATGGCCTTCAGCGCGCGCTCCCGGCGCTCCGCGCGCGGCACGCCCAGCGCCTCGAGGCCCAATTCGACATTGCCCAGCACCGTCAGCCACGGGAATAGCGCGAAGGTTTGAAACACCATCGCGATCCCCCGCACCGGCTGGGTGACGGGGTGGCCGCGATAGACGATCTTGCCTTCGCTGGCCGGGGTCAGCCCGGCCAGCACGCGCAGGAAGGTCGATTTGCCCGAGCCGGACTTGCCCAGAATCGCGACGATCTCGCCTTCCTTCAGCGCGAAATCGATATGGTCCAGCACCAGCCGCCCGGCATGGTCCGGCGCCTGATAGGTCTTGCTGACGCGCTCGGCGGCGATCAGGAATCCGTCATCGGCCATCGGGCTATCCCCTTCCGGTCAATCGAGGCGCAGCCGCTCTTCGGCCAGAAGGTACAGCCGCCGCCACAGCAGCCGATTGAGGACCAGCACATAGATGCACAGCACCGCCACGCCAAGGGTCAGGCGCGGAAAATCGCCGGCCTCGGTCTGCTGGGCGATATAGGCGCCGATGCCGGTCGCGATCAGCGTGGTGTTGCCCCAGCGTACCACCTCCGAGACGATGCTGGCATTCCACGAGCCGCCGGATGCCGTCACCGCGCCGGTGACGAAGGCCGGGAATATCGCCGGCAGGATCAGACGCCGCCACCACAACCATCGCGTCACGCCGAAATTGCCCGCGACATATTGATAATCGGTCGGCAGGGCCATGGTGCCGCCGATGACGTTGAACAGAATGTACCATTGGGTCCCGAGGATCATCAGCGGGCTGACCCAGATTTCCACGCTGAGCTGGAACCGCACGATCAGGAATACCGCCACCGGAAAGAACAGATTGGCGGGAAAGGCGGCGAGGAACTGCACGATCGGCTGAACCCGATGGGCGAGATTGGGCCGCAGTCCGATCCACACACCGATCGGCACCCACACGATGGCGGCCAGCGCGATCAGTACGACGACGCGAATAAGGGTGACGAAGCCCAGGAACAGGACATGCAGGAATTCGTGGATCGTGACCTCGCCCCGCACGAACGCCACCACCTGCCATGCGGCGTAGAGCGCCAGCGCCAGCAGCGCGGCATTCCACAGATAATCGATCCAGCGGCCGTGGGCGCCCATCGCGCGGCCCGACGACGGCGCCATGCGTGGCATCGGCGGCAACGCGCGCCGCGCCCGACTCAGCGCCATGCGCAGCCGGTCAATGGCGCCTTCCGCCAGCGCGAACAGGCGCGCCTTTTGCAGCATGACGAGGAACCAGGGCGGCTCCACCTCGTCCCCGCCGATGGCCTCGACCTTGAATTTCTGCGACCAAGCCAGCAATGGGCGGAACAGCAGCTGGTCGTAGATCAAGATCAGCACCAGCATGGCGAGGATCGCATAAAATACGGCGGCGAGATTGCGCTGCTCGATCGCGACCGCGATATAGGAGCCGATGCCCGGCAGCTTGACGTCGTGCCCGGCGACGCTGATGGCTTCGGCGGCGACCACGAAAAACCAGCCGCCCGACACCGACATCATCATGTTCCAGGTCAGTTGCGGCATGGCATAGGGCACTTCGAGGCGCCAGAAACTCTGCCACGGCGTCAAATGATACATGCGCGCCGCCTCGCGCAGATCCATCGGCACGCCGATGAAGGACTGATAGAGGCTGAACGTCATGTTCCAGGCTTGCGAGGTGAAGATCGCGAAAATCGCGGCGCACTCATAGCCGAGGAGGCTGCCGGGAAAGAGGGCGATAAACCCCGTCACGGTGATCGACAGGAAGCCGAGAATCGGCACCGATTGCAGGATATCGAGGATCGGGATCAGCAGCTTTTCCGCCCGCTTGCTCTTGGCCGCGATCGCGGCATAGCCGAGGCTGAAAATCAGCGAGGCGACCAGCGCCGCGACCATGCGCAGCACGGTGCGCGCGCCGTAACCTGGCAGCGCGCGCGGGTCGAGCGAGATCGGCAATGCCTGGCCGACCTGATAGGGCATGGTCATTTGCTGGCTCGCCCAGCCCGCCAGGATGATGGCGCCGATGACGATCGGCAGGGCGATGCCGTCCCAGTAATTGGGACGCAGTCGGCGCGGCCACGCGACGATCGGCAACCCCCAGCGTTCGGCCATCGCTCCCCCGTGTCGATTCGGACGGAATTAGCCCGAGGTTTACCGTGAAGTCCGGCCCAGCGAAAGCGCCCATGGCGCGCTTAATCGCCGCGATCCCGGTTTATCGGCGGCGGGTTACCGGAAGATGACAAAGCGGTCCCGGCGTGGGCTCGCTCGACGTTTGGCGCGGGCGTGCAATATACTCGGCGCGGATCGAAGAGAGGACGACGGCAATGGATGGCGGACGGCTCGAGGGCACGGCCTATGGCCGACAGAACCCGACCTATGATGCATCGCTGACCGAAGTGGGCGCGGGAACGCCGTGCGGCGAATGGCTGCGGCGCTTCTGGCAGCCGGTCGCGCTATCGAGCGACGCCACCACGCGGCCGCGCAAGGTGCGCCTTCTCGGCGAGGACCTCATCCTGTTTCGCGACCGCAAGGGTCGCGCCGGCTTGGTCTATCCGCGCTGCATGCATCGCGGCACCAGCCTGTTCTATGGCAAGGTCGAGGATGAGGGGATTCGCTGCTGCTATCATGGCTGGCTGTTCGGCGTCGACGGCACCTGCCTCGATCAGCCCTGCGAGCCGGAGCATGGCCTCCATCGCGACGTTGCGCGCCAGCCCTGGTATCCGGTCGAGGAGCGCTACGGCCTCGTCTTCGCCTATCTCGGCCCGCCGGAGAAGAAACCGATCCTGCCGCGCTACGACATTCTGGAAAATGTCGGCCCGGACCAGGAATTGCAGGCGTTCGACAATGGCCTCGGCACCGGCGGCAACGCGCCGGGGCTGACACCGCCGTGCAACTGGCTCCAGCATTGGGAGAACATCATGGACCCGTTCCATGTCGTGATTCTCCACGGCACCTTCAGCGGCACGCAATTCGTCGCCGACATGGCGGTGATGCCCGAGGTGAATTTCGCGCCGGTGCCGACCGGCATGCGCTCGACCCAGGTGCGTAAGCTCGATGGTGGCCGCGTGCTGCGCCGCGTGACCGAGGTGATGGTGCCGAGCCTGCGGCTGGTGCCGTCGCCGGTGCTCGATCCGGGCCCGTCGAACGCCATCGG
Organism: Allostellaceae bacterium; assembly: GCA_036510675.1. GTDB lineage: Bacteria > Pseudomonadota > Alphaproteobacteria > ATCC43930 > CGMCC-115725 > JAATGI01. Next base: position 56,205 of record DATCDN010000089.1, read on the forward strand.
CTGGACCGTGCCGGTGTCGGACAGGGAATACAAAATCCTCAATGTCGCGAAGATGAAGAAGGGCGCGGAGCCGCCGCGCGGCTCGCTCTATGACGGCAAGCGCTGGTCGGATTTGACCGACGAGCAGCATCAGGATTTCCCCGGCGACTACGAGGCCCAGGTCGGCCAGGGCGCGATCGCGCTTCACTCCGAGGAGCATCTCGCGACGACGGACCAGGGGGTCGCGGCGCTGCGCCGGTTCCTGCGCACGCAAATCGAGCTGGTGGCGCAAGGCCACGATCCCGCCGGCGTGTTCTTCGATCCGGCCGACGAGACGGTGCGGATCGAAACCGGCAATTTCTTCGAGGGTTAAGGCGGCGACGCGCTTCGCGCGATATCGCGAAGAAAAACGGGCGGCAGCACGATCGGAATGCCGCGAAATGGATGAAGCACCAAAAGATCGGCATCGCCCGACACGATCACATCAGCGCGGCCGTTGATGGCGAGTTCGAGAAATTTATCGTCGGTCGGATCGCGGCACGCCAAAACATCGAACAACTGCCGTTCCGTCGCGTCGAATTTAAGCAGGATGCCGTGTTGCAAAACCGCGTGAACGGCCCGCGACGGAACCGAATCAACTTTTAGCGCGGCGCTGACCAAGATGTTGGTGTCGAGGACGATCCTCATTCAATGCGTTATTCGCGATATCGGCATCGTTCAATCCCGCGGCAATCACGCGGACGCGGCTCTCCCGCCGGCCGGGAATCAGTTCTTGAGCGGGGTCGATCAGAATCGTGACGCGCTCGTCGGCACTGACGCCACGGCGATTGAGCTCGGTCGCGACTTCTCCGGCGATGCTTTCGATAACTTCAATCCGCGATGACATGGATGCTCCAATGCCCGATGCGAGACCGGCCAATTGTACCCAATGCGCCCGCCTTTGTCGAAACCCCCACCCCATACGGCGATGCTCACCCCTTGATTTCCACCCCCATCGCGTCGGCATAGGCGCGCTTCACCGCGTCGGGCTGGCCGACCCGCCAGAGGAAGAGGAATTGCCGAGCGAGTACCTAGAGTCTGATTCGTGTGGAAGGAATCGATTGGGGATTCCCCGGGGCATCGAATTCTGATTCAAGATGCTGGCTGTGGTGGAGGTCAGCATGGGATGGCGAGAGCCTATTCGAATGACCTGAGGGAACGTGTTGCGGCGTCGGTTTTAGGCGGTCGCTCTTGCCGTGAGGCGGCGGTGCTGTTTGGGGTGAGCGTCGCGAGCGTGGTGAAGTGGTCGCAACGGTTGCGGGCAACGGGTAGCGCGGCGGCGAAGCCGCTG
>DATCDN010000090.1:0-14767 GCA_036510675.1 Allostellaceae bacterium
TCATGATGCGCGCCGACATCTACCGCCATCGCCCGACGATGGCCTAGCCCGTCGCGCCGAGCCGGATGCTTGCAAGAGAACGAAGAGATGGTGATCGGTCGATCCGAGGATCGGGAGAACCCGTGGCCACCCAAGGCGTCAATGAGCGCCGTGATCGTGTTAGGGACCCAATCCGCGGAACCCATCTGGGCCAGCGGTCTTATCCGACCGCGCAAACAGGCCGGACATATGACCGCAAGTCGCCGTTCCCCCATCGCTTCCCATCTTGCAGGCCGGGGGCCGTCCACATATGGGGGCCCGGACAAGCCCGGACAAAGCGGTTGTTTCCCGCCGCGACAAGCACCTTGGGAGCTTCGCCAAACCCCAACCGGACAGCCGTGGCCAAGCCCGGCGAGGCGGTAAGAATGGTACGGGAGAAATGCCGCAACAAACAAAATTCGTGGATGGCCCACCTTCGCGGGCCAAGACGAAAGGGAGGAGTGGCGTTATGTTCAATTGATGTCGCTTTCCGATCCCCGCGCGTTTCTCCGCACCCTGCTCGATGCCGCGATCGCCGCCGCCGCGCCAGAATTGGTGGTGCCGTGCCATCTGCCGACGCCGCCGCGCGGCCGCACCATCATCGTCGGGGCCGGCAAGGCCGCCGCCGCCATGGCGTGCGCGGTCGAGGCGCATTGGCCGGGGCCGCTTTCCGGGCTGGTGATCACCCGCCACGGTTATGGCGCGCCCTGCGCGCGGATCGAGGTGATCGAGGCCACCCACCCGATGCCCGATACGGCGGGCATGGCGGCGGCGCGGCGCATTCTCGACCTGGTGCAGGGCTTGAGCGCGGACGATCTGGTGCTGTTCCTCGCCTCGGGCGGCGGCTCGGCGCTGATGGCGCTGCCGGCGCCGGGCCTCACCCTGGCCGACAAGCAGGCGGTGACCCGCGACCTCCTCAAGAGCGGCGCCACCATCGGCGAGCTCAACGCGGTGCGCAAGCATCTCTCCGCGATCAAGGGCGGGCGCCTCGCCGTGGCGGCCTATCCGGCGCGCGTGGTGACGTTGGCGATCTCCGACGTGGCCGGCGACGATCCCTCGGTAATCGCCTCGGGCCCGACCGTGCCCGATCCCACGACCTTTGCCGACGCGCGCGCGATCCTGGCGAAATACGGCATCGCGCCGCCGCCCGCCATCGCCCGGCACCTCGCCGACGCGCGCGACGAGACGCCCAAGCCCGGCGATCCGCGCCTTGCGTCCGCGCACTACATTCTGGTCGCGACGCCGCGAATGGCGCTCGACGCGGCGGCGACCGTGGCGCGCGCCGCCGGGGTCACGCCGCTGTTGCTGTCGGACGCGCTGGAGGGCGAGGCCCGCGAGGTGGCGCTGGTGCAGGCCGGCATCGCGCGTCAGGCGGCGGCGGGCCGGCTAATCGTCGGCGACCGGCCCCTGCCCCTGCCCGCCGTGATCCTGACCGGCGGCGAGGCGACGGTGACGGTGCGCGGCGCGGGCAAGGGCGGCCCTAACACGGAATTCACCCTGGCGCTGGCGCTGGCGCTGCGGGGGCACCCGCAAATCCACGCGCTCGCCGCCGATAGCGACGGCATCGACGGCACCGAGGACAATGCCGGCGCCGCCATCGGCCCCGAGACGTTCGGGCGCGCGGCGGCGCTTAATCTCGACCTTGCGTCGCTGCTCGCAAACAACGATTCTTATCGCGCCTTCGCGGCGCTCGGCGACCTCATCGTCATCGGGCCGACGCGAACCAACGTTAATGATATCCGCGCCATTCTGGTCATGCCCCCTTCATGAGACGTCAACGCAGCGCCAAGATCGTCGCCACGCTCGGACCGGCCAGCGGCTCGCCCGCGCAGATTGCCGCCTTGTTCAAGGCGGGCGTCGATGTGTTCCGCCTCAATTTCAGCCATGGCGAACGCGCCGAGCATAGCGCCCGCGTCACCGCGATCCGCGCGCTCGAAGCCGAGACCGGGCGGCCAATCGCGATCATGGCCGATCTGCAGGGACCGAAATTGCGGCTCGGCAAATTCGCCCAGGGCAAGATCGCGCTGATGCTCGGCCAGCATTTCCGCCTCGATCTCGACTCGGCGCCCGGCGATACAAGGCGCGCGCCGCTGCCGCATCCCGAGATTTTCGCCGCGCTGAGTCCCGGCACCGAGATTCTGCTCGATGACGGGCGGGTGCGGCTGAAGGTCGAGAAGCACGGCAAGGATTATGCCGAGACCAGCGTGCTGGCCGGCACCGAATTGTCGGACCGCAAAGGCGTCAACCTGCCCGGGGCGGTGCTGCCGATGTCGGCGCTGACCGCGAAGGACCGGAGCGATCTCGCCTTCGCGCTCGATCTCGGCGTCGATTGGATCGCGCTGAGCTTCGTCCAAGGACCCGACGATGTCGCCGAGGGACGCAAGCTGGTGGCGGGCCGCGCCGGGGTGCTGGTGAAGCTGGAAAAGCCGGCGGCGGTGAAGCGCCTCGACGAAATCATCGATCTCGCCGATGCGGTGATGGTGGCGCGCGGCGATCTTGGCGTCGAGATGCCGCCCGAGGATGTGCCGCCGCTGCAAAAGGAAATCATCCATGCCTGCCGCCGCGCCGGCAAGCCGGTGGTGGTCGCGACCCAGATGCTGGAATCGATGGTGCACGCGCCGGTGCCGACCCGCGCCGAGGCATCGGATGTCGCGACCGCGGTCTATGAAGGCGCCGACGCGGTGATGCTGTCGGCCGAGACCGCCGCCGGCGACTACCCGATCGAGGCGGTGACCATGATGGACCGCATCGTGCGGCGGGTGCAGGTCGATCCGCTCTATGGCGCCGGGCTGCGGACCGAGGCCCTGACGGCGGAACATACCAGCCCCGACGCGATCAGCGCGGCGGCGCGCCAGGTCGCCGATACGGTCGGTGCCGCCGCCATCGTCTCGTTCACCAATTCGGGCGCCACCGCGCTGCGCGCCGCGCGCGAGCGGCCAAGCGTCCCGACCATCGCCCTGACCGCGCGGATCGAGACGGCGCGGCGCCTCGCGCTGGTGTGGGGCCTGCACTGTGTCCATACCAGTGACGTGCATCGGTTCAGCGACATGATCCAGAAGGCGACCCGCATCGCACGGCGCGAGGGCTTCGCGGAAAAGGGCCAGCGCATTGTGATTACCGCAGGGATTCCGTTCGGCACGCCGGGCGCGACCAACGTCCTCCATATCGCCTGGGTGAACGATTAGTTCGTGCATCCCTCGACTGCTCGCCCGCGCTTCGCGTGGGCTCCGCGCTCGGGATGAGGATGATTTTAACGCCTCGAAGAATTTGCCTCATCCCGGGCTGGCGCGAAGCGCCTGTCGAGGGACGCACCCTGGATTTCCACCGCAGCCCCCCTATGTTATAATGTAACCGTGGCGAACAGCGTCGAGAAATACCAGGGCTTTGCCCGCGCCCAGCACGATCACGGCCATTGCGTCGAGGATGCGCTGGACCGCGCCGGCGCGGTGTGCGCCACGCAAGGCGCGCGGCTGACCGAACTGCGTCGCGCGGTCCTGGAACTGGTGTGGCGCGGGAACGAGCCGGTCGGCGCCTATGCCCTGCTCGATGCACTGCGGGACGCGCATCCCGGCGCGGCGCCGCCGACCGTCTATCGCGCGCTGGAGTTTCTCGCGACCCACGGCCTCATTCACCGCATCGAGTCGCTCAATGCCTATATCGGCTGCGCCCATCCTGAGCGGCCGCATGCCGGCCAGTTCCTGATCTGCGCCAAATGCAGCGCGGCGGCCGAAATCGACGATCCGTCGATCGCACGGGCACTGACCAAGAGCGCGAACGGCCTCGGTTTCGCCGTGACCCACCAGACCGTGGAATTGTCGGGGCTGTGCCCCCGTTGCCAGCGCGTCGCGATGGCGTGAACGATTGCCGCGCGCAAACAAAAGGGGACGGCCGAAGCCGTCCCCTTTCGTCGATAAAGCGTAACCCGTGCTGACTTAAGCCGACTTCAGGTTGACGGCGGCGACCTTGCCCTGGCGGCCCGGCTCGACGTCGAAGCTGACGCGCTGGCCTTCGTTCAGGCCGGCCATGCCGGAGCGCTCAACCGCGCTGATATGGACGAACACGTCCTTGGAGCCGTCTTCCGGCTGAATGAAACCGAAGCCCTTTTGGGCGTTAAACCACTTAACCGTACCCGTAGCCATGTGAGGCCCTCCTTGGTGATGTGAATACGCGCCGGGCGACGTCGCACGACGCGGACAGTGTGAGCCTCATGGTCTTGGTAGGACGCCCTTGCGGGCGGCGTGGCAAGTTGTCGAAGCAGTAACTGCTCGCATGAGTATGATGGGAAATTGCGCCGCATTCAAGGCCGAATCTTGGGCCGATCTTGCAAAAGCAAGACCGGCCTTCGCGATTCAGGCGGCCTGAACCTTGCGTTCCTTGGGCTGGATATAGGCCATCGCCGCGTGTTCGGGACAGTACGGCTTGCCCGGCACCACCCGCTTGCCGCAGAAGCGGAAGCCGTTTTGCCCGGGATGGCCGTGCGGCCACGAACAGGTCGGCCCCGCCTTTCCCGCCGCATGCCGGATCGGAGGCGACTTCAAGGGCGATGGCCGTGGGGTCAGCATCAGGCGATGCGCCTTGCCAACCACGGCATTTTTCGAGATGCCGAGTTTGCGCCCGATTTCGGCTGTCGATAGCCCTTGCTGCCATAACGCCGATAGCTGATCGACCAGCTCATTTGTCCAGATTGATTCCATCGTGGAGCACCGTATCCTGTATGCCCGCCCGAAGGCTCCTACAAAATACAGTAGCTGCGAGACGCAAGAGCCGCAATGCTTTTTGGTCGCTAAGCCCATGAAATCTGTGAATAACTTTGTGGAAAACTTACGATCCGACATACGAGTCGCCGGCTAAATCCTTGAACCGCCGCGCATTAACGCATTCGACGAAATCAGAAAATTTCGGCGGGCGGCAGCGTCCGGCCGCGGATCATGTCGGCCGCCTTCTCGGCGATCATGATGGTCGGCACGTTGGTATTGCCGCCGATGATTTCGGGCATCACGGAGGCATCAACGACCCGCAATCCCGTGATGCCGCGCACCTGCAATTCGGCATCGACCACCGCATCATCGCCGATACCCATCGCGCAGGTGCCGACGGGGTGGGCACGATGGCTGGCATTGGCCCTGATCGCGGCCTCCAGCGCCGAGTCGCTGGTCACGCCGGGGCCGGGAAACCGCTCGCGCGCGATCACATCGGCGATCGGTTTCTGGCGATAAATCTCGCGCGCCATTCGCACGCCGCGCACCATCGTCGCCATATCCTCGGGCGCCGTCAGCAGGTTGAATTGGATGCGCGGGGGCGCGGCGGGATCGGCCGAGTCCAGCCGCACCCACCCGCGCGACTCGGGGTGGATGGCGCCGATCCGGCAATTCAGCTCATGCACCGGGGTCTTCGTCACGCCGGGGAACCACAGTTCGGCGAGATTGCTCAGCGCCAGGCACACCAGCTGCAGATCGGGGCGCGCCAGCTCCGCGCGCGAGCGCAGAAAGATGTTGGCGGCGGCGCCGCTGTTGGTGAAGGGGCCAGTGCGGGTCGCGAACCATTGCGCCGCGCGCACCACCGCCCGGTCGAGCCGCAGGAAGCGCGTGAAGGTGTCGGCGCGGTTCAGCGCCAGCGTCAGGGTGATGTTGGGATGCTCGTTGAGGTTCCGCCCCACGCCCGGCAGGTCGTGGATCGGCGCGATGCCGAGCGCCGCCAACTCGTCCGCCGGCCCGATCCCCGACAACAACAACAGTTGCGGCGAGTTGAAGCTGCCGGCGCACAGCAGCACCTCGCGCGCCGCCCGCGCCCGGACCGGATCGCGGCCCCGCGCGTATTCCACGCCGGTGGCGCGGCCGTGCTCCACCATGATGCGGGCGATGGTCGCGCCGGTGCGCACGGTGAGATTCGCCCGCGCCCGCGCCGGGCGCAGATAGGCGCGCGCGGTGCTGGCCCGGGCGCCGCCGCCAATCGTATGCTCCAGCCGCCCGACACCCTCCTGGCTATCGCCGTGGAGGTCGCTGGTCAGCGCATGGCCGGCGCGCACCGCCGACGCCGCCAGCGGCTCGAACAACATCGCTGGATCATCGACCGGCGACACCGATACCGGCCCGCCCGCGCCGTGATAGGGCCCGTCGCCGCGCCAGCTATCTTCGAGGCGGCGAAAATACGGCAGCAAGTCGGCATAGCTCCAGCCCGTCAGCCCCTTCTGCCGCCACAAATCGTAATCGAGCCGGTGGCCGCGCGAATAGATCATCGCGTTGATCGAGGACGAACCGCCCAGTACCTTGCCGCGCCGGATCGGCAGCCGCCGGCCGTCGAGGCCCGGCTCCGGCTCCGACACATAGGACCAGATGAAGGGCCGGCTCTTCGCCACCTTCGGGAAGGCGAGCGGCATCGCCATCAGCGGATGGATGTCGCGCCGCCCCGCCTCCAGCAGCAGCACCGAGACATGCGGGTCCTCGCTGAGCCGCGCCGCCAGCACCGCGCCGGCCGACCCGGCACCGATCACGATATAGTCGAAATCACGCGGCATCATCCCCGGTCGAGGGGAGCGCCCTGCGCCAGCGCGCGATAGAAAAAATAGGAATCCTTGGGCAGTCGCGCCTGCGTCGCGTAATCGACATAGACGATGCCGAACCTTTTATCATAGCCCAGCGCCCACTCGAAATTGTCGAGCAGCGACCACACGAAATAGCCTTTGACCGGCACCCCCGCGGCGATCGCGTCCTGAACCGCGCCCAAATAGCCGCGCAGAAAGTCGATCCGCGCCGGGTCACGCACGCGGCCCCCGCCATCGACATGGTCGGGAAAGGCGGCCCCGTTCTCCAGAATATACATCGGCAGGGTGCCGCTATAGCGCACCTGGCACTCGATCATCAATTTGCGGAACGCGTCGGGGTTGATCTCCCAGCCCATCTCGGTGACGGGTGTGCCGGGCGGCGGCGCCACGCGCATCAGATGGAACAGGTGATCCTTGTCCCAGCGCACGCGGCTGCGCGAATAATGGTTGAAGGCGAAATAATCCTGCTTCTGCTTGATGATCTCGAGATCGCCATCCCGAATCAGCGGCTCGATCTCGTCGGCGATCGGTTCGGGATATTTCCCCAGAATCTGCGGATCGGGAAAGGCGCGGTTCATGATCGCGTCGATCAGCTCGCATGCCATCACATCCTGCTCGCGATCGGTCGCCGGCTCGCGCGGCCCGAAATTATAGATATTGCCGAGCCGCAAATCGGCGCGCGCCTCGCGCAGCATCCGCATGCCGAGGCCATGCGCCAGGTTGAGCGTGTGGATCGCCTGCCACACCGCCTCACGGCTTTGCAGGCCAGGGGCGTGGTCGCCCTCGCCATAACCGCGATAGGCGATATTGTTGGGCTCGTTGAAGGTCGCCCAATGCGTGACGCGATCCGCCAGCCGCCGCGCCACGATGCCGGCATAATCGGCATACCAATAAGCGACATCGCGATTGCGCCAGCCGCCTTTATCCTCCAGCGCCTGCGGCAAGTCCCAATGGTATAGGCAGAGCCAGGGCTGGATCTTCGCCTCCAGCAGCGCATCGACCAGCCGGTCGTAGAATTCGAGGCCCTTCTCGTTGACCCTGCCGCGTCCCTCCGGCTGGATGCGCGGCCAAGCGGTGGAGAAGCGATAGGCGCCGACGCCGAGATCGCGCAGCAGCCCGATATCCTCGCGCCAGCGATGATAATGATCGCAGGCGACATCGCCGGTGTCGCCGTTCAGCACCTTGCCGGGCGTGTGGCTGAAAACATCCCAGATCGATAGCCCGCGCCCATCCTCATGCGCCGCGCCCTCGATCTGATAGGCGGCGGTGGACGCGCCCCAGAGGAAGTCGGGGGGGAAATTGTCAGACATGAGTGGTCAGTTTTCAGTGGTCAGTTTTCAGTTTTCAGTTTTCAGTTTTCGGTTTTCAGTTTTCAGTTTTCAGTTTTCAGTTTTCAGTTTTCAGTTTTCAGTTTTCAGTTTTCAGTTTTCAGTTTTCAGTTTTCAGTTTTCAGTTTTCAGTTTTCAGTTTTCAACAGATGGGGCAACGAACTGATAACTGATAACCGATAACTGATAACTGATAACTGACGACTGACCACTGACAACTGATAACTGCCCACTGCCTACTCCCCGACCTTCTTTGCCACTGCCTTGGCCTCCTGCGTCATGGCGCGGCGGCGGTTTTCGAATTCCAGCCGGCCCGGATCGATCTGGTCGTCGGTCGGGAACGAGGCGAGGATGTCGTTGAAGAGGCCCGCCACCTCGTCCTTGAATTCGCCATGGGTCAGGATATAGGCGTCGTTGCGGCGGATGCCGCGCAGCACCCGCTCGCCCATTTCGAGCGGGTCCATGCCGGCATTGCCGGAGGAGGCGGTGTTGAGATGCCGCGAGGGATGCTGGGTCTTCGATTTGAGATGCTCGGGCCGCGAGGCCTCGCCATCCATGATGTTGGTGTGGACGAGGCCGGGACACAGCACCGAGACGCCGATCTGGTACTGACCGAGGGCGAGGCGCAGCGAATCGGTAAGACCCCGCACCGCGAATTTCGAGGCGGCATAGATGCCGCCCTGACTGGTCAGCGGAATGATGCCGGCCATCGACGAGGTGTTGACGATATGCCCGCCCTCGCCATGGCTCTTGATGCGCGGCACGAAGGTCTTCACCCCGTTGACGACGCCGCCGAGATTGACGCCCATCACCCAGTCCCAATCCTCGTATCCGGCCTGGTCCATCGGCGCGTTGCCGCCCACGCCGGCATTGTTGCACACGACATGAACCTTGCCGAAGACGCGCTCGGTCTCGTCGGCGGCGCGGGCGAAGGCGGCGCGGTCGGTGACGTCGAGCCGGATGAAATGATGCGGCAGGTTGGAGCCCTTGAGCGCGGCCGCCGCCTCGTCGAGATGGTCCTGGCGGACATCGGCCATCACCACCTTCATGCCGACCTTGAGGAAGGCGCGCGCCATGCCGAAGCCGATGCCGGAGGCGCCCCCGGTGATGAAGGCGGTCTTGCCGTCGAACTCTTTCATATCTCCTCCTTCGGGCCTAGCCCTGGTTTCAGTCATGATTCGCACGGTCGGCCGGTTTCGTCGAGCGCTCAAAGCGGCGTATCGCCCGCCGGCCGGGGATCGGCTAAAACTAATTTTACTGGCAAAGCACGGTCCAGTCTGCGAAAGCCCCAGCAACCCTAACGGCCAGCAACCCTAACGGTCGCCACCCGATGCAGAACCCGACGCCATCGCCCGGCGCCAAGATATTGCTGATCGAGGATGACGGCGAGACCCGCGCCGAAATTCGCGGCGCCCTCTTGGAGCGCGGCTATGAAGTCGCGGACGAGGCCACCGGCACCGGCGGTCTGGCCGCCGCACGGCGCGGCGGCTTCGATCTGCTGATCGTCGACCGCATGCTGCCGGAGCTGGACGGGCTCGCCGTGATCGAGACGCTGCGCGCCGAGGATGTCCGCACCCCCGTGCTGGTGCTGAGCGCGCTGGGCGCCGTCGATGATCGGATTCGCGGCCTGAAGGCGGGCGGCGACGATTACCTGACGAAGCCGTTCGCGCTGGGCGAGCTGACCGCGCGCATCGAGGCGCTGTTGCGCCGGCCGGTGGAAACACGGGCAACGGTGCTGCGGGTCGGGCCGCTGACGCTCGACTTGATCGACCGGGTGGCGCGGCGCGGCGAGCGCGAGATCGAGCTGCTGCCGCGCGAATTCAAGCTGCTGGAATATCTGATGCGGCGGCCCGACCGCGTCGTCACCCGCGACATGCTGCTGGAAGATGTCTGGAATTACCGGTTCCTGCCGCAGACCAATCTGGTCGATGTCCATATCGGCAAGCTGCGCCGCAAAGTCGATGGGCCGGGCGAGGCGACCCTGATCCGGGGGGTGCGCGGCGCCGGGTTCATGATCGTTTCGGCCAGCGAGGATGCCCGCCCGCCGCTGGGCGCCAAGGCGTGATTCTCGAAAATTCCCTCGACCTATTCCGCACCTCGACCTTTCGCATCGCCGGCATCTCCGGCGGGGTGTTCGCGCTGGGCGTGCTGGCGCTGTTCGCGTTCGTCTATTGGCAGACCGCGAACCAGGAAACCCTGACCGTCGATCGCTTCATCGAGCACCAGGTCCAGGGCTTCGTCGTCAGCCGCCCGGACGAGCTGATCGACGATGTCGCGCTGGGCAATTCCACAATCGAGCGGCGCATCGTCTATGCCGCGCTGTTCGACGGCAAGCTGCGGCCGCTGGCCGGGAACCTGCCGGCGCTGCCGGCGCATTTTCCGATCGACGGCCTGGCCCACGCGGCGGTAATCGGAAATCACCGGCCGGTGCGCGCGGCGGCGGCGACGCTGCCCGACGGCCGCGTCGTGTTCATCGCCCGCGAGGTCGGTGAGGTGCGCGAGCTGGAGCGCATCGTCCGCCGCGCGCTGTTGCTGGGCGTCATTCCCGCGATCTTCCTGGCGCTGGCCGCCGGCGCGTGGCTCAGCGGGCGCGAGTTGCGCCGCGTGCGGCGCGTCCATCAGGCGGCGGCGCGCATTCTTCAAGGCAAGCTGCGCGAGCGGCTGCCGGTGCATGGCAGCGCCGACGATGTCGATCGGCTGGCGCTGGCGGTCAACCGAATGCTCGACGAGATCGAGCGGCTGCTCGAGGAAATCCGCGGCATCGGCGACGCCATCGCGCATGATCTGCGCACGCCACTGACCCGGGTGCGCGCCCGGCTGGAGCGGGGGCGCGAGGCCAACCGGTCGCGGGCGGAGCTGGAAGCCGCCATCGACAGTGCCGTCGCCGGGCTGGACCAGACGCTCGGCATCATCACCGCCCTCCTGCGCATCACGGCGATCGAAGAAGGCGGGCGGCGCGCCGCCTTTCGCGCGTTCGACCTCGCCCGCATCGTGCGCGATGTCGCCGAACTCTATGAGCCGATCGCCGAGAATGCCGGCATCGCGCTGGCGGTCGGCGCCGCCGGGGCGCGGGCGCTGAACGGCGATCGCGACCTGCTGGTCGAGGCGATCGCCAACGTCCTCGACAACGCCATCAAATTCGCGCCACGCGGCAGCACCATTGACCTCGCGGTGATCGAGGGGGCGGGCGGGCCGACGGTCCGGGTGCGCGACCGGGGGCCGGGCATCCCGCCCGGCGAGCGCCAGTCGGTGCTGAAGCGCTTCTATCGCGCCGACAAGAGCCGCCACCTGCCGGGCAGCGGCCTGGGGCTTGGCGTCGTCAGCGCGGTGATGAACCTCCATCGCTTCGAGATCGCGATCGGCGACGCCGATCCCGGCTGCGTCGTCGATCTGATCTGCGTGCCGCGCCCGGCCGACCCCGCCCGCGATTAAAAAAAACATTAACAAGAATCGCTTGTTTCCAAGGGCTTAGCCGGCCACGGTCGTCGCGGGTCGCCGTCCCGCGACGGCCGGCCGAGCGCCCGCGTGCAAATTCCGGAAAGCGAATGCCGATCGTCGCCTATGTCCTGAAGCGGCCCTATACGGTGATCGCGACGCTGATCCTGATCTGCATCCTGGGCGGCGGCGCCGCGCTGCGCATGCCGATCGACATTTTCCCCGAGATCGACATCCCGGTGGTGGCGGTGGTCTGGTCCTATCGCGGCATGAGCCCGGAGGACATCCAGAACCGCATCCTGACGCAGCACGAGCGCTCGCTCGCCTCGCTGGTCGACGACATCTCGCGCATCGAGGCGTCGAGCTATGAGGGCGTCGGCATCGAGAAGGTCTATCTGCATCAGGGCGCCGACGTCACCCGCGCGATCGCGCAGCTCGCGTCAAGCGCGCTGATCGTCCTCAAATACATGCCGCGCAACATCACCCCGCCGCTGGTGATCCGCTATGGCGCGACCGACGTGCCGATCATCGACCTCAGCCTCTCCAGCCCGTCGCTGCCGGACACCGCGCTCAACGATCTGGGGCAGAACGTGATCCGGCCCGACCTCGCCTATGTTCATGGCGCCGAGGTGCCGCAGCCCTATGGCGGCAAGCCGCGCGAGGTGATGGTCGATCTCGACCAGCGCGCGCTGCAGGCGCGCGGCCTCACGCCCACCGATGTCGCCAGCGCGCTGCAGCGCCAGAACGTGATCCTGCCGGCGGGCGACGTGAAGATCGGCAGCAAGGATTATGTGCTGGCGATGAACAACAGCCCCAGCGCGGTCTCGGCGATCAACGATTTCCCGATCAAGATGGTGGCGGGGCGCATGGTGTTCGTGCGCGACGTGGCGCATGTCCATGACGGCTATCAGATCCAGACCAACTCGGTCGCGGTCAACGGCCGGCCCGGCGCGCTGATGACTATCCTCAAGACCGGCAATGTCTCGACGCTCGCGGTCATCGACGGGGTCAAGGAGGCGCTGCCCTATATCCAGAAGCTGCTACCGAAGGGCGTCACGGTGCGGGCGCTGTTCGACCAGTCGATCTTCGTCAAGGCGGCACTCAACAGCGTCATGGTGGCGGGCGCGCTGGCCGCCGGACTGACGGCGGTGATGATCCTGATCTTCCTTGGCAACTGGCGCCTGACGCTGATCATCCTGGCGTCGATCCCGCTGTCGATCGTGGTCGCCCTGCTGGTGCTCTATGTCGGCGGCCAGACGCTCAACACCATGACGTTGGGCGGCTTCGCGCTGGCGGTCGGCATCCTCGTCGATAACGGCACCGTGGTGATCGAGAATATAGAGCGCCATATCCGCCTGGGCGAAGGGCTGACGGTGGCGATCGTCGCGGGCGCCGGCGAGGTCGGCACGCCGACAATGCTGTCGACGCTGTGCATCTGCATCGTGTTCATTCCGGTATTCATGCTGCAAGGCACGGCGAAATATCTGTTCTCGCCGCTGTCGCTGTCGGTGTGCGTGGCACTGGTGGCGAGCCTCGCGCTGTCCTTCACGCTGATCCCGGTGTTGTTCAAGTATCTGATGGGCTCGACCGAGGAGGCGCGCGCCGAGGAACAGGACCTCGACACGCCCCGGCGCGGACGCGGCGTCTTCACCCGGTTTCATTACCATTTCGAATCGGGCTTCGACCGAATGCGCGAAGGCTATCGCGACAGCGTCGCCTGGGCGGTGTCGCGGCCCTGGCCCACGGCGGCGTTCTTCGGCGTGCTGATGGTGTGTTCCCTGGCCCTGTTTCCGGCGCTGGGCCGAGATTTCTTCCCCGAGGTCGATGCCGGCGAGATGCTGCTGCATGCGCGGGCGCCGCCCGGCACCCGCATCGAGCAAACCCAGGAATATTTCGCCCAGATCGAAGCCGCGATCCGCAAGATCGTCGGCGGCAACCAGATCGACGTGATGATCGATAATATCGGCCTGCCCTACAGCGGCATCAATCGCGCCTTGAGCAATTCGGCGACGGTCGGGCCGATGGACGGCGACATTTTGATCTCGCTGAAGCCCGATCACACGCCGACGGCGGCACATGTCGCGGCGCTGCGGCGGCGGCTGCCCCGGCTGTTTCCGGAAATGATCTTCTTCTTTCAGCCGGCGGATATCGTCGATCAGGTGCTGAATTTCGGCAAGCCGGCGCCGATCGACGTGCAGATTTCGGGACCGAGCCGCACCGCCTCCTATGGGCTCGCGGCCAAGATCACCCACGATCTGCGGACCGTGCCGGGCGTGGTCGATGCCCATATTTTTCAGGTCCCGGACGCGCCGGCGCTGACCGCCGACATCGACCGCACCATGGCACAGCAGATGGGCCTCAACCAGCAGGCGACCGCCGGCGATCTCTTGACCACCACCACCTCCAGCATCCAGACCGCGCCCAATTTCTGGGTCGATCCCAAGAACGGCGTCAGCTATCCGCTGGTGGTGCAGATGCCGACCTACAAAATGGACAAGATGCAGGATCTGTGGCGCGTACCGGTGTCCGCGAGCCAGGGCCAGCAAGGCCAGTTGCTGATGAATGTCGCGCGCTTCGGCCGAACCAGCGTGCCGATGGCGCTGTCGCAATTGAACATCCGGCCGGTGTTCGACGTCGAGGCCAATGTCCAGGGCGTCGATCTCAAGACCGCCGCCGACGGCATCGAAAAGGTTCTCGCCGCCGACCGGCCGCCCGCCACCAGCGCCATCACCGTCCATCTGACCGGCCAGGTCGAGACCATGCTGGAAAGCTATGACGGGCTGTTCGGCGGCATGCTGTTCGCGGTGGTCCTGATCTATCTCTTCCTGGTGATCAATTTCCAAAGCTGGATCGACCCGCTGGTGGTGCTGCTGGCGGTGCCGTTCGCCTTGGGCGGTGTGATGTGGATGCTGTTCCTGACCGGGACCCATTTGAGCGTGCCGGCGCTGATGGGCACGCTGATGTGCATCGGCCTCACCACCGCCAACAGCATTCTCGTCGTCACCTTCGCCAATCAGCGCGTCGCCGCCGGCGACGATTCGGCGTCCGCCGCCATCGTCGCGGGCTTCACCCGGCTGCGCCCGGTGCTGATGACCGCCGGCGCCATGGTCATCGGCATGGTGCCGATGGCGCTCGGTATCGGCGAGGGCGGCGAACAGAACGCGCCGCTGGGCCGCGCGGTGATCGGCGGACTGATCTTCGCCACCTTCGCCACCCTTATCCTCGTTCCCACCATGTATCGATTGCTGCACCCACGCCGCCCCGACGCTCTTGGCGCCGTCGCGACCGGAAAGGACCAGCTTGCCACGCCCTGACCCCTCGCCCGCCCCGACCAGCTTCGGGCCACGCACCGGCCGGCGCCTGCGGTTCATCGCCGCCGGCGTCGCGCTGGTGCTGTTGCTCGGCTATCTCCTCGTTACCGAGTTGCACGGCAACGCGGCGGCCG
>DATCDN010000091.1:0-10395 GCA_036510675.1 Allostellaceae bacterium
GGCAAAAACCGCTTCCGCGATCGCCCCCAGCGCAACACCTTCATCAAAACCTTCGTCCATGACTACAATCGAACCCGACTGCGATGCCTCGGCCACAAAGCCCCCGCCGAACTCCTCGCTAACCTCCCGGGACACAACACGAACGCCGGGACGGGGAAAAAATGTTTCAATTTGGGTGTACCCGACTCTAAACCGCCGCCGAGATGGCGATGTCCGACAGACGCTGGAACCGCTCCATATTCTCGCCGTCGTCGAGAATGCCGATGGTCAGGCAGACGAAGCTGATGCCGAGGTCCGGGTCGATCCAATAGAGCGTGCTGCCGGCACCCTGATTGCCGAAGGTGCGCGGCGTCGCCAGCGTGCCGAAGAGATTGCGGGTCAGCGCCTCGCCCCGCAGCGAAAAGCCGAGCCCGATATAGGCCGGCGACGGCGCCCAGCCACGCGCCAGGCCGCGCGCCTTGAACAATTCATTGGGCAGATCGCCGGTGCGATTGCGGGTCGCGAGATCGAGGATGCGCGGCCCGAGAATCCGCGCGCCGTCAAGCTCGCCGCCGCGCCGCAGCATCTCGGTGAAGCGATACATGTCGCCGACCGTCGAGATGCCACCGACCCACGGCATTTCGCCATGCTCCTCCTCGAACGCGCCGTGGGTGCCGAGATTGCTGGAGCCAGGATGCGTCGCGGCGAAACTGGCCGGCAGCTCCGGCGGCATGTGGCGCGCCTTCAAATCGGCGCGCACGCCGATGGCGGTGTCCTTCATGCCGAGCGGCGTAAACAGCTCGTCCTGCACCAGCTTGCGGTAGGAGCGCTTTGCCGGATCGACCCGGCGCACCATCTCGCCCATCAGCGCGTGGCCCGCCATCGGCGCGTAATTCACCCGCGTCCCGGGCGCGTCGGTGCAGTGCAGGGTGGCGCAGATCGCCGCGATGATGTCGTCGAGCTTGTCGAGAGACATGCCCGGGCGCGGCGTATAGACGCTGGGCAGGCCGCTGGTATGGGTCAGCAAATGCTCGACCGTGATCTCGTCGCGCGGTTTACCGGAAAATTCCGGGATCACCGAGGCGACGGTGGTGAAGAGGCTGAGCTCGCCGCGCTCGATGGCGCGCAGCACCAGGATGTTGGTGAAAGCCTTGGTCACCGACAGCAGGCTGAACACCGACTCCGTGCGCACCGGCGTCGCGCTGGTGGAGCGTACCCGCCCGATTGCCTCGTGCAGGCCCAGCTGGCCGTCGCGGCCGACCGCGATGGCGGCGCCGTGATAGCGGCCGGCTTCGATATCGGCCGCGATGGTGGCCTTGAGATGCTGTAGCCGGACCGGATCGAGGCCCCGCGGCGCGCTGGTTTCGGACATCGTCACCTCCCGTTGTTGGCACCGAGACTACGCCAACGGGCGACGGAAATCACTTCTCGCCGGTATCCGCCACGCTCTCGTCCGGTGCGGCGCCCTCGCCGCTTTCGGCGACGATCCGCTCCAGTTCCGGCGGCAGCGTCCCATCGGCGCGGCGCATGCCGCACAGGTGCCAGCGCCCGACATCGATATGGACATGGTTGAAATGGGCGCGGTTGGCGTCGGGGGTCAGCACCACGCCGAAGCGGCCACAGGCGGCACGGGCGAATTCATGCAGGAATTCCGCCTTGCGGCCGCCGCCATGCCAATCATGCTCGACCGAGACGAATTCGCCATTCGCGAGCCAGAAGCCGGCGACGTCGATGGCGCGGCCGCTGGCATGCTCGCTCATCCGGTGCTTGGTGCCGGTGGAGCGCCGGCAGGCATAGGTGCCGAGCTGGCGCATCGAGGTGATGGACGAGCCGAGCCGGCGCCGCGCCAGCTTTTCCACCGGGCCGCCGAGAAATTCATCGAACCGCGCCGCGAAGCCGCAGGCCAGCAGGCCCGGCGGGCTCCAGCTCATCGCGGCATTGCTGACGCGCACCGGATTGTCGATGGTGCAGGCGGAACTCGATGCATGGACCGGCGCCGATGTGAAGGCGACCCGGTCCGATTGAAGCTGGTCGAGACACGCCTCGTCCGAGGCGGAGCGGCCACCGAACAGGCCGCAGCCGGACAGCGCCAGCATCGCGCCCACCGCCAGAATCCGCGCCCATCCCCCGGCCCATCCCATGGCGGCGCGGTGTCTGCCGATTCGCCCGAGGGGTCAAGCCCGCGCACCCGGCGCGGCAAGATAGCCGGTGACGACGCCCTGGCAGCGGGCGAGATCAAGAACTGTGCATTGCAATGGACCAGGACGAGGGAGCGCTGCCGACGACTTTCTCGGAGATCGGCGTGGTGCCGTTCATCAGCCATTCGGCAACCTGACCGTTGGTGTTTCGCCACAGAATGTCCGACTTGCCGTCGCCGTTGAAATCACCGACTCCGGCGATCGACCAGGACGAGGCCATGCTGCCGATAACCTTCCCGGAGATCGGCGTGGTGCCATTCATCAACCATACGTCAACCTGACCGTCGGTGTTACGCCACAAAATGTCCGCGTTGCCGTCGCCCTTGAAGTCCCCGACCCCGGCGATCGACCAGGACGAGGCAGCACTACCGATGACCGTTTCTGAAATCGGCGTTGTCCCGTCCATCTGCCACTCGGCAACCTGACCATTCGTGTTCCGCCACAGAATGTCCGCGTCGCCGTCGCCGTTGAAGTCCCCGACCCCGGCGATCGACCAGGACGAGGGCGCGCTGCCGATGACTTTCTCCGAGGTCGGCGTGGTCCCGTTCATCTGCCATTCGGCAACCTGACCATTCGTGTTCCGCCACAGAATGTCCGCGTCACCGTCGCCGTTGAAGTCCCCCACCCCGGCCACCGACCAGGAGGAGGCCAAGCTGCCGATGACTTTCTCCGAGGTCGGCGTGGTCCCGTTCATCTGCCATTCGGCAATTTGACCGTTCGTGTTCCGCCACAGAATGTCCGGTTTGCCATCGCCGTTGAAGTCTCCGACCCCGGCGATCGACCAGGACGAGGGGGCGCTGCCGACGATTTTCTCCGAGGTCGGCGTAGTCCCGTTCATCAGCCAAGCGGCAACCTGACCATTTGTGTTGCGCCACAAAATATCCGTATTGCCGTCGCCGCTGAGGTCGGAGATTGTCCGCGAGCCGGGCGTAAGCGTTCCTGGATGGGAGGCATTATCGGTATGGTCGGCAGTGACGGCGGCGACGCTCACCGCATAGCTTTCGGGCGGGGTGGTTACGAAATCCGAAACGTCAATGTAGTAAGTGCCGCTTACCGAGGGCATGAAGAAAATGTTTTGTTGTGTCGACGGTACTGGGTAGAACAAGCCGCTTAGCTCCGAAGACGCCATGGTGCCGTCCCCGGCCAACGCGGCGGCCGTGCCAATCGATACCGAAGCATCACGTGACAGCCCGGTGACCGTCACCTCATAGGCTTGGTTCGCCGTCAGCGAGACCGCGATCCAATCTTTCTGGCCAATATTCGTCAGCTCGCCCGTCGTCGCTTTGCCGCCGACCGTGACCGAACCCGGATGGGAAGCATTATCGGTATAGTCGGCACTGACGGCCGCGACGCTCACCGCATAGCTTTCGGGCGGGGTTACGAAACCACCCGAAACGTCAATGTAGTAAGTGCCGCTGGCCGAGGGCATGAAGTAAAGTATTGAGCCGACCCCGCCGCTCGTCAGCGAAGTCGCCACGGTGCCGTCCCCGGCCAATGCGGCGGCCGTGCTAATCGATACCGAGGCATTACCTGTAACCGTCACCTCATAGGCTTGGTTCGCCGTCAGCGAGACCGCGATCCAATCCTTCTGGCCAATATTCGTTAGCTGTCCGATCGCAGCACTGCCGCCGACCGTGACCGAACCTGGATGGGAAGCATTATCGGTATAATCGGCACTGACGGCCGCGACACTCACCTCATAGCTTTCGGGCGGAGCAACGAAATCGCCCGAGACATCAATGTAGTAAGTGCCGCTAACCGAGGGCATGAAGTAAATGTTTTGTGGCGTCGTTGACGGTCCTGAGAAAAGCTCGTCGCTTGACAGCGAAGACGCCATGGTGCCGTCCCCGGCCAACGCGGCGGCCGTGCCAATCGATACCGAGCCGTCTGTCAGCCCGGTAACCGTTACCTCATAGGCTTGGTTCGCCGTCAGCGAGACCGCGATCCAATCCTTCTGGCCAATATTCGTTAGCTGGCCGATCGCAGAACTGCCGCCGACCGTGACCGAACCCGGATGGGAAGCATTATCGGTATAATCGGCACTGACGGCCGCGACGCTCACCGCATAGCTTTCGGGCGGAGCAACGAAATCGTCCGAGACATCAATGTAGTAAGTGCCGCTAACCGAGGGCATGAAGTAAATGTTTTGTTGCACCGAAAATCCCGACGGTACTGAGAAGAGACGATAGCTTGGCACCGAAGTCGCCACGGTGCCGTCCCCGGCCAACGCGGCGGCCGTGCCAATCGATACCGGAAAACTCGCCAGCCCGGTGACCGTTACCTCATAGGCTTGGTTCGCCGTCAGCGAGACCGCGATCCAATCCTTCTGGCCGATACTCGTCAGCTCGCCCGTCGCCGCGCTGCCGCCGACCGTGACCGACCCGGGATGGGAAGCATTATCGGTATAGTCCGCGCTGACCGCCGTAACGCTCATCGCATAGCTTATGGGTGGGGACCCAAAACTGTTCGAAACATCAATGTAGTAAGTGCCGCTTACCGAGGGCATGAAGTAAGTGTTCTGTCGTATCGGCGGTCCCGAGAAAATCTCGTCGCTTGGCAGCGAAGAGGCCCCGGTGCCGTCCCCGGCCAACGCGGCGGCCGTGCCAATCGATACCGAGGAAAGATACGACAACCCGGTGACGGTCACTTCATAGGCTTGGTTCGCCGTTAGCGAGACCGCGATCCAATCCTCCTGGCCGATATTCGTTAACTCGCCGTTGCCGATTTCCCCCATGCCAACAATCCCTTCCTCGGACCTATGCTTTTATTAATGCATAGACAATATATGAATGCAATCCAGGGAGGCGTCGTGCACGCCCGTACAATCGGACGCACCTAACGAAGATTTAGCGGCGCCGATAGATCACCAGATGGTAGGACGCGAGGCTGCGGCAGGCGAGGATCGCCAGCATGCCGGCCAGCGGCAGGGCGGTGCCGTTATAAAGCGCGACGGCCGAATTCTCGCCGACTGTGCCGCGTCAAGCTTCGCTGAGTATAGCCCGTTGCCGTCGGGATGCTTCCGTTGGCGCGGATCGCGCCGTAAGCTGGCGGTGAAAGAACAAAGGGGGGAACGCATGCACGAGCTGCAATTGCTGGGGCGGGGCCTCCTCGCCCTCTACATGCTGGTCGGGGTTTGGAACAATACCACCGGCTTCAACGCCACCATCGAGATGATGGAAAAGCAGATCGGCCTGCCGATGCCGCGCGTGCTGCTGCCGATCGTCATCGTCTATGAAATCGTCTCGGTAGTGTGCCTGTTCATTCCGCGAACCGCGATGTATTCGGCCCTGATTCTCGCCGTGTTCTGCGCGACGGCGGCGACCATGGCGCATCCCTGGTGGAAAATGCCGGCCAGCTTCGAGCAGTTCCTGCATCGCAATCTGTGGTTCGGCAACATCGCCATCGCCGGGGCGTTTCTAGTTCTGGCCTTCACCCCCATATAAGAAGGCCAGAACCAATGCGGGAGTGAACCCATGACGGCGCCCCAAATTACCTTTCGCGACATGGCCGTGTCATCCGCGGTCGAGGCCAAGATCCGCGAGCGCGCGGAGGCGCTGGACAAATATTTTTCCAATATCGTGGCGTGCAAGGTCGTCGTGGAATCGACCGCCCGCGCCCATCAGAAGGGCAAGCTCTATTATTTGCGCGTCGAGCTGACGGTGCCCGGCAAGCAGATCGTGTCGAAACGTCACCCTGACGAGCATCACGCCCACGAGGATATTTATGTCGCGGTGCGCGACGCCTTCGACGAGGCCCGGCGGCAGTTGGAGGATTACGTCGATCGCCTCAAAGGCGCGGTGAAAAATCATCGCGAGTCGGAGCGCGATAATTTGTAGCGCAAAACCGGGTTGAGGTAGGATTCTTCGGGAGGGGGCGCTCACGAGTCTCGGAGAATGTATTGGTGATTGATGATGCGTCGCGGCGGCGCGTGCTGGCCGCCGGTTTGGTTGGTCTCGCCGGATGTGCCCTGCCCCGGATCGTGCGCGCCGGCACCGCGCCGAAGGCGGATCGGGTGGTGATCCTCAAGGGCCGCCGCCTGCTGCTATTGATGCGCGACGGGCGGGCGTTCGCCCAATTTCCCATCGCGCTCGGCTTCCATCCGGTCGGGCCGAAGGTGCGCGATGGCGACGGGCGCACGCCCGAGGGTTTTTACACCATCGACGGGCGCAATCGCCATTCGCCCTACCATTTGTCGCTGCATGTCTCGTACCCCAACGAGATCGACCGCATCGCGTCGGCGCAGGATCATGAGAACACCGGCAACGCCATCGCGATCCACGGCATGCCGGCGGAATTCGGCCACACCGATCCGATCGGCTATTTCAAGGATTGGACCGATGGCTGCGTCTCGGTCGGCAATATCGCGATTGAAAAGATCTGGGCTTCGGTCGATGACGGCACGCCGGTCGAGATCAGGCCCTGATCGGCCTCATATTCGGAAATGGCTGCCGTCGCAGAACGGCGGATTGCGCGTGTGCTTGCACAGGCACAGCAAATCGCGGCCCGACTTTTGCGCGGTATAGGGCAAGTGGGTGAGTTGCGTCGCGGTGTGGCTGCCGTCGCAAAAGGGCTGGTTCTTGGAGCGGCCGCACGCACACCAGTAATAGGTTTCGCCGGCGACCACCTCGATCATGACCGGCTTCTTGCCGGCGACTACCGGCCCTTCGATTTCGATCGGGGTGTCCAAGGCCGCCTGCGCCGCCAACCGTTCTTCGGCCGCTGGCGTCAGCGCGGCGACGGTATAGAGCGTCATGCGATCGGTGGCGCCGCGCGGCCGCAGGCGCACGAAATCGTCGGTCACGATCGAGTCCCGCACCAGATCGCGCAGCGGCTCTGAGATCAACAGCCGCGTCCCCGCCTCTTTGTTCGCGGTCTCGATGCGGCTGGCGATGTTGACGACATCGCCGATGGCGGTGAGGCGCCGGCGATCGCCGTGACCCAGCGAGCCGATCACCGCCTCGCCATAATGGATGCCGATGCGGATGTTGAAATCGATATCGTAGGTGGTCTTGAATTGCGGCCGGATGCGGTCGACCGCCGCCAGCATCTCAAGCGCCGCCTTGACGCAGGTCAGGGCAAATTCGGGCTCGTTCTCGATGCCGAACAGCGCCATCAGCCCATCGCCGATGAAATTATCGATATAGCCGCGATTGGCCTCCACGATCGATCCCATCGACGAATAGTATTTGTTCAGGAGGAACAGCACGTCATAGGGCGAGAGGTTTTCCGAAATGCCGGTGAAGTTGGAAATATCGGAAAACAGCACCGCGATATTCTTCTGCTCGCCGACGCGGGTCTGCGCGCCGTCGCCGAGAAGGCTCGCGACATGGAGGTCGGCATCGTCGAGCACCAGCCGGCGCAGCGTGACATCGCCGGTGGCCCGCGTCTGGCAGGCAAGCCGCAGATGGTCGGGCAGCCGCAGCTTCGCCGCCAAGGCCGCTTCGATCTCGCTGCGCGGTGAGCAATTCTCCAGCCCGCTCACCACCCACACGCGGCAGGTCGAGCATTGACCGTTGCCACCGCAGGCGGAGGCGATCGGAACCCCCGCCTCCTGCACCGCCGCGAGGACGGTGCGGTCAACCGGCATCTCGAATTCGAGATTGTCGGGAATGAGCTTGAGCGTCGCCATGGGAGCGCGAAGGGCCGGCTTACGACCCGCCCCCGGTGATGAGATCGCCGAACCGCACCCAGCCCTTGCCGTCCCAGCGCTGTAATTGCATCTGCTTGATCGGGTGATAATCGGTCGGGCTGGTGTTGAGCACGATGCCCGGCAACAGCGACGGCAGCTTCAGATCGTGGAGGTTCGCCGCCTGTTTCATGATATTGGCGCGCGACAGATCGTTGCCGCACTGTTTCAGCACCTGGACCAGGGTCAGCACCATGCCCCAACTGTTCTCGTAATTGAAATCGTTGGCGCTGGCGCCGGGAATGTATTTCGTGATGATGCCGCGATACTGCTCGGTGTCGGGGTCTTTCGCCCAGGCCGGATCGCCGGGGTCCTTGCTATAGGCCGATGACAGCATGCCGATCGATTTTTCCGGGCCGGCCGGGATCATGGTGCTGTCGAGGGCGATCGAGACATTGTCCATGAAGAACATCGGCTTCCAGCCGATGTCGTAAATCTTGCGGATGGCCTGCGCCGCGAATTTCGGCGTGCCGGCGAAGATCAGCGCGTTGGCGCCCGAGGCCTGCAATTCCAGCACCGGGGAATCGACCGTCGGGTCGGAGACCTCATAGGTCGCGACCACCACGCGCTTGTCGAACTGGTCGCCCAGCACGTCGCGCACGCCGGTGATGTAGTCCTTGCCGAAATCATCATGCTGGGCCAGCACCGCGATCTTGGCGTTGGGCAGATGCTGAAGAATATATTTGGCGTAGATTTGCGCCTCGGTGCGGAACGTCGCCTGCCAGCTCATGGTCCAGGGATAATGCTGGTAGTCGCCCCATTTGTCGGCGCCGCTGGCGAGGAACAGCTGCGGCACCTTGTTGTCGTTGAGGTATTTGCGCACGGCGGTGTTGGTCGCGGTGCCGATCGAGCCGAAGATCAAGGCCACATGATCCTGCTCGACCATCTTGCGGGTGTTTTCCAGCGACTTGGCCGGATTGTAGCCGTCATCCATCGAGATCAGCTTGATCTTGCGGCCATTCACGCCGCCGAATTTATCGTTGTACCAGTGGATGAAGGCGAGGTGCCCCTTGCCCAGGATGCCGTAGGCCGAAACGACGCCGCTATAGGGCATGTTCTGGCCGATCAGGATTTGGGTGTCGGTGATCCCCGGCGCGTTCTCGGCCCGCGCCGACGCGGCCCCCAGCGCGACCAGCGCCACGGCCATCAGGATTCGGGTGATTCCGGCGTGCATGTTCCCCTCCCTCTCTCATTTGGCCACAGCGTAGCGATTCCCGGCTTGGTGGGAAACGGTCAATCCAGAATCGCAACATACTGTGTCACCTCTGGCATAAACCACGCTAATTCTGGTGACTAGGGGTCAAAATTCGCCTATCGTCGGAGGCGTCGAATGGGGTCGCGCACGCACTCACCCGCACCATCACTTGGTCCCGGCATTGTCCGGGCGGCGGGCACGCGACACTCTCCCGTTCGGCATTCAGCGACATCGTCAAACACCGCCAGAGATAAAGGAACGGGGCATGGCCAGACGTTCGAGCCGCCACGCGGCCGCGCACGCCGACGATTCTGTGTTCGAACCCTTTTTCATTCCGGGCCGAGGTCCCGCCGCGACCAAACATGGGGGGCTGGCGGCCGAGCCGGAGCGCGAGCGCTCCTATCTGGCGAAGATCAGGCCGCAGAGCGACGGCCAGCGCGCGCTGATGGCGGCGCTGGAGCGGCACAGCCTGACAGTGGCGCTGGGTCCCGCCGGCAGCGGCAAGACCTATCTCGCCATCGCCGCCGCGGTCGAGGCGCTGACTTCGGGGCGGGTCGGCCGCATCGTGCTGACGCGCCCGGCGGTCGAAGCCGGCGAGAATCTGGGCTTTCTGCCGGGCGAGATGGAGGACAAGCTGGCGCCTTATCTGCGTCCGCTTTATGACGCGCTGAACGAGCGCATCGGCGGCAAGCGGGTGAAGCAATTGATGACCGAGGGCGCCATCGAGATCGCGCCCATCGCCTTCATGCGCGGCCGCACCCTCAACAACGCCTTCATCGTGATCGACGAGGCGCAGAATTGTACCTATGGCCAGATCAAGATGCTGCTGACGCGGCTCGGCTGGCATTCGACCATGGTGGTGACGGGCGACCCCGACCAGACCGACCTGCTCGAAGGCATGTCGGGCCTGCGCGACATCGCGCGGCGGCTGGAGCCGCTGACCGAAATCGCGGTAATCCGGCTAAGCGACCGCGACATCGTCCGCCACCCCCTGGTCGCCGGGATGCTGACGGTGCTGTAGCGGCGGGGACGCGGCCGAAGAAAAAGGCAAAGTCGAAGGGAAGAAGTGTGCTCAACGCTTGATGAGATATTCACTTGCAATGGCAGTTTCTTCTCTTCGTCCAGAAAGCTCATTTATTACCGACTCGATAGCCGCGTCGTACCGCGATAGCTCGGATAGCGCCGCTGCACGATTTAGATCGTGCCCCCGTGCGTGGTGTAGGATCGGGTATCCTGAGCAGCGTTGGCTGCTTGATCATGCTGCCACTGTTGGCAGGCTGACGAGAGGATCATCGCTCAGAGGAGCGATGGTTTCCAGGCTCATGTAGCGGGCGCGC
>DATCDN010000092.1:0-26456 GCA_036510675.1 Allostellaceae bacterium
AATCCACTAAATCCCACGACAACCGTGACCGGTTCGCCTGCAACACCCGCGCACCACCACACATCGCCACCCCCTCCGCTCCCGCAAAGAGAATCACATCCCAATAAAATTGGGAATCCTTCACACGCTCGAAAGCCGGGGCAGGCTTGGCGGTTCATCTTTTCTCCGCCGCGGGGACGACGAGAAAAATTAAATCCCCATCTGCTCGCGATAGACGCGCCAGAAGCCGCGCACCGCCGTTTCGGTGACGCGGGTGTCCTGGCTCGACGTGCCGGCGCCGCCCATCTCGACGATCGAGGCGTCGGCCATGCCGCCGGGCAGCGCGCGCTGAACGAAATTCACCACCGCGCCATCTTCCATCGAGATATAGCCGCCAGGCCCGACCAGATTGGTCTGGCGCAGGCGGATATCCTGCATCGCCGCATCGTCGTCCGCGAAGCCGAAATAGGTCCAGTTCAGTTCGGTCTCGCCGACCCCCTTGGGTAATATCTGGCGCACCGCGAGGCTGTTCTGAATCTGATGCATGATGAAGCCGGGATAGACGGTGAGGATTTGCAGCGTGATGCCGTCGCCGAATTCGTCGCGGCCCCGCAGCAGCGTCTTGTCCTCCAGGCCGAAATCATCCTGGCGCGCGCGGATGGCGGCGGAATCATATTCGCTGGCGCGGTCGGTCGCCATCTTGGAATAGCTGACATGGTTGCCGCCGGATGGGCTGACGATGATGCCGCCCTGTTGCGACAGCCGGTTGAGCTTGAAGGTGGTGAAAAACATGTGCAGCAGGCTGGCGTGATAGCTGTCGCGCAGATTGTCGGCGTAGATTTTCCAATTGCTGTGGAGATACTGGCTGGTGGTGCCCAGCGGCTTGATCGGCCGGACCATGACGCGGCGGACCCGCGCCGCGATCTCCGGGCCGAGATAGGTCTCGAGGTCGGGTGTCTCGTCGGAAAAGGTGCCGAACACCAGCCCCGCGAAACTGGCGACGCGCAAGGCGCGCAGATGCCGGCCGGCGGTGCTGAACTCCGGCGGCATGCCGCCCTTGCCATTGACGCCGCGCTGAAACGCGATGCCGGTCAGCGTGCCGGTGAGGTCATAGGTCCAATTATGATAGACGCAGGAAATCTCCTTGCCGGTGCCGGGCTTGAGACACAGCATGGCGCCGCGATGGAGACAGCGATTCTCAAAGGCGCGGATCGCGCCGTCGCGGTTTCGCGCGACGATGACCGGCACGTCGCCGACGAAAGTGGCGCGATAATCGCCTTGGTTCGGCAGCTCGACCTCGAGGCAGAGATAATTCCAGGTCGGCCCGAGAAAAACCTGCGCGCGCTCCCGCGCATAGACATCCTCGCGCACGTAAATCTCATACGGCACGCGGCGCAGGCCCTCGCGCGGCCAGCTCACATCGAGATCCTTGCGCAAATTCATTCTCCCGAACCGGACCGCGCCATCATAGCCAGCGGCCCGCGCGGGACCCTAAAACAAAAACAGCGCCCCGAAGGGCGCTGTTTCGTCGAACCGCGTCTACCGGCCGCTAGGCTGGCCGAAGATCGGCTGGTACGGCACCTGCGGGAGCATCGGGTTCGCCAGATAGGCATAATAATCGACGGGATCCATCTCCAGCGAGAACGGACCGGTGGTCGCATGGGCGGGCGACATCGCGAACGAAGTCCCGAGGATGGCAACCGCGAAAGCGGCACCGGTGATGAATTTCGATAGGCGCATGATGATCTCCTGAATACCGGCCGACGCCTACAGGACGCCGGCTCGAACCCTTCCGACATAGGCATCCTTTCGCACATGCGAAGGCGCCGCCGGCGGCCCTCTGCCATGCGGAGGTGGCGACCCTCGCGCCCGTCGGCGGCGGATTCATGGATTACCGCCGCGCTTGGCATGAGTGACCCTTGCGGCAGGATGGGAAATCGCTATATTCCGCATCAAATCAACAATCCCGAGCATCAAGGGTGGGCCACGAAGGCCCACCTTTTTATTTCGGGCGATGCTTGGGGCGAACGAGCGGCGAAAAGGCAAGATTTGTCCGACGACAAACATTTCGACGTGGCGACCATCGAAGCCACCATCGCCCCCGCGATGGCGGCGGCCGGCTATCGTATCGTGCGGGTCACCTACACCGGGGTCGGCCGGCGCGCCACGCTGCAGATCATGGCGGAGCGCGAGGACGATGTGTCGATGACGGTCGATGATTGCGCGACGCTGAGCCACACCGTCTCGGCGCTATTGGATGTGGCCGATCCGATCGCCGCCGCCTATATGCTGGAAATCTCGTCGCCCGGCCTGGACCGCCCGCTGATCCGGCGGGAGGATTTCGAGCGCTATGCCGGCTTCGAGGCCAAGCTCGAAGTGAAGCAGGCGGTCGAGGGCCGCAAGCGGTTTCGCGGGCGGCTGCGTGGGATCGACGGCGACATCGTGGCGCTGGAAGCCGACGGCGCGACCTGGCGCTTCCCCCTGGACGAGGTGACCCGCGCAAAGCTGGTTCTGACTGATGATTTGATCGCGGCCGGCGGGCGCCCCGCCGCCCCAGCCGCCGACACCACGTCTGCGGTAGCGACCAACGAAATGGAAAGACGGTAACACCCATGGCGACGCAAATGAGCTATCCGCGCCCCGAATTGCTGCAGGTCGCCGACACGGTCGCGCGCGACAAGAGCATCGATCGCGACGAGGTGCTGGAGGCGATGGAGCAGGCGATCCAGAAGGCCGGCCGCTCCAAATACGGTCAGGAATACGATATCCGCGCCGAGATCGACCGCAAGAACGGCGAGATCAAGCTGATGCGGTTCCGCCAGGTCGCCGACCCGATCGAGAACGAAGCGACGCAGATGACGCTCGACGCGGCGCAGAAGCTCAATCCCGAGGCGCAGATCGGCGATTTCCTCACCGATCCGCTGCCGCCCATCGATTTCGGGCGCATCGCCGCCCAGACAGCGAAGAACGTCATCGTGCAGAAGGTGCGCGAGGCCGAGCGCCAGCGCCAGTTCCGCGAGTTCAAGGACCGTATCGGCGACATCGTCAACGGCCTCGTCAAGCGCGTCGAATTCGGCAATGTCGTGGTCGATCTCGGCCGCGCCGAGGCGATTCTGCGCCGCGACGAATTGATCCCGCGCGAGAATTTCCGCCAGGGCGAGCGTGTGCGTGCCTATATCTATGACGTGCGCGAGGAGGCGCGGGGCCCGCAGATTTTCCTCTCCCGCACCCATCCGCAATTCATGGCCAAATTGTTCGCCCAAGAGGTGCCGGAGATCTACGACAGCATCATCGAGATCCGCGCGGTGGCGCGCGACCCCGGTAGCCGCGCCAAGATCGCGGTGATCTCGAACGACAGCGGCATCGACCCGGTGGGCGCCTGCGTCGGGATGCGCGGCAGCCGCGTCCAGGCGGTGGTCGGCGAATTGCAGGGCGAAAAGATCGACATTATCCCCTGGTCGGCCGATCCCGCGACCTTCGTGGTGAACGCGCTGGCGCCGGCCGAGGTCGCCAAGGTGGTGATGGACGAGGAACAGCGCCGCATCGAGGTGGTGGTGCCGAACGATCAACTGAGTCTGGCCATCGGCCGCCGTGGCCAGAATGTCAGGCTCGCGTCGCAACTATCGGGTTGGGATATCGATATTTTGACCGAGGACGAAGAAAGCGAGCGCCGTCAGGAAGAATTCCGGTCGCGCTCCAAGCTGTTCATCGAAGCGCTCGATGTCGACGATGTCATCGCGCATTTGCTGGTGACCGAGGGCTTCTCCTCGCTCGAGGAGATCGCCTATGTCGCGACCGAGGAGCTGGCCGACATCGAGGGGTTCGACGAAACCATCGCCGGCGAATTGCAGCAGCGCGCGCGCACCTTCATCGAGCAGCAGAATGTCGAGCGCGAGGCGCGCCGGCTGGAGTTGGGCGTCTCGGACGAAATCGCGGCGATGGCCGGCATCACCCCGGCGCTGCTGGTGGCGCTGGGCGAGAAGGACGTGAAGACGCTGGACGACCTTGCCGACCTTGCCGGCGACGAGCTGGTGGAGATCGCCGAGACCGCCGGCAAGCTCGATCTCGAGGCGGCGAATGCCATCATCATGGCGGCGCGGGCGCATTGGTTCGAGGGTGAGGCGGCGGCCGAGCCCGCGGCGGCGGCGAGCGAGGAGTAACCCAGCGTGGCGGCGGCGCGGCACCAATTCGCGGAGGATGACGAGACCGGCCCGACCCGGCGCTGTTTCGTCACGGCCGCGAGCAAGCCGGTGGCGGAGCTGGTGCGCTTCGTGGTGTCGCCGGCGGGCGCCATTGTTCCCGATGTCGCGGGGCGGCTGCCGGGACGCGGTTTGTGGTTGACCGCGCGTCGGGATATAGTGATGACGGCGTCGTCGAAGCGCCTGTTCGGACGGGCGGCCCGTCGCCCGGTCGTGGTCGGCGACGATCTCGCCGACCAGGTCGAGGCGCTGCTGGTTGCGCGCTGTCGCGATATGATTGGGCTGGCGCGGCGCGCCGGCGATGCCCAAATGGGCTTCGTCAAAGTGGAAAAGCTGCTGGCGTCGGGGGCGGTCGGCTTGCTGCTCGGCGCCTCGGACGGGTCGGCCGACGGCCGCGGCAAGCTGCGGGCGCAGGCGCCGGATGTGTGGGAACGGGCCGAGCTGACCGCCGCCGAACTGGGCGCGGCGTTCGGCCGGGACCATGTCGTTCACGCCGCGCTGCGCGAGGGGCCGCTGGCCCACGCGCTGGCGCGCGAGTTGGAGCGGCTGGGTGGGTTTCGTGAGGGGCAAGACGGGTCGGCGCGGCTGGACAATTAGGTCCGGTCGCAATCAGCGGATGATTTTGGAACGAGAATGAGTGAGACGAACGACACCGATACGAAACGACCGCTGAGCCTCGGCCATGGCGGCAAACTGGAATTGAAGCGCCCGGCCGAGGCCGGCCAGGTGCGCCAGAGCTTCCCGCACGGCCGCACCAAGACCGTTACCGTCGAAGTGCGCAAGAAGCGCGCGGTCGCGCCCGCCGCGAACGAGCGTCCCGAGCCGGGCATTTCGTCCGAGACCGTGGCGAAGAGCGCGTCGTCGCCCGGCACCGCGCCGCAGCGGCGCCCGGTGGTGCTGCCGCATGGCCTGACCGCCGAGGAGCGCGCGGGCCGCGCCCGGGCGCTGCAAGGCGCGATCAAGGCCGGCGAGGACCAGCGCCGCCAGGCGGAGATCGACGCCGCCGAGGATAAGCGCCGCGCCGCCGAGGAAGCCGCGGTGCGCCAGGTGCAGGACGCGGTGAAGCGCAAGGCCGACGAAGAA
Source organism: Allostellaceae bacterium (assembly GCA_036510675.1). Classification (GTDB taxonomy): domain Bacteria; phylum Pseudomonadota; class Alphaproteobacteria; order ATCC43930; family CGMCC-115725; genus JAATGI01. The sequence continues at coordinate 5,262 of DATCDN010000092.1, forward strand.
GCGCGGCGCAGGGGCGACGAGGATTCGAAAGTCAAGGCGGACGAGGATCGCCGCGCCGCCGATGTCAAGCGCAAGGCCGAGGAAGAAAGCCGCCGCGAGGTTGCGGAGCGCGCCGGCAACGCCGCCGCCGCCAAGGTCGCCGCGCTGTCCGCCGCCGGTAAGGTCAAGGTCGAGCCCGAGACCGAGGAAGTGGCGCCGCGTCGTCCTGGCGTGCGGCCCGAGCTGAAGAAAAGCGTGGCGGCCCCGCCGCGGCGCGATGTCAATCGCCGCCGCGCCAGCGGCAAGCTGACCGTGACGCGCGTCCTCAACACCGACGAGGATGAGCGCACGCGCAGCCTCGCCTCGGTGCGCCGTGCCCGCGAGCGCGAACGGCAGCGCCAGATGCAGGCCGCCGAGCCGCTGAAGGTGGTGCGCGATGTGGTGGTGCCCGAGCATATCTCGGTGCAGGAACTGGCCAACCGCATGGCCGAACGCGGCGTCGAGATCATCAAGGCGCTGATGCGCATGGGCGTGATGGCGACCATCAACCAGATGATCGACGCCGATACCGCCGAACTGGTGGTCACCGAATTCGGCCACAAGATCAAGCGCGTCTCCGAATCCGACATCGAAATCGGCCTGGGCGGCAGCGCCGACGAGCCGGAGGCGATGGAGACGCGGCCGCCGGTCGTCACCATCATGGGCCATGTCGATCATGGCAAGACCTCGCTGCTCGACGCCTTGCGCGGCACCGACGTCGCCAGCGGCGAGGCGGGCGGCATCACCCAGCATATCGGCGCGTACCAGGTGCGCCTCAAAGGCGGCCAGCGCATTACCTTCATCGATACGCCGGGCCATCAGGCGTTCACCGCGATGCGCGCGCGCGGCGCCAACGTCACCGATATCGTGGTGCTGGTGGTCGCCGCCGATGACGGCATCAAGGAGCAGACGGTCGAGGCGATCCGCCATGCCAAGGCGGCGGGCGTGCCGATCCTGGTCGCCATCAACAAGATGGACAAGCCCGACGCCAAGCCCGAGCGCGTGCGCCAGGAAATGCTGCAGCACGAACTGGTGACGGAAGAGCTGGGCGGCGACGTCCTCGACGTGCCGGTGTCGGCGCTGAAGCGCACCGGGCTGGACAAGCTCGAGGAAGCGATCCTGCTGCAGGCCGAAATACTCGATCTCAAGGCCAACCCCAATCGGCCGGCGAGCGGCGCCGTCATCGAAGCCAAGCTGGAGCGCGGCCGGGGCCCGGTCGCGACCGTGCTGATCCAGGCGGGAACGCTGCGGGTCGGCGATATCTTCGTCTCCGGCGGCGAGTGGGGCCGGGTGCGCGCCCTGCTCGACGATCGCGGCCAGCAGATCGACTCCGCCGGGCCGGCGATGCCGGTCGAGGTGCTGGGCCTCAACGGCGTGCCGCTGGCGGGCGATGATTTCATCGTCGCCGAAAACGAAACCCGGGCCCGCGACATCGCCGATTACCGCCAGCGCCGCCGGCGCGAGCAGCAATCGGCCGGCGCGGGACGCGGCACGCTGGAACAAATGTTCGCGCAGGCGGCCTCGGGCGGCAAGAAGGAGCTGACGGCGGTCGTCAAATCCGATGTGCAGGGCTCGCTCGAAGCCATCATCGGGTCGCTGGAAAAGCTCGGGACCGATGAAGTCATCACCCGCGTGCTGCACTCCGCGGTCGGCGGGATCAGCGAAAGCGATGTGATTCTGGCCAAGGCGTCGGGCGCGGTGATCATCGGCTTCAACGTTCGCGCCAATCCGCAGGCGCGCGAGTTGGCGCGTCGCGACGGCGTCGAAATCCGCTATTACTCGATCATCTACAATGTGATCGACGACATGAAGGCGGCGATGAGCGGCTTGCTGTCGCCGACGAGACGCGAACGCTTCCTCGGCAATGCCGCGATCCGCGAAGTGTTCAACATCACCAAGGTCGGCAAGGTCGCGGGCTGCATGGTCACCGAGGGCGTCGTCAGGCGCGGCGCCCGGGTCCGGCTGCTGCGCGACAATATCGTGATCCACGAAGGCACGCTGAAGACGCTGAAGCGCTTCAAGGACGAGGTCCGCGAGGTGCGCGATGGCTTCGAATGCGGCATGGCGTTCGAGAATTACGACAACATGCAGGCCGGCGACGTGATCGAATGCTTCGAGATGGAGGAAGTCGCCCGGACGCTTTAGCCCGGCGCGCCAAAGGGTCCCGGATGAAGATCAAAATCGTGGTGCACGATGCGGAAGAGGGCGGCTATTGGGCCGAGGTTCCCGCCATTCCTGGTTGTGCGACTCAAGGCGAGACCTTTGAGGAGCTGCTGGAAAATCTCTATGAGGCGATCGAGGGGTGTCTCTAAGCTCGCCGGAATTCCGGATCAAGAAATCGGCGGTCGTTGACGAGACGGAACATGCCTACAAAGCACGACAAGAACCGCGAGCCGTCGCAGCGCCAATTGCGGGTCGGCGAGGAATTGCGCCACGCGCTGGCGCGGCTATTCGAGCGCGGCACGCTGCGCGATCCGGCGGTGGCGGGCATTGCCATTACCGTGAGCGAGGTGCGGGTCACCCCCGATTTGAAGCATGCCACCGCCTTCGTCATGCCGCTGGGCGGCGAGAAGATCGCCGAACTGCTGGCCGGGCTGACGCGGTCCGCCGGCTATGTGCGCCGCGAGATGGCGAAGGAAGTGAAGCTGCGCGTGGCGCCGGAATTTTCCTTTGCCGCCGATACCAGCTTCGACCACGCCAGTCACATCGACGCGCTGCTGCGCCGGCCCGAGGTCGAACGCGACCTCGGCGCGCCCGAGACGCAACCGCCGGCCGGCGAGGAGAAGTGAAGCGGCGCGGCCAGCCGGTCCACGGCTGGGTGGTGCTGGACAAGCCCCTGGGCATGAGTTCGGCCTTTGCCGTCGCGCAGGTGCGGCGTCTCTTCAATGCCGCCAAGGCCGGGCATGCCGGCACCCTCGATCCGCTGGCGACCGGCGTGCTGCCGATCGCGCTGGGCGAGGCGACCAAGGCCGTGCCCTATGTCATGGCGGATACCAAAATCTATCGCTTCACGGCACGGTGGGGGGTTGCGACCGACACCGACGACCGCGCCGGCACCGTGACGGCGACCAGCGCGGTCCGCCCCACCACGGTGCAAATCCAAGCGGCGCTGCCTGGTTTCATCGGGGTGATCGCGCAGACGCCGCCGGCTTATTCGGCGCTCAAGATCGCGGGGGCGCGCGCCTACGATCTGGCGCGCCAAGGGGTGGCGTTGACCATGATTTCGCGCGCCGTCACCATCGAGCGGCTCGATCTCATCGGCCAACCCGACCCCGATCACGCCTCGTTCGAGACGCTCGTCGGCAAGGGCACCTATATCCGGGCGCTGGCGCGGGACCTCGGCCTGGCGCTCGGCACCGTCGCCCATGTCACCGTCCTGCGGCGGCTGTCGGTCGGCCGGTTTCGCGTCGAAGGGGCGATTTCCCTGGAAAACCTCGCCGCGTTGGGGCATGATACGGCCGCTTCCGAGCATCTGCTGTCGGTTGAGACCGCGCTGGACGACATCCCGGCGCTGGCCATAACCGAAACGGAAGCCGCCTCCCTCCGACACGGACGGCCGCTGCAAAACGCCCCCGACGGGCGTGCGCGGGGCCTCGGCGAAGGGACCACCGTTTGCGCCATGACCGGCGGCCGATTGGTGGCCTTTGCCCAAATCCACGACGGCGGTTTGCGACCGATACGCGTTCTGAATTTTGGCCCCTTGAATACCGACTAAGGAGATATCGATGTCGATCACACTTGCGCGTAAGCAAGAGGTCATTGGCGACTATGCCCGTAAGGTCGGCGATACCGGCTCGCCCGAAGTCCAGATCGCGATCCTGAGCGAGCGGATTCGCAACCTGACGGAACACCTCGCGACCCATAAGAAGGATTTCCATTCGCGCCGCGGTCTTCTGGTCATGGTTGGCCAGCGCCGTGGCTTGCTGGATTATCTGAAGCGCGCCGATCACGCCAAATATGCCAGCGTCATCGAGCGTCTGGGACTCCGCCACTGAGCGTTCGCGCCATGGCAGCCCCCGCGGGGGGCATTCGGCGGCGCCGCGCGCGCCGCAATCCATCATTCGGGCATCGGGCGCGCGGAGAGCGATCTTCGGCGCGCCGCGCCCATACCCGTTCCTGAGAGAGAAAGAAGAGAGAGATGTTCAACAAGATTACCCGCGAGCTGAATTGGGGCGGCCGCCGCCTCACGCTCGAAACTGGCCGGATGGCGCGCCAGGCCGATGGCGCCGTGCTGGCGACCTATGGCGAGACCAGCGTGCTGTGCACCGCGGTCGCCATGAAGCACGCGAAGCCCGGCCAGGATTTTTTTCCGCTGACCGTCAATTATCAGGAAAAAACGTTTGCCGCCGGCAAGATTCCGGGCGGCTTCTTCAAGCGCGAGGGCCGGCCCTCGGAGAAGGAGACGCTGACCTCGCGCCTCATCGACCGGCCGATCCGCCCGCTATTCGCGCACGGCTTCCGCAATGAGACGCAGGTCGTGTGCACCGTGCTGTCGCACGATCTCGAGAACGATCCCGACATCGTCGCCTTGATCGGCGCGTCGGCGGCGCTGACGATTTCCGGCATTCCCTTCATGGGGCCGATTGGCGGCGCGCGCGTCGGCTACATCGACGGCAAATATGTGCTGAATCCGCGCCAGGACGAGCTCGAGAAATCGCAGCTCGATCTGATCGTCGCCGGCACCCAGGAAGGCGTGCTGATGGTCGAATCCGAGGCCAGCGAATTGTCCGAGGATGTGATGCTGGGCGCCGTGATGTTCGGCCACCGGGAGATGCTGCCGGTACTACAGGCGATCATCGATCTGGCCGAGCGCGCGGCGAAGGAGCCATGGGACGTGGCCGGCGCCTCGCCCGAGGCCGATGCCATCGAGGCGAAAGTGCGCGGCGCGGTGGCCGGCGAACTCGCCGCCGCCTATGGCGAGCGCGAGAAGCAGGCGCGCAGCAACATGCTCGACGCCGCCAAGGCGAAGGCGCAGTCGCTGTTCGAGGATGCCGGCCAGCGCCAGCATGCCGCCAATGTCTTCAAGTATATCGAGAAGGAAATCGTGCGCGGCGCCATCCTCAAGGGCGAGCCGCGCATCGATGGCCGCGACACCAAGACGGTGCGCCCGATCCAGGCGGAAGTCGGCCTGCTGTCGCGCACCCATGGCTCGGCGCTGTTCACGCGCGGCGAGACCCAGGCGCTGGTGGTGACCACGCTCGGCACCGGCCAGGACGAGCAGATCATCGACGCGCTCGAGGGCGAATATCGCTCCAACTTCATGCTGCATTACAATTTCCCGCCCTACGCCACCGGCGAGGCGGGCCGCATGGGCACGCCGGGCCGGCGCGAGATCGGCCACGGCAAGCTCGCCTGGCGCGCCGTCCATCCGCTACTGCCCAGCAAGGAAGCCTTTCCCTATACGCTGCGCATCGTGTCGGAAATCACCGAATCCAACGGCTCGTCCTCGATGGCGACCGTGTGCGGCTCGTCGCTGTCGCTGATGGATGCGGGCGTGCCGCTGAAGCGGCCGGTCGCGGGCATCGCGATGGGCCTGATCAAGGATGACAGCGGCTTCGCCGTGCTGTCGGATATTCTGGGCGACGAGGATCATCTCGGCGACATGGATTTCAAGGTCGCCGGCACCGAAGAGGGCATTACCGCGCTGCAGATGGACATCAAGATCACCTCGATCACCGAGGAGATCATGAAGGTGGCGCTGGCGCAGGCGCGCGACGGGCGGCTGCACATATTGGGCGAGATGGCGAAGGCCCTGACCTCGTCGCGCGACGTGGTCAGCGACAATGCGCCGCGCATCACCACCTTCGTCATTCCGAAGGACAAGATCCGCGAAGTTATCGGCTCCGGCGGCAAGGTGATCCGCGAGATCACCGAGAAGACCGGCGCCAAGATCGACATCGAGGATGACGGCACGATCAAGGTCGCGGCGGTCGATCAGGTCGCGGCGCAAGCGGCGATCGACTGGATCAAGGGCATCGTCGCCGAGCCGGAGGTTGGCCTCGTCTATAACGGCAAGGTGGTGAAGACCGTCGATTTCGGCGCCTTCGTCAATTTCCTCGGCGCGCGCGACGGCCTCGTCCACATCAGCGAGCTGGCGCCGCAGCGCGTCGGCAAGACCACCGATGTCGTCCAGGTCGGCGATCAGGTCAAGGTCAAGGTGCTGGGGTTCGACGATCGCGGCAAGATCAAGCTGTCGATGAAGCGCGTGGATCAGCAGACCGGCGAGGATATCAGCGGCGACGCCAAGCCCGCCGCCCAGCAAGTATCGTAACGCGGCAGCCCCCCTCCCTAACCCTCCCCCGCAAGCGGGGGAGGGAAGACGATGCGAAACGGGAGGGAAGACGATGCGAAGCATTGCCGGGGGCTTCCGCCGATTTGCTTCTGTCGCCCGGACACCATAGATATGGTAAAGGGACCCGGCGCGGATACAGAGGGATGGCGTGACGCTTAAGACGGTGTTGATATCGGGACGCGAGGTGCTGCCGCTGGTCGAGGGCGGCAAGGGCATCTCCGTGTCGAATGGCGAAAGCTCGGGCGCCTGGGCCGCGGCCGGCGGCGTCGGCACGTTCTCCGGCGTCAATGCCGATTTCTACGACGCGCAGGGCGCGACGGTGCCGCAGATCTATCATGGTCGGACGCGGCGCGAGCGGCATGAAGAGTTGATCGCCTATTCCATCGCCGGCGGCATCGAGCAGGCGCGCGTCGCCTATGAGCGCTCGAACGGCGCCGGCCGCATCCATATGAACGTGCTGTGGGAAATGGCGGCGGCGGAGCGCATCCTGCACGGCGTGCTGGATGGCGCGCGCGGGCTGATCAACGGCGTCACCTGCGGCGCCGGCATGCCCTATCGCATCGCCGAGATTTGCGCGCACTACAATGTCTACTACTATCCCATCGTGTCGTCGGCGCGCGCCTTCCGTGCGCTGTGGAAGCGCGCGTATCACAAATTCGGCGACTGGCTGGGCGGCGTCGTCTATGAGGACCCATGGCTGGCTGGCGGCCATAACGGCCTCTCCAACGTCGAAAATCCGGAACAGCCGGAGCCGCCATTTCCCCGCGTCCTCGAACTGCGCAACCTGATGCGCGAATTCGGCCTCCACGCCACGCCGATCTTCATGGCCGGCGGGGTATGGAATCTGCGCGAATGGACCGACTGGATCGACAATCCCGAACTGGGGCCGATCGCGTTTCAATTCGGGACCCGGCCGCTGCTGACCAAGGAAAGTCCGATCTCGGACGCGTGGAAGCATCGTCTTCTCGAGTTGAAGGAAGGCGATGTCTATCTCAATCGGTTCAGCCCGACCGGGTTCTATTCCTCCGCCGTGCGCAATCCCTTCCTCAACGATCTCCACGACCGGTCGGAGCGCCAGATATCGTTCTCCGTTGAGGCGTTGGGCGATCATTCGGCGACCCTGGCGATCGGCGCGCGCGGGCGCATCGTCTATGTGACGCCGCACGATCGCGAGCGGGCGCAGGGCTGGATCGCGCAAGGCTTTACCGAGGCGATGCGCACGCCGGATTCGACTCTGGTCTTCGTCACGCCGCAGAGCGGGCATGAGATTCGCCGCGACCAGGTCAATTGCATGGGCTGCCTCAGCGCCTGCGGCTTTTCCAACTGGGCGCAGAACGAGACCGGGACCACCGGCAAGCTGCCCGACCCGCGCAGCTTCTGCATTCAGAAGACGCTACAGGCGATCAGCCACTCCGATCAGGTCGACATGCAATTGATGTTCGCCGGCCATAACGCCTATCGCTTCGCCAGCGATCCCTATTACGCCAATGGCTTCATCCCGACGGTGCGCGAACTGGTCGCGCGGCTGCAAACCGGGGAATAGCGCCGCTCACGCGGCTTTTACCGGGCGGGGCGCCGTCCGCGCCGATCGTCGCTTCCAATGGTGGCGCGGCGGCTTATATACTTCGTCATGATCCGGCCGCACCCCTTTGCCAACGCCATCGAACTGATCCGTGCCGCGCATCTGCGGCCGACGCGCCAGCGCCTCGCGCTCGCCCGTCTCTTGTTCGATCGCGCTGACCGTCATGTCACGGCGGAACAATTGCACAATGAGGCGCTAGCGGCGCAGGTGCGGGTCTCGCTCGCCACGGTCTACAACACGCTGCATCAATTCGTCGGCGCGGGTCTGCTGCGCGAAGTCGTCGTCGATCCCGGCCGCTCCTATTTCGACACCAACGTCAGCGACCATCATCACTTTTTCCATGAGGATGACGGCCAGCTCACCGATATCGCCGGCGATCGCATCGAGGTCAAGGATTTGCCGAATCCGCCCGCCGGCACCAGCGTGCGCCGCGTCGACGTGATTATACGAGTGACGAGAAACTAGGCAATATCAAAGTATTGCAGCCTTCTTTATATCGATTATAATCTAACTTGACTCGAGGCTAGGGGTGGCGCATATAGAAGGTGCGCCGAGGCGCGATTCGAAACTCATCCCCGTGGAGGCCCCGATGGCAGCCCTCAAAGGCTCGAAGACCGAAGGCAATCTCAAGGACGCATTCGCCGGCGAAAGCCAGGCCAATCGCCGCTATCTCTATTTCGCGCAGAAGGCCGATGTCGAAGGCCATAATGACGTGTCGGCGGTGTTCCGCTCGACCGCCGAGGGTGAGACCGGCCACGCGCATGGCCATCTCGAATATCTCGAAGCGGTCGGCGATCCGGCGACGGGCCTGCCGATCGGCGCGACCAACCTCAATCTCGCCGCCGCGATCGCGGGCGAGACCCACGAATATACCGACATGTATCCCGGCATGGCGCGCACCGCCCGCCAGGAAGGCTTCGACGAAATCGCCGACTGGTTCGAGACGCTGGCGAAGGCCGAGAAATCGCATGCCGGGCGCTTCCAAAAGGCGCTCGATACGCTCTGATCGTACCGCGGCGGGCCCCCTCCCCCAACCCACCCCCGCTAGTGGGGGTGGGTGCGAGCGTGGCGAGCGGGTGGGGGCCTTAAGGTTTCTTTCGGCAATGAAATGAGTTGAGGCATGCGCGAAGGCAGTCTCGAAGCGCCGACCCGTCACGTCATCGAGTGGCAGGATCCGGATTTCACCGATCCGGACAAGCTCGATGCCGAAATGCGCCGCCAATTCGATGTCTGTCACACCTGCCGGCGCTGCTTCAATTTGTGCGATTCGTTTCCGCGCCTGTTCGATCTGATCGACAATTCGCCGTCGGGCGAGCTGGATACGGTGCCCAGCGACAAGCTCGGCACCGTGGTCGATGCCTGCACGCTGTGCGACATGTGCTTCATGACGAAGTGTCCCTATGTGCCGCCGCATCCCTTCAACATCGATTTCCCGCACCTGATGCTGCGCGCCCGCGCCGCCGATCTAAAACGCGGCAAGACCGATTTCGTCGCCAGGCAGTTGAGCGAGACCGACCGCAACGGCAAGCTGGCGGGCGCGGTGGCGCCGCTGGCCAATTGGGGCAGCAACGTCGATAATCACCTGACCCGCCCGGTGGTGGAGGCCGTCGCCGGCATCGACCGCCGCGCCTATCTGCCGAAATTCCACGGCAAGACCTTCGCGATGCGCGCCAAGGCGGCCCCGCCCGCGCGCGATGCGGCGGCGCCCGCCAATGCGCGTAAGGTCGCGATCTTCGCCACCTGCTTCGTCAACTACAACAATCCGCGCATCGGCGAGGCGCTCCAGGCGGTGCTGGCCAAGAATGGCGTTACGACCGAGATCGTCTATCCCGGCTGTTGCGGCATGCCGCTGTTGGAGCGCGGCGATCTTGCTCGGGTCGCCGCGACCGCGCGGAAGACCGCCGCGCATTTCGCGCCGTGGCTCGACAAGGGTTTCGACGTGGTGGCGCCGGTGCCGTCCTGCGCGCTGATGATGAAGTTTGAATGGCCGCTGATCGTGCCCGACGATCCGGCGGTGAAGCGGCTGTCACAGGCGACCTTCGATGCCAGCGAATATCTGGTGGACATCGCCAAAAAGGAGGGGCTGGCGCCGGGCCTCTCGCCGCTGCCCGGCGGCGTCACCGTCCATCTTGCCTGTCATGCGCGGGCGCAGAATGTCGGCGCCAAGGCGGCCGAGCTGCTGCGCCTGGTGCCCAGCGCCGATGTCGCGGTGATCGAGCGCTGTTCCGGCCATGGCGGCTCGTGGGGCGTGCTGAAAGCCAATTTCGAGACCGCGCTAAAGGTCGGCGCGCCGGTCGCGCGCCAGGCGGTGAAGAACGACAAGATGTTCGTCGCCTCGGAATGCCCGCTCGCCGCCGCGCATATCCTGCAAGGGATGGCGCGCACCGACGCAACGAAGACACCGGCGGAATCGTTTCACCCGATCGAGCTGTTCGCCCGCGCCTACGGAGTCCTGCCATGAGTGCGAAACGCAGCCTGACCCGCGCCGATATCATCGACATCGACGACTACGCCAAGAACCGGCGCGAGCACAAAAAGCGCGTCGCCGCGATCAAGCGCAACCGCCGCGTCGAGGTCGGTCCGTTCGCGACTTTCTATTTCGAGAATTACGACACGATGTGGCATCAGGTTCACGAGATGCTGCATATCGAGCGCGGCGGCGAGGCGCAAATCGCCGACGAGCTCGAGGCCTATGCGCCGCTAATCCCGCAAGGTGACGAGCTGATCGCCACGGTGATGTTCGAGATCGACGATCCGTTGCGCCGCGGCACGGTGCTCGGCACTTTGGGCGGCGTCGAAAATGCGATGTATCTCTCGGTCGCCGGCGAGCGGGTGATGGGCACGCCCGACCCGACCCGCGAGAACACCAGCCCCGACGGCAAGGCGTCGGCGGTGCAGTTCATGCGCTTTCGCTTCTCGCCGGCACAGATCGCCAAGTTCCACGATCCCGCGACCCAGGTGCTGGTCGGCATCGACCATCCACGCTATGGCCACATCGCGGTGATGCCGGACGCGGTGCGCGCCACCCTCGCCGACGACCTCGACGGGTAGAATATATTCCCCTCTCCGCCCATTGGGAGGAGAGGGAGGGGCCCATCGCGAAGCGATGGGAGGGCGAGGTGGGCTTGCTCGGCGAATCCCCCACCTCACTTAACCTCTCCGCCCCCAAGGGCGGAGAGGGATAAGGGCCGGCGCCTAATTTCCCAAATTCTTCGCCAGGAACTCCGGCACGCGGCGCAGCGCGTCGCGCCGCTGAGTCGGTGCCGAGGGCCGGCTGGGCTGACGGCTATTTTTTATGAAACGTAGCGTAAGTAGGCGACCTGTATGACGGATTATCATACACCGCATCGAGCGATCCTGTTGAATTCAAGGTGAACGATACCTTTGATCCAGTTGGTCCCGTCCTACTGAGCGTTTGCCCAGTGACGCCCGCAATTGCCTTTGGCCGGCAGCCTGGCGAAGTTCCATTAATGGAACCGTAGCAATAGACGAAGGTCGCGTGCGAGGGGTCGATAACAGAAATATAAACTCTGCTACATAGCGCCACATTGTTGGTTCTACCCATGAAAATCCATGTTCCCTCCCACGTGCCGGAGAGCGCCGAAATAGAGGCGGGGATCAATGGGTTTGCAGTTCCGATTTTGAGATCGGGAACGGGAATGCCCGAGCAATCCGCTGCTCGCGCAGTTCCCATAAAGCCTACAAATACGAGGCCAACAACGGCAAAGATCGCCAGAGCCCGACGAGGCTGCGAGAAAAGCCCGATTCCCATGAGTAACCCCCGAGAGTGAATACCCCCGAGAGTGAATACCCCCGAGAGTGATACGATTTATCACATTAAGGCGCTTAACACAAGTAACTGAAGCAAACGTGAAGGCTCAAGGGCATGAAGACAGCGCGCCTCTCCGGCGAAAGCCGGAGTCCATGGTTGCCATGGGTCTCGGCTTTCGCCGGGATGGGAAAGAGGTGGGATAATGCGTCTTTGTGCCTTTGCGTTTGGTTTTTTTGCCTTTCGTTAATTTCCCAGCGTCTTCGCCAGGAACGCCGGCACGCGGCGGAGCGCGTCGCGTCGCGCCGCCGGGTCGGTGCCCAGGATCGGCACCGCGCTTTTCGGCTGGGCGTAGGCCGGGAATTTGATCGGCTTCAGGTTGGGCGCGTCGAACGCGTGATAGGCGCGCGGATAGGTCTTGAAGGCGATATGGGCGCCGCGCGCGTTGGCGCCGTTGGCGAAATCGCGGCATTGGTCGGCCGGCGTCCAGACATCGCGGCCGCCATCGAGGATCAGCATCGGGACGCTGCTGGTCCACACCGGCCGATCGGTGTCGGCCCACGGCTTGACGAAATATTTGTTGGAACAGACGGTCGGATAGAACGCGACGGCGGCGCGGAAATCGCCTTGCGGCAGGCTGGGCGGCCGGCCGACACTGTCCTTGCCGATGGTCAGGATCACCACCCCGCCGCCGGCGTCCCAGCCCATCAGCCCGATGGCGTCGGGGCGCACGAACGGCAGCCCCTGAAGATATTCCAGCGCGCCATAGGCGTCGTTGATGCGCTTCAGATAGAGCGGCAGCTGGAAGGTCTTGGACGAGCAGATTTCCTTGATGCCGCGCGGCGTGTTGCTATCGACCATCAGCACGTCTTCGCCGGCCGCGTTGAGCCGCCGGGCCCATTGCAGCTGCACCGCCGCGATGACATGGGGCGCGTCGAACATGCCGAAACAGCCATGGAGGAACACCATTGCCGGGTGCCGGCCTGGTGTCCTGGCGCGGAACAGATAGCCGTCGAGCGTGGTCGGGCTGTGGCCCGCGCCATTATCGTAGGAGGAGATGAACTGCACTTTTTCCTGCGCCGAGGCGCCGCCGCACAGCGCGACAACGGCCGCTACAAACGTCACGACGCCTACCGATAATTTTCGCATCACATCCCCCAAATCTAACGCTAGAACGGCAGCTTCATGCCCGGCGGCAATTGAAGCCCGCCGGTGACTTTTTGCATTTCCTCGGCGACGAAGACATCGAGCCGCGATTTGGCGTCGTTGAAGGCTGCCATCACCAGATCCTCCAGCACCTCGACCTCGTCGGCGATCATCAGCGACTTGTCGATCTTGATGCGCTTGATCCCGCCCTTGCCGCTGACCGTGACCTGCACCAGGCCGGCGCCGGACGCGCCCGACATTTCGGCTTCGGCGAGCCGGTCCTGCATCTCGGTCATGCGGCCCTGCATTTCCTGGGCCTGTTTCAGCATATTGCCGATATTCTTCATCAGAACGGGTCTCCCTCATTATCCTCGGCATTGTCGTCGCCTTCGGACGGCGGCTCGGCATCCTCAGGCGGCGGCGCCTCGATCTCGCGCACGGTCTCGATCCGGGCGCCGGGAAAGGCGTCGAGCACGGCGCGCACAAGCGGATGGCGCGCCGCCTCGCCACGAATGGAATGCTCGTGGGCGTCGTCCTGTTCCTTCATGGTCGGCGCGCCGCCTTCGGGCGCGATGCCGACGAGCCAGCGCTGGCCGGTCCATTCGCCGAGCTTTTGCGCCACCTTGTTGACGAGATCGCGTGGCGCGCCCGGTGCCAGGCGCAGCTCGACCCGGCCCGGCTCGAAATGCACCAGATGGACATGGGCGTGGAGATGGACGCGCAGGATTGCTTCCCGGCGCTGCTCGAACAGGTCGAGCAGCTCGCGAAAATTTTGCGGCGCCGGAGCGAAGCCCGACACAACGGGCGCCGCATGCGCGTCCGCCAGCGGAGCGTGCGGCTCCACTTGCGGCAACGCGCGTGCCGCGACGGCATTGCCGCCACCGCCGCCGCGCGCCACGGGTGCCGGCGTACCGATGCTGGCACCCGCACCGGAACCGGCGCCTGCATTAGGGCCGCGCGGGGCGGCCTCGCGTCCCTCGCTCAGCGCCTTCACCAGATCGGCGGGCGGCGGCAGGTCGGCGGCATAGGCGAGGCGCACCAGCACCATTTCCGCGGCGTCGAGCGGCGACGGCGCGATCTGGGCCTCGCCGATGCCCTTGAGCAGCATCTGCCAGGCGCGGGTCAGCAGCGGCATGCCCAGTTGCCGGGCCAGCGGCAGGCCGCGCTCCCGCGCGCCGGCCAGCGTCGGATCGTGCTCGCCCGCCTCCGGCGTCAGCTTGAGCCGGGTCAGGAAATGCGCCAGCTCCAGCAAATCCTGCAGCACCAAGATCGGATCGGCGCCGCCCTCATAGAGCGCGCCGAGCCGGCCCAGCGCGTCGGCGGCATCGCCGCGCAGCACCGCGTCGAAGAGGTCGAACACCAGGCCGCGATCGGCAATGCCCAGCATGTCGCGCACCATCGCCTCGTCGATGGCGCCGCCGGCGCTCAGCGCGATCGCCTGGTCGAGCAGCGACAGTCCGTCCCGCACCGAGCCGTCGGCGGCGCGCGCGATCAGCGCCACCGCCATCGGCGCGATCGCCACTGCCTCGGCGGCGGCGACGCGCTCATAATGCGCGATCAATTGCTCGATCGGCACCCGGCGCAGCGAAAAACGCTGGCAGCGCGACAGCACCGTCACCGGCACCTTCTGAATCTCGGTGGTGGCGAAGATGAAGATGATATCGGGCGGCGGCTCTTCCAGCGTCTTCAACAGCGCATTGAAGGCGCTTTTCGACAGCATGTGGACTTCATCGATGATGTAGACCTTGTAGCGCGCCGCGACCGGACGATAGCGCACGCCGTCGGTCAGCTCGCGCATCTCGTCCACCCCGGTATGCGAGGCGGCGTCGGTCTCGATCACATCGACATGGCGGTCCTCGGCGATCGACCGGCACGGATCGCACACGCCGCACGGCGCGATGGTCGGGCCGCCGGTGCCGTCGGGGCCGACGCAATTGAGCGCCCGCGCCATGATCCGCGCGGTCGAGGTCTTGCCGACCCCGCGCACGCCGGTGAGGATGAAGGCGTGGGCGATGCGGCCGGTGGCGATCGCATTGCTCAGCGTCCGCACCATCGCTTCCTGGCCGATCAACTCGGCGAAGCGCTGGGGCCGGTATTTGCGCGCGAGGACGCGATAGGCGCCACCGGGCTCGGTCATGGGCGGCCAGTCTCGATCATTGGCTCGATCATTGGAAGCGGTAGGAGACTGGACAACGACCCAGATCGAAAACTCGTTACGGCTGCTTCCTTCCGGACCTGACCGGGTTGGCGAGGGACCCGTCCGCCGCCAGCCTCCCAAGCGCACTATATCAGCAGGCACCCGCCGAGTCGCAAGGACAGAGTCGCGGAACGCGGTGGCGAGCCTGGGGGCTTGTTATATACGCGTTTAGCATTAAATATAACGGCGATTGACGTATTTAACCGCAAGAAGAAGCCAACGAAATAAAAAAATGACGGAACGAAGCCAATTGCCGTTGATTTTGTTGATAAAATTGGCTTCGCCTCTCGGTACGAAGCCAATTTTGGCGGAGTTTTGGCCCGGCTCGGCCGTTGTCTAGGAAGGCGCGGCGGGTGATTTGCCGCATCCCCCCCCTCGGCAATATCCGGTAACCGGGCCGCCCTATAATCCACCATGACCGAATTGGCTTCCCAAACCTTCGCCGCCCGGCTGGCGCGCCTGACGTGGCCATTTGGCCGGCGCGGCGCGGACGAGGACCATTCGCCGCCGCGCCATGCCGTGCGCTCGCGCTGGCGGGCGCTGATTCGCAGCTTCGGCCGCCGCCAGCTGCGCAACAACGAACTGGCGATCATCGCGGTGGCCGGGATGCTGGGCTTCCTCATCGGCCTCACGGTGGTCGCGATCCACCAGGTCATGCAATGGATGCATGAGGCGAATTTCGCCATGCCGGCCAACCGCTTGCTGAGCGAGGGCGTCGACCCGGTGGCGTGGCGGGTGGCGCTGATCCCGGCGCTGGGCGGCCTCGCGGTCGGGCTGGCGGCGTGGCTGATCCGACGCTGGCGGCCGCGCGACATCGTCGATGCGATCGAGGCCAACGCGCTCTACGGCGGCAAGATGTCGCTGATCGACAGCATCAATCTCGCGATCATGACGCTGCTGTCCGGCGGGTTCGGCGCCTCGGTCGGGCTGGAGGCCGCCTATACCCAGCTCGGCGCCGGGCTCGCCTCCAATTGCGGCGAGGGGCTGCATGTCCGGCGCCAGGATTTGCGCACCCTGGTTGGCTGCGGCGCCGCCGCCGCGATCGCCGCCGCCTTCAACGCGCCGTTGGCCGGTGCGTTCTATGGGTTCGAGCTGGTGATCGGCAGCTATTCCGCCGCCGTGCTGGCGCCGGTCGGGGTCGCGGCGCTGGCCGGCACCTTCGCGGTGCGCTGGACCATCGGGCCCGATCCCTTGTTCCTGGTCGCCGATCCGATCCGCATCGGCAATTGGGACTATCTGCTGTTCGCGGCGCTTGGCCTCGGCGCGGCCTTTGTCGGCATTCTGACCATGATCGGCGTCACCAGCGTCGAGCGCGCCTTGCGCGGCGGGGCGATCCCGTCCTGGTCGCGGCCGGTCATCGGCGGCGCGGTGCTGGGCCTCGTCGCGCTGATGTTTCCCGAGGTCTTGGGCAGCGGCCACGGCGCCATCCAGCATGTGCTGGGGCATGACTACCTGCCGATCACGCTGGTGCTGCTGGTGCTGGCGAAGGCGGTGGCGTCGGCGGTGTCGGTCGGCTCGGGCTTTCGCGGCGGCCTCTTCAGCTCGTCGCTGTTTCTCGGCGGGCTTTATGGCGGCGCCGTCGGCGCGCTGTTGGCCTGGGGCCTGCCCGGCGCCCATGTCGATCAGCTCGCCTATGCGCTGGTCGGGATGGGCGCGGTCGCCGCCTCGATCGTCGGCGCGCCGGTCACGATGATCCTCCTGATCCTCGAACTCACCGCCGATTTCTATGTCGCGATGGGGGTGATGGTCGGCGTCATCGTCGCCAGCAGCGTGACGCGCCTCGCCTTCGGCTATTCGTTCGCGACCTGGCGGTTCCATCTGCGCGGGGTGCCGATCCGCGGCGCCTTCGATGTCGGCTGGATTCGCGATCTGACGGTGGAAAAGCTGATGCGGCGCGACGCGCATTGCGTGCCGGCGGTGACGCCGCTCGCCGAGCTGCGCCAGAAATTTCCGCTGGGCGGCACCAAGCGATTCTTTCTCACCGACGATAAGGGCGGCTATATCGGCCTCGTCAATACCGCCGATCTGCACGATCCCGGGGTGAAGCCCGACGCCACCGCGCTGACGCTGCGCCAGGGCGAGGGCCAGTTCCTGCTGCCGCAGCACAATATCCGGATCGCGCTCGACCGCTTCGTCGCGGCCGAGCTCGAGGTTCTGCCGGTGCTGATCAGCAGCACCGAGCGCAAGGTCATCGGCCTCGTCACCGAGGCCTATGCGCTGCGCCGCTACAACCATGAGTTGGAGCGGGTCGGCGGTTCGGACTTCGGCGACAGCGCGCTGTTCGGCTCCGACTGAGCGCCCCTGCCCGCCACGATAAAGACCCAAAAAAGACATTGTTATCGCCGGGCATTGCTGGCACGCTTCGGCCGAACCTCCGGTCAAACCGGAGCGCCCACGGTCGCATGGCGATAATCAAAGAAACCGGGGCGGGGAGGCGTGATTGAGATTGCATTGCGCTGTTCATCGAAGAATTTCGACGGGCGTCTCGCCCGGGGGTGAAGCGTGGAGGATTGCCGTCCACGATCCTGTTTCGGCGTCGGCTTCGTTCGCGAACGGAAACCGGCACCAGCAGAAAACCGGCAAAGCATCAACAGGAGGATGGGAATGAGACGTCTAATATTGGCGGCGGCGGTTGCCGCGCTATTGCCGATGGCGGCATATGCGCAGTCCGACGCCGACCTCAACAAGGGCGATACCAACACCAAGAATATCTTCTACGGCGGCGGCCCCAGCCAGAATCGCTATAGCCCGCTCGACAAGATCAACACCAAGAACGTCAAGGAGCTGGTGCCGGTTTGGGCCTATCAGCTGTCGAACGACAAGGCGCAGGAAGAACAGCCGATTCTCTATGAAGGCGTGTTCTATCTCTCCGACCACGACGCGACCATGGCGGTCGATGCGCGGACCGGCAAGCAGCTCTGGAAGAACGAGCTGAAATACGCCGCCGACCTGCCGAAAGTCGTGTGCTGCGGCCTGATCAGCCGCGGCGTCGCCGTTTACGAAGGCATGGTCTATCGCGCCTCGCTCGACGACAATCTCTATGCCTATGACGCCAAGACCGGCAAGCAGGCGTGGAAGCAGAACGTCTTCGACTACAAGCAGGGCTACGCCATGACCGGCGCGCCGATGGTGGCGAACGGCGTGCTGATCACCGGCATCGCCGGCGCCGAATTCGGTGCTCGCGACTTTATCGACGGTTGGGACCCGAAGACCGGCAAGCATCTGTGGCGGACCTACACGCCGGCCTGCGCACCGGATGCGGGCGGCGACACCTGGGGCCCCGGCGACGCGTGCAAGCGCGGCGGCGGCTCGACCTGGATCACCGGCAGCTACGATCCCGATCTCGACCTGACGTATTGGGGCGTCGGCAATGCCGGCTCCTGGTTCGTCGGCGACCGGCCGGGCGACAATCTCTATACGTCGTCGGTCATCGCCTTCCACCCCAAGGACGGCAAGATCGTCTGGCACTATCAATTCTCGCCGCATGAAGGCATGGACTTCGACGGCGTCAACGAGATGGTGCTGACCACCCTCCAGGTCGACAACAAGCCGACCAAGGTGATCCTGCATGCCGACCGCAACTCGTTCTTCTATGTCATCGACCGCACCAACGGAAAGCTGATCCAGGCTTTCCCGTTCGCCAAGCAGAATTGGGCGGAAAAGATCGACCTGCAGACGGGCCGTCCGGTGCTGACGCAGACGGCGAAGGATTATTACGCCGGCAAGCCGGAAGAGCTCTGGCCGTTCTTCTATGGCGGCAAGAACTGGAGCCCGATGTCCTATAGCCATAAGACGGGCCTCGTCTACATCAACGCCCTGAACTATGGCTTCAAGGCAGCCCAGAAGAAGCAGAGCTATCACGCCGGCGATTATTATTTCGGCGCCGACTTGCTGGGTCCGGTGGATAAGCCCGACACCACGGGCGGCTTCCTCAAAGCCATCGAGCCGCTGACCGGCAAGGTGAAGTGGCAACAGCCCTCGTTCATTCCGCGCTATGCCGGCATCCTGTCAACGGGTGGCGGTCTGGTCGTGACCGGGGCGCTGACGGGTGAGGTGCAGATCTACGACGCCTCGACCGGCAAGCCGCTGTGGCAGTTCAGCGCCGGTTCGGGCGTCGAAGGCCAGCCGATCACCTATGAGCTGGACGGCAAGCAGTACATTGCCATCACCAGCGGCAATGGCGGCGTGCTGACCTCGGTGGTGAATGATCCGCGGCTCGCCAACATTCCGCGCGCCGGCACGCTTTGGGTGTTCGGCCTCTATGGCACGCATCCGGAAGCGATGAAGGACACGAAAAAATCGGACAAGATGTAAGTCGCCGACATTATCGGAATGGGCCGCCCCGGTGGGGCGGCCCGCTCTTTTTGAGTGCGTTCTTCAGGCTTGGCAGGAAAGAGATGAGATACCGCTTTATCACCGCCGCGTTCGGCGTCGCCATCGCCTTCGCCTTCGTCACGACATCGCGCGCGGATGATGCCGCGCCCGCCAGCGCGGCCGCCCCGGTGGCGGCGGCCACCACCAATTTCATTCCGCCTGATCTCGGCGCAAACGGCCCGGCCACGGCGCCGACCGGCAAGGAACAGCCGAAGCCGACCCAGGCCGAATTCGACGCCGGCAAGCACTTGTACCAGAATCGCTGCGCGCGCTGCCATGGCTGGAACATGGTCAATCTCGGATCGATCTCGTTCGATCTGCGCCAGTTTCCGCATGATGACGCCGTGCGGTTTTTCCATTCCGCGCGCTATGGCAAGAACGCCATGCCGGCGTGGAAGGACATTCTCTCGACCGAAGAGATCGCGAGTGTTTGGGCTTATGTGCGTATTGGAGGAAAAATGTAATGCGTATCGCCTCGGCACTGATCATCGCGGCGGTGGGGCTGGCGGGCTTGCTGGCCGGCGCCGCCCAGGCCGAGGCAGCGGGGACGCTGACGGTCTGTCTCGGCAAGGACACGCCGCCTTTCTCCGACATCGATGGCGGCAAGGCCGTCGGCTTCGATGTCGATGTGTCGCGGGCGGTGGCATCGCTGCTCGGCCGCGAGCTCACGATTCAATGGTTCGAGATGCGCAGCCCGCCGGACGAGGACGATCCCGACCCCGCCCGCGCCCAGAACGCGATGCTGAACGCCGGCAAGTGCCAGGTGGCCGGCGGCTTCCCGCTGATCACCGACGACCTCACCCCCAGCACCGATAAGTCGCGTATGCCGGATTTCACCGGCATCACCCGTGCCGAGCGCAAGGAACAGGTCGCGATCGGGCCGCTGGTCGCCAGCAAGCCCTATCATTATTTCGCCTTCACCGTGCTGCTGGGGCCGAAGGCCGCGGGGCGCAAGATCGCGTCGCTGAACGACCTGCAGGGCCTGCGCATCGGGTCCGAGGACGGCACGCTGGGCGATGCCATGCTGATGTGGTACGGCCACCGGAAATATATGCGCCAGATCGTGCATTGGACCCCCGGCAAGACCGTCGAGCATGGCGGCGGCCTCTTGGACCATCTTGAGCACGGCGACATCGACGCCACCCTCGTGGAGCTGCGCCGCTACGACGTCTATCGCGCCGCGCATCCCGACACCAAGATCACGCCCAGCGGCTTTTACGATCGCGTCGGCTTCAATATGGGATTCGTCGCGCCGGCCCGCGACACCGCGCTGATCGGCGAGGTGAATGGCGCGCTCGACAAGCTGGCGGCGAGCGGCCAGTTGCCTTCCATGGCCAAGGCGGCCGGCATGACCTATGTCGCGCCGCGCATGCCGGCGGTCGCGAAGCCCCCCGCCTATCCCGACCTGATTGGCGACGATTAGAGTGCGATCCGCCCAGACGGAAGCACCCTAATCACTCGACAACCACCGGCAGTTCCAGAGCCACTTCGCCAAATTCATCAACGCATACGAAGGGCCCCACGCCCTACGAATTCATCGCCAAAACGTGGACAAAAGAGCTAAAACGATTCAGGCTAAGTCCGGTCCATCAAATGCCGGAACTAAAAAGGGGTGCTCCACCGGAGCACCCCTTTTTAGTTCCGATTCGCCGCCACGCCTCCCCCCTTACCGGCGAACGTGTTGTGTCCCGGGAGGTTAGCGAGGAGTTCGGCGGGGGCTTTGTGGCCGAGGCATCGCAGTCGGGTTCGATTGTAGTCATGGACGAAGGTTTTGATGAAGGTGTTGCGCTGGGGGCGATCGCGGAAGCGGTTTTTGC
>DATCDN010000093.1:0-16593 GCA_036510675.1 Allostellaceae bacterium
GGCGGCGGAGTAGAACCCGCCTCCCCCCACCTCACCCTCCCACGCCTTCGGCGCGGGCCCCTCCCTCTCCCCCCAAGGGGCGGAGAGGGGACGTACGCCGAGAGGTAGTCGTTACTCCACCGTTTCCGTGGCGGTGACGCCGAATATATCGTGGCGCTCGACCCAGCCTTTGACGCTTTGTGCCTCGATGCGGCACCAGTTGCCATGACACGCCAAGAGCCGGGCCACTACGCCCGCATCGGCGCGCGCCACCGCCTTGGCGTCGATATTGGGGTCGGCGTGGAGCGTGCGGCGGGCGCCGGTCACCATCACGGTGCGGTTGCCGACCAGCATGCGCTCATGCACCCAGCCGACGCTGCCCTGCCAGTCGCGGATTTTGCGCCAGACATCGAACCGGTCGAGCACCGCGACCGGCATGCCCTTATGGGTCAGCACCCAGCGGATGGGATAGTTGTCGCCGGGGCCAGCGCGCAGATTGACCTTGTCCCAGCGCAGCGATTCGAAGGGCGGCAGCGGCGGTAAGGGCGGTGGCGCCGGCTTGTTCTTGGCGGCGGCGTGAAGCGGCTGAAGCGACGCCAGGAGCAACCCGGCGGCGACGATAAAAAACACGCTCGATCGGCGCGCCCGCCTCCGCTCCACGGCAAAATTCCATCCCCACCACACGGGTTGATGGATTAGCGCCGCGTCGCCATCGGGTCAAGATTGGCGGGCGAGTCGCGCGGGTCAGCGATCGGCTTTCGCGGCGTCCGAGCGCGCCGCGCCCAGGCTGACGACGAACAGGCCCAGCAGCACGACGCCCACCGTCGCCTCCAGCGCCGCGAGGAAGCGCGCGATGCCGCTGAGCGGCACGACGTCGCCATAGCCGACGGTGGTGATGGTGGTGGCGCTGAAATAGAGCATGCGGCCGAAATTGCCGAGCGTGCCGCAGGTGATGCCTTGCTCGGTGCATACCACGCTCGCGGCGAGCGCGGCCTCGCGCTTGTCGAGTTGCACCCGCTCGATGGCGTGCGTCACTACGTTGGCGACTTGTTGGCGCGCGTCGGATGGGTGGGGCGGCAGGCTCTCATCCTCGACCTGGCGGTTGGGATCGGCGGTGACATAGATCGGGACCGGCGTGCCGGGCTGGTCCGCGAGCATCGCGGCATCGAAGGCGAAAATCAGCAGCGGCACTTTGAGGACGAACAGCCGGTTCTCGGTCGCGGTGAATTCGACCATCATCTCGGCGGCGCCGAGCAGCCGGCTGTCCTGCTCGCCCAAGATCTCGACGCGCGCCAGATTGCGATAGGAGACCGTGTCGCTCAATTTCGGCCGGCGCTCGAACTCGGCGACGATGGCGCGCCGCAGATCGGATTCGAGCGCGGCTTTTTGCGCGCGCGCGGCTGGCTCGAAGCGGATATAGGGGTGATGAAAGCTGCGCGGCCACAGCGTATAGAGGCCGGCGAAAACGACGATGGCCAGCGCATAGGCCAGCAGGATATAGAGCGGGCTTGCGCGGATGGCGCGCCGGATCAGCCACATGGCGCCGTCATGGCCGGAATCGTCGAATCGCGCAAGCACTTGCCAGCCGGCGCGTTCTAAGCGATGACCCTAAGAGGCGCGGGGGCAGGGAAGGAACGGGGATTGCGCAGGCCGCTGGTGATCGTGACCCGGAAGCTCCCGGACGAAATCGAAACCCGGATGATGGAGCTGTTCGAGACACGGCTCAGCGCCGACGATCTGCCGTTCGATCAGGCGGCGCTGCGGGCCGCCGCCGCCGAGGCGGATGTCCTGGTGCCGACCGTCACCGACCATATCGACGCCGCGATCATCGACGCGGCGGGGCCGCGCCTCAAACTGATCGCCAATTTCGGCACTGGCGTCGACCATATCGATCTCGCCGCCGCGCGCGCCAAGGGCATCACCGTCACCAACACCCCCGGCGTGCTGACCGAGGATACCGCCGACATGAATATGGCGCTGATCCTGGCGACCGCGCGGCGCTTGTCGGAGGGCGAGCGGCTGGTGCGCCAGCATCGCTGGACCGGCTGGGCGCCGACCTTGATGCTGGGGCATCGGCTGTGGGGCCGGCGGCTGGGCATTGTCGGCATGGGCCGCATCGGCCAGGCGCTGGCGCGGCGCGCCAAGGGCTTCGGCCTCGCCATCCATTACCATAATCGCCGCCGCGTCCCGGACGAGGTGGCGCAGGAATTGGAGGCGACCTATTGGGAAAGCCTCGACCAGATGCTGGCGCGCATGGACATCGTGTCGGTCAACTGTCCGCACACGCCGGCGACCTATCATCTGCTGTCGGCGCGGCGATTGAAGCTGCTGCGGCCGTCGGCGGTGATCGTCAACACCGCGCGCGGCGGCGTCATCGACGAGGAAATGCTGGCCGAAATGCTGCGCAACCGCGAGATTGCCGGCGCCGGACTTGATGTCTATGAGCATGAACCCGACATCAACCCGTCGCTGTTGACGCTCGATAATGTGGTCCTATTGCCGCATATGAGTTCGGCGACCATCGAGGGCCGCGTCGATATGGGAGAAAAAGTGATTATCAACATCAAGACATTCGCCGATGGCCACCGGCCGCCGGACCGCGTCATCGAAGCGATGCTTTAGTTCGATATGCCGGATCAAAAATACGCGAAATTCACCGGCCGCATGGTGATTGTCGGCTTTGGCTCGATCGGCCAAGGCGTGCTGCCGCTGTTGCTGCGCCATCTCGACATCGCGCCGTCGCAAATCACCATCGTCACCGCCGAGGAACGCGGCCATGACGAGGCGCGCTCGCTCGGCGTCGCGTTCGTCGTCTCGCCGCTGACCCGCGACAATTACGGCGCGGTGCTGCGGCCCTTGCTGGGGCGGGGCGATTTCCTGGTTAATGTCTCGGTCGATGTCTCGAGCCTCGCGCTGGTCGAGCTGTGCTTCGCGCAAGGCGCCAATTATCTCGACACCTGCATCGAGCCGTGGCCGGGCGGCTATACCGACCCGAGCCTGCCGGCGGCGATGCGCTCGAACTATGCGTTGCGGGAAAGCGCGTTGGCGTTGCGGCGAAAATATCCCGAGGCGCCGACCGCGCTGCTGACCCATGGCGCCAATCCCGGCCTGGTGTCGCATTTCCTCAAGCAGGCGCTGCTGGAGGCGGCGGCCGCGACCGGCGTGACGGAAAAGCCGGCCGCGCGCGCCGATTGGGGCGCGCTGGCGGCACGGCTCGGCATCAAGGTGATTCACGTCGCCGAGCGCGACACCCAGGTCTCGCCGGTGCCGAAGCGGTCCGGCGAGTTCGTCAACACTTGGTCGATCGACGGTTTCGTCGGCGAGGGCTCGCAGCCGGCGGAACTGGGCTGGGGCAGCCACGAGCGGCATTTCCCGCCCGACGGCGCGCGCCACGAATTCGGCGGCGGCGCCGCGATCTATCTCAACCGCCCCGGCGCCAGTACCCAGGTGCGAAGCTGGACCCCGCTCGAAGGCCCGTATCACGGCTTCCTCATCACCCACAGCGAGGCGATCTCGATCGCCGATTATTTCACCCTGAGGCAGGACGGGCGCGTCTTCTATCGCCCGACCGTGCATTACGCCTATCACCCGTGTGACGGCGCGGTGCTGTCGCTGCATGAGCTGGCGGGCAAGAATTGGCGGCAACAGGCCGAGAAGCGCCTGCTGATGGACGAGATCGCGCCCGGCGGCCTCGATGAACTCGGCGTGTTGCTGATGGGCAATCCCAAGGGGGTGTTCTGGTATGGCTCGCGCCTCACCATCGACGAGGCGCGGACGCTCGCGCCCTATAACAACGCCACCAGCCTGCAGGTCACGGCGCCGGTGCTGGCGGGTGTGGTGTGGGCGCTGGAAAATCCGCGCCGGGGCATCGTCGAGCCGGACGAGATCGATTTCCGTCGCATCCTCGATCTGTGCCGCCCCTATCTCGGCGCGCTGGTCGGGGTGTGGGGCGACTGGACCCCGCTCCAGGATCGCGGGCGCCTCTTTCCCGAGGATATCGACCCCACCGACCCGTGGCAGTTCAAGAATATCCGGGTGGTTTAGTCGACCGTTTGGCCTAGACTATCGCTATGTCGCAGGGCCCGAAAAATTTTGGAGGCAACCAACAGTCGCCGAAGCAGCCAGAAACTGTTCGTCTGCGCCGGCAGCTCTCGCTTGAGGACTTGGTGGCGGGAATGACACCTGACCGGGAGCATCCTTTGGAGGATGACGGTCCGAAGGGTGAAGAGATTATATAGCGCCTTGCGCGTCCCCGGACTTGATCCGGGGATCAGCCCGCGCACCCACGAACTTTTTGTCGGAAATTCATGGGTGGCCGGGCCAAGCCCGGCCAAAGCGATTGGGTCTATGGCCGTGCCCAAAATATCGTCCCATCCGCGACCGCGACCGCGATCTTCTTGAGGCTTTTGCCCTGGCACGGGCCCATCAGGCAGAACCCGGTTTCGGGGCGAAACAGCGCGCCATGGGTGGTGCAGATGAAATGCTCGCCCTCGAGATCGAGGAAGCGGTCGGGCATAAAGTTCAGGGGCGTGCCCTGATGCGGGCAGGCATTGTCATACCCCAGGATCGTATCCCCCTTGCGATAGACGAAGACCTCTTCGCGGTCGATGCCACTGCCGAAGCTGAAGCCGCGCGCGGTGCCGTCGGGAATCTCCGCGACCCGGCACAGGCGGCGGGGGGTGGTGCCGTCAGTCATGCGATGAGCATCTCGGGTTTGCGACCTCCGTCAGGTTGGATATATTGGTACGAGATCAAACCTTTTCGCGGTGGAGACATAAACATGGCCGCCGATGGCCAATTCGACTCCTATTGCCTCAACCCGACCCGGCCGACCTTCGTGCCGCCGCCGGGCGCGGTCGATGCGCATTGCCATGTCTTCGGTCCCGCCGCCAAATTCCCCTTCGCGCCGGAGCGCAAATACACACCCTATGACGCGCCCAAGGAAAAGCTGTTCGCGCTGCGCGATTTCCTGGGCTTTCAGCGCAATGTGATCGTCCAAGCAAGCTGCCATGGCACCGACAACACCGCAACCATCGACGCGCTGGATGGCGCGAAGGGGATGGCGCGCGGCATCGCGGTGGTGAAGGCCGGCATCTCGGACGGCGAATTGCGCGACATGGATGCGGTCGGCATGCGCGGCGTGCGGTTCAATTTCCTGCCGCGCCTGGTGGACGCCACCGACCCCGCGGTGCATCTGGGCCTGGCGCGCCGGGTGGCGGCGCTGGGCTGGCATGTCGTCGTCTATTTCGAGGCGCCCAGCCTCGCCAAGATGATCCCGTTCCTCCAGGCGCTGCCGACCATCGTGGTGCTGGATCACATGTCGCTGCCCGACGCGGCCAAGGGGGTGGATCACCCGGATTTTCAGGCCTATATGCGCATGCTGGATGACAATCCCACGCTGTGGGTGAAGGTCACGGGGCCGGAGCGGATATCCCGCCAGGGGCCGCCCTACGATGATTTCGTGCCACTGGCGAAGGCGCTGGTGGAACGGTTTACCGATCGGGTGTTGTGGGGTACGGATTGGCCGCACCCCAACATGACGAGCCATATGCCCGATGATGGCGTGCTGGTGGATATGATCCCCCGTATCGCGCCCGGCGCGGCGCAACGACAGGCGTTGCTGGTGGACAATCCGATGCGGCTTTACTGGGAGAAATGATTTGGCGGAAAAACAGGAAGCCTACGAGGACATACCGGGGACCTATGTCTTCGACGCGAGGCGCTCGCGCCAGGGCTATCATCTCAACATGTTCTGCATGTCGATGATGACCGCGGAAGGCCGCACGGCATTCAAGGAAAACGAGAGCGCCTATCTCGACCGCTTCCCGATGACGCCGGAGCAAAAGAAGGCGATCCTCGAGCGCAATTGGGATGAGATGCTGCGGCTCGGCGGCAACATCTATTATACCTCGAAGCTCGCCGCGACCGACGGCCTGACCTTCCAGAACATTGCCGCGATCATGACCGGCTCGACCCAGGAAGATTACGCCAAGATGATGCTCGCGGGCGGCCGCCCGCCCGAGGGCAATCGCAGCAAGGATGAATGGAAGAACAAGAAAAATGGCTAGAATCATCGCCGGGGTCGCCACCTCGCACGTTCCCGCCATCGGCGCCGCGGTCGATCGCAAGGCCACCCAGGACGCCTATTGGAAGCCGCTGTTCGATGGCTATGAGCCGTCGAAGAAATGGCTGGCGGAGATGAAGCCCGACGTCGTGATCCTGGTCTATAACGACCATGCCTCGGCGTTTTCGCTGGAGGTCATTCCGACCTTCGCGCTGGGCTGCGCCGCGGAATTTCCGATCGCCGACGAAGGCTGGGGGCCGCGTCCGGTGCCCAAGGTGATCGGCGACCCCGATCTCGCCTGGCACATCGCGCAATCGACCATCCTCGACGAGTTCGACATCACCATCGTCAACAAGATGGCGGTCGATCACGGGCTGACGGTGCCGCTGTCGCTGCTGTGCGGCGAGCCCCAGGAATGGCCGTTCAAGGTCGTTCCGCTGTGCGTTAACGTCATTCAATATCCGCCGCCGACCGGCCATCGCTGCTACATGCTAGGCAAGGCGATCCGCAAGGCGGTCGAGAGTTTCGACAAGGATCTGCGGGTCGTGGTGTTCGGCACCGGCGGCATGTCGCACCAACTGCAAAGCGGCCGCGCCGGTTTCATCAACAAGGAATTCGACAAGCGGTTCCTCGACGCGATGGCGCCCCATCCCGAGGAACTGGTCAAGATCGATCCCTTGACCTATCTGCGCGAGGCGGGGTCCGAAGGCATCGAGCTGGTGATGTGGCTGGTGATGCGCGGCGCGCTCGATGACGATGCGAAGGAGGTCTATCGCTTCTACCGCGTGCCGGCCTCCAACACCGCGTGCGGCCACATGATTCTCGAAAATCCCCGACGCTAGGTAAGAGGTAAGGCGGCATGAAAATCGCACTCGCGGGGCAAGGCGCGTTCGGCATTCGTCATCTCGAGGCGCTGGCCAAGATTCCCGACGCCGAGGTGATCTCGCTGGCCGGCGGCCGGCCGGCCGGCACCGAGGAAGTCGCGAAGAAGTGGAAGATTCCGCATTGGACCACCGACCTCGCCGAGAGCCTGAAACAGCCCGGCCTCGACGCGGTGATCCTGGCGAGCCCGACTCAAGTCCACGCCGACCAGGCGGAAATGGTGATGCGCGCCGGCAAGCATGTGCTGATCGAAATACCGATGGCCGACAGCGTCGCCGATTCCGAGCGCATCGTCCGGGTGCAGCAGGAAACCGGCGTCGTGGCGATGGCGGCCCATGTCCGCCGCTTCAACCCCAGTCACCAGTGGGTGCATAAGCGCATCGTGGCGGGGGAACTCAAAATCCAGCAGATGGACGTGCAGACCTATTTCTTCCGCCGCACCAACATGAATGCGCAAGGCCAGCCGCGCAGCTGGACCGATCATCTGCTGTGGCACCATGCCTGCCATACCGTCGATCTGTTCCAGTATCAGACCGGCGAGCTGCCGATCATCGCGCATGCGGTGGCGGGGCCGCTGCATCCCGAACTCGGTATATCGATGGATATGAGCATTCAGCTCAAGGTGCCGTCGGGCGCGATTCTGACGCTGTCGCTGTCGTTCAACAATAACGGGCCGCTCGGCTCGTTCTTCCGCTACATCTGCGACAACGGCACCTACAGGGCGGTCTATGACGATCTGGTCGACGGCTACGACAAGCCGATCGACGTCTCGAAGGTCGATGTTTCGACCAACGGCATCGAACTCGAGGATCGCGAATTCTTCGCCGCGATCAACGAAGGCCGCCAGCCCAATTCCAGCGCCGCGCAATGCCTCGACGCGATGCGCACGCTCGACACGCTGGAGCGGGAACTGAAGCAAAGGTAGCTTCCAATTTCCATGCCAACATCGCCTTGCCCCTCCCCCGACTTGATCGGGGGATCAGCCGGGGCATCCACGACTGAGTTTGGATGACGAAAAATTCGTGGATGGCCCGCCTAAAGCGGGCCAAGATGATTTGTCTGGCTAGAGAATGTTGGTGTTTGGCGGATAAAGCTGCTCCGGCGCGACCAGCGGCTCGGCGATGGTAACGAGCGCGCCGTCGCGCACCGCGCGAAAGAAACAGCTCTTGCGGCCGGTGTGACAGGCGACGCCGGTCTGATCGACCAGCAACAGGATCGCGTCGCCATCGCAATCGAGGCGCAGCTCGACCAGGCGCTGTGCCTGGCCCGAAATCTCGCCCTTGCGCCACAGTTTGCCGCGCGAGCGCGACCAATAGGTGACACGGCCGGTTTCGAGCGTCGCCGCGATCGCCTCGCGGTTCATCCAGGCGAGGGTCAACACCTCGCCGCTGTCATGCTGCTGCGCGATCGTCGGAATCAAACCCGCCGCGTCGAATTTCACTTCTGCGAATAAGACGGCCAAGGCGTCGCTCATCTCGGTGCTCCAATTCCTTCCGATACATAATGTATTGCCGCGAGAACCATGGAAATATTTTCGCTTTGCCCCGGCTTGGCCGGGGCATCCACGAATTGTTTCGGCGGCCAAATAAAAAGTCGTGGATGGCCCGCCTAAAGCGGGCCAAGACGGTTGGGTATAGGAAGATTGGGAAGAACCGCGATGCGCGTGGATGATTGATGGCGGCGGGGCTTTTCCCTATGCTCCCGGCACCTTTTCGATGGGAGAGTTTCATGCCTGACGACGCCCGCCGCCCGACCTTCGACAAATCGACCCTGCCGAGCCGGCATGTCACGGTCGGGCCGGAGCGCGCGCCGCATCGCTCCTATCTCTACGCGATGGGCCTGACGGCGGAACAGATCGCGCAGCCGCTGGTCGGCGTGGTCACGACCTGGAATGAAGCGGCGCCCTGCAACATCGCGCTGTCGCGCCAGGCCCAGGCCGCCAAGCGCGGCGTCGCCGAGGCCGCCGGCACGCCCCGCGAATTCACCACCATCACCGTCACCGACGGCATCGCCATGGGGCATGCCGGCATGAAGGCGTCGCTGGTATCGCGCGAGGTGATCGCGGATTCGGTCGAGCTGACGATGCGCGGCCATTGCTATGACGCGATGGTCGGCATCGCGGGATGCGACAAATCGCTGCCGGGTATCATGATGGCGATGCTGCGCCTCAACGTCCCGGCGGTGTTTCTCTATGGCGGCTCGATCCTGCCCGGACGCTTCCAGGGGCGTGACGTGACCGTGGTCGATGTCTTCGAGGCGGTCGGCAAGCATAGCGCCGGCCTGATGAGCGACGAGGATTTGCACGAATTGGAATGCGCCGCCTGTCCGTCGGCGGGTTCATGCGGGGGTCAGTTCACCGCCAACACCATGGCCTGCGTCTCCGAGGCGCTGGGTCTGGCGCTGCCCGGCTCGGCCGGCACGCCGGCGCCCTATGAGGCGCGCGACGCCTATGCCGAGGCTTCGGGCAAGGCGGTGATGAGCCTCTTGGCAAAGCGCATCCGGCCGCGCGACATCGTCACCCGCAAGGCGCTGGAGAATGCGGCGACCGTGGTCGCGGCGTCGGGCGGCTCGACCAACGCCGCCCTCCATCTGCCGGCGATCGCGCACGAGGCCGGCATCGATTTCGACATGCATGCGGTCGGCGAGATCTTCAAGCGCACCCCCTATATCGGCGATTTCAAGCCGGGCGGCCGCTATGTCATGAAGGATTTGTACGACGTCGGCGGCGTGCCGGTGCTGATGAAGGCGCTGATGGATGGCGGCTATCTCCATGGCGACTGCATCACGGTGACCGGCAAGACCATCGCCGAAAATCTCGCCCCGGTGAAATTCCCGACCAATCAGGATGTGGTGCGCACCGTGGCGAACGCGATGTCGCCGACCGGCGGCGTCGTGGTGCTGAAAGGCAATCTCGCGCCGCAGGGCGCCATCGTGAAAGTCGCCGGCATGCAGGGCGAGGAACTGAGGTTCCGGGGTCCCGCGCGCTGCTTCGACCGCGAAGAGGATTGCTTCGCGGCGGTCGATAAGCGGCAATACAAGGAAGGCGACGTGCTGGTGATCCGCTACGAGGGGCCGCGCGGCGGGCCGGGCATGCGCGAGATGCTGTCGACCACGGCCGCGCTTTATGGTCAGGGCACCGGCGGCAAGGTGGCGCTGATCACCGACGGCCGGTTCTCCGGCGCGACGCGCGGCTTCTGCGTCGGCCATGTCGGGCCCGAGGCGGCGGTCGGCGGCCCGATCGGCCTGCTCAAGGATGGTGACATGATCGTCCTTGATGCCGAAGCCCTGACGCTGTCAGTCGAACTGAGCGATGCCGAACTGGCGGAGCGGCGCAAGGCATGGCGGGCGCCCCCGGAGGCCTATGGCTCGGGCGCGCTGTGGCGCTATGCGCGCACCGTCGGCGACGCGGAAAAGGGCGCCGTCACCCATCCCGGCGCCCAGGCGGAGACCTCGGTCTACGCGGATATTTAACGCGCCCAGCGATCGCGGCCCAGCGCCATGACCATGCGCAGAATGCCATAGGCCATGGCGCCGCCGACGAGGGTGAGCGGCAGGATCAGGAACCAGTCGGGATAGAGCGCCCGGTCGGGACGCTGGGGCTCGTCGATGCGTAAGAGATAAACATCCTGGCGCGCCGCCAGCTCGCGGAACGCCTGGCGCGCGGCGAGATCGGCTTGATAGGCGCTTTTCGCGAAGGCGATATCTTCCTTCAGCCGGTCATACTGAAAGAATTTCGCCGCGTAGGATCGCTCCATCGCGGCAAGCTGCTGCTGTTCGCGCGCGATCTGCGTCTCGATCGCGCGGATGCGCGCGGCGGCGATATCGCGTGCCGGCGAGCCACCGCTCAGCATCTGCGACGAGCGCGCCGTCACCAGCGCGGTCTCCAGCCCCTGCACCACCTGCGTCACCATCGCGGCAAGCTGGTCCGGGTCGAGATCGCTGTTGCCGGCGCGCCACGCCTGCATCTTGAGGTGATCGTCATCGAGCCGGCGCTGGTCAGCCGCGACCTCGCCCTCGGCGCCGCGCACCAGGTCGGTTAACACCCGCTGATTGGTGCGATTGATGAAGGCTTCGCCCATATCCAGCAGCGTCGCCGCGACGAGGCGCGCATCCTCGGGCGTGAACGCGGTGACGTCGAGCGTGACGATGTTCTCGGTGATGGCGTAGCGCAACGTCACCATGCGATTGTAATGCGCGCGCCGGTCCTCGAACGGGATCGGCTCCGGCGCGCCGGTGACCCATTGCCGGAACAGCACCCGCCACGGTTCGGGCCGATAGAGGATATCGCCGCTCTTGCCGCGATAGCGCGGCAGAAAGCCGATGCGCCGCTCCAACTCCTTCAGCGCGTCGGGCGAGCGCAGATAATCGACCACCATATAGGCATCGTTGGCGCCGGGCGGCGCGTTCTGCGCCAGGTTCATCAGATGCGCCGCGTTGCCCGCCCGCAGCTCGCCGCCGCCCGGCTGGATCAGCGGCAGAATCGTGAAATCGCTGCTCGCCTCGAACCGATCCGCCGCGTTGAGGCTCAGGTACAACAGCGCCGCCAGCATCGGCAGGCAGATGAAAAACACATGGACCAGGATGTGGCGGCGCCGCGTGGCGCGCGACAGATGAACCGGCAGCGGCGGCAGGTCGGCGCCGCCGGGTTGGCGCCGGCCGCGCGGTATTCTTGGAAAATCGACGGTGCTGTCCATTACTCGGCGGCCATCGCGGGTGCGTCGCCGGCGGCATGCAGGCGACCCGCGCCCAGCGTCATGCGTTCGCCCGGAAAATCATGCAGTGCCGCGCGATGCTCACCGCTGGCGATGATCACCGTCTTCCCCGCGACGCGGGCGCCGAACAGGATGCGCCAGCGGCGGTAAAAATCGGGCTGGGGCAGGACCGGCGACACGTCGAGGAGATAATTGTCGAACGCCGGCGCGATGAAGGCGATATGGCCGAATTGCCGCTGCAGCGCTCGCGGCCAGCGGTCGAAGCGCACCGCCAGCCATTCCGGCTGCTCCAGCAGATCGTGAAACAGCCGGAACGTGCCGCGCCGCTCCAGCGCATAGAGCGAGCACAGCGTGTCGATGATGTCGAGGCCGCGCAGATGCAGCCCGAACGGCGCGAACTGACCCAGCAGCCAGGAGCGCGCACCCCGGCATCGCACCGTGCCGCCGAACGGTGCCTGCTGGCCGGCCAGCAGGTGCAGCAGCACCCGCGCGTCGCGCGCCGGCGCGGCGGCAAGGTGCCACATGCCGGGGCCGAACGTGACGCTGACCCGGTCGAGGATGACGCGCCCCTCGTCGTGCAGCGTAATCCCGTCGAGCGCGATCATGCCAACGCCAGCCCGCGCCGCCGCGACAATTCCGCGACCCCGCCCAGGAACAGGATGGTCAGCGCGAAGAATCCGGCGACCACCGGCATCGCGTCCCGCGACTGGTACTGGACGAAATAGGCGCTGCGCAGCAGCTGCATGATGTGCAGCACCGGATTCCAGATCAGAATGTCGCGAATACGCTCGGGAAATTGCTCGGAGACCACCACCACGCCGGAACAGAAAAAGCCGATGCGGAACACCGGCATCGCCAGCAGCGCGATGCCCGGCAATTCCTGGCGGCAGCGATTCAACAACAGGCCGAGGCCCAGCCCCGAGATCGCCAGCAGCGACCAATAATAGGCGACGCCCAACAGATCGCGCGGACCGGGATCGGTGCCGGTCCAACCGATCCACGCCAGCGCGATCACGACCACCGCGGTATAGGAAAACGCCAGCTCCAGCGCCTTCGCCATCGCGATGGTCAGGGTATCGACCGGCTCGAGCCGCGCCAGGTTCTGATCGCGGGTCAGCTCATAGCCGAGCTTCAGCACCATGACGCGCGTCATGTGCCAGCCGCCGATGCCGAGGATCAGGAACGGCAGGGTCGGCATGTCCAGGACCGAGCCGAAGCCGAGCAGGAACGTATAGGCCCAGAAATGCACGGCGATGGTCAGGATCGGCGACAGGAACAGCCATAAATAGGCCAGCGGGTCCTTCGCCAGCATCATGCGGATGTTGCGGATCATCAGCGTCGCGAGGACCCGGCCCGGGCCGGGCCACGGTGCCATGGCCACAGGCGGGATCGGCAAAATCTTATCGTCGGCGGGGGATGACGAATCCTCGTTTGGCGCGGTGTAGCTCGCTTCGGTGGCGCGGATCGCGGCTTCGATATCCAGCAGCGCTTGGGTGCGCCCGCGCCGGTCGCGCGGCGCCGACAAATCCGCCATGCCGAGTTTCAGGATGGCGCGGGCAAAGCGATAGGGCACGATCGCGGCGCTCACCCACTCCAAAATCGGCAATGATCGTCGCGATCTCGTCGCGAAAATCGTCCTGGCGCAACCCCGAGCCCCTCCCCATCGCCCAAGCGGAATTGTCTCCCGTCTTGGTGGCCGGAATTAACGATGCGGCAATCATACTATCGTAGGGCGTCGGCGCCTTGCCAGCGGGAAACAGCGCGACGGATAATGCGGTTCATCGGGGAAAGGGGCCGTGATATAGACCCAACCGCCGCCGGCCAATGAAGGGACGAAGAACCAATGATCTCCGATGCCGATCGCCAGCACGCCGTCACCGATTTGCTCGCGGCCGAGGCGGCGCGCAAGCCGATGGTGCAATTGTCCAAGACCTGGCCCGCGATCGAACTCGACGATGCCTATGCGATTCAGGATTTGTTGATCCGCCGCAAGGTCGCGGCCGGCGCCAAGGTGATCGGCTACAAGATCGGCCTCACCTCGAAGGCGATGCAGGCCTCATCCCAAATCGACGAGCCGGATTACGGGCACCTCCTCGACACGATGATGATCCCGGATGGCGCCAAGATTAATCACGCCGACTATTGCGTGCCGCGCGTCGAGATCGAACTGGTGTTCGTGCTTAATCGGGAGCTGAAAGGCCCCGGCGTCGGCCTGACCGAAGTGATGCGGGCCACCGAATATGTCGTGCCGGCGATGGAGATCGTCGATGCGCGGATTCAGAATCCGCGCAAGATTTTCGATACCGTGGCCGATAATGGCGCGGCGGCGGGGCTGGTGATCGGCGGGCGGCCGTTGAAGCCATTCGATGTCGATCTGCGCTGGGTCGGCGGCGCGCTCTACCGCAATGCCGATATCGAGGAGACCGGGCTGGCGCTGGGCGTGATGGGCCATCCGGCGATGGGCATCGCGTGGCTGGCCAATCGCTTCGGCCGACACGGCATTACCTTGCCGGCCGGCCAGATCATGCTGTCCGGCTCTTTTATCCGCCCGATCTGGGCCAATAAGGGCGACACGGTTCACGCCGATTTCGGCCCGCTCGGCGGGCTTGCCGTTCAATTCGTTTAGAGGATCATTGCCATGGACATGCCGCGCAATCCCTTTAAGGCGGCGCTTGCCGCCGGCCAGACGCAGATCGGCATCTGGAGCAGCCTCGCCAGCAATATCGGCGCGGAGATATTGTCCGACAGCGGTTTCGACTGGATTCTGCTCGACACCGAGCATTCGCCCAACGAAATCCCCGATCTGGTGGCCCAGCTACAGGCGGTTCAGGCCGGCACCGCCGCGCCGATCGTGCGCCCCGCCTGGAACGACATGGTGCTGATCAAGCGGGTGCTGGATATCGGGGCGCAGACCATCCTCGTGCCCTATGTCCAGAACGCCGACGAGGCGCGGCGCGCGGTCACCGCGATCCACTATCCGCCGAAGGGCCTGCGCGGCGTCGCCGGCGGTGCCCGCGCCAGCCGCTATGGCCGCGTCACCGACTATCTCAAGAAGGCCGACAGCGAGGTCTGCCTGCTGGTCCAGGTCGAAACGGTGTCGGCGATGGCGCAGCTCGACGAAATCGCGGCGGTCGATGGCGTCGAAGGCGTGTTCATCGGCCCCTCCGATCTCTCCGCCTCGTTCGGCCATATCGGCAATTCGGGACATCCCGAGGTCCAGCAGGCGATCCGCGACGCCGCCACCCGCATCGCCAAGGCGGGCAAGGCGCCCGGCATCCTCACCGGCAATGAGGAGGAGG
The DNA here is from genome assembly GCA_036510675.1 of Allostellaceae bacterium. GTDB lineage: Bacteria > Pseudomonadota > Alphaproteobacteria > ATCC43930 > CGMCC-115725 > JAATGI01. The sequence goes on from DATCDN010000093.1 coordinate 14,937, forward strand.
CGCGGCGCTATATCGAATGGGGCTATCGCTTCGTCGCGGTCGGGATCGACACGGCAATGCTGGTGCGCGCCGCCGACGGTCTGGCGAAGCGCTTCAAGGGCTAACCCCGAGCGTCGCCATCCACCCCAATCCATCCTCGGTGCGGCCGCGCGGCTGGTATTCGGCGCCGACGAAGCCCGGCCAGCCCAGGCGGTCGATCTCGCGCATGATCCAGGGATAATTTAGCTCGCCCTCGTCCGGCTCGGCGCGGCTCGGCACGGCGGCGAACTGGACATGGCCGATCTTCGGTAGCAGGCGCTGGAACCGCCGCATGACGTCGCCCTCCATGATCTGGAGGTGGTAGAAATCGAACATCATCTTGAGATGCGGCGAGCCGATCGCGTCGATGATCGCGGCGGCATCATCGGAGCGCGAGAGCAGATAGGTCGGGCGATCGACGCGGTTGACCGGCTCGATCACCAGGGTCACGCCCATCGGTTCCGCCAGTTTCACCGCCAGTGCCAGATTGCGCCGCAGCGTCGCCAGCCCCTCCGCCTCGCCGAAGCCCTTCATCGCGCCGGCCATGACATGGATGTGGCGCACGCCCAGCGCCGCGCCATAATCCAGCGCCTGGGCGATGAGGGCGTCGAATTCGCGCTCGCGCCCCGGCACGCCGGCGAGGCCCATCTCGCCGGCCTCGGCGTCGCCCATCGCGGTGTTGATGCCGATCAGCGGAATCCCGGCATCGGCGATCCGGCGGCGCAACTCCGCGATCGGATGCTCATAGGGCGCCCAGCATTCGACCGCCTGAAATCCCGCGCGCGCCGCCGCCGCGAAGCGGTCGAGAAAATCATGCTCGCGGAACAGAATGCCGATATTGGCGGAAAGGCGCGGCATCTATTTGATGACCACGGTATTGGCCGGCGTCGCGATGCCGTTATCGAGATTGATCGGCACCGCCACCAGCAGGAATTCCCAGGCGCCATCGGCGGCGCAATCCTCGGCCAGCGGCTTCAGGACGAATTGCTCGCCCAGCGGCAGGCCGAGCAGCGGCAGGGCGCGATGATGCAGCGCGTCGGGATCGGTCAGGTTCCACGGCCACGGCTCGGCCGCCGGTGTGTCGGTGCCGATGGCGGCGACGCGATTGTTCCACAGCCATTCCATCAGGGCGCGGCTCGGCTCGACGCCGACCGATTTCAGCTTGTCCATCGGCGCCATGGCCCGCTTCTCGGCCGCGCTCGACGCCTCATAGGCCTCCATCCAGCCGGTGCGCACCAGCACCACCGAACCCGGTGTCAGCGTCACCTTTTGCGCCGCCAGCGCGCCCTCTAAATCAGCCAGGGTCACTACGTCGCGGGTCAGCGGCTGGATCGGCCGGCCTTGCTCGGCGCGGTATTTCACCGCGTCGATCAGCACGCCGCGGCCGACGAATTTGTCCGACCAGCTGCTGATGGTCAGCCGGCCTTCGCGGTTCCGGATCGCCTCGGGAGTGACCCCGCCATAGAATTTTCGGTGCTTGACGTGGCCGACATGGGCCAGCCCATCCCACTGGCTGCCCTCCTGGGTGTTGTAGGCGTTGAGCAGATCGTCATGCGCGGTCGGGCTTAGATTGACGATCTCGTGGACGAAGGGCGGCCGGCCGAACAAAGGCGGCTTGGCATAGCCGACCTTGGCGTCG
>DATCDN010000094.1:0-35248 GCA_036510675.1 Allostellaceae bacterium
CTGCGAAAAGCCGCCGAGCGAACCGTCGAGACAACATGGAAACGCATCGGAACCCTGCTCAACGCCTTCTCATCCCAAGAATGCGCCAACTACCTCAGAAACTCCGGATACGCTTCAATCTAGATGGATCAGACTCTAGGCGGCTTGCGCGGCGGTTCGTCGCCCCGGAGCATCCTCGGGATGAGCCTCGAACCACAAGGCATCCGCGCAGAAGTCAATTTCCCCAGGCCATTCGAGACTGCGGCCGCGTTCGCCGACGTGGACTTGACAGAAAACGTCCGGATCGGAAAGCGCGGCGAATACGCCTTTTCCGACCAGATGATCGAAGCGATTGACCGTGTGCTCACCATTCGCCCAGGTTACAGAGACGGTGAGGCCGCTCGCATTTGGCACCGCGTTCAGAATGGTGTTTTCTAAAACCGGCGGCACGCTAAATCCTTTCCGGCGATTGTTGGTCCTGGCATTTGATCCAATTCAGGGCTAGCTCACTCTGATGCTCTCTCGCCCAGGCCAATATAGCGCGCAGCTTTGCGGTGGGCAGGGAACCTCGTATCACGTCGAGGGTACTGATCGCGATCAATGCCTCCTGCCCCGCCAACGTCGCGTGAAAATGCGGAGGTATGTGGTCATTATAAAACATCTGGACCTTGACGCCGTCAACGATTGCTATGGTTGGCATCGCACGGCCTACCCCTTGATTTCCACCCCCATCGCGTCGGCATAGGCGCGCTTCACCGCGTCGGGCTGGCCGATCTGCCAGGCGAAGGGGCGCAGCAGGATTTGCGCGTTGGGGTCTTTGGCGAGTTGCTCGCGCGTCACGCCTCGGGTCAGGATTTCGCGGTTCATGATCGGCAGCGGGACGACCGCGCGCAGGCTCTCGTCGCGGATCACCGCCTTGGGGTCGCGGCCTTCGGCGATGGCGTCGAGGTCCTCGAAAAAGCGGCGGCGGATTTGCGCGATGCCCTTGTCGCTGGCGCCGAGATGCTCGTTCTCGCGGTCGGAAATGACGCCCTGCCCCATCCAGGCGATGAAATCCTGATTCATGATGTGGCTGGTGATCCAGCGCCCGGTGGTCTCGTCCTTGATCGGGCTGTGCCAGGTCGGGATCGAATTCTGGACATAGGGTTCGCGGTCCTGGGGCACGCGCGCGAAGAACCAGGCGACGCTGAGCGTGTGGTCGTCGTCGATCGGCACGCGCCATTCGAAATGATTGCCGGTGAAGAGGGCATTGGGCCAGAGACACACCCGGCCGATGCGCCACAGCTCGTCGCTCTCGTCCGTGTCCTCGCGCACCCGGCGATAGACGAAGCCGTAATCGAATTCGTCGAAATCCACCTTGGTGTGGCGCGGGCTATAAGGGCCGGTCTGGCCCTTCAGCCGCACGCTCCAATTCGCGTGCATCCATTCGAAATGCACCGGGTCGATGGAGTTCTCCTGGCACTGAACCCAATTGCACGGAATTTCGGAAATCACCACCTGGGCGAAGCCATTGGTCCAGGTAAACGGCTCCCAATTCGGCAAAAGCGGCGCTGGTTGTGGGCCCAGATAGGCCCAAATCATACCGGCATGCGCCCGCACCGGATAGGTCTTGATGCGGATGCGCGCCTTCATGTTGGCGTCGGGGTGCGCCATGTCCTCATAGGGCTGGGCGAGACATTTGCCGGTCTCGTCATAAAGCCAGCCGTGATAATTGCAGCGCAGGCCGCATTCCTCGACGAAGCCATAAGAGAGATCGGCGCGCCGATGCGCGCAATGCCGGTCGATCAGCCCGAAGGTGCCGCCGAGGTCCTGGTACAGCACCAGATCCTCGCCCATCAGCCGCACCGGCTTGACGCGGGTCGTGTCGTCGAACTCGCTGGCGCCGGCGATCGGATGCCAATAGCGGCGCATCAGAGTGCCCATCGGCGTACCCGGCCCGACCTCGCACAGCAGCTTGTTCTTGTCGATGGTCAGCATGTCGTTACTCCGTCACGGATCAGGCGCGATGGCCATAGAGCCACGCGATCTCGCGGTAGTCATCCGCGGCATGGCCCTCGAAGAATTTGTTGCGCAGCACGCGGCCGACGCCGCCGATGTGAAAAATGCCGCCCATGAATTCGGCCGAAATCTGCACCCGCGCCGCGCGCAGATAGCGCGCCTCCTGATAGGCCAGGAAGGCGTCGCCGACATCGCCGATGTCGCGCACGCGCTCGGCAAGGCAGATCGTGTCCTCGATCGCCTGGCAGGCACCCTGCGCGATATATTGCAGCATCGGATGCGCGGCGTCGCCCACTAGCGCGATGCGGTTGCGCACCCAGGTCGAGATCGGCGCGCGATCGACCATGGTCCAGCGCCGATCGCGCTGAATCTTCAACAGCGATTTGCGTACATAGTCGCAGCATTGCGCGTAATGCGCGTCGAGTTCCGCCTCATTGCCCCAATCGGCCGCCGGGAACGACGGCGATTTGAAGACCGCGACCTGGTTGAACAGCTCGCCGCGCCGGATCGGATATTGGACGAAATGCATGTCCGGCCCGCACCACATGATGACATTGTCCAGGCCGGCATGCTCCGACACCTCCGCGATCGGAATGGCGCCGCGATAGGCGACAAAGGGAAAGGTGCGTGGCGGCCCGTCATCGGCGATGAATTTCCGGGTCGGCGACCACAGCCCGTCGGCCCCGACCAGCGCCGCGCAATCATAGACCGTGCCGTCGTCACAGGTGACGCGCGCACCGGTGACCTTGTCCTCGATCGCGACGGCGTCGCGCCCGGTCTCCAGCGTGATGCGGCTTTCGGCGCGGCACGCCGCCAGCAGCACATTCAGGAGATCGGAGCGGTGCATCACCAGATAGGGATAGCCGAAGCGCGCGACGAACGGCTCGCCGAGATCGAAGGCGGTGACGATTTCGCCCGAAATCGCATCGCCCCAGACCATGCGGCGCGGCGCCACCGCGAATTTCCTGATCTCGCCGAGGACGCCGAGCCGGTCGAGCGCGCTCGATGCGTTGGGCGCCAGTTGCAGCCCGGCGCCGATTTCGCCAAATTCCGGCGCCTTTTCGATGACATGGACGCGGGCGCCGGCATGCGCCAGCCCCAGCGCGGTCGCGAGCCCGCCGATGCCGCCGCCGATGACCAGGAATTCATGATCGCTCACGCGTCCCACCTATCTCACGCCCTATTGTGTCCCAGCATTACCCCCGGCAAAATCGCGCCGCTACCATAAAAGGCACCGCACCGATGAACCTCCTGTCGCCGATCCAGCTTGGGTCCTATCGCCTGCCGAACCGGATCGCGATGGCGCCGATGACCCGCAACCGCTGTGCCCCCGGCAATGTGCCGACCGCGCTAAACGCGCTCTATTACGCCCAGCGCGCGTCCGCCGGCCTCTTGATCACGGAAGGCACGCCGGTCTCGGCGTTCGGGGCGTTCCCGATGCCGACACCCGGCATCTACACCGAAGAACAGGCCGCGGGCTGGGCGCTGACGACGGAGGCGGTCCATCGCGCCGGCGGCCATATCTTCATGCAACTTTGGCATTGTGGCCGCGCCTCGCACCCGACGGCGCTGCCGGACGGGGTCGCGCCGGTGGCGCCTTCGGCGGTGAAGATGGAGCATCCGGTGCGGCCGGGCCGGCCGCCCCACGCCATGCCGCGCGCGCTGGACCTCGACGAGATTCCGGGCGTGATCGATGAATTCGTGCGCGGCGCCCACTATGCCAAGGCGGCCGGCTTCGACGGCGTCGAACTGCATGGTGCCAATGGCTATTTCCTCGATCAGTTCCTGCGCGACAAGACCAACCGGCGCACCGACAAATATGGCGGCAGCATCGAGAATCGCGCCCGCCTGGGCCTTGAGGTGACGGCGGCGGTGGCCGAGATCTGGGGCGCCGACAAGGTCGGCTATCGCCTGTCGCCGTCCAGCGCCCATAACGACATCGCCGACAGCGATCCCCATGCCACCTTCACCCATATGGTCAAGGCACTGGACCGCTTCGGTCTCGCCTATCTCCATCTGGTCGAGCCGCAGCCCGAATTTCCGGTGGTGCCCGGCGATCCGCTGGTCGCCGCCTATTTCCGCCCCCATTGGCGCGGCACGCTGATCGCCAATTCGGGCTATACGCGCCAGCGCGCCGATGCCGCGATCGCGTCGGGCGCCGCCGATATGGTGTCGTTCGGCAATCCCTATATCGCCAATCCCGATCTGGCGGAGCGGTTGCGGCTCGGCGTGGCGCCGGTGGAGCCCGACCGCGCCACGGTCTTCATCAACGAGCCGCGCGGCCTGATCGACTACCCGACCCTGGCGGCGGCGGAATAGCGCGGAATAGCGGGCCGCCCTTGTCTTTCGCCGGTCGCGCCGCTATAACCCCGCGCTTCGGCTGGTCGAGGCTTAATCACGGGCATGCCTCCGACCGCGAATTAACTCCCTGATTGAAAGGACGAAAATGCCCAAGATGAAGACCAAGTCCGGAGCGAAGAAACGCTTCGGCCGCACCGCCACGGGCAAGATCACGTCGGCGAACGCGCATAAGCGCCATCGCCTGATCTCCAAATCGAAGCGCGCCAAGCGCAATGGCAAGGGCACGGTTACCCTGCAGCCGGGCGATACCCGGCTGGTGCTGACCTATATGCCGTATCTCAGGGGCTAGGCGATGGCACGCGTCAAACGGGGCGTCACCACCCACGCCCGCCACAAGAAAATCCTGAAGCTGGCCAAGGGCTACCGTGGCCGCTCCAGCACCAATTTCCGCATCGCCGTCGAAAAGGTCGAGAAGGCGCTGCGTTACGCCTATCGCGACCGCCGCGCCAAGAAGCGCAATTTCCGCGCTTTGTGGATTCAGCGCATCAATGCCGGCACCCGCGAATTGGGCATGACCTATTCGCAGTTCATCGCCGGCGCCGCCAAGGCCGGCATCGAGCTCGACCGCAAGATCCTGGCCGATCTCGTGGTCCATGAGCCCGAGGTCTTTAAGGCGATCGTGATGCAGGCACAGGCGGCGCTGGGCAAGGCGGCCGCGGCATGAACCGCGCGGCGATCCGACTCTAGGCCCCGCGCGGCGGTGTATGTAAAGTCGGGACACGAATCCCGGCTGCGATGGAAGGGGCCGGTCGGCCCCTTTTTCATGAGCGACGCACATGGATGAACAATCGACCCGCCATCGGCTCTATGAAGATTACATCGCCGTCACGCTGCGCGAGATTGGCGCGGCGCTGGACCGCGACACGCTGGATCGCGTTCGCGTCGCGGCGATGGGCCGCAACGGCCAGATCACGCAATGGCTGAAAGGGCTGGGCCAGCTCGCGGCGGAGGCGCGGCGGGCCGAAGGCGCACTGCTCAACCGGATCAAGACCGAGATCGAGCACGCGCTCGGCCATGCCACCAAAAAATTCGAGGATGCGGCGCTGACGGCGCGGCTCGCGACCGAGCGCGTCGATATCACGCTGCCGGTGAAGGCCGAGATCGCCGGCCGCATCCACCCGATCAGCCAGACCATCGCCGAGGTGGTGGCGATCTTCGGCGAGATGGGATTTCGCGTCGCCGAAGGCCCGCATATCGAAGAGGATTTCTATAATTTCACCGCGCTGAACATCCCGCCCGAGCATCCGGCGCGACAGGAGCACGACACGTTCTATTTCCCGGAGTCGGGCGGCCAGCGCAAGCTGTTGCGCACCCATACCTCGCCGGTGCAGGTCCGCACCATGCTGTCGTCGAAGCCGCCGATCCGCATCATCGTGCCGGGGCGCACGTTTCGCAGCGACCATGACGCGACCCATTCACCGATGTTCCATCAGGTCGAGGGGCTGGTGATCGACGAGACCACCCATATGGGCCAGCTCAAGGGCTGCCTCATCGATTTCTGCCGCGCCTTCTTCGCCATCGACGATCTGCCGGTGCGGTTCCGCGCCAGCTATTTTCCCTTCACCGAGCCGTCGGCCGAGGTCGATATCGGCTGTTCCCGCGCCGGCGGCGAATTGAAGATCGGCGCCGGCGGCGACTGGCTGGAGATTCTCGGCTGCGGCATGGTCAATCCGAAAGTGCTGGAGCATGGCGGCATCGATCCGGCGCGCTATCAGGGCTTCGCCTTCGGCATGGGGATCGAGCGTATCGCGATGCTGAAATACGGCATCCCCGATCTGCGCACCTTCTATGACAGCGACCTGCGCTGGCTGCGCCATTACGGCTTCCTGCCGCTCGACGTGCCGTCGATGGTCGGGGGCTTGTGATGGCTATCGTCGATCATATTCTTGTCGTCTTGGCCCGCGAAGGCGGGCCATCCACGAATTTTCCCTCTTTTATGGACGCCGCGGTCCGCCTTCAGAAAAACAATTCGTGGATGCCCCGGCTGATCCCCCGACCAAGTCGGAGGAGGGGCAAGGCGAATTTGATTGGTCGAACGGGAACACCGTCATGAAGACGACGCTCGGCTGGCTCAAGGACCATATCGATCTCACGGCCTCGTTCGACGAGATGGTGGCGGCGCTGGCGATGCGTGGCCTCGAAGTCGACGGCATTGAGGACCGCGCCAAGGACTTGAAGCCCTTCATCATCGCGCGCGTGGTCTCGGCCGAGCCGCATCCCAATGCCGACAAGCTGAAGCTCTGCCGGGTCGATACCGGCCGGGGCGAGGTTCAGGTGGTGTGCGGCGCGCCCAACGCGCATGCGCCGATGCTCGGCGTGTTCGCGCCGGTCGGATCGGTCATTCCGCGCACCGGCGCGGTGCTGAAGGCCAGCGCCATTCGCGGCGTCGAGAGCCAGGGCATGCTGTGCTCGGGCTATGAGCTGGGGTTGAGCGACGATCACACCGGCATCATCGAGCTGCCGGACGGGCTGACCCCCGGCACTGGCTTCGCCGCCGCCATGGGCCTCGACGATCCGGTGCTCGACATCAAGATCACCGCCAACCGCGCTGATTGTCTCGGCGTGCATGGTCTTGCCCGCGATCTCGCGGCTTCCGGCCTCGGCGCGTTGAGCCCTCGACCGATCGACGCGGTTCCGGGCAAATTCCCCTCGCCGATCGCGGTGCATCTCGCCGGCCCCGATGATCGGGCCTGTCCGCTGTTTCTCGGCCGGCTGGTGCGCGGCGTGCGCAACGGTCCGTCGCCGGACTGGCTGCGCGATCGCCTCCTTGCCATCGGCCTGCGACCGATTTCGGCGCTGGTCGATATCACCAATTTCATGACCTTCGACCGGGGGCGGCCGCTGCATGTCTTCGACGCTGGCAAGATCGATGGCGACCTCGCGGTGCGCGGCGCGCGGCCCGGCGAAACGCTGCGCGCGCTCGACGGGCGCGACTACGCGCTCGACGGCGACATGACCGTGATCGCCGACAATGATGCGGTGCTGAGTCTCGGCGGCGTCATCGGCGGCGAGAGCACCGGGTGCTCTGACGCCACCAATGATGTGTTCATCGAGGCGGCGCTGTTCGACCCGGTGCGCACCGCCGCCACGGGCCGCAAGCTCGGCATCCAGAGCGACGCGCGCTATCGCTTCGAGCGCGGCCTCGATCCCGAATTCGTCCGCCCCGGCCTGGAACTGGCGACCCGGCTGGTGCTGGAATTATGCGGCGGCGAGCCGAGCGAGATCGTCACGGCGGGCGCGGTGCCGGTCTGGCGCCGCCAGATCGCGTTCCGCCCCGCGCGCACCGAGTCGCTCGGCGGCCTCGATCTTGAGGCGAAGGAGCAGCGGCGCATCCTGGAGGCGCTCGGCTGCACCATCGCGGGCGACGGCGAGACCGTCTCGGTCGCGCCGCCCTCCTGGCGCGCCGATCTGGTCGGCGAGGCCGATCTGGTCGAGGAGGTGCTGCGCATCCACGGCTATGACAAGATTCCAGCGGTGCCGCTCAAGCGCGATTCCGATCTGCCGAAGCCGGCGATCGATGCGGCCCAGGGCCGGGCCGGTTTCGTGCGCCGGGCGCTGGCGTCGCGCGATCTGATCGAGGCGCTGACCTTCTCGTTCCTGCCGGTGGAACAGGCCGACCTGTTCGGTGGCGCGCCGCCGCACTTGCGCGTGGTGAACCCGATCGCCGCCGGGCTCGACCAGATGCGGCCCTCGATCCTGCCCAACCTGTTGATGGCGGCGCAGCGCAATGCCGACCGGTTCGAGCCCAATGCGGCGCTGTTCGAAATCGGCCCCCAATATCGCGACGACACGCCGGCGGGCCAGGAGGAGATGGCGACCGGCGTGCGCGTCGGCCGCGCCGGCGTCAAGCGCTGGGACGATCCCGCCAGGCCGGTCGATGCCTTCATGGCGAAGGCCGATGCGCTGGCGGTGCTGGCGGCGGCCGGCATCGCGCCGGAGAATGTGCAGGTCAGCGCCGATCCGCCCGCCTGGTATCATCCGGGCCGCGCAGGCACGCTGAAATTGGGGCCGAAACGGCTTGGCCATTTCGGCGAGTTTCACCCCGGCGTGCTGGCGGCGCTCGGCGTCGATGGGCCGGCGGTCGGCTTCGAGATTTTTCTCGATGCCATCCCGCTGCCGCGCGCTAAGGGCCGCGCCCGCCCGCTGTTGCGGCCGTCGCCGTTTCAGCCGGTGGAGCGCGACTTCGCCTTCATCGTGGTGGCCGACCTGCCGGCCGAGACGCTGTTGCGCGCGGCGCGCAATGTCGACAAGAAGCTGGTGACGCAGGTGCGGCTGTTCGATGTCTATCAGGGCAAGGGCATCGAGGCGGGTCAGAAATCGCTCGCCATCACGGTGCGCCTGCAACCGGCGGACGCGACCCTCACCGACGCGCAAATCGAGGGCTTTTCCAAGAGCCTGATCGCGGCGGTGGAAAAGGCGACCGGCGGCAAATTGCGAAGCTGACGCGCCTACGTCAAATCATACGCCCGCTCGCCGTGGGTCACGAGGTCGAGGCCCTCGATCTCCTGCTCGCGGCCGACGCGCGGGCGCGTCACCGCGCCGATCAGCTTTATCAGGACGAAGGTCGCGACCACCGACCATAGCGCCACGCCGGCGACGGTGACGATCTGCACGATCAATTGCCGCCCCGGTCCCATGCCGGCGGCGAAGCCGACGCCGCCCAGCGCCGGCATCGCCAGAATCGCCACCAGGATCGAGCCGGCGATGCCGCCGACGCCATGCACCGCGAACACATCCAAAGTATCGTCGATGCGAAAGCGCTGCTTGATGAGGTTGGTCGCGAAGAAGCACACCGTGCCGCCGGCGATGCCCAGCGCGATCGCGCCCATCGGCCCGACATAGCCCGAGGCCGGGGTGATGGTGGCAAGGCCGGCCACCGCGCCGGTGACGAGGCCGATCGAGGTCGGCTTGCCGACGCGCAGCCACTCGATCACCATCCAGGTCATCGCGGCGGCGGCGGCGGCGAGGTGCGTCGCCATGATGGCATAGCCGGCCGAGGCGTCGGCGGCGAGCGCGCTGCCGCCGTTGAAGCCGAACCAGCCGACCCACAGCATGCCGGCGCCGGCCATGGTCATGCCGGGGCTGTGCGGCGGGATCAGATGGTGGGGAAAGCCGCTGCGCGCGCCGATCAGGATCGCCGCCACCAGCGCCGAGACGCCCGCCGTGGTGTGCACCACGATGCCACCGGCGAAATCGAAGACATGGGCACGCGCCGCCCAGCCGCCGCCCCACACCAGATGCGCCACCGGCAGATAGACCACCACCAGCCACAGCGCGCTGAACAGGAGGACGAAGGGGAAGCGCACCCGCTCGGCGAAGGCGCCGACGATCAGCGCCGGGGTGATGATGGCGAAGGTCATCTGGAACAGCGCGAACACGATCTCCGGGATATGCATGCCCGGCGCCCCGCCGAGGCCGGCGAGGAACGCCTTGCCGAAGCCGCCGATCAGCCCGCCGCCGTCGCTGAACGCGAGGCTATAGCCGAACACCGCCCAGATCAGCGACGCGATGCAGCAGATCGCGAAGCAATGCATCAGCATGGAGAGGAAGTTGCGCGCGCGGATCAGCCCGCCGTAAAACAGCGCCAGGCCGGGCAGCGTCATGAACAGCACCAAGGCCGAGGCGGCGAGGACCCAGGCGGTGCTGCCGGTATCGATCGTTTGCAAGGCGTTCCCCCGATGATTTTGCGGGCTGATACTGGCGAAGCGACCCTGCCTGTTCAATGAGCAAGATGGCGCGGGGCGGATGAATTGCTTATCGTCCGCGCAGGGGGAAACGCCATGGTCACTTTCGCCAAGATCGAAAAAGCGGCGGTCGCGCGGATCGGGCGGGAAGAGCTCGACCATCGCCTGACGACCCGGCTCCAGCCGCTGAAGAATGCGGCGGCGCTGCGCCAGGTCCCGGACGACCGCTATCTGTCGCTGATCGGCCTGCGGATTTTCCGGGCGGGGCTAAAGCATGACATGGTCGATGCCAAGTGGCCGGCGTTCGAGGCGGCGTTTCATGGCTTCGATCCCCACCAGGTCCGTGCCATGCGCGACGAGGAGATCGAGGCGCTGATGAAGGATGCGCGCCTCATCCGCCATCTCGGCAAGCTGCAGGCGGTCCATGCCAATGCCGCCGCGATCGTGGCGCTGGCGGCGGAGAAAGGCGGCGTCGGCGCCTATCTCGCCGCCTGGCCGGGCGAGAATATCGTCGGGCTATGGGACGATCTGGCCCGGCGCTTCGCCCATCTCGGCGGCGGCTCCGGGTCGCAATTCCTGCGCATGGCCGGCAAGGATACGTTCGTCTTGAGTGACTGGGTGGTGAAGGGCCTGAACCATTGGGGCGCGTTCGCGGGCACGCCCAAGGGCAAGGGCGACCGCGCCAAGGTCCAGGCGGCGTTCAACGGCTGGGCCACGGAAACCGGCAAGCCGCTGGCGCATCTCTCGATGATCGTCGCGGCCTCCGTGACGTGATGGCCGACAGCGCGATTCGCGGCCGCCTGCTAGGCTTCACCCGCGCGCCCTCGGGCGCGGGTGACGCCGCCAGCTATAGCTATATCGAGGACGGCATCGTCCTGGTGGCGGACGGCCGCATCGCGTCGGTCGGCGCGGCGCGCGATCTGGCGGCGCGGCTGCCGGCGGGATTGCCGGTCGCGCATCATCCCGATGCGCTGATCATGCCCGGCTTCATCGACACGCATATCCATGTGCCGCAGACCCAGGTGATCGCGTCCTATGGCGCCCAGCTCCTCGACTGGCTGGAGAAATACACGTTTGTTGAGGAACAGAGGTTCAGCGATCTCGACCATGCCGCGCGCAACGCCGAATTCTTCCTCGACGAACTGGCGCGCAACGGCACCACCACCGCCTGTTGTTATGGCACGGTGCACGCGGCTTCGGTCGAGTCGCTGTTCGCCGCCGCCGAGGCGCGCGGCGCCGGCATGATCGCCGGCACCGCGATCATGGATCGCAACGGGCCGCCGGCGCTGCTCGCGGCCGGCCGCGACGGCATTGCCGAGAGCCGCGCCTTGATCCGGCGCTGGCACGGCACCGGGCGCCAGCGCTATGCGGTGACGCCGCGCTTCGCCATCACCTCGACGGACGGCCAGCTCGCGGCGGCGGGCGCGCTGCTGCGCGAATTTCCGACCGTCTACCTGCAAACCCATCTTGCCGAGAACCGGGACGAGATCGCGGCGGTGCGGCGCCTCTTCCCGGACGATCCCAGCTATACCGCGGTCTATGCCCGCGCCGGCCTGTTGGGGCCGCGCGCGCTGCTGGGCCATTGCATCCATCTCGACGATGGCGAGATCGCGCTGTTGCGTGACAGCCGCGCCGTCGCGGTGTTCTGTCCCACCTCCAATCTCTTTATCGGCAGCGGCCTGTTCGATCGCGCGCGCCTGGCGGCGGCCGGCGTGCGCATCGGCCTTGCGACCGATGTCGGCGGCGGCACCTCCTATTCGATGCTGCGCACCGCCGCCGAAGCCTACAAGGTGCTGCAATTGCAAGGCCAGAACCTGCCGGCGCTGGCGGCGTTCGACATGATGACGCGCGGCAACGCGGCTTCGCTGGGCCTCGACGGCGAGATCGGCACGCTGACCCCGGGCGCCTATGCCGATCTGGTGGTGCTGGACGCGCGCGCGACGCCGGCGATGGCCTATCGCATGGCGGTGGCGCGTGACCTCGAAGAGGAATTATTCGTGCTGATGACGCTCGGCGACGATCGCGCGGTGGCGCGGACCTATATTCGCGGCGTCGCCAACTTCTTTTCCCTCTCCCCCCGCTTCGCGGGCGGGAGAGGGAAAAAACTGAAAACTGACGACTGACGACTGAAAACTGAAAACCGGTTCACTCCTCCTCGCCGCCATCCGCCGCCGCCCATTCCTTGACCCGCGCCAGATGCGCGTAATCATTATAGCGCGGGGCGTATTCGGCGCGCGGCACGGCGGCGTAGGGCGTTGCCGGATCGTCATAGGCGGCGATCAGGTGCCGCAAGCCCGGCAGCGCCGCGTCGATCAGCCGGCGCAGCTCGGCATCGTCCTTGGCCAGCGCGCGGATTTCGCCGGGCGGCTCGCCGCCGCGCAACTGCCAGAACTCCAGCGCCATGACCGGGCTGGCGATGCGCGGGAAGCCGCCGGCCTCGGCCATCGCGGCCTCCAGCGGCAATTGCGGGGCATAGCCGCGCTGCCATTCGAGGGTCCGGGGCAGGGTCCCGGTCTTGTAATCGACGATGGCGAGGCCGCCGGCGCGCAGCGTGTCGATGCGGTCGGCCTTGGCGGTTAGGGTGAAGTCGGCGAACGGCGCGGCGATGACGAACTGGCCTTCGATCTCGCTGCGGATATGAACCAGCGTCGCGCGCCGCGCGATCTCGGCCTCGATGAACCAATGGGCCACCCGCAGGAAGCGCGGCCACCAGAAGGTGCGCAGCGCCGGCCGATCGGCGAAGGCGGCGAATTCCGCCGCGCCGATCGCGATCAGCCGCGCCGCCGCGTCGGCCGGCAGCGCGTCGGGAAAGGCGCGCAGAAACGCATCGAGCGCCGCATGAATGAAATTGCCGCGCGCCGCCGCGTCCGGCGCGGCGTCGATCGGCTCCAGCGCGCGCAAGCCCAGAATGTGCCGCGCATAGACGGAATAAGGATCGCGGATCAGCGTCTCGATCTGCGTCACCGCCAATCGTCGCGGCCGGTCCCCGACCGGCGGTCGCGGCCGGGGCTGTTCGGCGCGCCGCCATTGCGCGACGGGCGGCGTGTCGAGCTGACGCTGCCAGGCGAAGGGTTCGGGGGAACTGGTCAGCCACCCAGCGAGGCCGGCGGCGCGCAGCACCGTCTCCAGCCGCAACAGCCAGCGCGATGGCACGGTCGGCGTGCCCTCGACCCGCGCCGCGCGGGTCAGCCACACGGTGCGCGCGCCCAGCCCTTGCGCGAAATCGTGGGCGGCGACCCCGATGCGTTCCTCCGGCGCCGGCAGGCCGAAGGCCTGGCGCATTGGCCGCGACAGAAAGGCGTCGCTTTCGATCTGGGGCGGCCAGACGCCTTCGTTGAGGCCGCCCAGAATCATCACGTCGGCACGTTGCAGCCGCGCTTCGAGCAGGCCCCAGATCGCGAGGCGCGGATGCAGCCCATAACGCGGCCGCACCACCCGGCCGACCATCAGCGCCTCGAACAGCGCCGGATAATCGCCGCCCGCGACGGCGGGAAAATCGCCGGCGGCGGTCATCAGCTCGGCGATGAATTGCGCCGCGGTCTCGCCCGCCGCCTCACCCCACAGCCGGTCGGCGCCGGTCTGGTCGCGGCTGGCGGCAAGCTGCTCGGCGGCGGCGACATGCGCGGTCACGATGGCGGTTAGCGCGCCGCCCGGCCCGGCAAGCACGTCCGTCAGCGGCGTCAGCGCCCGCTCCAGCCGGGTCACCAGATCGGCCAGCGCGGCATCCTCGGGCGGCAGCGCCTGGCGCAATCCCGCGAGGCCCGGCGCCGGGCGCGGCCCGCGCAGGCACAGCCGCTCCAGCCGCCGCACGCGGCCACGAAAGATCTCGGGCGCCAGACCACTCGCCGCCAGCGGATGCTTGAGCAAGGCCAGCAGCGGCAACGGTGCGAAGTCGGCTGTCGCCGCCTCCAACAACAGGCGCAGGAACACCGCCGGCGGCGTCTGGTCCAGCGGCACGCCGGCGCTGTCGTCGATCTCGATCCGCCAGCGCTTCAGTTCGGCGGCGACCCGCCGGGCCAGCGCGCGATCCGGCGTCACCAGGGCGGCGGTCTGGGTCACGTTCTCCAGCGCCTGGCGCATCAACAGCGCGATCAGCTCGGCCTCTTCCTGAGCGCCGGCGCAATCGAGCCGCCGCACCCCGTCGATGGCGTGGGCGCCGATCGGTGCCCCGGCCGCGATGCCGCGCCAGCGGTCGGTCTCGCCCGCCGGCGCCAGCGCCGCGCGCACCAGGTGACGGCGCGGGGGGATCGCGGCGGGCGCGCCGGTCCAGCCCGGTATCCGCTCCGGCACCAAACCGAACCGCGCCAGGAGACGGGCATGGAGATGCTGGGGGTGAGTGGCGTCGGCGGCCACCGTGTCGAGGCTGGCGGAATCGAGATCGAGGCCGGCCAGCACGATTTCGCCTTGCGGCAGGCGGGCCACGGCGGCGATCAGATCGGCAACGGCGGCGATGCCGCCCGACAGGCCGGCGGCGATCATCGGCCCCGGCGGCGGCGCGCGCTCCCACGCCGCGATGCGCGCCGCCAGCACTTGGTTGCGGCGCTCCGCCGGGTCGAACGCGCCGTGCGCCGCGAGCAGCCTCGGCCAGTGCGTCGTGACGATGCCCAGGAATTTCAGGACCAATTGCCAATGCTCGGCGAATTTGTCGGGGGCAAGCTGGGCCAGCGCCGCCATGTCGGCGCGTGCCGTCTGTACCTCGTCGAGAAACCCCGCCAGCGCCCGCGCCAACGGCACTGCCTGGCCCGGCGTCAACAGCCCGGCGCCGCCGCCCTCGCCCCATTTCAGCACCAGTTGCGCCAACAGCAATTGCCGGCGCAGCGGCGTCAGCGCCGGCGGCAGGTCGAGGCCGCCTTCATCGTCCGACAGCGGCATATCCTCGGCGTCGAGATCGCCGACCGGGACGAGGCGCGGTAGCAGCAGCGCCCGCCCGGCGCTGGCGCGCAGGAACGCCTCGGTCAGGCTGCGCACCGCGCGCCGCGTCGGCAGCAGAATCGTGGTGCGGGTCAGCGCCAGCGGATCGCCGCCGCCACGCGGCAAGAGGCCGGCGACCAGCGTGTCGAGAAACGGCAATTCCGGGGGGATGGTATAGAACGCGGCCACGCCGCTCAGCGTTCGACGCGCCGGGTCGCGAGCCGCCGCTCCACCTCGCTCAAGCCGCGCGGCGTCTCGAGATGATACCACTCGCCGTCATGGACGATGCCGTAGAGCCGGCCCGCCTCGATCGCGCGGGTCCAATAGGGGCGCAGCGGAAATTTGCCGGGCGTCGCGCCCGCGAAGAAGCGGCGATGCAGGATTTGAATCGCGGCAAAATAATGCGGCGCGATCTCGGTCTCCTCGCGCCAGCGCAACAGGCCGGTCTGGTCGATCATGAAATCGCCCGGCCCGTTCAGCCCGACGGCGGTGACGGTGCGCTGCATCAGCAACAGCCCGTCCATGGTGTCGGGGTCGAATGCCTGCGCCAGCCGCAATAGCGCCGGGCGCTTGCCGCTGAGCCAGAACACATCGGCATTGATGACGTAGAACGATTCCCCGAGGCTGGGCAGCACCTGAACGATGCCGCCGCCGCTGTCGAGCAGTTCCTCCTCCGGCGACAGCACGATCTCGACATCGCGGCGGCGCGCGAGATGCTCGGCCAGCATGTCGCTTTTATAATGAATGTTGACCACGATGCGCTTGACCCCGACCGCCGCGAGCCGGTCGATGGCGTGATCGATGATCGGCTTGCCGCCGACCGGGATCAGCGCCTTGGGCATGGTCTCGGTGATCGGCCGCATCCGCATGCCGAGGCCGGCGGCCTTGATCATCGCGGTTTCGGGCACGGTCATGCGGACACCTGTTCCGGCACGCGGCGCCATGCCGGCGGCACCGAAGCGTCGAACCAGGCGCGCACCGGCGCCAGCGCGGGATGCCGCAAATTCCCCTCCAGCAGCCCCCATATGCGCGGAATGTGCACCAGGTATTGGGGCTTGCCGTCGCGTAAGTGGAGACGCGCGAACTGGCCGATATTCTTGGCGTGGCGCTGGGCGGCGACCACCGCGCACGAGACCAGGAACCCATCGCGGTCCAGCGCCGGCATGGCGGCGAGATAGCGTTCGATCATCCGCCCACGCAGCGCCGGCGCGACGTCGCGGCGCTCATCCTCCAACAGCGACATCAGATCATAGCTGGCGGGGCCGCGCACCGCGTCCTGAAAGTCCAAGAGGCCGCACGCCGCGACCCCGTCGCGGCCATCGAGCCGCATCAGATTGTCGACGTGGTAATCGCGCAGCACCAGGGTCGCCGGCGCCGCGTCCGCCGCCGCCAAAACCGCGCGCCAGCAATCGAGGTAATCCTGGCGCAGGCGGTCCGGCACCGGGTGGCCCGCGACGAGGCGCGGATACCAATCGACGAAGCGCACCGCCTCATCAAGAAAAAGTACCGTGTCGTAGGCCGGAAGCATAGCGAATGATACCCGAATGATACCCTGATGAAGCGCCGCCAATACGTCGATGGCGAGGGCATAAAGCGGCTCCTCCGGCTCGCCCGCCGCCAGAAGACGCGTGTAGGTTCCGTCGCCGAAATCCTCCAGCAGCAGCAGCCCTTGCTCGCGCTGCTCGGCGTGGATCGCCGGCACGCTGAGGCCCTGCGCCGCCAAAATGCGCTGAACCGCGAGGAACGGGCGGACGTCTTCCTGGGGCGGCGGCGCGTCCATCAGGATGGCGCGATCGCGCCCGCGCGTCAGCCGCTCATACCGCCGGAACGACGCATCCATGGCCAGCGGGCGGCGCGCCGCCTCGCCCCAGCCCGCGCCCGCCAGAAACGCCGCGATCAGCGCCGCGCGTTCAGCCATCGCCCGCCCCCGCGATCAATTCCCGCCAGCGCGCCGCGCCGCTCAGGGTGGCGACGCGCCCCTCGGGCGCGGCGCCCGCCGCCAAGGCGAGGCTCAGCCGCTGTTCCGGCAACAAGACGGCGATGCGCTCGGGCCATTCGATCAGGCTGACGCCCTCGGCCCAGGCATCCTCGATGCCCAGCTCATAGACCTCTTCGGGCGCCTCCAGCCGATAGAGATCGAAATGCCAGATCGGCGGCCGGCCCGGCAAGGCATAGGTCTCCACCAGGGTGAAGGTCGGGCTCGGCACCTCTTCGTCGCCCCGGCCCAGCGCGCGGATGAAGGCCCGGGCGAAGCTGGTCTTGCCGCTGCCCAGCGGCCCCGACAGCGCGATGGTGTCGCGCGCGCGGGCGCCGGCGGCAATCCGCGCCGCCAGCCGCCCGGTGGCCGCCTCGTCGCGCAACATAAGGGTGATCGCGCTCATGCCTATTCTCTATGCCGTTTCGCCGCGCCGGGGCAACAAGGGCGCGATGCGGGATTGCGCGGCGCGACGCGCGCGGCCATCCTGCGCCGCGAAAGGAACCCCGATGCAGCGTAAGGATGTCGCGATTATCGGCGCCGGGCCGGTCGGGCTTTTTGCCGTCTTCGAATGCGGCATGCTGGGGCTGAGCTGTCACGTCATCGACGTGCTCGACATGGCCGGCGGGCAATGCGCCGCGCTCTATCCCGAGAAGCCGATCTACGACATTCCGGGCTATCCCGTAATCGAGGCGCAGGAACTGATCGCGCGGCTCGGCGAGCAGGCGGCGCCGTTCGCCCCCGCCTATCATTTCGGCCAGCGCATCGACGGGCTGGCCGCTCTGCCCGACGGCGGCTTCCGCCTCACCACCGCGAGCGGCCACGCCATCGAGGCCGGCGCGGTGATCGTGGCGGCCGGGGTCGGCGCGTTCGGCCCCAACCGGCCGCCGCTCGACGGTATCGAGCAATATGAGGGCGTGAGCGTCTTTTATCTGGTCCAGCGGCGCGAGGATTTTCGCGGCCGCCGCGTGGTGATCGCCGGCGGCGGCGACAGCGCGATCGACTGGGCGCTGTCGCTGGCGGAACTCGCGGCGCACATCATGCTGGTGCATCGGCGCGATAAATTCCGCGCGGCGCCCGAATCGCTGGCGCGGCTCGAACGGCTCTGCGCGCAAGGCAAGATCGAGCTGGTGGTGCCGTATCAGCTCCATGCCCTCAATGGCGCCGACGGCGCGTTGAACGCGGTGCTGGTCGCCGATCTCGAAGGCAATCTTAGGCGGCTCGATGCGGACCGGCTGCTGCCGTTTTTCGGCCTCTCGATGAATCTGGGGCCGATCGCCGAATGGGGGCTGGCGCTGGACCAGCACCATATCGCGGTCGATCCCGCGACCTGCGCCACCTCCGTGCCCGGCATCTTCGCCATCGGCGACATCGCCACCTATCGCGCCAAGCTGAAGCTGATTCTCACCGGCTTCGCCGAGGCGGCGCAGGCGGCGCGCGCGATCTTCCCCCTGGCGCGGCCGGGCGCGGCGCTGCATTTCCAATATTCCACCACCACCGGCGTGCCGGGCCAGTCCGCCGGATAATCGCCGGGCGTGAGGCTTGAGCGGGGCTTGCCGTGCGTGTCGGCGTGATTAGAGGCGATCCGACTCCATGGGCGGATCGGGCAGATAGCAGATCACGGCGGTGCCGATGCCGGGCACCGAGTCGAGTTCGACATGCCCGCCATGCAGCTCGATGATGCTTTTGACCAGCGCCAGGCCCAACCCGACGCCGCCGCCCCGGGTCGGCGCCGCGCCGCGCTCGAACTTGTCGAAGATGCGGGTCAGATCGCCGGCGGGGACGCCCTTGCCGGTGTCGGAGACGCTGAGCGCGACGCCGTTTTCGGTGCGGCGCGCCGCCAGCGTCACCTCGCCGCTGGCATCGGTGAATTTGAAGGCGTTGGAGAGCAGGTTGAACATCGCCTGCTTCACCCGGCGCGGATCGACCGTGATGGTGCCGATATCCTGGGGACAATCGAGCCGGAACGCGACCCCCCGCGCGCGCGCGCGCTCATGCGCCAGCGTGTGGAGGCTCGCCAGCAGGTCGCGGACCTCGATCGTGCGCGGCTCCAGCGTCAGATAGCCGGCCTCGATGGTCGAGAGATCGAGGATATCCTCGATCAGCGCCGCCAGCGCCTGGGCGCTGTCGAGAATGCCCTGGCCATATTCCATCTGGCGCTGATTGAGCTGGCCGAAATATTGCTGCGCCAGCAATTCGGCGAAGCCGATGATGACATTGAGCGGGGTGCGCAGCTCATAGGAGACGTTGGCGATGAATTCGCTTTTCAGCCGGTCGGCGGCCTCCAGCGCGTCGTTGCGCTCGCCGAGCGCGGTCGCGAGGCGCGTCGTATCGGTGATGTCGAGATAGCGGCACAGGATGTTGCCGTCCGGCAGCGGCACGGTGGCGAATTGCAGGATAGAGCCGTCGCGGCGCTCCAGCCGCTCGTTGGTCGCGGCGTGGCTCATGAAGCGCGCGACCAGCTCGCGCCGCTGCGCCGGCCAATCCTTGCCCCGATCGATCAGCGTCCGCGATTTCTCGACGATCTCGTTGACATGCGGCTCGCCCGCCAGATCGTCGGGCCCGAGGCGCCACAGCGCGGCGAAGGCCGGATTCGACAGTTTCAGGCGGCCGTCGGTGCCGAACACCGCGATGCCTTCGGTGAGCTGGTCCAGCGTCTCCCGCTGCACTTCGGTTAGGGTGTTGAACGAGCGTTCCAGCGCCAGCCGGTCGGTGACATCGTCGTAAACGAAGATCAATCCGCCCATCGGATGCGACGACACGGTCAGCCGCAGGGTGCGGCCGTCGGGCAGATGCAGCATCTCCGTCCGCGCCGCGATCAGCGTGGTGAACAGTGCCTCGACTTCGCGTTTGTAGGCGCGGAAATCGACCTGCTCGGGCAGGCGGCGCGCCTCGCGCAGGCGCTCCAGCAACTCGTCGATGGTCGGATGCGCCTCGAGCCACGCGGTATCGAGTTCCCACAGCGCGGCGAAGGCATGGTTGAAGAAGGTCAGCCTGGTGTCGGCGCCGAAGATGGCGATCGCCACCGCGAGGTTTTCCAGCACCTGGTCATGGGCGCCGGTGTGGCGGGACAGTTCCGCCTCCTTCGCCTCGAGATCGGTGAAGTCGCGGGCGAAGCCGACCATGCGGTCGGAATGGAGCAGCGGTGTCTCGGTGATCTCAAGCAGCCGGCGCGCGCCGCCGACCACGATGTGATGGCTCTCGCGCTGGGGCGCATTGACGATGCGCGCGCGCATCGCCAGCGACAGGCCGTCCTCGCCCAAAACGCCGATGCCCAATTCGCGCTGCTCGGCGATCGCTGCCTCGCGCGGCGCGTCGACCGCTTCGGCATAGGCGATATTGCCCTCGATGAGGGTGAGATCGCTCTTGCGCCGATGCCATACCGGGATCGGCAAGGCATCGAGCGCGCCGGCGGTCGCCGAGACGCGTGCCAGCATGGTAGCGATCTGATGCGACGCGACCTCGCGCTCATGCTCGGCGGCGGACAGCTCCGATAGATACTGGTTTCGCTCCTCGCGCGCCTCGCCCAGCCATTTGCCCAACCGCCAGCGGATCACCACGGCGGCGATCAGCGCGATGACGATCAGGAGGACGATGGTGACGCGAACGCCCAAGCGGTGGCTCCGGATGGTTGTTTCGTTGGAAGATGTAGGCGATGCGGGCCGTGGACGCTAAAAATTTATGGGAAATTGGTAAACAATTCGCCGCCAAACCACAAAATGCCGGCAATCTATGCGTGCGCGTCACGCGCGCTACCGTCAAGTCCCGTGCATTTCGTTAAAATCATCGACCAGCGCCGCGATCCGCGCATCGTCGGTCTGATCCATCACCGCCCGGGCGCGCTGGGTCGCGGCGCGCAGATCGAGGGCGCGAATGCGCTGCTTCACCCGGCCGATATTGCCGGGCGCCATGGACAGATGGCGCAAGCCCAGCCCCAGCAGCAGCGCGGTATAGCGCGGATCGCCCGCCATCTCGCCGCAGAGATTGACCGGAATGCGCGCGCGCATCGCCGCCTCGACCGCGAACTGGATCAGGCGCAGCACCGCCGGGTGCAAGGGATTGTAGAGATAGGCGACCTGCTCGTCGCCGCGGTCGATCGCCAGCGTGTATTGAATGAGATCGTTGGTGCCGATGGAAAAAAACTCGGCCTCGGCCGCCAGCGCGTCGGCGGCCAGCGCCGCGCCCGGAATCTCGATCATGATGCCCAGCGGCGGCAGCGGGTCCGGCACCGCGATGCCGCGCCGCTTCAGCCGCCGCGCCGCCTGATGCAGCGCCGCGCGCACGGTGCGGATCTCGTCGGCATTGGAGATCATCGGCACCAGGATGCGCACCGGCCCGCTCGCGGCCGCCCGCAGCATGGCGGTGAGCTGGACGTCGAGCAGCCTTCGGTCCTTCAGCGCGAGCCGCACCGCGCGCAACCCCAGCGCCGGATTGGCGCTTTCCGTGGTGGCGATGGCGCCCGCCAGCTTGTCGCCGCCGATGTCGAGGGTGCGCAGCGTGACCGGCTTGCCGTCCATGCCGCGCACCAGGCTGGTATAGGCGGCGTACTGATCGTCCTCGTTGGGCAGATCGTCGCGGTTCATATAGAGGAATTCGGTGCGCACCAGCCCCAGCCCTTGGGCGCCGGCGGCCAGCGCCAGCTCGCGCTCGCGCGGCAATTCCAGATTGGCCTCGAGCGTGATCTCGGTGCCGTCCCGGGTGATCGCGGGCAGCCGGCGAAAGCGCTGGAGGCGCCGTCGCTCCTGTTCCAACTCCTCGCGCTGCCGCTCATATTGGGCGCGGGTCGCGGCGGTCGGGTTGATTACGATCCGGCCCATCTCGCCATCGACAATGACGATGTTGCCGGGCGCCACCCGGCGCAGCAGGTCGGCGACCCCCAGCACCGCCGGCAGGGCCAGCGCCCGCGCCATGATCGCGGTATGGCCCTCGGCGCCGCCGAGGACGGTGGCGATGCCGGCGACTTGGCGCGGATCGATCAGCGCGGTATCGGCCGGGGTCAGCTCCTCGGCGATGATGATCGTGCCGGCCGGCAGGCGCTGCAACGCGGCATAAGGCGTCTTGGTCAGGTTGCGGATGATGCGGGCGCCGACGATGCGGATATCCTCGCCGCGCGCCGCCAGATAGGGATCGTGCATCGCGGCAAAGCTGGTGCCGATGTGGCCCAGTTCGGCCTGAACCGCGCGCTCGGCGTTGACGCCGTCCTCTCCGATGCGCCGGTCGGCGCCCCGAACCAGGCGCGAATTGGTCAGCATCGCGACATGGGCATCCATCAGATAGCCGGCTTCCTCGGCGGCGGCGCCGGGCAGGCCGGCGGCCTTCACCTTCAGCTTGTTGAGCTGTTTCAGCGACAGCGACACGGCGTCGCCCAGCCGCTTGCGCTCGCTCTCGACCGCGCCCGGCGCGATCCGGTATTCCGGCACCGAGATGGCACCATCATCGCTGACGAAGGCCGGGCCGATGGCGATGCCGGGCGCGATCGCCAGCCCGGTCAGCACCCATTCATGCCCGTCAGTCCTCATCGAAGCCGCCATCGATCAGCGCGGCCAGCGCGGTCAGCGCGGCATCGGCCTGCGGTCCGGTGGCGCGCAGCTCGATCTCGGTTCCCGGACCCGCCGCCAGCATCATCAGCCCCATGATCGAGCGGCCGGAAACCTGGGTCCCGCTCTTCGTCACGGTGACCTCGGCATCGTACTCCCAGGCCAGCTTGACGAAGCGGGCGGCGGCGCGGGCGTGGAGGCCGCGGCGGTTGCGGATGGTCGCGAGGCGACGCGCTTCGGTTCCGCCACCCGCCGTGCCGTCGCTCATCCCTGCCCGCTCATGCCCATCTTGTCACGCCGGTCTTCTCATTGCCGCACGTCGGCCAGGAGCTGCGAGGCGACGTTGATGTATTTGCGCCCGGCCTCCTGAGCGCCGCGCACCGCGTTGACCAGATTCTCGGTCTGGCGCAGCCCGGCCAGCTTGATCAGCATCGGCAGGTTGATGCCGGCAATGACCTCGATCTTGCCCCTGTCCATGACCGAGATGGCGAGATTGGAGGGGGTGCCGCCGAACATGTCGGTCAGCAGCACCACGCCATTACCGTCATCGACCTCGCCGACCGCGTGGAGAATGTCCTGACGGCGCTTTTCCATATCGTCCTCGGGGCCGATGCAGACCGCCGCGATGGCTTTTTGTCCGCCGACCACATGCTCGAGCGCCGCGATGAACTCGGCGGCGAGCCGACCATGCGTGACCAGGACCATTCCAATCATGATTTACCTTTCATGGCGCGTGACCCGCCGCCGCGCTCGAGATCGCGGTGATCGACCGAGACCCGGAAGCCCATCTCGGCGAGCCGCGCCCCCAGCAGGCCGGCAACATAGACCGAGCGGTGCCGGCCGCCGGTGCACCCGATGGCGATGGTGAAATAGCTTTTGCCTTCGCCCTCATAGCGCGGCAAGAGCGGACCGAGCCAGCCGCACAGCCGCTCGAAAAAACCCGCGAAATCGGGGTCGGCGTCGATGAACGCCGCCACCGCCGCGTCGAGGCCGGTGAGCGGCGCCAGCGCCGCGACATAATGCGGGTTGCGGAGGAAGCGAACGTCGAGGACCAGATCGGCATCACGCGGCAGGCCATGGCGATAGGAGAAGGAGGTGACGAAAACCGCGATGCCCGGCGCGCTGTCGATCGCGAAATGGCCATGGAGCAGTCGCTTCAGGTCGCCCGGGCTAAGCGCGGTGGTATCGATAGCCAGATCGGCCCGGGCGCGCAAGGGCCAAACCAGGCGCCGCTCCAGCGCGATGCCGTCGCTGACCGGGCGGTCGCCGGCGGCGGGATGGCGGTGCCGCGTCTCGGTATAGCGCTGGATCAGCTTGTCGTCGGCGCAGTCGAGGAACACCAGCCGCAGCCGGCGCTTGGTTGCGTCGTCGAGCCCGTCGAGCGCCGCCAGCGCCGCGTCGGCGCCGAGATCGCGGCCCAGCGGCGCCAGCCCGATCGCCATCGCCTGGGCCGAGGCGCGGGCCCCGAGCAGCGCCGGCACCAGCGCCAGGGGGAGATTCTCCACCGTCTCGTAGCCCAGATCCTCAAGCGCCTTCAGCGCGGTCGAGCGCCCCGCCCCCGATAGGCCGGTGACCACGACGAAGCGGGGGACAAGGCTGGGCGCCGGCGCGGCCGGGTCCAAATCACTGATCGCTTGCATCGTCGATTGTGGCGCCGGCCGCGCGGGCGCGCAGCGCGAGGCGCAGCTTGGCCGGTGCCGAGGCCTCGAACGGCGCCAGCGCGATCAGGGGAATTTCGCAATCCAGCAACCGGCACCAGGCCGGCTCCGGCAGGCGTTCGACCATGGCGGCGGGCACCAGATCGGCCACCAGGCGCAGCGGCGCCGAACCGATCGTGGGAACTGTCATGATCCCCAGCCCGCGCACTTCGAGGCGGCCGGCGATGGTGGCTGGCGCGCTCATCCGCGGGGTGCCACCGATGGCGCGCAGCTCGGTCTGGTCGTCGGCGACGAGACGCGCGCCGCCATCGATCAGGCGCAGTGCCAGGTCGGACTTGCCGCTGCCCGAGGGGCCGCGCAACAGGACGCCCTCGCCGTCAAGGGAGATAGCCGTGCCGTGAATGCGGATCATGCCCAATCGTGGTGCGCCGCGCCCGGCGCAAAGTCAATGGCGAGAGGGTTGCCGCGCGGCCCGCCGTTCAGGCCGCGCGCAGGCGGATGATGAAGCGGGCGCCGACAATTTTGCCGGCGCGGTCGGTGCGGTTTTCGGCGCGCAGTGAGCCGCGATGGCTCTCGATGATCTGTTTCGAGATCGACAGGCCGAGGCCGGAATGGGTCCCGAATTTCTCGCCCTCGGGCCGCTCCGAATAAAAGCGCTCGAAGATGGCGGCAAGCTTGCCCTCGGGAATGCCGGGCCCGTCATCGTCGATGGTCACCACGACATAGCCGGACTGGCGAGTCGCCGAAATGCGGATGATGCCGTCGGGCGGGCTGAATGACATGGCGTTGGCGATGATGTTGCGGAACACCTGGACCAGCCGGTCTTCATGCCCCAACACGGCGAGGTCGGCGGCGGCGCTGTTGCGCGGCGCCGACCGGGTCAGTTCGATACGCGGCACCTTGCGGTCGCCGGCGGTGGCGGTATTGACCTCGACCACCGCTTCGAGCAGGCGGCCGACGAACACGGGTTCCATCGACTGGCGGCTCAGCTCGGCATCGAGCCGCGAGGCGTCGGAGATGTCGTTGATCAGCCGGGTCAGCCGCTCGATATCGTCGAGCACCAGCAGCAGCAGCCGCTGGCGCTTCTCGGGATCGGGGATGCGTACGGCGGTTTCGATGGCACTGCGCACCGAGCTCAGCGGGTTCTTGATCTCGTGCGCGACATCGGCGGCGAAGCGTTCAGTCGCGTCCATGCGCTGCCACAGCGCACCGGTCATGTCGCGCAGCGCGCGGGCCAGCTCGCCGATTTCGTCGCGCCGGCTGGTGAAGTCGGGAATCTGCACCTGGCGGCCATGCCCCTGCCAGATCCGCTCCGCCGCGTCGGCGAGCCGGCGCAGCGGCCGCGCGATGGTGCCGGCGAGATAAAGCGACAGCAGCACGGTGGCGACAAAGGCGATGGCGAAGGCCTCGAGAATGGTATAGCGCACGCCGCGCACCTGTTCTTCAACCTCGCCATTGTCCGCGCTCAGCAGTAGCGCGCCCAGCACCTTGCGATAATGCTGGATCGGCACCGCCACCGACAGGACGAGGCCGCCATCGGCGCGGTGCCGCACCGCGTCGGCGATGTCGCCGAAAATCGCCAGCCGCACCTCGGGATAATTGCCCTGGCTTTCGACCGGCAGGCTGGCCTCGCGGGGATAGCGTCCGGGCAGGATGCGCACCAGGAACCGATAGATCTGGTTGGCGGTGCGCTCGATCAGCCCGCCTTGGTCCGGCGGCTGCAGCTCGGCGACCTGGACGCCGCCGTAACTCTCGAACGAGCGGGTATCGATCAGCAGCCGGCCGTCGGGGTCGAACACCCGCGCGCGCCGATGCGTCGGCTCGATCAGGCGGCGGGTCATCTGGCGCGCCAGTTCGGTGACCAGGGTCTCGTTGCCGCCAGGTGCCTCCGACGCCGCCCCTTCGCCCAGCGCCGCCGCGAACACTTGCGCCTGAGTCTTCAGCGCCGCGAGCTGGGTCTCGATCAGGCTCTGCTGATAATCGCCGAGCTGGAACAGCACCAGGCCCAGAATCGCCAGCGCGATGACGTTGACGCCGAGTATTCGCTTCGTTAGGGGTGACGGGCCGCTCGCGTGGCGGGGGCGCGCGACCGCCTCGACCGTCTCGTCCGCGGCCTCGGCGTATCGCGGCTCGGCCGGGTTATGCGTCGCGGTAACGATATCCAACGCCATACAAGGTTTCGATCTGCGCGAAATCGTTGTCGATTACCTTGAATTTCTTGCGCAGCCGCTTGATGTGGCTGTCGATGGTGCGGTCATCGACATAGATATGCTCGCCATAGGCGCCATCCATCAGCTGGTCGCGGCTCTTGACGTGGCCGGGGCGCATCGCCAGCGATTTCAGGATCAGGAACTCGGTGACCGTCAGGTCAACATTCTGGCCCTTCCAGCCGCATTGGTGGCGGCTCGGGTCGAGCGTCAACTCGCCGCGCTGGATCACCGGCTCGCTGTCGCCGCTATCCTGCTGCAACTCGCCGCGCCGCAATAGGGCGCGGATACGCTCCACCAAAAGGCGCTGGGAGAACGGTTTCTTGATGTAATCGTCGGCGCCCATGCGCAGGCCCAGCACCTCGTCCACCTCGTCATCCTTCGAGGTCAGGAAGATCACCGGCATCGCACTTTGCTTGCGCAACTGGGACAGCAATTCCATGCCGTCCATGCGCGGCATCTTGATATCGAGGATGGCGAGATCGGCGGCGCGCTGGGTCAGGCTTTTCAGCGCCTCGGCGCCGTCGGAATAGGCGCGCACCTGAAACCCCTCGGCCTCGAGCGCCATCTGCACCGAAGTCAGAATGTTGCGGTCGTCATCGACAATCGCGATCGAACTGGTCAAGCGATGCTCCTTTTCCCTTCGGCCCGCGCCTACCGACCGCTATTCTACGAAACAAGAACCCGCCGCAATCCCCGTGGTTCCCGGTGCCGCCCGATTTTCGCCTAAATACAGCCGCAATGCGCGGCTCGGTCCAGCGGCGGTCGCGCCGCAGTCACGCCACCGTCGCAATCGCGGGGATCGGACCATGGGGATGCGCGAGCGTCAACCGATTCGTGGTCAACCGATTCGGGGGTCAACCAGAAAGCCAGGCCGTGACAATCTCCGCCGACACAATCGCCATCGCCCGCCGCCTCGTGGCCGGTGACCGCGCCGTTTTGGCAAGCCTCGACGCCGAGGGCGGGCCTTACGCCTCGCTGGTGCTGGTAGCCGGCGACGAGCGGGGTTGGCCGCTGCTGTTTCTGTCCGATTTGGCTGAACACACCAAGAACATCGCGCGCGACCCGCGCGTCTCCCTGCTGTTCGACGGCACTGGCGATCTGGCGCCGCCGCTGGCCGGGCCGCGCCTGTCGCTGGTCGGGGCGGTAGAGCCGGCGCCGGACCCCGAGGCACTGGCACGGTATGTTGCCCGCCATCCGGCCGCCGCTGCCTGGGCCGGCCTGCGCGACTTCCACCTCTATTGCATGATTCCGCGACGCGGCCATCTGGTCGCGGGCTTCGGTCGCATTGCCTGGATCGATGCCGACGCGCTATTCTAAATTCAAGGACCAGCCGTCAATCCTTGCGGGTCTTGACTTCGTGCCGGGTTCGCGCGAATCGAAGGGGCAAGGACCGAGCGAAAATAGAGTCCGGTAAGAGACGTTGTGTAACAAAATCGTTAGAAAGGGAACGCCTTGGCGCACGCAGCTCACGCCGTCACGGGCACGGCCAGCAATTACGGTCTCGACAAAGAGGGTGTGCGCCATGCCGCCGCCCAATATTGGAACCTGACGGCGCCGCTGCTCTATGAGCATGCGATCCGGCGCCATGAGGGCGAGATCGCGGCCGGCGGCGCGTTCGTGGCGCACACCGGCAAATTCACCGGCCGCACGCCGCGCGACAAATACTTTGTCGAAGAGGCGTCGAGCAAGGACGAGATCTGGTGGGGCGGCTTCAACAAGCCCGTCAGCGAGGCGGTGTTCGAGCGCATGCTCGATCGCGTCCGTGCCTACATGCAGGGCAAGGAGCTGTTCGTCCAGGATCTCCATGGCGGCGCCGATCCGGCCTATCGCCTCAAAGTGCGCGTCGTCTCCGACAGCGCTTGGCATTCTCTCTTCGTACGCAACATGTTCATCCGACCCAAGGTCGATGAGCTGGCCGATTTCGTGCCCGACTTCACCATCCTTCACGCGCCGCATTTCTTCGGCGACGCGGCGGCCGACGGCACCGCCTCCGATACCTTCATCTTCGTCAATTTCGGCCGGCGCCTGGTGCTGATCGGCGGCACCGAATATGCCGGCGAGATCAAGAAATGCGTGTTCGGCTATCTCAATTTCATGCTACCGGCCAAGGGCGTGCTGCCGATGCATTGCTCGGTCAATGTCGGCCCGCGCGGCGACAGCGCGGTGTTCTTCGGCCTCTCCGGCACCGGCAAGACGACCTTGTCGGCCGACGGCTCCCGCACCCTCATCGGCGATGACGAGCATGGCTGGAGCGACCGCGGCCTCTTCAATTTCGAGGGCGGCTGCTATGCCAAGGCAATCAACCTCTCCGCCGCGCACGAGCCGGAAATCTATGCCGCGACGCATCGGTTCGGCACGGTGCTTGAAAACGTCGTCATCGATCCCCTGACCCGGGTGCCCGACCTGACCGACAGCAGCCTGACCGAGAATACCCGCGCCTGCTATCCCCTGGACTTCATCCCCAACGCCGATATCCGCGGCGTCGCGTCCCATCCCGAGAATGTCATCATGCTGACCGCCGACGCGTTCGGCGTGCTGCCACCGATCTCGCGGATGTCGCCGGAACAGGCGATGTACCATTTCCTCTCCGGCTACACCGCCCAGGTGGCCGGCACCGAGATCGGCGTCACCGAACCCAAGGCGACGTTCTCGACCTGCTTCGGCGCGCCGTTCATGCCGCGCCATCCGTCGGTCTATGCCAAGATGCTGGGCGAGCGGATCGAGAAGACCGGCGCCGCGTGCTGGCTGGTGAATACCGGCTGGTCGGGTGGCGCCTACGGCGTCGGCAGCCGCATGAAGATCGCTTATTCGCGCGCCCTGGTGCGCGCCGCGCTGGCCGGCGAGCTCAAGGACGTGCCGGTGCGGAAGGAGCCGTTCTTCGGCCTGCTGGTGCCGGAAAGCTGCCCCCAGGTGCCGTCGGACGTCCTCCTGGCGCGCAACACCTGGTCCGACAAAGGCGCCTATGACCAGACCGCGCGCGATCTGACCAAGCGCTTCGAATCGAACTTCAAGAAGTTCGAGGATTATGTCGGCCCGGAGGTAAAGAAGGCGGCGATCTACGCGGCCGCGTAAGGTATCGACTTAGCTTAGCGCCGGGCGCTCTGCCCGGCGCGAGCCGAGGCGCCGGCGCAGCCCGATCAGCGGCTGCTCCAGCCCGTAATAGGAAAGCGCCGCCATCGCGACGCAGGCCGCCAGCGCCAGCGCCGCGACTGGTAATTGCGGCGCGCCGGCCAGCCAGTGCTTCACCGCGAGGCCGGTGGCGAGGTGCCAGACATACAGCGAATAGCTGAGCCGGCCGATCCATACCACCGGCCCGGCATTGAGCAGGTAGTTGACGGGGGCATAGCGGCCGCTGAACACCACCGCGCTCATGCCGATCGCGATCACCGAAGCCAGGATGGTGTAGCGGAAGGTCTCGCGGAACAATGGCTCGCGCCAGGCGAAGCAGCCGATCAGCGCCAGCATCGCGACGGCCATCGGCAGCGGCCGGATCAGCCACAGCAGTAACGCCCGCCCGCGCGGCATCTCGCATAGCGCCGCCACCAGCACGCCGAACGCGATCGAATCGATCCGCATCTCGGTGCGCAGATAGAAATACTCGGTGTCGAGCAATTCCGGATGCTGAATGGCGCCAATCAGCCGCAGCGCCAGCGGCACCGCGCACGCCATCACCGCTAGCGCGGCCACCGAGGCCGGCCGCGCGCGCAGCAACAGCAGCAGCGCCGGGAAGAAGATATAGAATTGCTCCTCGATCGACAGCGACCAGAAATGGGTGAACGGCATCGTCACCGTGACATGGTGAACATTGTCGTAGGCGAAGAGATAATTGGCGAAATAGAGCAGGGCGGAGATTGGCTCCGGCCAATCGGCGAGGCGCGGCGCCCAAAAGGCGAAGACCAGCGTCACGATGATGGTGTAGGCAAGCACCGCCGGATATAGCCTGATGATCCGGCGCATATAGAATGATACCAGCGCGATCGTGTCGTGCGCCTTGTGTTCGGCGAACAACAGGCGGGTGATCAGGAAGCCGCTGATGACGAAAAAGGTCAGGACGCCGAAGCCGCCCGGGAACCAGCGCGCGTTGACGAGATGCGCCAGCAGCACCAGCGCGATCGACACCGCGCGCAGCCCGTCGAGGCTCGGCACTTGGCCGGGCCGTGCCGCCATGTCGCGGCGCGAGAGATGCAAGGGGGGGAGAAGCGGCGTGACCATCGCCGCCCCTTCATGAGCCGGTTGGGTCATGCCGGCAATAATCTGTAGGTAAACCGGTAAAGAATTGCGAAAGATTTGCCCTATCTTTCGCCGGTTCCGCCTATGACGCGACTTTAACCACAAGCTTGCCGAAATTCTTGCCCTGTAACAGGCCGAAGAACGCCTCGGGCGCGCGCTCCAGCCCCTCGACCACATCCTCGCGATACTTGATCTTGCCCTCGCGATACCACTGCGCCAGCTCGGCGGTGGCGTTGGGATATTTGGGCCACAGCTCGGTGACGATGAAGCCGCGCACACTCATGCGCTTCACCAGCACGGTGCGCAGATCGGGGCCGGTGCCGGCGCCGGGATTGTTGTAGTCGGCGATCAGGCCGCACACCGGCACCCGGGCGAAATTGTTGAGGAGCGGCCACACCGCGCGCTGGGTCGCGCCGCCGACATTCTCGAAATAGACGTCGATGCCCTTGGGCGCCGCGGCGGCCAGCCGCTCGCGCAGATTGTCGCCCTTATGGTCGACGCAGGCATCGAAGCCGAGCTGCTCCACCACATATTTACATTTCTCCGGCCCGCCCGCGACGCCGACCGCGCGACAGCCCTTGAGCTTGGCGAGCTGCCCCACCACCGAGCCGACCGCGCCCGAGGCCGCCGACACCACCACCGTCTCGCCCGCCTTGGGCTGGCCGATCTCCATCAGCCCGGCATAGGCCGTCATGCCCGGCATGCCGAGCAGCCCCAGCGCCAGCGATACCGGCTTTACCAGGTTGGGGTCGAGCCGCGTCAGGCCAAGCCCGTTCGATACCGCATACTCCTGCCAGCCGACATAGGAGCCGACAATGTCGCCCTCGGCATAGCCGGCCTTGCGCGACGCCACCACCTGGCTGACCGTGCCGCCGACCATCGGCTTGCCGATTTCGGCCGGCGCGGCATAGGACGGGCCGTCACTCATCCGCCCCCGCATATAGGGGTCGAGCGACAGGAACAGCGTCTTCAGCAGCATTTCGCCGTCCTTCGGCTCGGGCGCCGGGGTGTCCACCAGCTCGAAATTGGCGGCGCTGGGCGCGCCGGTCGGCCGGCTCTTCAACAGGATTTGACGATTGGTCGGCATGGCGCGCGCACTCCCTATGACGAAACTGCCCGAGACTATAATGTTCGCGGTCAAGCAAGGACAGGGAGGTCGCACATGACCACGGCAACGGATTTTTCGGGCTGCAACGTGTTGGTGATCGGCGCCACCACCGGCATCGGGCGCGCGACCGCCATCGCCTTCGCCGAGGCGGGCGCGAATGTCGCGATCGGCGGGCTAGGCGAGGCGGACGGCCGCGCCGTCGAGGCGGAGATCAAGAAGCGCGGGCGCGACGCGCTGTTCCTCGAAACCGATGTGCGGCACGAGGCGCAAATCGAACGGCTGATCGCGGCAACGGTGGCGCGCTTCAAGCGCATCCACGTCGCCGTCAACAATGCCGGCACCGAGGGCCGGTTCGCGCCGCTCCAGGAAATGAGCGCGGCCGATTTCGACAACATCATCGGCGTCAATCTGCGCGGCATCTTCCTTGGGTTGAAGCACGAGATCCCGCACATGATTGCGCAGGGCGGCGGCGCCATCGTCAACATGTCATCGAATGCCGGCCTCAAGGCCATCGCCAATATCGCGATCTATACCGCGTCGAAGCACGGCGTCGCCGGCCTGACCAAGGCGGCGGCGCTGGAGACGGCGCGCGCCAACATCCGGGTCAACGCGGTGGCGCCGGGGGCGGTCGAGACCGGGCTGCTCCATCGCATGGTCGATGGCCATGTCCCGATCTCGGCGATCGCCGACAGCACGCCGATGGGCCGCATCTCGCAGCCCGAGGAGATCGCGCGCGCAATCCTGTTCCTCGCGTCGGATTCGGCGTCCTACATCACCGGCCACATCATGCCGATCGATGGCGGCGGCATCGCGGGGTAGGGAAGTCGTCAGTTCACAGTCGTCAGTTTTCAGTAGCCTCACTGACAACTGAAAACTGACGACCGACAACTCACTTCCATTCCCGTTCCGGCGGCGCCTTGCCCAGCGCGTCCCAGGTCGCCTGGGCCTTGGCGGTGTCCATGTATTCCTTGAGATGCGCGATCTTGCCGCCGCGGAACTCGAACAGGAAGTGATACTCATTGTCGTAGCGCACGCCCTGTTGCATGTCGGCGCCGCCGGTGACCTCGACCGCGACCTTATCGCCCTCGGCGACCGCGCCGGTCGGCTTCAGGGTCATGTCGCCGACCACCATGCCGCGGAATTCGCGCACCACCTTGGCGAAATCGCCGACCGAGCTCGATCGGCCCATCACCGAGACCTTGCCATCGGGCGCGAACATGCCGAAGGCGGCATCGAAATCGCCCTTCTCCAGAAGCCGCAGATACTCCAGCGCCAGCGCCTTATTGTCAGCCATGTCGTGCCTCCGATTAGAGAAACAGCTTGGGGTTGATGGGCAGGTTGTTCGCCTTGCAGTGCTGGACGTAATTGTCGATCAGATAGAACGCGTCGTGGACCAGCACGAGATTGTCGTCATCGTCGTAGAATTCGAGCGGCCCGCACAGCGTGAACAGCGTCTTCATGCCGTGCTCGGAATAGAGCGTGTGGATCACGCCCGGGCTCTCATGAATGAAGCTGCCGACGGTCGCGACCCAATCATATTCGAGATATTTCCAGCTGCCCTCGACGACATAGCCGTCGACCGCGCCGCGATGGCGGTGGCGGCCGATCATGCCACCCTGCTGGACCCAGATGATGCTGGTCCAGGCATTGCGCCGGACATCGAATTGCAGATGGCGGATATTGACGCCGGGCAGCAGTTCGACCCACGGCGATTCCGCATCCTCGGGGCCGATATGGATGTCGGTGCGGCCATATTCGCGAAACACATAGGCGAGCGATTCGCTCACCGGCCGATAGGTCTCGGCGACTGAATCGGGCATGGTTTCCTCCGCGAGTTTGCCGTTCTGGTGACAGGGCCGCGTCGGGTATCGGCCGCGCCGCGGCGCTGGCCTTCGGCGCCGAGGGCAGCCGCGTTACCGTGAAATGGTCTGACTCAAAAAGAGCAGCAGGGCTCGACTGTCTTGGTCGCCGCCAGCACAGCACCAGCATAATCAATTGCATCGACGGTGATCTGATAGCGATGAACGCCCTGAGGCGGACATGGACCATAGAAACTCTTCAAGGCTCCTTCAGGGATCGCCGACTGGCCAGCGTATGCGACAGTCCCGCCACCGTGGTTGAAGTTGGGCGCTTGAAAGTCCTCCATCTTAAACCGAAGCTGTTTCGTATTTTGCGGCACACCACTGAGGTTGAAGGCTGGCGAAATCGCCGAACATCGGTTCCGTGACGTGAATTTGAACTGTAATGTCATATCGTCAGCTCTCGCTGTATCGACACTGAGGGCGGCAAGTGTCGCGACGAGCACAATCAACCTGAAGTGCGATTGCATATGCTTCTCTTCTCCTCATCGAGGGCCAACAGGTCAATCGTGAATTCGCCGAGACTTTTCATTATGATAACCAAATAGCAAAAATAGTATAGGCGAGGAAAGCATGGCCAAACGTTTCGCGGGCAAATCGGTTCTGGTGACAGGGGCCGCCTCGGGCATCGGCCGCGCCGCGGCACTGGCCTTCGGCGCCGAGGGCGGCCGCGTTACCGTGGTCGATCGCAGCGACCAGGATGGCGCGGCAACCGCGAAAACCATCCGCGACGCCGGCGGCACCGCGCTGTTCTTCAAGGCCGATGTCAGCAAGGCGGCCGATTGCCGCGCGATGGTTGAAGCCGCTGTCGCGGCGCATGGCGGCCTCGATATCGCCTTCAACAATGCCGGCATCGAGCGCCATGGCTATCT
This sequence comes from Allostellaceae bacterium, assembly GCA_036510675.1. Classification (GTDB taxonomy): domain Bacteria; phylum Pseudomonadota; class Alphaproteobacteria; order ATCC43930; family CGMCC-115725; genus JAATGI01. The sequence goes on from DATCDN010000094.1 coordinate 34,383, forward strand.
CACCGCCGATATCGAGGAAGCGTCGTGGAACGAGGTCATCGCCGTCAACCTCAACGGCGTGTTCTTCTCCATGAAGCACGAGATTCCGGCGATGCTGAAGGCCGGCAAGGGCGCCATCGTCAACACCGCGTCGGTGGGCGGCATCGTCGGCAACCCGGGTCTCGGCGCCTATTGCGCGGCCAAGCATGGGGTCATCGGCATCACCAAGGTGGCGGCGCTGGAATATATCGCGCAGGGCATCCGCATCAACGCGCTGTGCCCGGCGGCACCGCGACGCCGATGCTGAAAAACTGGTTTCAGGAGCCGGGCGTCGAGGAGCACGTCAAGGCGCTGCACCCGATCGGCCGCTGGGCCGACCCGTCGGAACAGGCAAAGGCGGTGCTGTTCCTCTGTTCCGACGACGCCTCCTACATGGCCGGCCATTCGCTGATCGTCGATGGCGCGATGACGGCGCAATAGCGTTCGATATAATTGGGGCGGCCGGGTGTTCGGGCCCGATTATCTGCCACAGATGGCGGCAGCGTGAATTTCGCCGCCGTTTTCGGGGCGCCACAACGCAAACCAGCAGGGAATCCACTTATCCAGCCGCGAAACCTGTCCAGATAAACCCGGCCAGCTCTGAAGAAAAAAGGTGGAGATTGAACCGCCAAGACGCCAAGGCGCCAAGAAGAAAGTCACCGTCCCGGCGCAGGCCGGGGACCCATCGTGCAACGGCTCGATGGATACCGGCCTTCGTGTTTGGTCCCGGAAGGTTGGCTGGAGCGAATTGGTGTATTGTCTGGCATTGCTTGGCTGGAGGGACGCCGATGCTGGTGAAGTTGCATGCCAACGCGGCGACCACGCCGAAGATGCGGGCCTACATCCAG
>DATCDN010000095.1:0-20356 GCA_036510675.1 Allostellaceae bacterium
GCGCGCCCGCTACATGAGCCTGGAAACCATCGCTCCTCTGAGCGATGATCCTCTCGTCAGCCTGCCAACAGTGGCAGCATGATCAAGCAGCCAACGCTGCTCAGGATACCCGATCCTACACCACGCACGGGGGCACGATCCACTACCCGATGGCAGGGAATGAGAATCGCGATTGTATTGTTGGCGATCGCGTCGGTTACATCCCTCGCATCGTGCGGAGCACCCATCTCCGCCGCGATCACGCCGTAGTTAATTGTCTGCCCGGCCGGAATAAGACGCAGTGCATTCCAAACTTTTTTCTGATAGTCGGAACCACGCATGTCGAGCGGGATTCGGGGATCGAGACCGGGACCTTCGACAACATCGATAAGCTTTCCGACGATATCGGTCAGACCAATTTCGTCATGCCCGATGACCGCATTCGCGAATCGCGCGCGAAGCGCGCTAGGCGCGGCCGCGCCGCGTTCGGCGAACTCGAAAGCCACAAGGCCCTCATTCGAGATCGCCGCGATGAAGTCGCCGAGGGAACTCTGGCCCCAGGCATAGCGGATTCTCTCACTCATCTCTCTCTCCACACAAACGGCGTTTGGCGAGGCGCTTCGCACTGCGCTCCGATGCTTGCTTTCAAATTGGTTCCGCAACCCTGGACGGCCGCAAAATTGAATTGTGCTCCGGTGCGCGAGTCACAAAGAGGCTCGCATGAAAAACATGCGAGCCTCTTTCGAGATCGGAAGCGACGGCCCCTGAACAAGGGAAAAGGTCGTTCTCGATCAACCGACCTTCTTGATGAGGCCGAGTTGGGCGAGCGCCGTGACGCCGTCGTCGAGACCGATTTCTTCGGCGATCTTGCCGTTTTGCAAACGCAACACCGTGGTGCCGGTGAAATGCATCTTCCGGCCGCTCGCGGCAGGCAGCGATCCCATGAGGAAATCGCCGAAGGCCGGGCCGGTGTGCGTCCCGCCGCCTTCCCACTGACCGACGACATAATCACCTTCGGCGATCAGGTCGGCGGTCCCCCAGAACTTCAGATCGGGGAACGCCGCGCGGAAGTCGGTCATGAAAGCCTTAATGTCGTCGCGGCCCCTGCGCGGTTCGTGAAGCGAGTATTTCAGCAGCATATCCGGGGCCGCGGCGGCATCGACGACGGCTAGGTTGCAGGTCTCGCCCCAAAATTCGGTGAACCACCGACCGACGATGGCCTTGTTGTCGTTTTCCTTATTCATACGAATTCCCTTTCGATTTTCCGGTTGGCGATCTCGGTTACGAAGTCAATTCGATAACCTTTCGCCAAGCTAAGTCGGCGACCTACCGCACACACTCCGGTTTTTGCGGTCGCATTTAAATCGACAGGATGGGTTCGCGTCATGTCGTGAACTGCGAGGCCAAATTTTCTGCTTCAGCGATTTGCAAACCGCTGCGACGTTCTTGTTCGGGGCCTCGTGGATGTTTTCGATTTCGATATGGGACATCGGTGAATCGTCCGATTCCCAAAGAACAAATGGCATTCTCAGGGGGCGCCGCCGACGTGATCGCCGAAACTATTGCGTTTACCGAAAGCCAGAGTAAGGGGTTAGCTCGGCCATGGTGCGGGGAGGACGTAGAGTCCCGTTACTGAACCTAATGCGCGGCCGCTTCCTCAAGGCCGATGAGGGTGCCGAGCTTTTCCGGATTGTCGCGCAACTCCGCGGCGCTGCCGCTCCAGGCGACGCGGCCGCGATCCAGCACCACCGCGCCGGCCGCGAATTGCAGCGCGATTTCGGCATGATGCTCCACCAGGATCATGGCGAGCGACGAGGTGCGCCGGATGTTTTCCAGCGCGTCCACCATCTGATCGACGATGACCGGCGCCAGCCCCTCGAACGGCTCGTCCAGTAGCAGCAGTTTCGGATTGCTGACCAGCGCGCGGCCGACCGCCAGCATCTGCTGTTCGCCGCCCGATAGCTGGTTGCCGAAATTGGCGCGCCGCTCGCTCAACGGCTTGAAAAGATCGTAGATGCGGTCGGTGGTCCATTCGCCGGCGCGCACCGCCACCTTGAGGTTCTCGTGCACGGTGAGCGAGGGAAAAATCTCGCGCTCCTGCGGCACATAGCCGATGCCGAGCGCGGCGCGGCTGTGGGTCTGCACCTTGCCGAGATCGGCGCCATCGAAGGCGACGCGCCCGGTCTCGATCCGCGTCAGGCCCATGATGGTGGCGAGGAGGGTGGTCTTGCCGACGCCGTTGCGGCCGAGCAGCGCGGTCGACGAATTCGCCGGCAGCGTCAGCGACACTTGCTCCAGCACAACATTGCCGGCATACCCGGCCGTGACATTTTCGACCTGAAGAAGATCAGACATCGCCGCGCCGCCCCAGATAGACATCGCGCACCTGCTGATTGGCGCGCACCTCGTCGACCGTGCCCTCGACCAGCAGCGCGCCGCCGACCAGCACGGTGATGCGTTGGGCGAACCGGAACACCAGGCTCATATCATGCTCAATGACCAGTACCGCGATGTCGGCCGGCAGCCGCGACAGAATTTCCAGCAGCATGCCCAAGTCGCGCGACGAGACACCGGCGGCGGGCTCGTCCAGCAGCAACACCTTGGGTTTCAGCGCCAGCGCCAGCGCGATCTCGACGAGGCGGCGCTGACCATAGCCCAGTTCGCTGACCTTGCGCTGCGCGACGCCTAAGAGATCGAGCCGCTCAAGCTGGTCGCGAACCGCCTCGACCACGCGGTCGTCGTCGCGCAGACTGCCCCACGGCTTGGCGTCGAGTGAGAGCTGGGCCGCGATGGCGAGGCCGATATTCTCGGCGACGGTCAGGCGCAGGAACAGCGAGATGATCTGAAAGGTGCGCACCACGCCCAGCGCCACGCGCCGCTCGGGGGTGGCGCCGGTGATCTCGGTGCCGAACAGGCGGATCGAGCCGGAATCGGGCTTCAGCACGCCGGTGATCTGGTTGACCAGCGTCGTCTTACCGGCGCCGTTGGGGCCGATCAGCGCATGGCGCGCCCCGGCTTGCAGCGTCAGGCTGACGCCCTGCGTCACCTTCAGCGCGCCGAAATGCTTATGAAGGCCGGTGATTTCGAGGGCCGGCGGCCCGGCGGCGAGGGCGCTGTCGCTCATGGCCCGCTCCGGTCGAGGCCCCGACCGCCGCGCCGGTCCCGGAACAATTGGAATTGCTCGGTCAGGCCGATCAGCCCGTTCGGCATGAAGCGCACCGCCAGGATCAGCAGAATGCCCAAGCCCAGGAGCCAGTGGAACGGATCGATCGCCGCCGCCCGGTCGGAGAAAATATAGAACAGGGCGGCGCCCAGGAAAGCGCCGTAGAGCCGGCCGAACCCGCCGAGGATCAGACTGATCAGCGCGTTGCCGGAAACCAGGAAGGTCAGCGTGTCGGTGCCGATCAATCCCGTGACCTGCGCCGAGAGGGCGCCGGCGACCCCCGCCATCGCCCCCGACAGCGTATAGAGACCGATCAGGCGGGTGCGGATCGGCACGCCCAGCAGCCGCATGCGCACCGGGTTTTCGCGAATGCCGCGCACCGTCAGCCCGAACGGCGAATTGACCACGATGCGCGCGATCACGAACGCGATCGCCAGCACGATCAGGGCATAGAAATAAGCGGTGCGGAAATAGATGTCGAACCGGAACAGGCCGAGCACCGGCAGGATGTGATAGCCGGTCAGGCCATCGTCGCCGCCGGTGATCGATTTGGCAGTGACCGCGAATTCCTCGAGCATCGAGGTGATGGCAAGCGTCAGCATGATCAGCGTCAGGCCGCGCGCGCGCAGGATGATCGGGCCGGTGATGATGCCGAGGATCGCCGCCGCGACCGCGCCGACGACGAGGCCCGATATCGGCTCACCCGTGACGTTCAGCGCCCAATAGGCGGAGGCGTAACCGCCGACGCCGAAGAACGCGCCCTGGCCCAGCGTGTCGATGCCGCCATAGCCGACCGCGAGGTCGAGCGACAGCGTGAACAGGATCATGATCAGCACGGTGGTGCCGAGCGACAGATAGGTCGGCACCACGAAATAGGCGCCAATCGCCACCACCCAGATGCCGACATCCATCCAGTTGAGGCGATGCGCCGTGAAGGCGCCGCGAAGGGACGCGGCGATCGGGCGGTCGGAGGGAATCGTCGTCATGCTCATGCCCTCGCGAACAGGCCTTGCGGCCGCGCCAATAAGACGACCAGCACGATCGCGTACATCACGAAGCCGCCGCCGCTGGGCAGGATATACCGGCCCCAAGTGTCGATGACGCCGATGATGAGGGCCGCCGTGAACGATCCCTTGAGACTGCCGAGCCCGCCGGTCGCGACCACGATCAGTACCAGAATGAGATAATTCAGCGCGTAGAACGGCTCGATCGGCAGCATCTGCGAGCCGAGCACGCCGCCGACCGCGGCGAGGCCGCAGCCCACCGTGAAAGTGAAGGAGAAGATGCGCCGCACGTTGATGCCGGCACACCGCGCCATGCGCGGATTATCGACCGACGCGCGCAGCCTGGCGCCGAAATCCGTGCCCTCCACCACATACCAGATGCCGATCGCGATCAGGCCCGCGACCACGATCAGGAAACAGCGGTAGGTCGAAACCACCACGCCGGCGACATCGAGATTGCCGGTCAGCCAGCCCGGGATCGGCAGCGCGTGGAGCAGCGGCCCGAAGATGATATTGCACAGCGCGACCATGACGAAGGCCAGCCCGATGGTCATCAGGATCTGGCTCAGCTCGGTGACGCCATAGACCCAGCGGAACAGCGTGCGCTCGATCACCGCCGCGACGATCATGGTGCCGACGATCGCGACCGGCAACGAGGCCAGCAAGCCGAACCCCAGATAATCGACCGCCGCCATCGCGAAGTAGCCGCCGATCATGGCGAACCCGCAATGGGCCAGGTTGACCAGCCGCATCACCCCCAGCGTCACGGTCAGCCCGGAGGAGATCAGGAACAGGATCATGCCGAACGAGATGCCGTTGAAGGTCAGCGCCGCCCAAGTCTGCAGAATATCGGACAAAACGTCTCCCCCGCTTTTCTTGCCGCCTTCTTATAGCCTTAACCGTTTTTCGCGAAACAGTCTTTCGTCACGGCTGCGTGATCAAGCTGCGCTCGCCGCGCAGGCCGACGAAGCGCACCAGCAGCGCCGGATCGTCGATCAGGCCGCGGCTGTCGCCCTCGAACACGATGCGGCCGCGCTCCAGGATGATGGTCCGGCGGGCAAGGCCGAGCGCCAACTGGGTGTGCTGTTCCACCAGGATGAAGCCGACGCCCTCGTCGGCGAGCCGCCGGATGGTGGCGGTCAGCTCCTCGATGATGATCGGCGCCAGGCCCTCGAGCGGCTCGTCGAGCAGCAGCAGCGCCGGGTTGGTCATCAGCGCCCGCGCGATCGCCAGCATCTGCTGTTCGCCGCCCGATAGCTGATTGCCGAAATTGCGCCGCCGCTGTGCCAGCGACGGGAACATGTCGAGAAGCCGCGTGGCATTCCACGGTCCGGGCCGCGCCGCCACCAGCAGATTTTCCTCGACCGTCAGCGAGGCGAAGATGCCGCGCTCCTGCGGCGCCCAGCCCAGGCCGAGCGCGACGCGGCGGTTGGAGGGCAGGCGCTCGAACCGCGTGCCGCGCAGCGACATTTGCCCGCCCATCAACCGGGTCGCGCCCATCAGGGTCAAGATCAGCGTGGTCTTGCCCATGCCGTTACGGCCGAGCACGGCGAGCGATTCGCCTTGGCCCAGAGAAAAGCCGATATCGTCGATGACCACGGCATCGCCATAGCCCGCGCGCACGCCCGCGACCTCCAGCAGCGGCTCAGCCATGGACGGCGGTGCCGAGATAGACGGCGCGAACCTCGGGGTCGTCGGCGATCTGCGCCGGCGGCCCTTCGCACAGCACGCGCCCCGACACCAGCACCGTGATCCGGCTGGCGAAGCGGAACACCAGATCCATATCGTGCTCGATGAACAGGACCGCGATCTCCGTCGGCAGCGCGGAAATCACCTCATAGAGGATGCCGCTTTCCTGCGCCGGCACGCCGGCCGCCGGCTCGTCCAGCAGCAGCACATGCGGGCGGGTGGCGAGCGCCAGCGCGATTTCCAGCACGCGCTGATGGCCATAGGCGAGGTGCCGTGTCAGGCGGCGCGCCTGCTCGCCGATGCCGAGCTGCACCAGCAGCGCATGGGCCTCGTCGATCACCGCCTTGCGGCGCGCCAGCGGCATGAACCATTGCCGCGACAGGCCGCGGCGCTCGCACATTGCCAGCGTCACCGCCTCGAGCGGCGTCAGGTCGGGAAAGAGCGTGTTGATCTGATAGGTCCGCGCCAGCCCGCGCTTCACCCGCGCCTGCGGCGGCAGCCCGGTAATGGTCTTGCCGTCGAGCGCGATGCTGCCGGAATCCGGCGAGAGCATTCCAGTCAGCAGGTTGATGAAAGTGGTCTTGCCGGCGCCATTGGGCCCGATCAGCGCGTGGCGGCCGCCGGCTGGCAGCTCGAACCGGACATCCTGCGTCACCTTGAGGGCGCCGAAATTCTTGGTCAGCCCCATTGTCGCCAAGGCCGGCGCCGTCATGCGGGGCCCCTGCGGTGCCGCTTGCGCCGCAGCCAATCCCACAGATCGGACAGCGCGCCGACCACGCCGTTGCGGGTGAACAGCACGACCACCACCAGCATCAGCCCGATCCAGAAATACCAATAGGCCGGGTTGATGTCGGCGAGCTGATCGCGCGCCACCATATAGACGGTGGCGCCGACGAAGCTGCCATAGAGCACGCCGGTGCCGCCGACGATCAGCATGGTGAGGACATCGATCGAGCGTTGCGGCCCCAGCGAATCCAGCGCCACGAACTGCACCGATTCGGCGAGGAGGGCGCCCGCCACGCCGGCGATCGCGGCGGAGAGAACGAAGATCAGGGCGCCGTGGCGGCGCAGCGCGGCGCCCAGCGCCGGCATGCGTTTCCAATTCTCGCGCATGCCCTTCAGCGCCAGGCCGAACGGCGAATAGACGATGCGCCGCGCCACCAGGAACATCAGAAACACTACCGCCAGCGTGTAGATGTAGGAGACGCGGCCGTAAATGTCGTAATCGAAGGCGCCGAACAGCGGTTTGAAGGCGATGCCCTGCAGGCCATCGGCGCCGCCGGTGATGGTATAGGCCTTGTTGGCGACCTCGTAGAGCACGAGGTTGATGCCCAGCGTCACCAGCAGCAGCGCCACGCCCTGCACCCGCACGATGACGAAGCTGCACACCCAGCCCACGATCGCGGCGGCGGCGGCGGCGGCCAAGAGGCAGGTGACCGGCTCGCCCCAGCCATTCTTGGCGAGGAGGCCGGCGGTATAGGCGCCGACGCCGAAAAACGTGGTATGGCCCAGCGAGACGATGCCGCCATAGCCGAGAATCAGGTCGAGCGACAGCGCGAACAGCGCCGCGCATAGAATCTGCGTGCCCAGCGGCAGATAGGTCGGGAACAGGAAATACCAGGCGATGGCGCCGAGCCAGAAGATCGGCTCGTACCATTGCCAGCGCGCCCGCGCGCGAAAATCGGCGACGGCGGTGTCGGCGATCGGGACAGGGGTGGGCGCGCCGGCGCGCTGATCGGCGGTCATGCGCGGCCGAACAGCCCGTTCGGGCGCCACAGCATGACCAGCAGCATCACCACATAGATGATGAAGGCGCCGGTCTGCGGCACATAATATTTGCCAGCGGTGTCGCACAGGCCGAGCAGCAGCGCGGCGACGAGGGCGCCCTTCACCGTGCCGCCGCCGCCGATGCTGACCACGATCAGGAAGAACACCAGATATTCGATGGGAAAGCTGGGGTCGAGGCCGAGCTGGTTGATGCCGAGCGCGCCGCCCAGCCCGGCCAGGCCGCTGCCGATGGCGAAGGTGATGGCGAAGACGCGGTTGACATCGATGCCGACGCCCAAGGCGACGCGCCGGTCATCGACCGCCGCGCGGATCATGGCGCCGAAGCGGGTGCGCTCCAGCCCATAGAAGATCACGATGGTGATGACCGTGCCGAACGCCAGCAGCACGGCGCCATACGTGCTGAAGCTGAACCAGCCAATGTGGCGATAGACGGTGAGATAGTCCGGCAGCGCGAAGGCCACCGGCTCCGGCCCCCAGATATAGGCGGCGGCGGCGATCGACATATAGACGATGCCGATCGTCAGCAGCACCTGGTCGAGCTCTTTCGCCGTGTACATGCGGCGATAGACGAAGCGTTCGAGAAACACGCTGCCGATCGCGACCAGAATGAAGGCGAAGGGCAGGGTGGCCAGAAACGGCAGGCCGGCGCGATGCATCAGCGTCGCGGTGATGTAGCCGCCCAGCATCGCGAACACGCCATGCGCCAGGTTGGCGAAGCGCATCATGCCGAGCGTGATCGACAGCCCGACCGACATCACGAACAGCAGCATGCCGAACGCAATCCCGTCAAACAGGACTTGAACCAGGCCTTGGAAGAGGGCGAGCACTAGGGACTACTCTGCGGGAAAGGGGCGCGGCCGCGCTGGCGTTTGTCGCGCGGCCGCGCCGATAGCGTCACTGGGTCAGGTTGGGCGCCTTGACCATCGGCAGGGTATCGATGTCGCGCATCGTCATCTTGTCGCCGACCTTCACGGCCTGGCGCAGATAGATGTTCTGCACGATCTCGCCATGCTCGTCGAAGGCGATCGGCCCGCGCGGGCTGGTGAATTGATGGCCGCGCATCAGCGCCATCATCTTGTCGGGGTCGAACTTGCCCTTTTGCGCCTCGACCACCTGGCGGGTGATATTGAGCGCGTCCCAGATATCCATCGCGACAAAGCCCGGCGGGGTGTTGGGACCCGCGGTCTCGTGGATCGCCTTGATGAACTCCTGGTTCGCCGGGCTCTTATTGTCCTCGACCCAATTGCCAGCGGTATAGACGCCGTCGACATAGTCGCCCAGCGTTTCGGTCGGCTGGGTCTCGCTGAGCGGGCCGCTGATCAGGTTGATGCCGTCCTTCGCCAGCCCGATATCGTGATAGGCCTTGACGAAACCCTCGGCGAGCGAGCCCGCGGGCAGGAACAATTGCACCACCTTGGGATGGACCTGCTTGATGCGCTGAACATAGGGCGTGAAGTCGGGATTGCTGACCGGGATACGAACCTCGCCGACGATCTTGCCGCCGCCCTCTTCCATGCCCTTGCGGAACGCCTTGGCGCCGGCGGTGCCGAGAACATAGTCGGCGACGGCGCTATAGCCCTCTTTCCAGCCCATCTTCCCCGCCGCCCATTTGCCCATGGTATAGACCGGGACGCTGATCGGCGAACTTACCCGGACCATATAGGGCGACTTCGCCGGAATGCCGTCGGTGGCGGCGACGATGATGAAGAACGGAATCTTGGCCTGGGTCACGATCGGCGCGGACGCCAGCGCGTTGGGCGACCAGCAGCCACCGAGAATGATATCGACCTTGTCGCGCACCGCCAGTTCCTGTGTCACGCGCTTCGAGACATCGGGCGCGAGGCCGGTATCGTCCTTGCGGATGAACACTAGCTTGCGGCCGGCGATGGTATCGCCATGGGCCTTGAGATAGGCAGCGATGCCGATATCGGCCTGATGGCCATAGGTCGCCTGGGGACCCGAATAGGTCATGATGACGCCGATCTTCAGCGGCGGCTCGTCCGCGCGGGCTCCACCCGCGATGACGACCAGCGCGGCGGCGACGGCGATCCCGAGAATTTTTCGCATTCCAATCTCCCTGTGGGCTTTTTTGGCGAGCCGATTCGCGGCTTCTTCCCAAATCCTATGATAGTTCTTAATGTGAAGCAGCGGACGGGGCAAGCCCGCGATTGACGCCGGGAAAACCCGCGAGGATGGGACGATGGATGGATTGGAAAACCGCCTGCCGGTATCGGTGCTGACCGGCTTTCTCGGCAGCGGCAAGACGACGCTGCTCAATCGCGTGCTGCGCGATCCGGCGATGGACGAGACCGCCGTCATCGTCAACGAGTTCGGCGAGATCGGGCTCGACCATGCGCTGATGGAGAAGGCTTCGGACGATGTCATCCTGATGGCCTCGGGGTGTCTCTGCTGCACGGTGCGCGGCGAGTTGCTAGAGACGCTGGACAATCTCGCCTATCGCCGCGAGAAAGGCGAGATTCCACCGTTCCGCCGCGTCCTGGTCGAGACCACGGGCCTGGCCGACCCGGCGCCCATTCTCCAGGGCCTGATCTACGATGTCGGGATGATGGAGATGTTCCGCATCGGCCCGGTGGTGACCATGGTCGACGCACTTCATGGCGTGCGGACGCTGAACGAGCATCGCGAGGCGGTGAAGCAGGTCGCGGTCGCCGACCGGCTGGTGCTGTCGAAGATCGATCTGGCGCCGGCGGCGGACATCGCCGCCCTGACCGCGCGGCTGCGCGCGCTCAATCCGGGCGCGCCGCTGTTCGAGGCGGGACCCGCCGGCCTCGCCCCCGACCGGCTGTTCGGCGGCGCCGGCTTCGAACTGGACGACAAGATCTCGGAGGTGCGGGACTGGATCGACCAGGAGGCGCATGCGTTCCACGGCGAGCACGATCACGATCATGATCACGAGGCACTCGATCGCAACCGGCATGATGATCGCATCCATGCCTTTTGCTATACCTTCGATAAGCCGCTGAACTTCGAGGATACCATGATCTGGCTGGAGCATATCTCCGGCCGACATGGCGAGGATGTATTGCGCATCAAGGGCTTGCTGAACATTGTTGGGCGCGACGCGCCGGTCGCGGTGCACGGCGTGCATTATTTGCAGCACCCGCCGGTGACGCTGGCGCGCTGGCCCGATGACGATCGGCGTTCGCGACTGGTGTTCATTCTAAGAGACCTCGACCGTTCGGTGATCGAGGCAGAAATGCCTAAATAACTGTATCTATTTGTATAATTAAGTTATTTCACTTGAAAATTGGGTAATATCAGCTAAATTAAACGCATGATCGCGGGGCGTGGTGTCCGGCGGTCACTTCAGTATGGATATGGCATGACATCGCCGCTCGACCAGAAACTGCGTATCGAGGGCTTGGTGGTGATTACCGCCAACCGGCTGCGGGACGGCGCGGTGATTTATCGCACCGCCGCCGGCGGCTGGAGCACCCGGCTCGCCGACGCGGTGGTGGTCAGCACCGAGGGCGAGGCGAAGGCGCTGTTGCGCGATGCGGCCGCCGAGGGCACCGTCGCGGTCGGCCCCTATCCGGCGCCGGTGGAGCTGACGGACGACCACGCCATCTTGCCCGGCAATCTGCGCGAACGCATTCGCTGCTCCGGTCCGACCTTCGATCTGCCCCGGGTCCCCGCCGAAACGTGAGGCTTTTCCATGTATGTCTATGATTCGTTCGACCAGACCTTGCTCAACGAGCGGGTGGCCGAATTCAGCGAGCAGATCAAGCGCCGCATGTCGGGCGAACTGACCGAGGAAGAGTTCCGGCCGCTGCGGCTGATGAACGGCACCTATCTGCAGCTTCATGCCTACATGCTGCGCATCTCGATCCCCTATGGCACGCTGTCGGCGAGGAAGCTGCGGATGCTGGCGCATATCGCGCGGCATTACGATCGCGGCTATGGCCATTTCACCACGCGCCAGAACATCCAGTTCCACTGGATCAAGCTGGAGCAATTGCCCAACGCGGTCGCCGACCTCGCCAGCGTCGGGCTGCACGGCATGCAGACCAGCGGCAATTGCGTGCGCAATATCTCGACCGACCAGTGGGCGGGCGCGGCGCGCGACGAGATCGCCGACCCGCGCGTCTATGCCGAGATTTTACGCCAGCATTTCACCCTCCATCCCGAATTTTCGTTTCTGCCGCGCAAATTCAAGATCGGCATCACCGGCGCGACGCACGACCGCGCGGCGGTCAAGATGCACGATATCGCCTTGTGGCTGCGACGCGGTTCCGATGGCGAAATCGGCTTCGAAGTTGGGGTTGGCGGCGGGCTGGGCCGCACGCCCTATCTCGCCGAGACCATCCGGCCGTTTTGCCGGCGCGAGGATTTGCTCGGCTATATCGAGGCGGTCCTGCGCGTCTACAACCAATATGGCCGGCGCGACAATGTCTGGAAGGCGCGCATCAAGATTCTGGTCCACGATCTCGGCGTCGAGAAATTCCGCGACGAGGTGGAGCGCGAGTTTGCCGCCGCCAAGGATTACGCGCCGGTGCTCGACGACACGCTGGTGGCGGAAATCGCCGAGCGCTTCACCTATCCCGATTTCGAGACGCTGGCCGACGACCCGCCGGAGCTGCTGGCGGCGCTGAAGAATCCCGACTTCAAGACTTGGTACTTAAACTGCGTCGATGCCCATCGAATGCCGGGTCACGCCATCGTCACGATTTCGCTGAAGCCGGTCGGCTTGACCGGCGGCGATTGCACCGCCGAGCATATGGAGGCGATCGCCGATCTCGCCGAACGCCATGGCTATGGCGAGATTCGCAACGGGCATGAGCAGAATCTGTGCTTGCCCAGCGTGCGCCAGCGCGATCTCTTCACGCTGTGGCGCAAGCTCGATGCGGCCGGCTTGGCCCTGACCAACGTCAATCTCATCACCGATATCATCGCGTGCCCCGGCCTCGATTATTGCAGCCTCGCCAATGCACGCTCGATCCCGATCGCGATGGAGATTACGCGGCGGTTCCGCGATCTCGATCTTCAGCGCAATATCGGCCGGCTGCATATCAACATCTCGGGCTGCATCAATGCCTGCGGCCATCATCACATCGGCCATATCGGCATTCTGGGCGTCGAGAAACAGGGCCAGGAATTCTATCAGATCACGCTGGGCGGCACCGCCGACGAGAATGCGCGGCTGGGCACGCTGATCGGCCCGGCCGTACCGTTCGACAAGGTGCCCGACGTTGTCGAGGACATCGTCGCCGCCTATATCGAGCTGCGCGAGCGGCCCGACGAAATCTTCGTCGACACGGTGAAGCGGCTCGGCATTCAACCCTTCAAGGAACGGGTCTATGCCGTTCGTTAGAGGCGGCAAGATCGTCGCCGATGAGTTTCAGCGCGTGGGCGACGAAGCGCCGATCCCGGACGGCGTGCCGGCCCTGTTGTCGGCCAAGCGCTATCTTGCCGAGGCTGGCGCGCTGGCGACGCGCAACGCGCCGCTGGGCGTGATCTGGCCGAACAGCCGCACCGTCGCCGATCTCGCGCCCTATCTCGACCGGCTCGCGACGATCGCGCTGGTGTTTCCCAGCTTTCGCGACGGCCGCGCCTATAGCCAGGCGCGGCTCTTGCGCCAGCGCTACAAATATCGCGGCGAGCTGCGCGCCACGGGCCAAGTGCTGCGCGACCAGTTCCTGTTCATGCTGCGCGCCGGCTTTACCGCGTTCGAAGCCGCCAAGGATTCGGATGCCGAGGCGTTTCCCGAGGTTATCCATCGCTACACCCGTTACTATCAGCCCAGCGTCGATCGCCGCCCGGTGATCGCGCAGGAGCGGCGGAAAGAGGACGAGGAAGCGCCTGCGCCACGGCGCGCGGCGTCGTAAATCACTTAAGGGAGCCGCATGAATCTCGATCTCGCCGACAAGACCGCGCTGGTGACGGCCTCGACCGCCGGCATCGGCTACGCCATTGCCGAGGGGCTGGCGAAGGAGGGCGCGCTGGTCTGGGTCAATGGCCGTACCCAGGCCCGGGTCGACGCGGCGCTGGCTAAAATCAGGGAAGCCGTGCCGAAGGCGCGGGTCAATGGCATCGCCGGCGATCTCGCCACCGCCGAGGGCGCGCGCGCGGTGATCGCGGCGCTGCCGGCGGTCGATGTGCTGGTCAACAATCTCGGCGGCCTCGGCGGCGTGATGAAGCCGTTCGACCAGCTCGCCGATGCCGACTGGCACACCGTCTTCGAGGTCAATGTCGTCAGCGCGGTGCGCATGACCCAGCATTATCTGCCGAAGATGCGCGACAAGAATTGGGGCCGCATCGTCTATATCTCCAGCGAATCGGGGGTGCAGATTCCGCCCGAGATGATCCCCTATGGCGTGGCGAAGGCCGGCGTCATTGCGCTGGCGCGCGGCGTCGCCGAAACGCTGGTCGGCACCGGCGTCACGGTGAATTCGGTGCTGCCCGGCCCGACCTTGAGCGAAGTCTTTGACAACATGGCCAAGCGCCTCGGCAAGCCGCGCGAGGAAATCGCGAAGGAATGGATCGAGAAGCGGCGCCAGACCTCGCTGATCTGGCGCTTTACCTCGACGGAAGAGGTGGCGAACATGGTGGTCTATGTCTGCAGCCCGGCCGCATCGGGCACCCACGGCGCGAGCTTGCGCGTCGAGGGCGGCGTCATCAAAAGCGCATTCTAAGGAAAGTTTTCAGTTGTCAGTTTTCAGTTGTCGATCGACAGCCGGATTACTGACAACTGAAGACTGACAACTGACAACTTTGAGGAACTCAGAATGGCAAAAATTCCGACCGCATTGCAGGAACACATCAACACCGCCTTTCCCGCGAACGTCCCGCAGATCGCGACGGTTCTATCCAACGGCTTCGCGCAGGTGACGATGCGCGGCAGCACCATGGTC
Source organism: Allostellaceae bacterium (assembly GCA_036510675.1). Taxonomy (GTDB): domain Bacteria; phylum Pseudomonadota; class Alphaproteobacteria; order ATCC43930; family CGMCC-115725; genus JAATGI01. The sequence continues at coordinate 14,496 of DATCDN010000095.1, forward strand.
TTCGATGACGAGCATTTCGCGCTGTGGGAGCGTGGTCAGGGCACCACCACCGACAATCTCAAGGACGGCAGCAAGGTCACGGTATTCTTCCGCAAGCCCGATCTGCGCGCCACCATCCTGCCCAAGGGGGCGGTCGCGCGGTTCTATGGCATCGCGAAGATCTACAAATCTGGCCCGATCTATGACCAGGTCTGGGACAAGCTGATCAAGCCGGAAAAAGACCGCGACCCCGACAAGAAGGGCTTCGCCGTCCTGATCAAGGTCGAGCGCGCCGAGGATTTGAGCGGCGACGCGCTGAAGCTCGACTGAGTTGCGATCGGCGGCCTTCGAGACGCGGTCCTCACGGACCGCTCCTCAGGCTGAGGAAATAATTTTACGCGGTTTGATCCCGCATTAATTTTCCTCATGCTGAGGAGCGCGCACCGCGCGCGTCTCGAAGCACGCAACCCTACTGACTATTCCGCGTCTGCTCGTCGCCGCGCGCGAGGAAGTTGGCGGTTGGGACGGCGCCGCCGCTTTCAAGATCGACGCCCATGGCATCGACGAAGGCGCGGCGGACTTCCTCAGGCTGGCCAGTTTGAAAGACATAGCCGCGTAGCAGCCCGGAGAACACCGGATGCTTCACCATCTCGGCGGCGGTCAGCCCGTTGACGTAATTTTCCTTGAACGCGATCGGCAGGGGCACGCACGCGTTGACCTTCGGGTCGCGCACTAGCCCCTTCGGGTCCTTGCCGTCCTTCATCGCCTCGAGATCGGCGAAGAATTGCCGCCGCATCATCGCGACGCCCTTATCGCTGGCGCCGAGATGTTCGTTCTCGCGATCGGCGATGGCCCCTTGCCCGACCCAGGCGATGAAATCCTGGTTCATGACATGCGTGGTGATCCAGCGCCCGGTACGCTCGTCCTTGATCGGGCCCTTCCAGGTCGGAATGCGGTTCTGGACATAGGGCTCGCGCTCCTTCGGCACGCGCACGAACGACCAGGTGATACTGAACGTATTCTCATCGTCGATCGGCACGCGCCACTCGACATGCTCGCCGGTATAGAGCGCGTTCGGCCATAAGCAGACGCGGCCGATGGTCCAAAGCGGGTCGGTCTCGTTGGTGATCTCGGTGATGCGCTTATAGGTCAGACCGTACTCGAATTCCTCGAAATCGACCTTCATGTGGCGCGGCGAATAGGGGCCGAGCTGATTGTGCAGCCGCTTGCTCCAATTCAGGTGCGTCCACTCGAAATGCACCGGGTCGATGGAGTTTTCCTGGCACTGGAACCAGTTGCACGGAATCTCGGCGGTGACGATCTGGACGAAGCCGTTCTTCCAGGTGAACGGCTCCCAATTCGGCACCAGCGGCGCCGGCTCCGGCCCCATATAGGCCCACAGCATGCCGACATGCTCCCGCACCTTGTAAGCCTTGATCTTGATGCGATCCTTCATGTTGGCGTTGGGGTGCGCCGTGTCCTCATAGGGCTGGGCGATGCAGGCGCCTTTTTCGTCATAGAGCCAGCCATGATAATTGCAGCGCAGGCCGCATTCCTCGACGAAGCCATAGGAAAGATCGGCGCGGCGATGACAGCAATGGCGATCGATGAGGCCGTAGGTGCCGTTCAAATCCTTATAGAGCACCAAATCCTCGCCCATGATCCGCACCGGCTTGACGCGGGTCGTCTCGTCGAACTCGGAGGCCCCGGCGATCGGGTGCCAATAGCGGCGCAACAGCTCGCCCATCGGCGTGCCGGGGCCAACCTGGGTGATCAGTTTATTCTTCGCGACATCGAGCATGGAAATTCCCCGGACCGAAAGAAGCGGCGATACGTTGCCTGACAAACAATTGGGCAGAGGATGCATCAACCGCAATCGGGGTCAAGAGGGTTGGAACGCGCCGCGTCCGCCGATCATTGGTAAGAGCAGGAGACTCGATCGAGGGAGCAACCATGATTCGGAAATTGAAATCGGGCGAATACCGGCTCTATTCGCGCAAGCTCAATCCCAAGACCGGCAAGCGGCGCAATCTCGGCACGTTCACCAGCCGCGCGGCGGCGGAAAAGCACGAGCGCGCCGTGCAATATTTCAAGCATCATTGACGGGCGGCGCGGCCCGTCGTCGCCTTACCGCCGGTGCGGGCGGGTCAGGCCGTAAAAGAAACCGACGCCCAGCGCGATCGCCAGTGCCCGGTGCGGGTTGCTTCGGATTTGGTCGCGCGTGGCATTGGCAAGCTCGTGGAGCATGCTCGACATGCCCTGGCCGGCATCGTCCACCCGGCCCCGCGCGGCGCGCGATTTTCGGCTGGCGGAATCGTAGGCGTCCTTGAGAACGCCTGGCATCCTGGTTGCCTCACTCATATCGCTTCCCCTGCGTTCGCGTCGGCGCCGCGCCGGCGCATATCACCAATGGCGGCGGCGTCGCGTTGGTTCCTGAAGGGGAGCGGGAAAGTATCAACGACGGTCCGCCTCCAGCGAGCGCGTGACGAGTTCGGCGACATTCTTCGACAGGCCGGGCGTCGCGGCGATGCGCGCAAGCTGTTGGCGCATCAGCCGGCCCAGCGCCGGATCATAGCGCGCCCAATCGCTCAACGGCTGAACCAGCCGCGCGGCGGTGTTCGGATTGATGGCATCGACGGTCAGGATTTGATCGGCGAGGAAACGATAGCCGGCGCCGCTTGGATCATGGAACCGGACCGGATTGGCACCGGCGAAGGTCTGTACCAAGGCCCGCAGCCGGTTCGGGTTTTTCGCATCGAACGCCGGATGCGCGGTCAGGGCGATCACGCGCTGTAGCGTCCCTTCGCGCGGGTCGCGCGCCTGGATGGCGAACCATTTGTCGACCACCAGCGGCTCGTCCTGCCATCGGTCGTGGAACGCGGCGAGCGCCGCCTCGGCTTCCGCGCCGCCGAGCAGCATCAGCGCGCCGAGGCCGGCGATGGCGTCGGTCATATTGTCGGCCGCCTGGAAATGGCGCCGCGCGCGCTCGCGATTGCGCGCGGTCGGGTCGGCCGCCAACAGGTCCAGCGCGGCGTTGCGCAACGCGCGCTTCCCCGCCGCCTCGGCGCCGGCGGAATAGGCGCCGGTCTCCCGCGCCGCGCCGATGATATGACCGAGCGTCTCGTCGAGGTGCGTCGCCATGCGCCGCCGCAGTGCCTCGCGGGCATCGTGGATCGCGGCGGGATCGGCGCCGTTCCAGGCCAGCGCCAGATCGGATTCCGACGGCAGGGTCAGCAACAGCGCCTTGAACGCCGGCGCGGCGGACTGGTCGGCGAGGGCGCGGCCCGCCGCCTCGGCGAAACGCTCCTCGCCCAGCTCGTCGGGGTTGCCGCGCGCGTGCGCGAGGATGAGGTCGCGGGCGAGGGTCTGGCCGGCCTCCCAGCGATTGAACAGGTCGGGATCGGCGGCCAGCAGCACATAGCCGTCCTTGGCCGGCGCATCCGTCACGAGGTTGACCGGGGCGGAAAAGCCGCGCAGCGCCGAGAGCACGGGGGCGCGCTCGATGCCATCGAGACGAACGTGCCGCTCCGGCGTGTCGAGCACGATCATCTCGGTGTCGCGCAGCGCGCGGCCCTCCTCGTCGAGCAGGCCGAACGCGATCGGGATCGGCAGTGCGCGCTTCACCGGCTGGCCCTGGGTCGGCGCGGTGGACTGGCGTAGCGTCAGGTCGAGCGCGCGCGCCGCCTCGTCATAGCGCGCGGTGATGTCGAGGCGCGGGGTGCCGGCTTGCTCGTACCAGGCAAAAAAATCGGTCAAATCGCGCCCCGACGCGTCGGCGAAACACGCGATGAAGGCTTCGACCGTGGTGGCATGGCCGTCCCAGCGCTCGAAATACAAATCCATCCCGGCGCGGAAATTCTGTTCGCCCAGCAGGATGGACAGCATCCGGATCACCTCCGCGCCTTTTTCATAGATCGTCGCGGTATAGAAATTGTCGATCTTCAGATAGCTCGATGGCCGCACCGGATGCGCCAGCGGCCCGGCATCCTCGGCGAATTGGCGCGCGCGCAGCGCCTTCACGTCCTTGATGCGCTGCACGGCGTGACCGCGCTGATCGGCCGAGAAGGCACGGTCGCGGAACACCGTCAGCCCTTCCTTCAGGCAAAGCTGGAACCAGTCGCGGCAGGTGATCCGGTCGCCGGTCCAATTGTGAAAATACTCGTGCGCGACCACGGTCTCGATGCGCTCATAGTCGGCATCGGTCGCGGTCGCGGGGTCGGCCAGCAGGACGGATGAATTGAAGATGTTGAGGCCCTTATTCTCCATCGCCCCGAAATTGAAATCGCGCACCGCGACAATCATGAAGAGATCGAGATCGTATTCGCGCTCGAATGCCGTCTCGTCCCAGCGCATCGCGCGTTTCAGGCTGTCCATGGCATAGGCGGCGCGTGGCGCCATGCCGGGATCGACGAAGATGCGCAACGTCACGTCGCGGCCGCTCATGGTGGTGAACCGGTCGCCCAGCACGTCGAGTTCGCCGGCCACCAGGGCAAAGAGATAGCAAGGCTTGGGGAAGGGATCGCGCCACACCGCGACATGCCGCCCATCGGGCAACTCGCCCGATTCCACCAGATTGCCGTTGGACAGAAGGTGGTGGAGCGCGCGCGGCGCGGCGACGCGCACGGTATAGCGGGCGAGCACGTCCGGCCGGTCGGGGAACCAGGTGATCCGGCGAAAGCCCTCGGCCTCGCACTGGGTGCAGAACCGGCCCGCCGACAAATAAAGGCCGCTCAATTCGGTGTTGGCGGCGGGATCGATCTCGACCTCGGTCTCTAGCGTGAACGCATCGGGGACCCCCGACACGGTCAGAAATTCGTCGTCGATCGTGTATTCGGCGGGGCCGAGACGGCGCCCGTCGATCGCGATGGCGATCGGCGTCAGCCGCTCACCGTTGAGCCGCAGCGGCTCGGCGTGGTTGCCGTTGCGTCGGACAGTGAGCCGCGCCTTGACGCGCGTCGCGTGCGGGTCAAGATCGAAATCGAGGCTCACCTCGTCGATCAGAAAGGCGGGCGGGCGATAATCGTCGAGCCGGATCGGCTGGGATGCGTCGGTGTTCATGGCGATGATGAATGTAAGCGCGCGCGCCGCCCGTTTGAAGTCAGAGTCGCCGCGAATATCGAGGATTGGGGACATTCTCGGACGAATGGAATAGGCTTGCCGGGTCGGGAAAATTCCAACGGAGGCGCGATCCGTGTCCACGCATTGCACCCATATGGCCGGAATCCGCGATGTCACCCCCAGCGCCCTCGGCTGCGAGGAATGCCTGAAGAGCGGCGACGAATGGGTTCATCTGCGTCTCTGCCGGACCTGTGGCCATGTCGGCTGTTGCGACGATTCGACGAACCAGCATGCGACCAAGCATTTCCACGCAACGCACCACCCGATCATTGAAGGCTATGATCCGCCGGAGGGCTGGGGCTGGTGCTATATCGACGAACTGATGTTCGACCTCGCCGATCGGATGACGCCGCACAACGGACCGATTCCGCGCTTCTATTGATGGGTTCGCCGGCGCCGCGCGGATGAGCAGGGCAACCCAGGCAGCAAGCATTCCTCCGCGTCGGCCCCCACCCAACCCTCCCCCGTAAACGGGGGAGGGCTTAAATGAGTTTCTGTTCTTAGCCCTCCCCCGCGGGCGGGGGAGGGTTGGGTGGGGGCCGGCGCCAGGCGATCGCCGATCGGCCGAACGACATCGTCCTTGCCGCCACGATCTTGGCGTCGAGTCGGCGCTGATCAGGTCACGCTAGTGTCCCGATTCTGAAGTTCCTATGCACGGTTTGCGTTGGTGTCGAGTGTTCGACGGCAGAAGCGGTTGATCGATGCCAAGATATCGTCGGCGGATTTTGTCCAGCGGAACGGCTTGGGTGAGGCATTACGGATTT